>CAWFDA010000027.1:0-9965 GCA_963814475.1 uncultured Bacteroidota bacterium | reverse complement strand
TTATCGACCTGGTTTTCGTATGTATAATAATTGTAAGTCCTGTTTGTATCAAGGGAAGCTTCCGGCACACCGTACCACGACTGATAAGTAACTTCTTTACCTGAAAAAATATTAAGTTTTACAAAATCCTTCTTTCCAAAATATCCACCGGATACAAAAAATGATTTCAAATCGGAGGATGCACGATCGATGTAACCATCAGATTTAATCCGGGAAAGTCGCCCTTCAAAACTCCAGTGATTGTTAATCATACCCGTTCCAACAGTCACATTATTTTTTAAGGTATTGAAAGAACCGAAACCATTAGATGTAGTTGCGAAAGCGCTATCGGAAGGCGAGAGAGTTTGGATGTTTACATCTTCCTGCCAAAAGCGCCCGCACCATTTGTTGATGCGCCAACACCTCTTTGCACTTGAATATTATCGACTGAAGAAGCTAAATCAGGCATATTTACCCAATACAGAAGTTGCGATTCTGAATCGTTTATTGGAATACCGTTAATAGTGACATTAATTCGAGATGCATCGCTTCCTCTCAGACGGATTCCTGTGTAACCAATTCCGGTTCCTGCATCGGAAGTTGAGATGAGCGACGGTACACCTTCCATCAAAAATGGGATGTCTTTGCCGGTGTTAATTAATTCAATTTCCTTTCTGGAAATTTCCGACTTAGCCATTGCGGAACTCTTCGTTGCGCGTGTTGAACTAATGATTATTTCATCGCTAAGATAGGATTGACAACCATTTCTACAATCAAGTTTTGAGTAGTTGCACTATTAACAGAAATTTTCTGCTCGGTGTAGCCAAGAAAACGAATTATCAATACCGCTTCACCATTCGGGAATTTTGAAAAACTAAAGGTCCCATCCGGTTTGGTGATTTCGGTGAGATAGGTTCCCTCCATAGTGATTGTTGCGCCGGCAAGAGGTTCACTATTGAGTTGACTAACTACTTTCCCAGAAAGAATATTTTGTGCCTGAGTAAATAAATTAAGCAAGCAAAATGTTGCAAGAAGTAATAAATGTTTCATGTCCTTTGATTTTATAGTATATCAAAGGGTTTGCCGGGCAATCTGATTTCCCATTTAATTTTGGTAACAGAATGCACGGGTATGCAATTGCAGAAAATGTTACCACCATCCCTACGCCGGCATTACCCGGATCAGGTTTATTGGGTATAATCTCAGCATTCCGCTTTCACGGATAGCACCCCTTTATTAATGGGTGCAAACATAAGGAAATTAAATGTATTTGGAGCGAAAAATGTAGGTGAGGCATTAAATTTACAGTTTTGAGGAAAACAGAGATGTAAAATACAAAATGTAAAATTGAAATTTCCTATTATATGAAACTTCAATTCCGAATTTATAATTGCATTGTATAATATGGTATTTTTGCGACGTTCAATTAATTCAACTTCATTCTTAATAAAGTCCCAATCACTGCCAAGCATTTAAAGCAAAATAAAACCTAGAGGATCGGAGACACCAAGGACACATTAAACTAATAAACTAATAAACCAATACCATAAAACCAGCCTCCCATCGCAAAGCTTCAACTTATCGATGGCAAGCTGGCAGGCTATAAAACCAATAAACTAACAAACCTGCCTGCCATCGACAAGCAAAAGCTTATCTTTAGCTTGGCAGGCAGGCCTGCCTGCTTATCGCCATGCTACAGCTTGTCTTTAGCTTGGCAGGCAGGCGAACAAACTAACAAACTAATAAACTAACAAACTAATAAACTAACAAACTAACACCATTGGAAACCTGGCACATCATTTTAGCAATTACTGCGGGCTTTTTTGCGGGTGTAATTAATACACTTGCCGGAAGTGGCTCGTTATTCACTTTGCCTGTATTGTTGTTTTTGGGATTACCTGCGCATGTTGCAAATGGCACCAATAGAGTTGGGATACTGACACAAACATTTGTAGGTGCTTTAACACTTTATAAAAATGGCGACTATCGGCTTGGAAAAGATGTGTACTACATTATTCCTACTGTTCTTGGATCCATATCAGGCGCTCTTATTGCAACGTGGATCGATGAAGGAATTCTGAGATTAGTTATCGGTATAGTGATGCTACTATTGTTGGTGGTGATTGCAATGAACTACTTCTCACTGCTGCGCGAAATTGACGAACCGGTTTCCGAAACGAAAAAGTTTTGGTCTTACCCGTTACTCTTTATTATTGGTGCCTACGGTGGTTTTATACAGTTAGGAGTTGGTGTATTTACACTGGCAGCACTTTTACTGGTGTTAAATTTTACTTTTCAACATGGAAATGCATTGAAAAATTTGATGAACTTCTGGCTTACACTCCCTGCATTTATAATTTTCGCCTATAATGATCAAATTAATTGGGAGCTAGGTTGCACTATTGCAGTAGGACAAACATTCGGAGCATGGGTTGCCGCCAAATATGCATCTCAAATAAATCGGCATCAATATGGATCAGAAGACTTTTAGTTATAATGACTTTGATATCTGCCATTAAACTATTTGATGTAATATAAAAGATTAGAAAAATCTTTTATATGAATTGTTATTCAATTAAAATGTTTTACAATTGCATGCAGGCGACATGTAAATTTTTGATTTTGGAAGAAGCTCAACAAAGTGTAAATGCTGTTCCTCCGAAAAAAGTATTCCTCTTAAATCAAGTTCTCTCAAGTTTTGCAGTTCTTTGATTTCTTCAGGCAAAGTTCCAAGTTCATTATCCCACAACTCAATATACTCGAGCGATTTCATCAATCCAATTTCCGGAGGCAATGCTTCAATAACATTTCTGTTCAAGGCCAACTTTCGCAAATTTGTTAATTTACCAATAGCAGCAGGCAACGCTTTCAATTTATTATTTGAAAGATCGAGTTCTATGAGTGAAGTTAGTTGCCCTATTGATTCAGGTAACACTTTAATTTTATTTCGACCCAAATCTAAAACTACCAATTTAGGAAGTTTAAAAACTTCTTCAGGAATTTCCTTTAATTTTTTCCCGGTTAACACTAAAATGAAAACAGAGTCTGGATTTTGTAATGCAGCACTTAAACTTTTATGAACTTTATAAGATGGCCGAACATAAGCACGCACTGCATGTCATCATCCTGTGCAAACAGATCACTATTCTGCACCAGCAAAAACAAACAAATACTTAAAATTTTTACGAAGCGCATTTTTTATTTATTGTGGTAAACGTACAAATTGAATTTAATCAGGATAAAGCAATTGATGTAAAACTGCAGACAAGATATTTATCAAAACCTGCTTTCCCATCTTTCTGACCCATACTTCTACTCTATTCGCCCTTGTACTTCAAGGTATAAACGAGATCTTCTTGAATTTGTTTGGTTAATTCGTCCAATGAGGCAAACTTTTTATCTCCTCTGATCCATTTCAGTAACTTCAAGGTTACTTTTTTGCCATAAATATCTTTGTCGAAATCGATTAGAAAGACTTCAACACGCAATCCTCCATTTTTCAATAAAGTTGGTCGTCTACCTATACTCAGCATGCCATATAAAGATTCATTCTGAACCAATGCTTCCACCACGTAAACACCTTCAGAGGGAATGAGTTTATAATTTTCAACAATTTGAAGGTTAGCTGTAGGAAATCCAATGGTGCGACCTATTTTATTTCCCTGTACAACTGTTCCTGTGAGTGTATAAGGGCGTCCCAGGAATGCGGCTGCCGTTGCCACATCGCCTCTTTTCAGTGACTTTCTGATTTGTGTAGAGCTAACTGCTATCTCATTTATATCTTGTTCCGGTATTTGCTCAACCTCAAAACCACATTCAGGTGCAAATTTGAGTAAATCATCAATGGAGCCTTCACGGTTCTTACCAAAGCGATGATCGTAACCGATAATCAAAACTTTAGTTTTCAACTTGTCGACCAAAATTTTATGGATGAATTCTTCGGAAGAAATCTCTGCGAATGTTGCATCAAAAGGCAAAATCAATAAATTATCAATACCTTCCTGCTCAAGCAGTGCTTGTTTCTCACGAATCGTATTGAGTAATTCGATACCATGTTCTTCAGGATATAAAATCATGCGTGGGTGAGGAAAAAAAGTCAAAATCAATGAGCTGCCATTAATTTCAGCAGCTTTTTGCTTCACTCTTTGAATAAGTTGCTGATGACCAAAATGAACGCCATCAAAAGTTCCAATTGTAACGACCACGTTTTCAATTGGTTGAAATTCATCCAGACTATTAAATATCTTCACTTTGCGATTGCTGAAATTAAATTTGAAAACATTGGCAATGTACTGCAATTCAACTAATTAATCATTATTTTTTAAAAAAAATATATTTTTTATTAACAAATTGATTTTTAGCTGTTGTTTTATGCTGTTTTAACAGATTTTAGTAGTACTTTTGCGCTCGCAAATCTAAAAATTCCAAACTACAATAATTCATCATGAAAAACATCGGTAAAATCGTACAGGTAATCGGGCCTGTGGTTGACGTGAGCTTTGAGCAGGAAGGTGCATCAGTACCTAACATACTCGATGCTTTGGTAATCACAAAAGAAAACGGGCAAAAAATTATTTTAGAGTGTCAGCAGCACATTGGTGAAGACACTGTCAGAGCAATTGCCATGGATTCAACCGACGGACTTGTTCGCGGACTTGAAGTTGATGCAACAGGATTACCTATTCAGATGCCATCAGGCGAAGCAATCAAAGGTCGTCTGTTTAACGTAGTTGGAGAAGCGATCGATGGTATTGGTCCGGTTCCGGTTATGCCGGGTAAGGGATTACCAATTCACCGTGAAGCTCCAAGATTTGAAGATCTTTCTACTGAAACTCAGGTTCTTTTTACCGGAATTAAAGTTATCGACCTTGATTGAGCCTTATTCAAAAGGTGGTAAAATCGGTTTGTTCGGTGGTGCCGGTGTAGGTAAAACCGTATTGATCATGGAGCTTGTAAACAACATCGCTAAAGCATATGCCGGTCTTTCGGTATTTGCAGGTGTTGGAGAGCGTACCCGTGAAGGAAATGACCTTCTTGCGTGAGATGATTGAATCAGGTGTAATCAATTACGGTGATGATTTCAGACATTCTATGGAAGAAGGCGGATGGGATCTTTCGAACATAGATCATGAAAAAATTAGAAGATTCTAAAGCAACATTGGTTTTCGGACAAATGAACGAACCTCCGGGAGCACGTGCTCGTGTTGCTTTATCAGGTCTTACTGTTGCTGAATATTTCCGTGATGGTGATGAGCAATCTGGTGGTCGTGATATCCTTTTCTTTATTGATAACATCTTCCGTTTCACTCAGGCTGGTTCTGAGGTATCGGCACTTTTAGGTCGTATGCCATCAGCGGTAGGTTACCAACCTACACTTGCTACTGAAATGGGTGTGATGCAGGAACGTATTACTTCAACAAAACGTGGTTCTATCACATCTGTACAGGCGGTTTATGTACCTGCGGATGACTTGACTGACCCTGCTCCGGCTACAACATTTGCTCACTTGATGCTACAACAGTATTGAGTCGTAAAATTGCTGAGTTAGGTATTTATCCTGCGGTAGATCCATTGGATTCTACTTCAAGAATTCTTTCTCCTGCTGTTGTTGGTGAAGAACATTACAATACTGCACAACGTGTGAAAGAAATTCTACAACGTTATAAAGAACTTCAGGATATCATCGCCATCCTTGGTATGGATGAACTTTCTGAAGAAGATAAACTGGTGGTTCACCGTGCTCGTCGTGTACAACGTTTCCTTTCTCAGCCTTTCTTCGTTGCAGAACAGTTTACCGGATTGAAAGGTGTATTGGTTCCAATTGAAGAAACCATCAAAGGATTCAATATGATTATGGACGGTGAAGTGGATGAATATCCTGAAGCTGCATTCAACCTTGTTGGTACTATTGAAGATGCTATTGAAAAAGGTAAGAAATTATTTGCTGAAGCCAACTAATAATAGCAAAGGAATAACCACTTACCGTGAAAATCAATCATAACAACTTCATCATAATAGATCATAATTAAATTATTTAACAATTTCAAAAACAATAATCAAAAATGTTCCTAGAAATCATCACTACCAGAAAAAAAAGTCTTTTCCGGCGAAGTCACCTCTGTTCATGTGCCGGGAACCTCAGGACAATTTCAGATATTGAAAAACCATGCTCCAATTATTTCTACTCTTGCAAACGGCAAGGTAAAAATCAAAACGGCTGCGGGAGTTCAATCTTTTGATGTTAAAGGTGGAGTTGTGGAAGTATTGAAAAATAAGATTATTGTTTTAGCGGAGTCTGTTTAAAACAAAATTTATAATAGTTGAAAAGGCGCTATCGATGATGGCGCCTTTTTTATTGCTGCGCGCCGTGCGGAATTTGCAATTCCGCACGACCCAAATACAGGGGATCTCTAATCCCCGAAACATGCTTCTGTGAAAAATTTCGAACCTACTTAAAATTCACATCAATGCGAAAAACAATTGCCATGGCAAAGAAAAATCTAAACACTACTTCAATTTATCATTCTGCTTATGCCGTTCCGAAATCACGAGCAGTTTTTTTTGCCAAATTCTTTTGCATCGCCTCTTCCAAATTCACACCGGTTTGATTCGCCAGACAAATCAAAACAAAAAGCACATCCGCCATTTCATCAGCAGGGTCACGATTCTTATCGGATTCTTTAAATGATTGTTCACCATAAGTTCGGGCCATGATACGAGCCAATTCACCAACTTCTTCGGCAGAGAGGGCGCTGTTGGTAAGCTCGTATTAAAATATCTAACACCATGTTGTTTTATCCAGGTGTCGACTTTTGTTTGTATTTCGTTCAGATGCATAATTAAATAGTTAATTCGGTTGTTGAATTCAGTGATTAATTCAATGGTTGATTCGGTGGTTAATTCGGTGGTTGATTCGGTGGTTGATTCGGTGGTTAATTCGATTGTTGAATTCGGTGGTTGATTCAGTGGTTGATTCGGTGGTTGATTCAGTGGTTGATTCGGTGGTTAATTCGGTGGTTGATTCGGTGGTTGATTCTGTGGTTGATTCGGTGGTTGATTCAGTGGTTGATTCGGTGCTAATTCGGTGGTTGATTAGGTTGTGAATTCGGTGGTTGAATTCGGTTGTGTCCCTTAAACATTGCACATGTCACTTTTCACCCCGTCTCCTTCGGATCCGGGCAGGCTTGTCACTTGTCACATTTCACCCGTCTCCTTCGGATCCGGGCAGGCTTGTCACTTGTCACATTTCACTTGTCTCCTTCGGATCCGGGCAGGCTTGTCACTTGTCACATTTCACTTGTCACTCTTTAGTATCCACAACAATCGTCACCGGCCCATCATTCACCAGCGCAATTTTCATATCCGCTCCGAATTCTCCGGTGGATATTTTTTTGCTGGTTTCTTTGGAGAGGAGTTCGATAAATTTCTCGTAAAGAGGGATGGCTTGTTCGGGACGGGCGGCTTTGATGTAGGAGGGGCGATTCCCTTTGAGGGTATCGGCATGAAGGGTGAACTGACTCCACGACCAAATATTCTCCATCAACATCTGAATTAGATAAATTCATCAACCCGTTTTCATCACTAAAAATACGCATTTTCGGAATTTTTGCGCACAATTTTTCTGCATCGCTAACGGTGTCTTCCGTTTCTATTCCTAACAATATCAGCAATCCTTTACCAATGGTTGCATGCACTGTTTGCATTGATAGTTACTGATGCAGAAGTTACACGTTGGATGACGACTTTCATTGATTTGAGATTTGAAGTAATGAATACAAATATAGGAATGAAAAGATATCTGCAATAAAAATCATTTCAGAACTTAAAAAAGAGATTGAATTTTGGCAAGCTTGTTTTCTTCCTGATTGGCAATTTCTCTTAACATATCCGCTTCGCCATCGGTCATATCAAACCATGTTTAACTTTCGGATGTTAAAGATAGTAAAATTTCGCTACCTCTCAATCACTACTTTACTGCTTCCTAGTAGCATCTGTTTATCATAAACCGAAAACACATAAACTCCGGACACCAACGAAGAGGTATTTATTTTATGAACGATTTTACCATTTCCAGAAAACTCCTCTTCCGCAATTTCCTTACCATTAACATCAGAAAGATGAACCTTCAGCTCTGTCTCCTTTTTGAAATAAAGCTCCAACTCAACTTCATCTTTGGCAGGGTTAGGGGTAATTTTTAGTGCCAGTTTTTCTATTGCAGCTTCATTTACACCCAAACTCCCCGGAATCCATTTGGCTATGCCGTTAACAAGGCTATCGCCGGCATACTCAAAGCCGCCTCCAATGTAAAGTTCATTCTGATAAATAGCGAAAGCATTCGACTCTGCTCCAAACCCACTACCAACATCTCGCCAAATATTCCCATCAAGCCAACAAATATTATTAATAGTATCATTTAAACTATTTGTAATGCCCCATTGGGTGGTGGCATTATACAAAATACCATTATAATTATAAGTTTATAGCAGGAACATACGGTTCCTGACCAACCGGAAACCAATTGTTGCCATCCCAATAAGCTACTCCTGTTGGTATACTAACGCCTCCGGCTATAGTCAAACTGCCCACCTACGTATAATCGGTTAGCAATTGTGTCTGCAAAAAATGCTCTTGCAGGACCATTCAATCCTGTTCCCAATGAATCCCAAGAGGTTCCATTCCATCGGCCAATGCCCAATGTTTGAACACCATTAGCGCTGCTGAAAAACCCTCCCACATACAGTTGGTTCTGAAATACAGTCATAGCATTTACACCAAAGGATCCCTGCATGCCTGTGCCAATGGGATACCAGCCGGTCCCATCCCATGGGCTATTCTGAATGCATTGATAGTACTGTCTACCACTCCGAATTGCCCACCTACGTATAAATCACCATCATATACGGCCATACAGTTTACAGCTGAACCCGCTGTTACTCCACAATTACAATGGCTGCCATACTCCACTGCTGTCTAACCGGGCTATTTTGTTGCAGTATTGGTTGCCGGAAATTTTTGAAAATTCCCCTGCAATATATAATTCATTTTGATATTCCATAAAACATTTTGCAGGTGGTGTATTTGAAAAGTCAGCTGTTTCAGCAAGCCACGAACCTCCATCCCACCAACCTACTCCAACTGAATTTATAGCAGTACCGGCAATTGTGCCAAATCCTCCGCAAACAGCAAGTTTATTATTCCATTCATATAAATCATAAATGTATCGTGGATCAACACCTCCACCTACCCCTTCCCAATGTTGTGCATGGGAAAAGGATAGATGGAAGGTTAATAAATAGATAATTATGCAGTATTTTATCATTTTACAAGCATCAGTTTGTTGCTGAATGTTTTGTTACTTTTTGCAGTTACTTTCATAAAATATAAACCTGAAGAAAGGGAGGCTGTATTTAAGCTAAACGCATTTACCTTTCCATTTACTTTTTGTTGTAATAACACTTTACCAAAGCTGTTCATCATAACAATTTGATCTAGGTATTCTTCAGAATCACCTAACCTTATTTCCACTACTTCGTTTGCCGGGTTAGGATATAGTTGTAAAAAATTTGCAAATGCACTCTTAGTATCTTCCTGTGGCTTTTGCATCTGTCTTAAGTAAATTTCCTCATCATCAATCATCACCGGGAAAGTATCGCCATACACTAAATGCAATACATTTTGTGATTGCACTTTTGCCAGCGTGTTTTCTTCCTGAATGGCAATTTCTCTTAACATATCCGCTTCGCCATCGGCCATATCAAACCATGTTTTACTTTCGGATGTTAAAGATAGTAAAATTTCGCTTAAAGTCAACCAATCGGTTTCGGCTGAACCCGAAGTGACTAGAAGCTCCAATTTTGTAGCCGCGCTGTCGAGTTCACCCATGGTGATGTAAGTGCCAAAAATAGTTTGGCGATCTTCATATGAATTTTCTGCTTCCAGAAGTTGAATGGTATTTTGATTGGAATCGCATGCAGACAAAAATATCA
>CAWFDA010000026.1:0-59909 GCA_963814475.1 uncultured Bacteroidota bacterium | reverse complement strand
AATGAATAATAAGGGAGAAGCACATGCACATTAAAATTCCATTATGAAACTACCAATCAAAGACAAGAAGTTTATTTTTCTTCTTTCCGCAATCACGATAGTAATTGCGTTAGAAATTTTATCCATCATTGGCATAAATATTCCTATGCCTTATGCGCCTCTTGTTTTTGCAACATTCATCCTTGCCGTCGGCTATAAAGTTGTTTGGAGTGGCGTTAAAGCACTGTTCAAACTCAATTTCAGTAACATCAATTTGCTGATGCTCATTGCCGTTATCGGTGCCTTTTATTTAAAAGAATTTCCCGAAGCCGCAGTATTAGTAGTGCTCTATGTTTTAGGCGAACGCTTGGAAGATATTGGCATAGAAAATTCAAAATCCGCTTTAGATGAGTTGATAAGCAAAGCCCCTAAAACCGCCTTTGTAAAAGCACAAAACGGTAATATTCCTATTGACAAGATAGCCGTTGGTACAATTATTCAGGTTAAGCCAGGTGAAATGATACCCCTTGATGGAAATATTATTTCTGGCGAAACCACGGTTGACGAAGCAGCTATTACAGGCGAGCCTATTCCTAAAGACAAACATAAAGGTGATAAGCTATTTGCTGGTACTCTCAATAAGCATGGTTTTATTGAAGTAGAGACAACTAAACTTTCAGTCGATACAACCTTTTCAAAAATTATTCGTCTTACATTTGAAGCACAGGCAAACAAATCAGAAACACAAAAATTTATTCAGCAGTTTGCAAGGTATTACACCCCTGCTATGATTTTATTATCGCTATTGCTGTTCCTGATTCCTGTTTACGTTTTGCAAATGGATTTCAACCATTGGTTACAGCAGGCAATTACACTTTTAGTTATCGCTTGTCCGTGTGCTTTGGTAATATCCACACCTGTTGCCATTTATGCTGCCATTGGGAACGCATCATCAAAAGGGGCATTGGTCAAAGGAGGGAAATACATTGAAGCAATGGCCCAAATTAAAGCTATTGCATTAGACAAAACAAGAACCATCACATTTGGAACTCCAATCGTAAGCGATGTAGTTCCACTCAATGGAACAAGTCGTGAAGAACTTTTGGCTTGCACCGCAGGAGCAGAAATTTTCAGTGAACATCCTTTGGCACAAGCCATTGTAGATGCAAGCAAGAAAGAGGGATTTGAACCGCATAAAACCGAAGCATTCAAAAGCATCATGGGCAAGGGCGCAACAGCAAAATGCTTAGTATGTGAGGATGAAACAATATATGTAGGCAAGTTAGACTTCATCAAAGAAAATCATCGCATCGACACTGAAGCAGAAAAAATTGTTGAGCAACTATCTTCACAAGGTAAAACTAGTGTTGTTGTGAGTTTTGGCAATGGAGTGGCAGGTATAATTGGTTTAATGGACGAAATAAAACCTGATAGTGCAATTGCACTGAAAGAAATTGAGGCTATGAACATAGAGCCTGTAATGCTTACAGGCGACAGTGAAAAAGCAGCAAATTATGTGGCAAGGCAGGTAGGCATCAAAAGAATATTCGGCAATATGCTGCCCGAACACAAATCAGAAAAAATAAAAGAGTTATTGATTCAATATGGTAAAGTGGCAATGGTTGGCGATGGCATCAACGATGCACCGGCATTGGCACAATCTACCGTAGGTATAGCAATGGGAGCTGCAGGAAGCGACACTGCCATAGAAACAGCAAACATCGCTTTGATGAATGATAAGCTGACACTTATTCCCTTCCTTATTCGTTTATCGCGAGCTACACTTAAGCGTATTAAAATAAATACGATTGGCGCTATTGGAGTCAAGATAATTTTCATCATGCTTGCCATAACAGGGTCTAGTAACCTCGTTTTTGCGATAGCAGCAGATGTCGGGGTGACATTGGTCGTAATTTTATCAAGTTTGAATCTGATGCGATTCAAATAGCGTAACCATATTTTCAAAAGAGATTGATGGTTTGTTTTTATTTTGTTCTGTAAGGTATTTTAAATTACTGTTGTGAATGGCGATAATCATATTAATATTGGTTTATTCTGTGGAGTTTTACTGGATAAAGTGATTTATAATGATTCTAAATGAAAACGTATTCCCTGTAAATTTTATCAAGGGTGCTTGTGTGATAGCATCCATGCTTTTGATAGGCAGTAGTTGATAGAGACTGTTATTTTACAAAAAAACACTTACCAACATTTCGCACTCGATAACTATTTTCCATATCACATCCCAGCCATTGCACCTGTCAGCCAGTCCGTGTACTCTCGTACAAAAAAAGACATGGACGCATTCGAGAAGATTATTGGCCAGCTTTTACAGGAAGAGAAGTACTGGGTGAAGCATTCGGTGAAGATCAATTTGTCACTGGAAGAGAAACGAAGCATTAACAAGCCATCAACACCAAGGCCGGAGATTGATATTGTCGCATATGATGTGAATAGGGATACTGTTTATCTTCTGGAGGTCAAGTCATACCTGGACAGCCCCGGGGTTCCGTATGACGAGGTGGCTATTGAACAGAAGGAGCAGAGTGGCCGGTACAAACTTCTAACCGCAAAGAACTACCGGAATGTATTATCAGCAAGCCTGAAACGTGATTGGTTAGAGCAGGGATTGATCGGAGGCAAGACTACGATTTCATTTGGGTTAATTGCCGGAAAGATCTACCGGGGCCAAGAGCAAGAAATGGTTGAGTATTTCAAGAAGCAGGAGTGGCTTTTCTGGGGGCCTTCAATGATTAAAGAGAAGATGGTACTGCTGGCTGAGCAAGGGTTATGAGAACAATGCCGTAACTATCGCGGCTAAGATTCTGACAAGAGGTTGATGGAACCTGTGTTCATATGAACATAGGTTAGATAACCGGTGCGAATTAAACGTGCTTTAAAAACGTCTTGCCAGGAAATGTCTGGACTGGCTCAGGAAAATTCGGGCGGTGCGTAGAATTCTAATGATATATCTGCACCAAGACTTCAGATACTTGGTTAAAATTAATTCGATGTTATGTTAATTGATTTTAATTCGCCAGGCAGTGTTCTTTACCCAGGCTACTTTACCCCGTCGAATAAAAAAATGACTCTTACATCCTTCAGTTAGCCAAATCGATGGTGAAATAGTGGCATAGCCATTTTTACCAATACGGATTCGCCAAAACGGATCAGTGTCATTTAAAAGATTGAGATGAATGATTCGCAAACAGCCGCATGGACAAGACAAGGTGGCATGCAGTTGTTGGGCTCCTTCACTAATAACGTAGATTATCTTTGATTTAGGATATAACGGTGATTCGAAGACTTCAACTGTTTCGTAACGTTTACGGTTTTTATTAAAAAGTAATTCTTGAAGAATCATATTGTTTGGCTTTGCGTTATATCTAATGGGTGAGGCATGTTTCCTCGTCCAACATACTTTTTTAATAATTTATCAAATTCGGCCTCTTGTTCATGTGAGATGCTCCAGTCTGTTATATCGAATACTGTTGACGCATATAATTTATTCCTTGAATATCGGTACGGGTGAATTCGAGCCAAAAAATCATTTATGGCTAAACTCGCAGCTTGCATATTCACACTGATCACAGCCGGGCTTTGGACGTGAACATCGGTTATGTATTTGGATTTTAATTGTTCCGAGAAAAACTCCGGATTCGTACGTTTTAATGTTGCTGATCTTAATTCCTCTGATGTATACACATTGCGCGACATTAGTGAAGACTTCCCAGGTTGGATGTAGTGGACTGCCGCAAGAATTTTTTCAATCCCACCTTTACGATCCGATATTAATTTTACCCCGATATCAAAATATGGAAGTAGATAGAAGGTGGCAACCCGATTCATAAAATGTCGACCATCTATTGAATCCATACAACCGAAAATTACATCACAGCTCGACAATAAACTAATGATCTCATTGTCATCATAAATGTTTTTAGGCACTACTTCTATTTTGCACCCAAGTTCACATGATTCAATGACCTCTTTAAATAAGTCTACCTTATATTTCCCCTGTTTTGCATCGCGTGCAGTACTATATGGTATTCGGTTTAAATTAACGTCTTCAATTTTATCAGGATCGATTAATAATAATTCTCCAACTTTTAAGCGGTGGAGTTGCTCTATAACCAAACTACCGGTGCCTGAACAACCCACAATTCCAATTTTCAGCTGATTTAACAACAAAGTGGTTTTCTCGCCAAATGCTTGAGAAGTACGAATGCTATATGGAGATATTGATTGATTTTCTGTTTTTTTATTCAAAAATAAAATGTCGTCTCCTACACTGGTTATTTTGTCGACTGGTTTAAAAGTTAGATCCTCTAATATTATTCGGGCAAACATGCTTCCATCAGGGAGCATCACAGCACTTGCATGCGGGCCAGAATCATTTACCCAGCCGTATATGGACGAAAATAATTCCAGGTCTGATTTATCATCAGTTTCAGAAAACTTATCGTAACCGGTAGGATGGCAGTGAATTTTTAAAATGGACAAGTTATTTTTTTCAGCTCGTTGAAGTAGTGGTATCAGCCTGTCAGTTGACCACCGCACTAAATCAGATCTGCGAATTGAACATTCTTCGTATGGAATGAGAATTAATTCATGTACCAGCAGTTGGATCGAGTCTGAGACAATGCCTCTCCCACATATTGCAATTGCTGCTGCCTCTAAATCATCTCCTGGGAATAGGTGAGATTTCAGTTTTAAAAACAACTCTTCAGTCATCCGTAACTTGTAAGTTTTATTCATCGAGATAATTCGTTTATTAGTATGAGGTCAAACATTCCCAAGTGTGTTGATATATCATCTTCACCAGGTTTCCATGGGTTCGAAGATGTACGATGGCGCGACCATTGCTGAAATTCTCTAAGATCAATAAACCTCGGCGAAACAGCAGATATAATTCTATTGTTTATTTTACTGAGTGATGGATAAAAGAATGCCATGTCAATTTGGGTGTTTGGGTAGTTAATATCTGTGTTCAAAGCTATCGTTGCCCGTTGTACATTAAATCCATCAGGAATCGGATAATCATTTATAAGCAGCCAACGAAAATTTGATTCGAGAAGGGTTTCCCAAAGGAAACCCTTCGAATCAAGGAATTCGACATCATTTTCTGGTAGGTTGAATTGCCTTCTCATTTTACATACCTCCATCGGTAACGTCCGAACACAGAGTAGTGAAGCGCTCAATCCCAGGTACTGTAAAATCAACAGTTTGATCTGGGCCGATTGTCATAACTTTACCATGTGCCTTTTGCCTTAACTGGCATCTTTCTGGCGATTTTCCAACTAATTTCAGGATGTCTCGGCCAAACATTGTTGGTGAGTCTACATCAAACTTCTGGTTATCGATTTTAATTCGAAATTTTCGTGCATGAGGATTTGGGTGCTTTCCGGATAGCGCGATTTCTTCAAGATCAATGATCTCATCATTCGTATTCAGGTTTTTCATATTATTTTGTTTTATTATGATAAGAAAAAGCGTGAATTTGGTAACTTTCACGGTTTTTCATATTGTAATAAGGAATCATTAAAGTTTTATAGCATTGATACGAAAAAAATCAAAATGGAAGAAGTAGTCTTACCCAAACAGGCAGAGATGCAGAAGCTAAGATTGGTGCAGTTAATAAACCTTCTGTCGTCGCTCCCTTCAAATACGAATAGCGAATACCTCACAAAAACCATCTATGATAAATTTAAGAATAGATTCTACGGAACACTCTTCAAATTAAGCAGCAAACTACTGGCCAATGTAGTTGATTGGACTTCTGTTGTAGATGAAATATTTCAAGACACATGTCTTCTATTTTTTCATCTAATTAGATCAAAACAATTTAAACTTGATGGAACAATCTCTGACGAAAAAGCATTAAGTAAAATTTGCAAATGGCTACGACTTACATCAAGCTATAAAATAATGGAGTATCTAAGAGCACACAAAAGAAATGTAACTAACTTTGAAAAATACAAATTGCACATAGAAATGGGTTTTGATGATGGTGAATCAGTTCATCGAAACGTTGAGCGAAGCTACGACCTTCACAGACTAAAGCAAGTCTTGTCAAAGATGAAGCCAGTTGAACGTGACATAATTATCCTCAGCCACGAATATGAATGCTTTCCAACGATTGACAATAAAAATAAAAAGCATTTTCCCAAAGATGTGAGGCTAGATGTTTGTAAGAAATATGGAATTAATGACGTATATTTTAGGAAGATCAAGCAGGTAGCATTTGACAAAATTATTGCCTGTAGAATCTGAACCATTACCAAATCCCCAAAGATGAAAATCCTGAAAAAGACAGTCTCGAGCAAAATTAAAAAAGAAAATAGAAAAGATTTATCGTTAGATTTTGCACTGAAAACACTTGGTTATCTAATGCCAATAACAGATGAAGAGTTGAAATCATTCAATGAAATAAATGGTGACACTGTTGTTGACTTACCTTCGCATCTTGAGGAAGCCAAATTTTTAAATCATGATAGAGTTCATAAGACAAATCCTATTGCTTCGATTGATGCGAATGAGAAACAGGCAAAAAAACCGAATGATTTTTTTAAAAAAATCATTCTCGCAGCGGAGATTGCAAATGAACTACATTCGGAGCCAACCTTTGGTCATGTTAAATTTGTCAAGATTTATTGTTTGTGCAATGAAATTGGTAAAATGAAGCTTAGTACTAGATTTGGTAAATATGCTGCCGGTCCTCTAGATCCTAAATTAATGTATACTATAGACAATGAATTTAAAAATCGCAAGTGGTTCAAAGTTGTTAAAAGTAGCCATGGATTTAAATATTTCCCTGATGAAGATGTAGATGAGTATAAAAAATATTATTGTAGATATTTCAAATATGAAATAGAAATTATTGCAAGAATAATTAATTTATTAAGAAGAGAGAAAACTGCTTTTTGTGAGCAGGTTGCAACATTGTTCATTGTTTGGAAAGAAGCCTTGAGTGAGAATGAGATTATTTCAGAGAAGCTTCTGTTTAGCCGATTTTATGAGTGGGATAAAGAAAAGAGCAAGTTTGCGGAGAGCGAATTAAAATTGGCTTTTAATTGGATGGTTGAAAATAGTATTGTTCCGGTTAAATGAAAGATTGTAGATGAATAGCTTGAAATCAAATCAAATTAATCTTGCTTATAGAATTTCATTTTGTTTTGTGGTTCCTTAAAAAAAAGATTTCGATTTGTTTCAGCAGAGAACACTTTCCAATCTCACCCTTGTTCAGAAAATATTCATGAAGGTTCTCGACTAATGCCAGCCAATCAATTACTTCATCGGTGTCGGTATTCAACTGTTGGATAGCAGTCATTCCGTTATCCTCTAGTACAGTCCAACATCCTTGACAATTTTCATCATGCAAGAGTACTGTCGTGAAGTTTGAAAGGAATTGAGGTAGATCTGATGCTTCACACGCTCCCTCTGGAATCTCCAATCCGTTCTGAAATCGAGCAAGCTTGGCACATGAAATCATAGTCTTCTGCAGCTTCAAATTTCCTAATCAACTGAGCAACGACTCTGATGCCGTCAGCATTTTCGTCAACATCTTCGGTTGTGGCTCTCGCATACTGATTAATAAAATCGGTACAGGCTTTGGCAGCTATTTCATATTCCACAACCATCAATGCCTGTACTCGGAAATCCTTCCAATACTTTTCTGTGTTGTCTTTATCGTTCATTAGGCTGCTATTAATTTTTTTATTTTGATTACGGTGTTCCGACTAGTCCATGCAATTTGCTACAATCTGTGAGAGATGTGCCCTTCCGAAGATCGGAAATCACAGCTTCCCACACTCACGGTACCTCATCACCTGCCCCCGCTTCTTCAAAATGCGCTCACAAAGTTCTATCTCTCCATTCATTTTTAAATATTCAAGCACACGGTCAGCAACTTCGATATAGTCAATATCGCCTGCGCTTGGTATCCAAGGATGAAACGCAAGCAAGCCGAATTCACGAAACACCTCGGAACATTCCTCAATGTTAGAATCGTAGTTATGCACTGCCAAAGAATTAAAAACATAGTCTTCCATTCCGATTTTACATACAATTTCTTTAATGTCGAACCCATTTTTATAGGGTAATAGTTTAGAGCACGCCTCGTAATTCTCTAATACCTCGTAACGGCGTATTAGAATATCGACCAGATCAACCCGATCAGATTTTTCTTCAGGTGTTGTAATGGAAGGGAGACATAAATGAATAATGAACCATGCGCAAAAATCACAAGCCTGGCCGTAACCCACAACCATTAAAGCGAGGTCTTCATACCGACCCCAGAATTCATCTGTTCTTTTCTTTTTCATAATGGTTATGCTGCTATGAGTTTCTTGATTTTAATGACTGTGTTCCGACTGACATCATGCAGCTTCGAGCATTCAGTAAGCGAGTTTCCTTTATTCAAGTCTGTAATTAATTTCGAATATTTTTTCTTGACGACATTTATATCTTCAGAACCTTTGGGACGGCCCATCTGCCGTCCAGTACGTCTCGCTTCTGCAATCCCTGAACGGATTCTTTCCGATAGTATCCGCTTCTCCTCCTGCGCAAGCTCGCTGTAGATTGCAATAATGATATTAGTTACAAAACTTTCATTCCCGTTCTCGTCGATTGATTCGAGTCCAAGATTTTTAAAGACGACTGCAATCTTTTTCCTGTGCAATTGATCAATAGTGTTTCTTATGTCACGTGCATTTCTTCCTATGCGAGAGATTTCACAGACAATTACTTTTTGAAATTCGTTGCGGTTGGCTGCCGCTAATAGCTCCTGCAAGTCCTGCCTATCAGCCAGAGTCTTCGTACCGGTGATTTTAGTTGCTATGGTCTTAGAGATGGTATAGCCTTTTTGTTCGCAGTAAGATGTGAGATCGGAAATCTGTCTGTCGTAATCTTGGACTTGTGTAGAGACACGAATGAACAGACAGACTTTAGTTTGATTTTTCATAGAATGGTTTTTCACGAATATAGCAGACAATGCACAAAAGGAAGCCGCTTTACATAGTTCAAATTTGGAAATGTTGGAGGAGAATGCTTATCTTGGATTATACAGTATTAATAATATAAATATATTTTATGATAAATAATTTAGAAATAGCAATTAAAAGATTGATGGAACATCAACTCCAGCTTAGAAATAAGAAAGACAATGGTTCAGAAGAATTAGTTTCGGTTTTCGATATGCAATCAGAAATTTTACGGCGGTTCGGCTTGCCAAAGTCAAGTGAGAATATGGAATTACTCGTGTTTGATACTCTGCTTTCAGATGTGGAAATCACAAAAAGGGTTCGAGAGATTAGCGATAAAGCGAATAAGTATTTGTTGTCCGACGTGAAAACGGATTTGCAATTACTTCTTGATGCCAAAGAATCCAACCTGGAAGCGTGGAAGATTCTTCCTGAACTCAAAGTAAGTAACCATCGATATACCCATTTTTTATACTATGAAAAATTTATAAATCAGAATATTGATGGAGTGGAAATTCTCAAAGCGTTAAAAAGCGTGAAACAGAACAATGCTCTTCAGATATTAAGCGAACTATTGGTCTTGCCTGAAGCGTCTCAACAAAATTATCGTATTGCTTTAGATAGAATGGGTGTCATGTACTATGACGAATTCTTAGACCACTATCAAAAGGATAGGAGTCTTGAAATCGGTAACCTTTCATTTGAGAGGTTTTTAGAATTTAATCCGGAATCATTTGATGACCTTGAGTCTGGCTTTTTTGAATTCGCCAGTTTCCTGATGAATAACTTGGTTTTAGTTGTGTCAGAGCAGCCGTATAGAATTATTGAATGCGAAGTATATTATCATAATAGTGATTTACATCCTGATCCTTATGTTCATAAACGAGTGAACCAGAAAGAAAATGGGCGATGGTATTTTAATGATGCCGGCCTCGATATAACTTTTGGAAATCCTGACAAGAATATCTTTGCCAGTTTCCTTATTCGGGGAGTGCAAAGATTGGATGCAAGCAAGCAATTGATAAGTGGTCCTATTAATGTATTGAGAGAAGTGTTTACCCAGTTTGGACATATTACTAATTGTAATAATGGTATTGCTGTATACGAGGTTGAACAAGGTGTAGAATACCAAAAACCAGTAGCTGTTGGACGGGTGGGCCTAGCTCATAAAGCGGAAGATAAAGAAAGATTTGATATTAAGCCTTATCGCTTTTTAATTGAGCTGCATGCCGGACATAAATTTTCCGGCAAGGAAAAAGTTGTCAAGCAATTAATTACGGATGGTAAAATATCAGTTGAAGATGCGAAAGAAATTATGGGATATAAAGTAAACCTGGGATGATTAGAGATCAGGAAACGAACTCATTGTATGTTGCTGATTGCTTACCCTTGAAATATCCGAAATTCTTTCCTGCTTTTAAGCAAAAGATGAAGGAGTGCAATGTCTCTCTCCAATTTTTACCTGATTGCAATGATGTCTGGGCGGTAGATTTCATGCCGGTACAGATCGGAGCTGATGAGTTTGTTCAGTTCGATTATTCTCCGGATTATCTGCTGAGCGATGAATGGAGGAATACTATATCTGATGTAGATCACATTTGCAATAAGATCCGGATTAATACCAGGAAATCTTCAATAGTAATTGACGGCGGTAATGTTGTACACGGAAAGGACACTGTCATCATGTGTGATAAAGTCATTCGCGAGAATCCGTCTCTTTCGAGGGAGGATTTGCGCAGATCAATTGGCGAAATTCTTGAGGTTGACCGAGTAATTTTTATTCCAACACATAAAGATGACTTTACTGGGCATGCTGATGGAATGGTTCGGTTTTTAGATGATCGATGTGTATTAATAAATCGGCTTGTCCCGGAAGAGAAAGAGCTGGGAATTGCTTTAAGAAGAGAATTAGCTTTAGCCAGGCTTGACTACATTGAGGTGCCGTATCATCCTGAGTTAAACCATACCTATATTCAGGCTCGGGGTTTTTATATTAATTATTTGCAAATGGAAAATCTGGTAGTTATTCCGACGTTTAACTGTGTCTACGATAAACAGGCAACTAGAGAGTTTGAAAAACTATTTCCTGGGACTAAAATCATGAATGTGAGTTGCAACGAAATTGCCGATCAAGGTGGAGTATTGAACTGCATTACTTGGAATATAAAAGCCGTATAAATTATTTATTCGATGCCTTGCTTTGCCAATTCAATGGAGGACTCGCATATTAAAACCTAGAAGTTTGTGAGTTTGTCCTGAATGCAAAGTAATTATTCAATAGGTAAATGAAAGCTAAAGCAAACCAGTTTTTCCGATCTATTGCCAATTTATTGAATGGATTTCTCCTTCTTGTTTGGTCTGTGTTTCGCAAAAAAATTATTTATTAGTTAGTTCTCTAATCATTCTTTCAAGATGGTCTGTCGGTTCTAAAGCAGTCAAATTTGGCTTTTTGGCAAGATCAAGTCGTTTATTGCTTGAAAGCAGAATGAAATTTTCTTTGGGAAGCAGAGATGTGGTGCTGAAGTAATCGAAGTAATCTGATAGGGTTGCCTTATATTTTTTTCTGTGAACTAAGGCTAAAGTAGGAAGCAAGAAGTAGATATCTTCTTTTTGTAATCCGAAGGTAGTAGTGTACTTGCTTAATTGGTGTCTTTGTCTTTCAACTAAATCGGCAGGATTGAAATCATGCCCTGCAATAAATTTGGCTGTATCACTTTCAAACCGTTCTAAAGAAAGAAAGGGTTGTATCCAACCTCCCTTGGCTTTTATTTCAATTACTGAAATCGTTTTATTATTTTTTGTAATTCTAATATCAGGTGCTACTCTGCTTTCTTGTCTACGTAAATAAATTTTCCATTCCAGCTTATTTTTGTTGGAATAGTGAAAGAGAACTCTTGAAATTAAAAATTCTAGCTCACCTGTCACAGGAGCATGGTAAGCTGCCTCAAAATGTTCGTCAGTCAAAACTCGCTCAACTTGTGCTGATGAATATAATTCAATAATGGTTTCGATAATGTTCTCCGTAATTAAATCGCTGTTCACAAACTCCAAGGCAATGGAATTTGCTCGTCTATCAATTTCATGAAGTAAAGCCAATCGTTGTTCTATCATTTTGTAAGCTCCTTGCCGTTAGGTTATAATTAGTGGCATCCCAAACCACTGTGTAAAACATATCGGGGTAATGAAGGTGCGGAATTCGAAGCTACAGCTTTTCTTGTGTGGCTCAACAATAATTTATAAAATTAACAAGAAGAGCAGAAATAAAAAACGAACATGAAATCTGCAAGGATCATTATAAGGAGGCTAGAACCATGCAATTGATGTTACACGGAGTTATTCATAGTATTTTTTCGGAATTTGACTTATTACCCTTCTCCACCTTCTGTCATATTTCCGAGTGGCTTATGTTCAGAAATATATATTTTTTCAAATAATTTGCAATCCCTTCTAATTCCTTCATAAACTATATTTTGCTTTATTTGATTATTGTACTTTTGAATGAATTTCGATTTGAAAAGATGAGATTCATTACTAAATGCTCCTCTAACGTGTTGCTCAAATCTTTCTTTTGGATTCGAAGCAATGCCGACGTAAAAAACAAATAATTCGCATTCTAAGGTATATACATAACAATATTGTTCGTCATTTTCATTGTCTAGATCCACTATGCGAGAAATTTCCAGTTCTCGCTCATATAATGACATTTCAGTTCCATTCTTTTCGTATTCTTCAGTAATAATTTTGTCATTCTTTTTAATTAAATCTTCTCCTTTTTCTATTAAACCGAGGACTTTGTTTAATTGCTTTTTGATATCGTCTTTTTTCTTCTCTAGCATGCTGGGGTATTTGATATAAGTTTCCCAGCTTGTACGGTCATAGCCCGTATTATTAAAATAATCCTCTTTCAAATAATATACTTTATTCCCTAAATTACTGATCTCAATTCCCCAATCTAAAAATTCGTCCTGAAAATTGTTTGCTATTTTTCTATTTATACAATAATTATAAAATCTATATCTTGAATTGCTAAGACCTTTGAGAAGTTTTTTGTCAGCAATTGAAACTTTAAATGACAAGGACTTTTTGAATACTATCAAAGCCTTATTCATGATTGATTCAGGAACCGATTGTTTCCCAAATTCTATTAAAGTTTCTGAGGTTTTATATAAGCTCATTATTTGCGAAATTTCCTTAAAATCCGGATGTTTTTCACACCATTTTAATTTAGTTTCGTTAAATAGTTTTAATCTCTCTTCTTTTGGAAGTTTTCTAACTCTCTCTGCTTCCAGTTTTTCATATAACCATTCTAAATCGCTTGGGAGTTCATAGTTTTCTTGTTTGAGTTGTTTTAAAAAACCTAACTTGTCGTCAAGTGCATCAATGACGTTTCTTCTATCTCGAATGGGTAAGGATAAGATTTCTTGTGGGCTCATAAAAGTGGTACTGATGTGTGGTTTTTCAACAAAAAGGTTAACGTTTGGCGGTTAAAGAAACGGTGGATTTAGAAGCACAAATTGTTAACAAACTACGCTTTATTAAAAGCAGTACTGCCTGATTTGGCTCTTCACCAGCAATTTCTTTAACCCACTTCTCATGAGCTGCCAAGGTGCTCGGTCGAATTTCTTCAGATTCAGATTTACAGGCAAATTGTCCATAGCGATAGACATTCATTGCATTGTCAGTTTATACAGTAAGGCGATTAAACTTGTCCAAATAATTGGTGTTCACCTCTTCCAACTCCTCGTATGTAATCACTCTTACTCCTTCAAACATTCTGTTGAGCTGAGATTCAAATATATCCTTCATTTCTTCTTTTTCTTCAAGTCGACCAGCAAGTAAAACAAAATCAAAATTGTCGGTTGGGTAATTCAATTTTGAATTTAGTTCAACCTTGTGAAGTGGGTTCTCTGTGTATTGCTTGTATCCCCAAACTTGTTGTAAATGCGAAAGAAATTCGGAACTTATTTGAGGTCGTTTTGTATTTTTCTTTACATAGAATGTCACTTCCTCTTTTTTTACTTCAAAGAATGTGGTGTTCAGAAAATCGGGATATTCAGTTTTCAAGATGAAGTCGCACTCTTCGCTATTGTTTGCTTTAAGTTCATTTAGATTAAGCTCGTACTCCATGTCACTATATGTGTCCCGTAGTAAAATAATTCTATTTTGTCTGAAGAACTTATGCAAGATTGCTCGTTCACCATATTTCCTGTCATATTTTACATGGTTCTTATATGTATCTATGTAATCCAAAATTGCTTGCTCAATTTTTTGATTACTCAAAACAACCCAATCGTAGTTAAGGGGTCTTGGAATTTTAATAAACTCACGGGAAACGGAATTTGTCTTATTAGCAAAATAATGGTCAGAGTTGTTCGATACCATTCGGAAATAAAACTTTTTGAAATATTCGGAGTTTACAAAATCCGGAAGTTGTTCAAATTTTACTTCTAAGGATTCCAGGTCCGAATACAAAAGTTTTCTCCAGTCTTTTATTATTCGCTCACATTCTTTAACAAAATATCCATGCTCACCATATTCGTTCTTCTGAACTATTGAGTTAAATTTGGTTTGAAACTGTATTGACTTTGTTTCATTTTTTGAATAAAGAATTATGGGAATTGAACTGATACGGAAGTTGCCTTTTGAAAACGAAGTCGGCATGTTGTTTTTAAAAAAACAAAGTTCATTTGATTTAAGGGAATTGCTACTTTTTTCTTTTGAGTCATTGGTTATAATTAAATCAATGTGCAGTTTTTTTCTTTCAAGATGCGTTTCAATAAACTCCCGACTTTCTTCAAATGTCGAGAAGAAAATAAGTTCATTGTCTTCATACCCGAAACTGCGAAATGTCTTGATATAATCTTCTCTGGTGTTGTCAAAATCGTTTATTAGTATTCTCACTGAATGACTGTTTTATACATTAAAGGTTAAGTTAGCACTAAATATCAGTGTCACGGTTTGCTTACGTGTTTCATTCATTAAATACCGCATATCTATCAAAATTATACAATTTTCGGTAAGACTTTTAGGTATTAGTGGAAAATGATAAAATATCTGATATCTTATTACTTGTTCAAAGAGATCTGGGCATTTTGACCTGTTCCTTGCTGGAACAGACCAGGGAGCTTTAGTCATTACGATTGCTTTTGGGGAATTGTTGGCTTTCGGAAGTCTTACGCTCTTCCGGAATGTTATTTGTTCACCGTTGAAAGAATGTGTAGTCCAAGGAGGCGTTCGATGTATAAAATTATACAATGGGGAGGGTGCATGCAAGGGGTTAGACTTGCAAAGCCACTGTTCATGAGTGTTTGTTAAGGATCAATCCAGTAAAGCGCAATTGGTCATTCTTTATGAGTATATGCATGGCGTTAGACGGGCTCGACTCACTCTTCAGTTGGAGGCGAAATTTCCATGAAAATGAAGGAAATCGTACTATTGATCAGTTTGAGTAAAGCAAAAGCAATTGCTCGCACATTCTTTTCATTAATTCCGGAGTAATAAGTACTTCATTGTTTTTATCACGTTGAAGGAAAATGATTGTTTTATCATCACCATAATATTTATTTTTGATTACTTCCGGATCTTCACTTGATTGGCAGGTAAGCACCATGTCAAATTGTGAAAGCATCCATTCAAAGGCTTCGATGTTGGTTAGCCCTTGCATCGTCTTTTTTTTGATGTCTAATAATGAAATCAATGTGTTTTGCTGTTGTTCTTTTATCATCTTTTATGGATTTAGAATCGTTATTAAATTGAGTTAGCGGAAGGGTTTTATAGGAATAAGAGCAAATGATTAGTGACAACTTATACCTGATTTATTTGTCTTTTCTTAGTGTTCTTTAATCTTTTCTATATCCCGTAATAGATTTTGTATTTCTGAAGTTGTTAGTTCTTCAACTTGAACTACACACCTGTCGGAATGAAAATTCAAATTCCAAAAGTTCATGCACCAGTTGCAGAAATTATACAAGTCTATGCCTTGAAGTTGGCCATCCTGGGATACATATTTCTCGATCATGTGTTCTACTACTTCTTGCCCTATCATGCCTTCGCATGAGACGAAGGGAGGAATGTTTTGCGGGACGACGACCAGTCGATTCCATTCGCCTACATGTGCATTAATCACTAGTTCTTTTTTCATCGCTTTATGTTTTAGTTTGTTTTATAATTAGTCAAGAAGTGTCATGTACTCTTTTGGCCACATGGTTCTAAAGTATTCTCTTGCCTCATCAAATAAGACAAGTGATTCTTCAACATCCATTAATCCGAAAAAAACTGGTTGATCGGCAACCGTAGCTGCAACAAATACCTTCTTTCGACCCGCCACGCCGGAATTTTCAAGTATCATATTAATGCCCATTATCCAATCATAAAGAGCAACTGCATCTGGTATCAGATAGGCACTTTGTCCGGAAAGCGGATTGGTAATATTTTCGCCTTTCTCATACTTTTCAATATGTAGCGTTTTTGTTCTTAATTTAATTTTTAGTGTTGCCATCGCTTTTTTATATAGGCGAGTATAGCCGTAACCGTCTTCCCTTGGCTCAGGAGAAAGGAAGAAAAGTCATAACGGGATCGAAACCAGCTAGAATAAAAAGGAGAATACCCTCGATGAATTGATAATATGAACTCTTTATGCAATTGGGATCAAGAAAAAATTCGTAAGTGAATCATTATAGAGCAATAGGTATACAGTAGTGGTAGGCTTTCAAGGCCTTTGGAAAAAGAAGAAGGGTAGAATCTTTTGATCCCATTTTATTTAAGGCTTCTTGTTTCAACTTTTCTTATTGGTAATTATGGGCTTAAGATAAACTACCCTGTTTCACAGCGACATTGTCTGGAGCGATAGCATTTCGGGAAAAGGAAAACGTCTAATTTCAGTGAAACCGGAAAAAATGAAACAAAGGGTTGCCTATTGATATAATTTGAATGAAAACGTTAGTAAGTTCTCTTAAAATCAATAATTCCTTATTTGTATAATATTATACACTCGCATGAACCGTGAAATTCTGTACGTAGCTGATGATACTAGAATTAAGAGCCTGGAAATGAGGATAGAGCTTCTAACTACTATAATTGAAGATTTTATCCGAGAAAAGCAAAGTCTAGGTGATTGGATCAGTGAGAAGCAGGCCGTCAAGCTTACAGGCTTGGGTAAGAGTAAGCTATATGCACTCCGAAATGAGGGTAAAGTAAGAAGCTCAACGTTGACTGACCGGAAAGTATATTACAGGCGTGATGATTTCGCCTTGTTATTAGACAAGAACCAGAAGTAAAGAGATGTAATAATGATTGGTACCTATTGTAGTGTTAAATTTTATTTGAATGAAAGGAATTGTAAGGACCCTGAATCGGTTCCATTGTACATGCGTATCATTATCAAACGGAAAAAGGCAGAGTTGTTCCTGAACCAATATGTTAATCCCAAACAATGGAATGACAAAAAGCAAAAACTAATTCCTAAGACCAAATCTGATGCCTTCATTAATCATCACATGTCTGACATTGAGACCAGAGTAAATGAGATCATATGGAATTTAGAGGAAGAGAAGGAGGCTGTAACTGCCAAAGTTGTAATCCAGAGATTAACAGGAAAGAATGTGAAGGCAAAGCACACGCTGTTGAATTTCATTGACCAGTTTATTAATGAGGCAAAAGCAAAAGGTGAATTACAGAGTGCTGTCATCGCACAGTATCAAACAGCCGGTATACACATGAAAAACTATTTACAAAGTACAGGCAGGGATGACATTCTTCTTACCCAAATTAAGAGGGCTGAACTGGTCGCATTTGAGCTTTTTCTACTCACCTATATTAATATCACAACAAAGAGGCCGATGAAGCGAAATACTGCAAATAAATATTTAGTGCGGATAAAGACTGTCCTAATCAATGCAGTGAAAAAGCAATTGATTACTTCTAATCCTTTCGACGGCCTAAAAATAAAGAACATGAAAACAGATAAAGCATTTCTAACTATTGAAGAAATTGAACTATTGGAGAAACATGGTCTTGGTAAAAATGAAAGCCTGGTTAGAGTGAGAGATTTCTTTCTCTTTAGCGTTTATACCGGACTTAGGTTTTCGGATGCTAGGTCATTAACCTCGGACCAAATTAAAGCAGGAGCGAAGGGGAGGCTTTGGATATTAAGTAAGCAAAAGAAGACAGGCGAAGCCATCGAGATTCCGTTGTTACAACAGGCAAGATACATATACAATAAGTATGAAGCTCACAGGCTCGCTACTGGATTTGTACTTCCGAGATTGCAGAATCAAAAGGTGAATACCTATTTACGTGAGATTATGAAGCTTGTTGGAATCAATAAAGATATCCATCACCACACAGCAAGACATACGTTTGCCACAACCATCCTACTGGAGAGTGGCGTTGATATAAAAGTAGTAAGCCGAATGCTCGGACATCATTCTTTAAAAAGTACTGAGGTGTATGCTAAGGTTACGAAGGAGCTATTGGAGAATGTGGCAAAGAAAATTGATTTACTATGAAGTTGTTTTTTTTCTATCTCTTGTTTTTCTATACAGGAAATAGTATCACACGTCTTATTTTCTCGAGGAACATGTTTAATGTTTCGCGCATGCTTAGCAAATCTCGGAATATCCCCTTACTTCTCGTTCACAGTTGACGTCGTATATCTCTCTTTCCAAATACTTATTTAGCATCACCACGTAATTAACTGTCGGTCTAAACGTCATAATCTTGTTCACTACGAACCAAGCCATGCGTTTTGAGAAGCTCATCAGGGCCTGGACGAAGGTGTTCAGATACGACTTTCCCGGTATTATTGGCTTCAAGTCCTAACCCTTTTAATTCTTCTAAGTCTTTCCTGTCATCGAAGGGAATCGGGTTCTTATCCTGCTCCTCGTTTTTCAATAGGCGGAAGTTGCTAGATACGCCAGCGAGGTTATAGAAGTCTGGATTAGAGTTCAACCCGTATATTCCTGATAGTCTTAATGTGTAATATCGACCATCCGATCCGAATAGGTCACAGTCCCATTGCACCCTCACCTTCTCACCTTCTTTTATGCCAACCGGGTAATTAGCAGGCTCAATCCTGCGGGCACCAATAAAGATGAACCCTGGCCCCGCGTATGTCCCTAACAAGTCTCCCTCCTTCACACTCTTTCCGTCCTCTACTACCAATTTGTCTTTTTCCAAATGGTACAAGCGGTGATTCTGGCGACCATTCTTTTCGGGCAACAGTATCTTCACAGCAATAAACATTTTACCGTCGTGATCCTCGAGAATTCCATCAAGCTTTATGGTGCCGGACTCATCGGCTAGTACATTCATCGTTTTAGTCATAAAAATTTATTCTTTTTGAATTGTAGAGTGGTTAAATAAAATAGCTAAAGTCTTATTGATCATTTATTTTAAATATTCTTTCCCAAGATTTATTTTGTTGTTCGCGATCTATTATTACCGGTAGTGTTTTATTAGTGCAATATAATTAAAATTTTCGGGTGGTTTTTTAAAGTTATTACAAATCATTCTTTTGTATAGCAAAAGAAGAACAGGAAGATGAAATTAACGAAAGGCCGATTCCAAAATTTTGAATCAAGTCCAGTGTGGATTATAAGCTTTTTTTGAGTAAAGATATTCGTTTTTCCACTCTTCAAACATTGCCTGATGTTCAAGCTTTTTTCTTGAAAAAATGGAGAGGTGTATGCGAAAGTAACTAAGGAGTTGTTGGAGAATGTGGCTGGCAAGCTCGATAAAATATAGTCTTGGCTAGTAGAATTATTTAACAAACAAGTCTTTTCCTTATTCCTTGGTATCATTTTGGTATATTTGAATATAAATTTTCCATGGAAGACTTCATTTATATTCAGGCTTTACAGCTCCAAGAGCAACTTGTTCATACAATTGATAAAGGTATTGATACCAACAGTGAGATAATGTACGAATCAAGACGACAAAATTTGCTCAATACCCAATTGCTAAAAAATGTAATTCCGGAATGGCTTAATAGCGTCCATTCTTTAAGTCATTTTTATCAATGGATTAAAGAGAAGGGCAATGCTCAACAAAGGAAAAAGGTGATTTATGATTCTTTTGAACCTTTATTGAGATTTCTTCAAAGCAAACCTTCTATTATTGGGGAGGTTTTAGTAAATGAGAAATTGGAGGTTTATCGTGAAACATACATATATGAAGCGTGGAAGAAAGCTCTTGATCGAAAGGAGTCAGATCCAGAAGGTTCTATTACTTCTTCAAGGACACTTCTTGAATCAACATGTAAATACATTTTGAAAAAATTGGAAGTCGATTTTGATAAGGAAAGTGATTTGCCAAAATTGTGCAAATTAACTGTGAGCGCACTAAATATAGCACCTGATAGTTCTTCTAGGGAAACATTCACAAAGATCTTTAATGGGTGTTATACTGTTATAGCAGGTATAGGGGAATTAAGAAACAAATTATCTGATGCGCATGGAAAGACTGAAGGCCAGACAAAACCATTGAGTCGTCACGCCGAATTTTCTGTAAATTTATCCGGCACTCTTAGTGCATACCTGCTAGAAACATATGAAGATATTAGGGAAAAATAATAAGATCTTATCCTTAGGTTTAGCTAGCTTTTAGATTTTTGAACCTCGTCTTTTTATCATATATCTATCAGCCTCCCTTGCCATTTCTGATATGGTTTTTCTGCGACCAGAAGCAATCCATTTTTCTATCTCAGGAATATTAAAGTATAATCTCTTCCCAACCTTTGAGTGTGGAATGAAGCTGTCATGCACCCATCCATAAATTGTTGCTTTTTTCCAGTTGTAGATTTTGCAAATTGTTTCAAGATTGACACTCTGTCTCGGATGATCTTCGCCGGAACTGAGATTCTCTTTTTCGCGCTCACTAAGGACTTGCCGTACTGATTCTGTGATTATTTTCTTGAGCTCATCTGGCGAAATTGTAATTAGGGTTAATTGTTCCATGGTTTTTCGTTTAAGTAGATCCAATAATATTCGGTTTCCAACATTCAAATTTAATTTTATTGGGATATATTTTTTACCTTGTTGCTTGTAAAACTTTTATCCATAACACAATAATATTTTCTTCATGAGTATTAGTAGCGCAGACATTCAAAAAGCATTGCGAATAAAAAAAGCTATCAATGAATATTTTGACAATTCAATAGTAACGAAAGTTCAGGCAAAAGAATTGATGAATTTATTTGTTGAAAAAGGCATATTCCCCAGTAACCATAGGGATGGACTGCCCATCCGAGATTTTTTACGGCACCTTGATGAAAACAACCACCTCCATTTAATTCCTCAGGTTTTTGCTGATCGGAAGGAAATAAATACAAATTGGTTCTTCATTAAGTCAAATAATTAATATGACATTTAACAATATCGAGGAGATAAAAAATGCCGGTTTCGTAGGATTCAAATCAATGAAAGACCTGTTTCTTGATAGCTCGGTTTTGCCGGCTATTAAAGGGGTTTATATGGTGTTAAGCACCTCAGAGGAAACCCCTGAGTTTTTAACCACCGGAACTGGCGGTCACTTTAAAGGAAAGAATCCTAACGTTTCAATCTCAGAACTTAAATCTAACTGGGTTAAGAATACCATTGTTGTTTATATAGGTAAAGCCGGAAAAGATGGAAGTGCAGCTACTCTCAGGTCCAGATTAAGACAATACTTTGGTTTTGGGCGAGGCGGGAATGTCGGGCATTATGGTGGAAGGCTGATCTGGCAGCTAAAGAATTCTGATGATTTACTTGTTTGCTGGAAGGCTTTGCCGAATGATGATCCTCGAACGGTTGAGGCGAATTTAATTAGATCATTCATTTCAAAATTTAAGAACAGACCATTTGCTAATCTTACCGACTGATGAATCCAAGACAATTTGAAGAAATGGTTTGTGAGTATTTTCGCAATAAAGGATATGATGCGCAGACTACATCATACAACAATGATTACGGTGTAGATGTGTTTGCCACAAAGGGTAAAGAAAAGATTGCAATTCAAGCGAAGATGTATGGTGGCTCAACAAGAAAAATAAACCGCCAGATGATCATGGAGCTTCATGGCGTAAAAGATTTCTTTGATTGTACGAAAGCTGTGATGGCTACTGATGGAACTTTGCTGCCTGATGCAATACAGGTTGCAAAAAAATTGAACATTGAAATATTGTATTTAAACAATTTCATTTCGATTCCCAACGCTGCTGCTAATTCAAATGACAAAACGTTTGAGAATATTTGGGAGAAGTATGTTATTCCTTTAAAAGGGAAAAAGATTACAAGAGCAAATGGTGAAGGGAATGAAATATTAAATGCAGATTGGAGTGGTATTGAACGATTAACTTCAAAGGGCAATAAAGGAAAAATATTAATTGAGATTTTCCGGCAAGCGGTGAATAAGCTCCTGAAGGATGGTTTTATTACACGAGATGAGATCAATCAGAATTATCCGGGACGAGCATCTTCCGGAATTATACTCATTTTATCCCAGGTTCCTTTTTTTAAGCTGACAGAAAAGCCACTCGGACTACGATATCAGAAGCAATAACATAAGAATTCGCCTTTGTCATTTCCTGTCTTTATCCTATCTTTCGACCATAGTTGGGTGTCTCGATGTAAATTTTTAAACAGCACCTTTCTTGAGTACAGTCCAGCACATTTGCTCATAATTTTACTTAAAAGATCTAGCCAAGCTCCAAGGAATCAAGTCACTTCACCATTACATGTAAAATTAATGACCTCATTTAACAAGATCCTCGATAAGTACAGAAAAATATCATTTTCAGAAAAAGACAAAGGCGAACGTTTTGAGCGCCTGATGCAAGCCTACCTCCGTACAGATCCCAAATATGCTTACCGCTTAAAAAAAGTTTGGCTTTGGAATGAGTTTCCTGGAAAGAAAGATTTAGGTGGAACGGATACCGGTATTGATTTGGTGGCATTGACAATAGAAGGAGACTATTGGGCAATTCAATGCAAATGCTATCAGGAAAGTTCTATTATAGACAAACCTTCTGTTGATAGTTTTCTTGCTACTTCAAGTCGCCAATTCAAAGGTGAAGATTTAAAGACCACAAAATTCGCTCAAAGGCTTTGGATTTCTACCACTAATAAATGGGGGCCGCATGCCACTGAGGCAATCAAGAACCAGAGTCCACCGGTTGCCAGACTTAATCTATTTGAATTACAGGAATCACCTGTTGATTGGGAGAAGTTGGAGAAGGGTATTCATGGAGAAGATTCCCGCACTGCCAAGAAAAAATTAAGGCCTCACCAAACAGAGGCATTGGAAAAAACTCATGCACATTTTAAGAAGTCTGATCGGGGTAAGCTTATCATGGCATGTGGCACAGGGAAAACGTTTAATTCTTTGCGCATTGCCGAGAAAGAAACAAAGGGCAAAGGTTTAATATTATTTTTAGTTCCCTCTATTGCTTTACTTGGACAAACTTTGCGTGAATGGTCTGCTGATGCAGATGAACCGATTAATGCAATTTGTATTTGTTCTGATCCACAGATATCAAAGAAGAAAATTAAAAATGATGACAGTGATAATTTCAGTGTTGTTGATCTTGCATTGCCTGCTTCAACAAACACAAAAGATATTCTACATCAATTTAACTTCATCAAGAAGAACGGTAAAAAGGGGTTGACAGTTGTTTTCTCTACTTATCAGTCTATTGAAGTTATTGCAAAGGCTCAGAAGGAGTTGATGAAAAACGGATTCGGGGAGTTTGACTTGATCATCTGTGATGAAGCTCACCGAACAACAGGTGTGACTTTATCAGATGAAGACGAGTCTGCCTTCACCAAAGTTCATGACAATAAATTTATAAAGGCAGGTAAACGGCTCTACATGACAGCCACGCCACGTCTGTATAATGATGATACAAAAAGTAAGGCTGCACAGGCTGATGCTATTCTGTGTTCTATGGATGACCCGAAGCTTTATGGGGAGGAGATCTATCGGATAGGATTTGGTGAAGCAGTTGAGAGGGATTTACTGACAGACTACAAAGTATTAATACTTACACTCAGTGATAGGGATGTGCCTCCTGCTGTTCAGAAAATGATAGCTGATAAGGAAAGCGAGATCAATGCCGACGATGCTTCTAAACTAATTGGATGTATCAACGCATTATCCAAACAAATCTTAGGTGATGAAGGAATCATTCAAGAGAGTGATCCTGAGCCTATGAGAAGAGCCGTTGCCTTTTGTCAAAGCATTGCTGTTTCAAAGAAGATAACAGCTACGTACAATACTGCAACTGATGCTTACATTTCTTCTTTGCCAAAGGAGAAAAAGGGACAAATGGTGTCTGTTTCTTCTAAGCACATTGATGGTACTATGTCTGCCCCGGATAGAGATGATCTCCTAAGCTGGTTGAAGGAAGAAACAGATAATACCGAATGCAGAGTCTTAACTAATGTAAGGTGTTTGAGCGAAGGAGTTGATGTTCCTTCTCTGGATGCAGTTATGTTTTTATCGGCTCGAAATTCTCAGGTTGATGTCGTGCAATCGGTTGGACGTGTGATGCGAAAATCACCGGGTAAAAAATATGGGTACATTATTATTCCGGTTGTAGTTCCTTCCAATGTAGAGGCCGACAAAGCTTTGGACGACAATGAACGCTATAAAGTAGTGTGGACCGTACTCAATGCCTTAAGGGCACATGATGACAGGTTTAATGCAACCGTAAATAAAATTGAACTTAATAAGCATCGACCGGAACAGATATTAGTAGGCCGTCCTGAAATTTCCTATGACGAACATGGAAACCCGGTCTGGGCCGAGCCTGAAAGCACGTATGAAAAAAATAAAGACCTAAGTAAGCAGTTGGCTTTGCAATTTGAACAATTACAACATGTTGTATTTGCCCGCATGGTTCAGAAAGTTGGTGACCGCCGGTACTGGGAGCAATGGGCAAAGAGTGTTGCTGAAATTGCCAACAAGCACGAAGACAGAATCAGACGACTAATTAAAGATAATAGTAAATATAGAAAAGCATTTGATCAATTTCTTGATGGTTTGCGGAAGAATATCAATCCAAATGTTAATGAGGAAGAAGCCATTGAAATGCTTTCTCAACATATTATAACTGCTCCGGTTTTTGATGCGCTGTTTGAAGGATACTCTTTTGTGAAGAGTAATCCAATCTCTATTTCAATGCAAAAGATCCTTGACTTACTTGATGAACAATCTTTGGAAAAGGATAATAAGGACTTAGAAAAATTTTATGACAGCGTAAAGAAACGTGCAGAAGGAATTGATAATCCTGAAGGCAAACAGCAAATCATCCTTGAATTATATGAAAAGTATTTCAAGACAGCTATGCCTAAGATGGTAGAAAAGCTTGGAATTGTTTATACTCCTACTGAAGTAGTTGATTTTATTATACATTCAGTAAACGACGTTTTGAAAAAGGAATTTAATCGCACTCTGGGTGATAAAAATGTTCAAATACTTGATCCATTTACCGGAACAGGAACTTTTATTGCTCGGTTGATCCAAAGTGGACTCATTGATAAAAAGGACTTGCCCCATAAATATAAGAATGAAATTTTTGCAAATGAAATTGTTTTGCTTGCCTATTACATTGCAGCTGTAAATATTGAGAACGCTTACCACGATGCAATGGGAGATTCTGATTACAAATCATTTGAGGGAATTTGTTTAACCGATACTTTCCAACTAGGAGAAAGTGATGGGAGTGAAAAAATGTTTTCAGAAATGTTTCCTCAGAATTCTGATAGGGTAGCACGACAAAAGAAATCTCCACTTAGAGTAATTATTGGTAATCCCCCTTATTCGATCGGACAAAAATCTTCTAATGACAATGCTCAAAATCAAAGTTATCCCAAACTTGATACTGAAATATCTAAAACATATGTAAAAGAATCGTCTGCAGGGCTCAACAAATCCTTATATGATGCATATATAAAAGCATTTAGATGGAGTACCGATCGGCTGGATTCAAAGAATGGAGGTATAGTATGTTTTGTTTCCAATGGTGCATGGTTAGACGGAAATAGTACGGATGGATTTCGTAAGTCCTTGGAACAAGAGTTTTCATCCATATATGTTTTCAATCTGAGAGGCAATCAACGTACAAGTGGCGAGCTAAGCCGGAAAGAAGGTGGGAAAATATTTGGTTCTGGTTCCAGAACACCTATTGCCATTACATTACTTGTAAAAAAACCTGGTATTGGCAAAAAGAATGGAAAGGTTTATTATCGAGATATCGGTGATTATTTAAGTCGGGAAGATAAATTACTCCTGGTTAAAAAATATACTAGCGTCTTAAGTCCTGATTTGCAATTAAGGATACTCAAACCAAATGAACATGGTGATTGGATAAGTCAAAGGAATGAGTTGTTTGAGACTTTTATTCCTTTAGCACCATCTAAAAAACTGGATCTAAAGAGCAATTCATTTTTTATATTTTCTTCATTAGGTACTGTTACTGCTCGTGATGCTTGGGTATATAATTTTTCAGAGGCAAGTCTTCAAAACAATGTCAAAAAAACGATAAAGCATTATAATGATCAAAGAAAACTATTGAATGAAAAATCGAATTTTAAACTTGAAATGGATTCACAAAAGGGAAGCTGGAGTCGAGATTGGATGAATCATCTGAAAAAGAATTTTATAATAAAAGAGAATCCTAACGAATATAGAACCTCATTGTATCGACCTTTTGTTCAAGCCAATTCTTACTTTGGTGATGATTTGAATCAAGAGAGATATCAATTACCTAGGCTTTTTCCATCGAATGATATCGATAATATCGTTATCTTTTTATCTGGGACGGGTGCAAGTAAGAGTTTCTCCCAAATGATCACCAACAAGATTCCTAACTATGATGCTATCGAAAAGTCTAACTGCTTTCCACTCTACTTTTACGAAGAAAGTAAAAAGCAATCGCAAACACTCTTTGATCACACAAATGAAAATGATGGAGAATTTATTCGTAGAGATGGTATAAGCGATTTTATTTTGAGCAGGGCTAAAGAATGTTATGGAAAAAATGTAACCAAAGAGGATATTTTTTACTACGTCTATGGATTTTTGCATAGTTTTGAATACAGAGAAACCTTTGCTAACGATTTGAAGAAAATGTTGCCACGTTTGCCATTGGTTGAAGATGTGAGAGATTTCTGGAAATTTAGCAAAGCCGGAAGGTCTCTGGCAGATTTGCATATTAATTATGAATCGGTTTCCGCCTTTAAAGGGGTAAAAGTAAAAGGTGCTGATGTTAAGAATTTCACCGTCGCAAAGATGCGATTCCCTAAAAAGGGACAGAAAGACACCGTCATTTATAACAGCAAGATAACCATTGAGAACATTCCGGAGAAGGCATATGAATATGTTGTTAATGGAAAGAGTGCTATCGAATGGATCATGGAGCGGTATCAAGTCACTACTCATAAGGAGAGTGGTATCACTAACGATCCGAATGACTGGGCAAATGAAGCTGGCAACCCACGATATATTTTGGATTTGTTATTGAGTGTTATTAATGTGAGTGTGCAGACGGTGGATATTGTGGAAGGGTTGCCGAAGGTTGACTTCAAAGGGTAAAACAATCAAACTCTACAGAAATAAATTGCTTTTTAAATGATTATTATTTATATTATGAAATACTTGTTGGTAGTATAACAATCATTATGATCACAAACATTGATGACGATTTCTTTGAAGGTAAGCGTCCTTGGTCAAAAATAAAGGATCGAGTGTTAGGTGGATACCTTGTACCTTATCTCAAGAAAGTTCAATATTTAGGAAAGGAAATTATTCTTGTAGATTGTTTTGCAGGTCCTGGAAAATTTGAAGATGGTGAAATTGGCTCCCCGCTTATGATTTGTCAAATCGCCGAAAAAAATGCGACTGGAAAAGTCAAAACATTTTTGTTCAATAATAAAAAAGATCACCATAACAAACTTGAGTCCCTCTTAACTAAATTTATTGAAAACAAAAGTGCATGCCCTATATATGGCGATGCAAAATCATTATTGGAAATTTTAAAAGATGGAATTACAGATCAGACGATATTTGTTTATTTGGATCCATTCGGTTTAAAGGATTTTGATTTTTCGACTCTATTTCCTTATTTAAGCAGGAGTACGGAATACAGTACTGAGCTTATTATTAACGTGAGTGTTCCTATTATTCACAGGCTCTCTGGCAAAAATGCAATTAGGCAATCCACCACAGTTGATCAAGCTTTGCAAAAAAGACATGACAGAATTACCTTGGCTTTAGGTGGTGATTATTGGAAGGACTATATTTTCAACGAAAAATTACAGCCTGCAGATCAGATAAAGGGAATCGTTAATGAGTACACAACCCAACTCAAAAAATATCTGCCATTTGTAGGTTCCTGTATTGTTAAAGAATCTACTGAAAGCAGTGCAATAAAATATTTTATTGTTTTTGCATCTCGTCATATTGATTCTGCCGTTTTATTAAACGATATCATGTTCGATGCTTATCATGAACATATATGGAAGTCAGAAAGTATGGGAACTTTATTTGAAAGTCAATCATACGAATTTGCTTTACCAAAATCCTATTATCAAGAGTTAGAAAATATTATTTTAGGATTTATCACAGAAGCGAATCATTCTAGGATTGCACTGTGGCGGAAAATAGTTACAGAATTTTTCATGAAATTTAAATCAACGGATTTTAGGAAAACTGTAAATATTCTGGTAAAAGCCGGAAAAATTGAATTCAAAGATACAAAAGGTACAGGAAGATTAAATGATGAATCGGTTCTAATCAATAAAACGTAATGGCACAATCAAGCATTGAATGGACAGAAATGACGTGGAACCCAACAACTGGTTGTAATAAAATTTCTGCCGGTTGTAAATTCTGTTACGCAGAAGTCATGTCGCGCAGGTTAAAAGCCATGGGACAGGAGAAATATAAACACGGATTTAAACTGACGGTTCATCCTAAATCATTAGAAACACCCTATGAATGGAAAAAGCCTAAAACAGTTTTTGTAAATTCCATGAGTGATCTATTTCACAAAGATGTTCCGCTATCATTTATTAAAAGAGTTTTTGAAGTTATGAATGATACTCCTCAACATACATATCAAGTACTCACGAAAAGACCAGAGATTGTCTTAAAATATAATAACAAACTGAATTGGACATCTAATATTTGGATGGGCACATCTGTTGAAGATTCACGTGTCACACATAGAATTGATTCACTTCGTGAAACGAATGCTTACGTTAAATTCCTGTCGTTGGAACCACTCATCGGCCCGTTATTGAATCTTAATTTAGAAAAGATACATTGGGCTATTGTTGGCGGTGAATCCGGACACGGTGCACGTTCTATGGAATTTAAGTGGGTTTGGGATATTAAACAGCAATGTAATAGAGCCGGAGTTCTTTTCTTTTTCAAACAATGGGGAAGATCAGAGTTTAATACAAATCCTAATGATCCTACGCTTAATGCTGATCATAAACAACATGCAAAGGGAGGATGTCAATTGAAAGGAAGAGTTTACCGCCAGATGCCTGAAAGAAATGTCGAATTCATTGCAAGGTATTAGGCTTAAAAATATAGGATGTTATTGTATCTGTTTTCAACAATAGTTCAATATAGTAAATCTAAATAGCACAGTTTAATTTACACTCCCTACCAAAATCTTCTTTCCGAAGAATTTAATACAAATATCCTAAAGCTGAGAATATTAATTGCTAAATATAGTCTGCTATATTATCTTTTTTAATTGTAATTATTTTGTCATTTATTTATTCAATCCTAATATTTTTCCGAAAGAATATTATTATCTTTGTCAAACGTTTGGTAGTATATCGGCAATTTATATTTGCTTCTTAATAATTTGAGGTAATTGCGCGCATCGATAGATGGAGATAAATAAGAAACAATTATTAACTCTTCAATTATTTTATTAGGTTCCCAGAAAGCATATTCAAGAATTTGGCCCAGAGCAGATCTGATGCTATTTCTAACGCTTGGAAATGTTTTTATCTCATACAAAACATAACCCTTTCTATCTTTTCTTGCAATATCAATTTTCGTTCCCTGTCCTATAATGTTTTCATGAGTAACATTTTTAGCACCATACTTTTTTGACAGATACTTGAATAATTTTAAACTTATTTCAGCATGGAGCCATGGCATTTCAATCATATGAAATTCTATTCTTCTCTTACCTTTAGTGCCTTTTGGAATTTTAGAAGATTTAAAAGAAAATGGTAGCTTTTTCACGTTGACGACAGAAGGCATGTTGTCCCCAAGTAAAAAAGTATATCTAACGGTTGAATTCCATAATGGATGGTTCTTTCCCAGCTCTACGTATTCTGGTGCAATTATAAGCTCGTCAGGCTTATATTTAATATTAAAAAGATCAATTCCTTTCCATGACAGAAATTTTTTCGTGTTTGCACCGGCACTTTCAATCTCATCATACATTTGATCCAACCAGCCCTTTTCCTTATAAATATTTCTTACATAGTTCGCCTCATCGGAATTAATAACGATAGCATTATTAATTTTACCAATAAGATACCGTTCCAAAAGTACACTGTTGATTGAATATAATGTAATATTATACTTATTATCAGCAAATGTATCTTGATATTTACGTATAGGCTCAAGAAAGCCATAATGATAACCCTTGATTGTTTTTCCCGTATCGGCTAACCATTCTTCGTGGCCGTAGCCAAATCGATTTTCATGTGAATTCTTATCTCGGCTTTTTCCTTTGGGTCCAGAGGGTTTAACCCAACCGTTACTATTCCAACATATCCGGGAAATTCTTTCTTCCATAAATTATTCTTGTTTAGACGATATAAACTTAAAAACAATACCAATACACTCCAAACGAAAATGGGCCCATCAGGAATGACCTAATGAGCCCAGGAAAGCAAAAACTATGGCATTAGCAACCTAAAATTTCATCGGATGTCAAAATGCTTGCGTGCAGCCGTCAGGAAGGGCTTTATGTTCTCGCTGGTCCATTGGTTTGAAACTGCAATTTTTGAGTTTTGAATTTTGATCAATTGATCATCCTTCAAGAAAAAACGATCCCGTCCACCGGAAGTAAAGGTTTTTGCCTTTACGAACTTCCTGAAAAACTCCGAATCGTTGGAGCAATTCGTCCGGAAAAGTTTCTTTGAGTTTTGCAACGGAAATGTTCTTGTGTTTTTCCACATATTTCCTCAAGACGGCAAGTACAAGTCCTCCTTTTGTGTGCTGTCCCCCATCGAAACGGAATTTTCGCATGTCACGCCCTCCCTCGGTTTTCCCTTTTGAAGAAACAGTTTTTTCTTTTTCACCTTTTTCTTCCTCTTCGGCAACAGATTTAGTTGAAGCCTTTCCCTTTTTTCCTTTTTTGTTTTCCTTTTTTGGAGAGTCGGTTGAAGGTTCATTAATTTCTGTTCCTTTTTCTTCCTCGACAATGATGGTTTCGGAATTTTCAGAGGAAACATAGTAAAATTTCTGCCCTTCTTTTTCCTTTACTTCAAGGATGTTCTCCTTGATGAGTTTTGATAATGTTCCTTCAAGCAAAATTCCTTTGGTTGATGTAGATTCACTGATGGTTTTTTTGTCCATACCGTCAGAAGCTTTGACAATCGTGACGATTTTTTCCTTTAGTTTTTCTGTTTTCATATTTTATGGTTTTAGAATATGCACGCAGTGTAGCTGAATCGGGTTGTAGATGGAAATAGGAAATGCTAAAGTTTCTATTGATTTGTAGTGTTCCGGAACAAGCGCTTGGAAACCAAGAGGAATAGTTTCAGCTATGAATAGACAACCTAGACGAATTTTACCTATGATGGAATTACAGACAATATTTCAGCCAACTGTATAATATAATACATGGCTGAAATTAAAATAACCCGGACAATTTGTCCAGGTTTTGAAATGACACAATCGAACTGCTTACTGATTGAGTCTATTCTTATACTCACTTGATAAAAAATGTTTCATAGCCGGCTATATGCATTTGTACATACGGTGCCAATATGAAATAAATTCCGACAGCTTTGCATTGCAGAATAACCCTATATCGCATACGGTCTCCATGGTAATACCCGGAATGAATGGGAGTACCCATAATCAAGAAATTTAATTGACTCCACCATGGAGCCCATAATGCTTGATCTGATTGGACAGACAAAATGATAGATAAATTTTTGTTTTGTGCTTGGAATCACAACTTATGATTAGCCGCACCCAAAGATGTGACTTTCAGTTTAGGGGGAACCAAACCAAGGCTGATGAACTCTTCCTTAATAATACCTTGAATCAAACTCAAATGCTTTGCTGGCAAAATGAATGCGTCATGGATAGTAATGAACGGCATAAGTTGCATTTGGATCAGTGAACTAGAAACCAACCCAAGCATGATTCTTGATTCCATCAACTGCATCATACGTGCAAGGTTCTTGTGAGCAGCAGAATCGCCGACATACTTCTTCGTTTGTCTGCTCGTATAAAACTCTCGCATGAACGGAAATTGTTTTTCGCCCATAGATTTAATGCCGGTGATTCCCTTAACGATATTGGGATATAAATTAGTAAACACATTATATTCATCAGACTTTACCATAGATTTTACTTTGGAATAAAGAAAAGCAATTAGCATCGTCTTAACCCTTTCTCTTAGTGGTGCAATGATTTCACACCCTTGGCCGGAATGACTATCCAGGGGCTTGAATTTGTCAGACATATATTCATAGATATCCCCATCGCAGCATTTCTTATAAAATGCACAGACGTCATCCTGTTTCGCATTTGAAACTAGCAAGTTCTTGACCAATGAAAACTCCGGCAATATTGTTTCAATCACCTCCGGATGGGCCAATATACAGGACAGGAGATAAACTTGGCTGTTCCGTATGTCGATATGAACCAGTTGTTCGTTCTCATGTCCATGGAAATACATGAAGTCTCGCAGCTTGCTATACAAGCCTGTAATCGGAGTGTGCAACCGATTACCGAATGTGTCCACTGTGAAATAATCTAGATGGCCATCGTTAATTGCATCTAATATATGTATGTAATTATGTAGCCTAGCTTTTCTTTCAGGAGTTCCGGCTAACTTTATTTCACCTATTAAATAGTTTTCTGCATCCGTCATACGAAATCTCACAAGGTTATTCATATTGATTATTGCATGGTGGGTATCAGTCACAAGATGATACCATTTGCCTGGATTCTCTGCGCTGCTTGTATTCGTCTTTCACGGATTGAACAGCCTTCAACGCCTTGTGTTTTGTGATCGATGTTTTAGTAAAGTGCTTCAGTGATCCATGTTTGTGTAAGAGCTTATTCGGAATGCGCATTTGCTGACTGTAAGCCCCTGCTGTAAATTTGATTCCCCCAGTCATATTATCTCGCCTACGTTCGATTAATGAATGCTCTTCCGCCCAATCGAGATACTTACAATAATTCTTCGTCAGCAGCTTCTTCAATATACGTGAATCAATGGCCACCCAACCCTCGCCATACAGGTAAGACTGAGAATTCTTATTATTAGCCAGCTGAATCCTCGAGAGGAACAACTGGTGAAACAAGAGCTTCAACCTGTCAGGACACAAACCTGTACCAACAAGCATTTCTTCTAAATCCAATTCGATGCCAATAGGCACATATGCATTTACAGTTTTGTTTTCGTCTTTCATCTTTTGTCTTATTCACATTTTGAACTCTAAACAGCCTTGTATCTAAAAAGGAACCACATAATAGAGAGTAAGAAGGGAACCCTAAGGGAAATAATCATAACACCACTTTTTTTTCAGGGTTCTACCCGCTCTTACATACACACATTTTAAATATTTTAATACACATTTATCAAAGACATCATTATACTCCAAGAAGGGGAGATGATCTCACATACTTATAAGTCTTTATATGTGTCTTCGCTAACTCCATGTTTTAATGTAGTCTCGCGTCAATGTCCTTTTATACAGCAAGTGTGAAAGACTTGATTTTACTGTATTAAATACCGGCTGTGTTATCATCTACAAAGCCAGAGTTATTCATACAATCACATCGGAAACCGTTATTACATTATATGATAGATAAAGAAAAAGTTGCGACGCACAGAACACAATCACACAAGGCACGCACCTAATGCAGCTTGTTTTTGAATTAGAAATGCGACTGTTGCGAAGAGAATCAAGAGATTTAGTATAAAATCGTCAGAGAATTGATCACTTTTTTAGTCAAATCAATATTTTCGAAAAGCACTATCGGTATGACAATTTCAGCTTTGTTAAGTTTTCATAGGTAATTTCTAACATTTCTATCCTAATTAATCCGAATACCTCAACTTTTCTTTATGGCACACCGCTGGCAAATGCGGAATATGCTTTTTTTCAATTTGTGAAAGAAACATCGAGTTTCTCACTCTTTATATATGAAAAGACAATGTATTGCTGTCTTTTTCCAGAGAGTATATACTACCGTGTATTTCCTTTCCATTCTTTGCTCTTATACTCGTAATCTAAACCAATTAATATGACAAAACAGAAACCCGAACCCAATTATCTACATGCTCTCAATAAATCCTCATACGTGCATGGCACTACTTTTCATTATCTCAGGACAGGAAAGATACCAAGCATGAGAGCGTTCTATCGGATCGACATCCACAAAGTCTATGATAGGTTAATCAAAGAATACAGCTTGACACCGGATAAAGTCATAACCTCCGAAACATACACCCCTTCAATGAGTCGCAACAGAGTTTACTCTGCCTATCTCGTCGTATCCGATAAAATCACAATCGCGATTTATATGGCTCGACAAGAGGTGGAAATGTTTTACAGCCATGATGTAGACTTAAAAGATCTCGAACATACAGAAGAAACAATAACAGATTGCACAAGGAAGGCAACGGCTGAAAAAAAGATCAATCTCATCACCACCGACTCGTCAGGCAATTTGGAAACGCGTGAGTTTGCAGTCGAAAACCTTTCGGGCGATATATCTACACTGTACAATGATGACTTCACAGAGTTTCATGAGTCTATCGTACAAAAACTTTCTGACAAGAGATCGCAAGGGATCATCTTAATGCACGGTGTTCCAGGATCTGGAAAATCATCGTATTTGAGACATCTCGTTGGCGAGGTACAGAAAAGCTTTATCTATCTACCGTCGAACATGGCGGATAATTTATCACAACCATGTTTCTTAAATTTCTTGACTAGTCACTCAAATTCTGTCTTGATCATTGAGGATGCCGAAGATGTACTGATACAACGTCGAAGCGGAAGTCGTTCTGCGGTAGCCAATCTTTTGAACTTATCTGATGGCTTATTGGCAGATTGCTTGCACATCCAAGTCATTGCAACGTTCAATACTGAGATTGCAAAAATCGATAGCGCATTTTTACGCAAAGGCAGAATCTTAGGTAGGTATTGTTTCAAACCCCTGAGCGTAGAGAAATCAAACGCCTTGCTCAAACAATTGAATTCCTCTTACATCACGACTACTCCGATGACGTTGGCAGATATTTTCAACAGAGAGGATAGAGATTTCTCGCAAATGCAAAGTATCAAAGAAGTTGGCTTTGTCTTAAATGATCAACCGGAAACATATAACAGCCCATTCTAGATGAAAGACGACGACAACCCACAATTTATATTTAGCTCAACGAATACAGAGCTTCTGCTACAAATAGCAAATGACAAACTTGATGCCGTATACCTTGCGAAAAAAGAATTGATCAATCGTGGAATCGGCAAGAGCGGTACATGGTCAGGATTTACGGAAGCGGCAAAGCAATGGCTAACACCTAAGAAGCCATCCTATAAAATTTACAGCACTCAATGTACTTGATGCATGGAGCGAGTCAGTGAAAAATAATGATCAGAGCAGAAGATCGATTACATCAAGCTCAAAAATGGTGTTATGATCACGGTCACTGAGATAAAGATCAGAGTATTTGATGCTGACGATTTGGAAGTTCCGGGAAGTACAGTGGAATTCAAAAACATCACAACCAGAGAACGGAATGGCAAAGAATAAATTCACACGTACTCCTTCTGATGTATTTCCAGCCGGCGTATTTGAGTTAGAAGTTTCTTACACCAGGAAAGCCACGGCTCGCATTAAACTCACAAACTCAGATGAGGTAGCTGCATTTGCAAGAACAGTAGTATATAAGCCTGGAAGCATCCAGTACTGTGAACGGTTTTTCGTACTTCTGTTATCCAGATCTAACGAATGCTTCGCATTCAAGCAAATCAGCCAAGGTGGAATCACTGCAACTTTCACGGATGCCAAACTTATTTTCCAGACAGCTCTATTGTGTCATGCACCTCAGATTATTCTACTTCATAACCATCCTTCTGGGAATACAAAACCGAGCAGTGCGGATCTTAGCATGACAAAACAGATTAAAAAAGGCGGCGCGCTTTTAGAAATAAAAGTTTTGGATCATGTAATTCTCACGGTAGACGGACATTCGTCAATGGCTGACGAAGGGTTGATGTGACTTCATTACTTTATCAAACGCAAGATCCTTATAGGTGTAGAAATAAATAGAAAAAGTAACGTAATGAAAAAGGCTCCTAATCAGGAGCCTTTTCTTTTTCCGCGAATGTTGCGTCGTACTCGTCAAGGAGTTCCTTACACCGCGCGCACATCCGGTAATACTGCGGGTCGTCTTTCGACTTGAACAGGTTTATCATGCGCGTAATGTGCTGGCGCCCTGGACGCCTGTACTTGGTGCCATCCGTGTCGCTCGTCAGCACCGTCCCGTCTGGTTCAAAGTATGACATCCGCATGTGACACAGGATGTGGTAGTTGCGTATGACTGCAAATGCATAGTCAAGCTCCGCCTGAAGAAGGGGCGTCCATTTTATTTGTCTTCTAATTTTTTTGCTCATATCAGTTTTCTTTTCAACCCTCATTTTCACACCATCCGGTTTGAATTCATCTCTAACGAGTATAAGACATGTGAAGATACGATTAAGAAATGAAAGATAAAATAAATACAAAACGCGGATCTCATCATGTCACAACAAATCAAAAAAGGAGGCCCGCTGGCTGACGATAGTTTGATGTGACTACATCGCCTTTTTGTGAAGCAGGAAAAAATGCTGGAGCTAAATGTGCTCGATCATTATAGATGGAATATCCCTTGAAACATTACACAAATTCAAAAATCCTTAAGAGTTAATTATCCAATCCATTTTTATTCCCTTAAATTTCTCTGGAGCAAATGGATCATCCGGTTCATGTGATAAAACACCCAATACCTCTTTACCCTTTGAATCCAAAATAGGTCCTCCAGACATTGAATGATTAAAATGCATGTCCGTATAGATCACATCAAGGGTATCAATATTTAAAGTATCAGAATAAATCGTTTCCTGCTCGATGGATTCAACAATTGCCATTTGCCTGAATAATTTAAACTTTCGAATTTGACTTTCATCAATTCGAATAAAATCGATAGACTCGGGATCATCCTGAACAATGATGAAATCAGATTCACCATAACCCTCGCCAATAATGAGTTGGCCTTCCTCAGGAAAATTTCCGTTGTGGGTAAAACATTCTGAACTTACAGGAAATGGAAATTTAATCAGAGTGATATTCTTATCGGGAAATTCCTGTAACCATTCGCGATCCAAACGAATACATTGCTGCCCTTTGCCTTCACGAACTGAAGATTTGAAAAGAGGAAGCTGGTTATCGAAATAAAAATAATCTTCTGCATAAACCATATCGTTTTGACTTCTTGCCATTGCCAGATTGCTAAATGTAGTTATAGCCAAATCCGGTTCGATGAAAAAAAAAGAACCGCCTATAAAATATCGACTATACTGATTATTTGCATCCTTCCAATAAAATTGAGATATAATTGGTCCTGTCATTCCTTTCAAAGATAAATATATTCATTGCACAATAAATTACTTTACATAACTATTTATTTTGCATAATGAGCCTTATGTAAAGCTTTACATAAAATGCACAATCATCCTTCCGGAAATGCAAAGCCCAGCAGTGCTGATGTTAAAATGACAAAACAAATAGTAGAAGGGGGTAAAATTTTGGAGATAACGGTGCTGGACCACCTGATTTTAACCTGCTGAGGGTCATTTTTCGTTCGCTGATGAGGGATTGATGTAAGAGACTCAGGACATTTCTGCCAAGCTAAATTAAGAAAGTGCGAATTTACATGTATTCCACTTTAGCTCTGAAGCCGTTTAGATAAAATCTTTTGAACAAAGCTTGTATAATATTATACACTTCCGATCTTGTAAAAAAAACAAGATCATGGGACAAGTCCAAGAACGCATAGAATTATTCAGAGACCTTGCAGATGCACATAGAGAATCCATCCAAGAGATTAGAGCCGGACTTCCGAGAACAATGAGGACGCAAACAGCAGATTTGATTGCAGCATTTTTGTTTTATAATGGCATCAGTCAGGACAAGGATAAGCAAGTGTTAAGGGAAATTGAATTCACTCAAATCTTAATTGAGAAGAGTATTCCGTTAAATATGGAGTATTATTCTCCGGCAATCAAAAGTGGAGCCTTCGGTAATGTAACTTTTAATCAAATAAAAGTAGCGTCTTCTCTTGTGCTAAATGGGGTTACCGAATTGGTAGGATACGAAGAGAGATTTGAATGTTTAAAAGCTCTAAAAGAATATCTAGCTTACTTGATCAAATTTCAGAAGGATCATGCAAATGATAAAATGAAAAGAGCAGATTTCCATATGAAGATAGACACAACAAGAGAATGGAAGTTTATAAATGATTTCGCCAAAGCCAAACTCTGGATTGATGGGGTTATATTAAAAGATGAAAAGGTTGATTGGATAGAGAAAAGTGGAACATTGTCGCTTGGACATTTTATTGATGCCATAACTGAATATGTTATGGCGGAGCTAATGAGTCGAATCATTTAGTTGATTTTCCTAAAAAGCTACAAGCTGATTGGAGGTACGATTTTGCAATTGAATGTTTTACTGTCAGATCCGCAACAGTAAAAAGAGGAGACCTCACCGATTCACGAAAAGCCGATCGGAGAGAAGCTGTAAAGCGAGCTGAGTTCAGGGAAAATCTTAGCCAATTATTGATTGAGTTGAATGAAAAATTTAAAATGCAATACCAAGTAGATCCAGACCCAACGTATCTACACGAGTAGCAATTTGCGATTGCCAGATGAGTGAATTACGGCAATCCGGCAGTTTAAATCTTTTCGCTGCCGTTCCTTTGTATCATAATCTTCAATTAGAGAGTTATGGTAAAAAGAGGAAAGGAAAATTTATTAGAAGTAGGTTTTGGGTTTGCTGTATTGTTTGTTGCCCCTTTTCTTAAAGTTTCATCCAGGCCAATAGGGAATGAATTTCCTTATTGGCTATTTTGTTTGATTTGTTTTTTTCAAAACTCGCTTCCGATACAATATTACTATTTCAGTGTTGCCAAGGACTTCTGTTTAGGCAATCCGGCAGTTTCTGTCGTGGCCTCCCTATACTTTTACATTATGATTCTAACCCCCCTAAATTTATATACTATGAAAAATGTAAATGTTAAGTCTGCTTTTATTCGTTTTATGTCTCATAGTCGTCCAAAAAGTGTCGACAAGTACTTAGGGCATCATTTGATTATTACTCAGTGCCTCGGTCAATTTCCAAATTATTTATATGCACTCACTTCGTTTGAATTGAGAATTTTAAAGTTGCAGGTGAAAACCACTCGACCATTTTTGTCAAAAACTTTGTCTACGCAAAATTCATACTTAACGTCGTTGAATGCTTTGATCCGATTTGTTCGTTCTGTAGAACTTTCTGCCAAGAAAGATGCTAAGGTAATTTCTTTGCCTAAAGATCAGAGTGGCGCTGATAGTAAAAAGGCAGCTTAAATATTTAATCCAATTATATCATAAACGCGCGTGCCACCACGCCGGTGGCCGCGCTCTGAAAGAAAAACAAACTAAAAAAAATAATTATGAAAAACCCATCTGTAAAGTTAGCCTTCTTAGATAATCTGAAAAAGTTAGTTAAGCCAAGCTCATTTAGAGACTATAAAAGTCATCTAAACAAAATTAACGAGTGTCTTGGGCAAAGCGATGAATATGTCTATCGTCTTTCTTCCTTTCACTTGGATTTCTTGAAACTGAAGTTAGATATCAATCGAAAATTCCTTGCCAAGTCAAAAGACACAAGACGTGCTTATCTGGTTGCCTTGAACCATTTAATCAAATTTGTTCATGACCAAGAGACTCAACAAAAATCAAGAGTGACTTTCGGCCGTATTGTATCTGAGCCATATGTAATCGCCAGGGCTGCTTAATTCTTAAAGTGTAATTCAATCATTAAAACGCGCGTGCCACCACGCAGGTGGCCGCGCTTTGTCTGAAATCTAAAACCAATCATAAATGAAAAAAACAAAAAAGAAAAGAGTGCCAGTTTCCGGACTTCCAGCTATGGGCGTTGTCCGAGATGTGAATGTTTCTGACTTATTTCCGGCGGAGGAAATTAGAAAGATCTATCCTGTCAACGATTACGAAGTGGACAGAATGATCGACAATCTAAATGAAAACGGATTGCTGTATCCTTTAATTGCATTTGAACGGGATGGAACAATTCAAGTGTTGGATGGTGACATTCGACGTCATGCACTTTTAAAGATGGGAGTCAATACTATTCCTGTAATTATTAAACGTGTGGCAAATGAAGATATAGTTCCGGTTTCTATTCTCATCAATCAAAGGAAGCGCAAAACATGGGAGATGAGGGGAAAAGAAGTTCATTTTCTTTTAGAGTACGCCGGCCGCCATCTATCTGATTTGATGCAAAACGATGAGAGCATTACGAGGAGCAATGATTGGGTAGCAAAGCAACTTGGGTTTAAGTCACAAACACGTGTTGATCAACTTGTCAAGATTGTGGCCTATGATGATACTCTTCTAAACCGAGTGGATGCCGGAGAGTTTAGTTTTGCAGAAGCCTACAACAAGGTAATACGCAAACCGGCGACTCCACCGGTTGTCAATGATCTGGATAAAAACAATGTTCAGCATAAATGTAATTGTCCATTTTTTAAGAATGATGAAGGTGTGATCTGTCCGAAATTTACACAACTGATGTCAGAGAAGGGAGGTGACAATGTTGCGGCATAATGTACCTGTAAATAATCGGGACGTGGTGTATACACCACGTCCCCTTGCGAAAAGGATCATTGATCACTTCGCACCAACCGGACGAGTTCTCGAACCCTGTAAAGGTGACGGAGCTTTCTTTGACCAATTCCCTGATACCTGTGAAAAGGATTGGTGCGAGATAAGTCTTGGCCGGGATTTCTTTGACTATAACGAGAAGGTTGACTGGATAATCACAAATCCACCCTACTCAACTTACAATGAGTTTTTAAATCATGCTCTAAGTATTGCAGATAATGTTGTATTCCTTATTCCTTTTTATAAGGTGTTCAACTCACTTATTAAGATGCAAATTCCCCGTAATCATAATGCGGGGATTAAGGCGGCAATGATTTTCCATCCAAAGGAAACCAATTTTGGGTACTGCAAACCGTTTGCGGCAGTACATTTCTGTAAGGAGTATGATGGTCCAATGGAAGTGATCGACACCATAAGGACAGCTGATAAAGAAATAATTATTGATTCTCCTGTTTGTAGAAATTTGGCTCCTGGAGAATTGTCAGCAGCTGCATTTTATGCAGGTACAGGCGGATTTTCTTTAGGCGTTGAAAATGCAGGGTTCAAGCATATTCTTGCAGTAGACTTTGATAAGCATGCGGTTCAATGTTACAATCAGAATTTTCCGGAAACACCAATTGAAAGGTGGAACATGTTTGAAAAGTCTGGTGATGATGTGTTGCAGCGATTGAATATTCCGGTAGGAGAACTTGATCTCATGCACCTTGAACCGCCATGCCAGGCAATTAGTACTGCAGGTAGACGTAATCCCAATGATAAGAGAAACATGTTGCTTCTCGATTCCATAAATATAATTGATAAAGTAAAGCCCAAGGCATTCTCCATTGAAAATGTAGATGGTCTTGTGCAAGGAGATTATCTCCCGGTATATTATTGGCTTAAGTGGCAACTTGATTCGCTGAAAGATTATGTTTGGGATTTTAGAATTATGAATTCGCTCAATTTCGGTGCGCCTACTTGGAGAGAAAGATTTATTGTAATAGGCGTGAGAAAAGATATTTCTCAAACAGTATCTTTTCCTGAACCATCAACAATTAATTTTGATCCATTAAGAATAAAGAATGTTTGCCCTTGGATTAAATGGGTGCATTCCGGTTATGGGTTTAATAAATTGAAGAGAGCAGATGGGTTCATGAATACCATTACGAAAACCAGGAATATCATGGTTACGGACACCGATAATCGAAAGCGATTCTTGACAACGGAGGAGATATTGATGTTTAATGGGTTCCCGCTGGATTGGAAACTTGCAGGTGATAGTGCGATTAAGAAATGGGCAAGAATAGGAAATGCCGTTCCCCCGCCACTGGCTTACGCAATATCGAAGCATATCAAGGATACTTATTTCTAGGAGAACTGACTTCTATGATTGTATTCCTAATGGTGTTGTACCTCTGAAAGAACAGTTGAATTAACTGTAATAAAAACGGGAGCACTTGGCTCCCGTTTTTTATTTTCAGAAAACTGAATGGTTATTCAGTTGTGTAATTTGAAGGAGATTTATCATAGCCCCATAATACTTCATTGAGCATCGACTTGTCTAAAGGTAAAAGTGATGACTTGCCTTTTTCATCAAACCCTCTAATAAGAGCATTCCCAGATCCATCAAAGTTGAATGCCAAGGAGTTCTATCTTTAAGAACCCGTCCCTTTTTTTATCAATCTTCTTTAGCGTCAACAGGGTAGGAGAAACTTGAGCGATTTTTTCTTTTTTAATCCTGAGGGGTGATTTTGGTTTTGTTTCAGCAGGGAGTTTGGTAATTGATGCTTTCTGTTGTCTGGCTTTTGATCTTTGAAGGCTTTGATCTATTTTCCACTTCATGAACCGCATGTAGGTGTTTAACCCTGATTTTAAATTGCTTTTTTCATGAGTACTTCGGCCTTGAAAACGTGAACTATTTATTAGCAGCCTCTCAATTTCCTTTAGTTCTACAACACTTGGTATTCTATAAAAAGTACCTTCAGTTTTATTTACATCATTCGCTACTTTTTTAAGATAGCCAATGAATGCACCAATGTTTTTTGTTCGATTCCCGTTGTGCCGGTTAATATTAAGAAACCAGGATTCAAATCTGTCTTTGTTGTTCATAGGACGAATGTAGGATACTGGAAGATTATAACCAAGAACGGGGTTCAAATTCCATTGTCCAGTTTTTGAGGTCAAGGATATAGCGTTGTTAATTTGTGTTTGAAGTTCATGGATTCAAGGTCAAGTTAATAATCAAGAGTAGCTGATAAGCTGCCTATTTTTTTTAACTCTAGCCTTTAAATTTGAGGAAAATTGAGGGTAAATGGTTCTGATCCAAATAAAAATTGGTCATTTTGGCAGACTCATAAGTATGGTTTGGTTCTTGAATTGGTCGTCTAATGCAGCCATCAATTATATCCTTTTCAAAGGCAATCCAGATCTCTGAAGAGTTAAAACATAGACACCTTTTATTGGGGAATGGATTTAGCATAGACTGGCGTAAACACACTTTTCATTATGGGTCGTTATTTGAACAAGCAGATTTTTCGAGTCTGTCAAAGGAAGTTCAACAACTTTTTGAGGCCTTAAGAACAGAAGATTTTGAAGTAGTGATGATGCACCTACGGAATGCTGCCAAAACAATCCGTGTTTACCGGCCCGGTTCGATTCGATTGATTGATAAATTGGAAAAAGATGCTGAAGCATTAAAAGAGGTATTGATAAGAACAATTGCTAGCAACCATCCTGAATTTCCTGCTGAAATTTCAGAAAGAGAATATCGCCACTGTAGGGAGTTTCTTTCACATTTCCAAAGCGGTAAAATTTATTCCTTGAACTATGACCTACTTTTGTATTGGGTACTTATGCATTTTAACGGAACAGAAGAGAGCTTAAAGAGCGACGATGGGTTCCGGACTCCCGATGCCGGAGTTGCTGAATACGTTTCTTGGGATATTGAGAACACTAACACACAAAATATTTTTCACCTGCACGGGGCTCTATATTTATTCGATGCTGGTGCAGTCCTAAAGAAATATACATGGGCAAACACAGGTATTCGATTAATAGAACAAGTCAGGGAAGCTTTGAGTGAAAATTATTTCCCATTGATTGTCACCGAAGGTGAGAGTGCAGAGAAACAGAGGAAAATTATGCACAGCAGTTATCTGTCAAGAGGGCAACGAAGTATTTCAAATATATCTGGTTCATTATTTATCCATGGCCATTCACTTGCAGATAGCGACAATCACATAATTAAATTATTATCAAAGAGGGGCTGTAAGATTCAAAAATTATTTGTGAGCCTATTTGGAGAGGCAAATACGCCTGAGAACAAAATAATTATCGACAAGGCAATGCAGATTCAAAGTTCAAGGGGTCAACGATATCCGCTCGAACTCTATTTCTATAACTCAGAGTCAGCACATGTCTGGCGTTAAATCATAACATATGAAAAGCATTTTGCCCTTCAAGACCATGCCGGAATTTAGAATTCCTGAATTTAATAAAGTTAAGAGAGGGTTCGAAAAGCTTTTATCTACAGATGTCTCTCAATATAATCAAGAGCAGATCTTAACTCTGCTGTTTGACACCTTTGGAGCCATACATAGACCAATTCACTTGAATGAGTGGGAAACGTGTAAACAAGTTGTGACGCGTAGAGTGATTTCGGATGAAGATGTGAAGAGGCTTAACCTGGATGTATCAGATCCAAAATCATTTTCATTTCCGGAAAACCCCGGTCTGGGTACTGGCCAATCTGCCTGGCTTGCCTGTTTTGTATACAGCCGATAACGAGCACACCGCTATTTATGAAAAGATTGCAACAGCTCCTCAAGAATATTTGGATAAGGATTTTTATATATCCGAATGGAAGCTAAGGCCTGGAACATCAATGAATACCATAATGTTGCTGTTCGGAATCATTGATCAGGAACATTTTTATTATGAAATTGCCAAATCAAACTTTGAGCGACTTAGTAGGACAATGAAAATTTATTCTAGGGCAAACAGGAAAACCCTTGAGTATATTGTCCGTAGCTTGGGTTTGATATTTAAACAGGAAAGTTATTTTATTTCATCAGCCTTGGCGAATGATTGGATGAATACAGGCCGGAATGATAAATTTGCTCGCGTGGATTGTCTCTTATATCCTTCTGTTCGAAAAGATAAGTCTGGGATCAATTATGCTTTTCATCCGGAATTTGTTAAGAATAACATGTACATCTCATCGATAAGAAAAATGCAACTTGATGGTTTTCGGATCGAAGGACTAAACTTTTCATTGAAACAACTAGGAGTAATCGATGGGAGTTCCATCTTGTGGCACAATACTAGTTTCACATTTAAGCGAGTTGACTTCCTCGATAAAGACCGAAAAAGTGTAAAGATTTTTAATCAAGAAGCCCTGTACAACTCTAAGTTTCATATTGATGATCAAGAACCTTTTCATCTTCCGGATAAATTAATACCGATATTGCAAGAGAGAATTCAAATTGATATGTGCTCCACACTGGAAAATAGAACGGCTAACCCAAAACCGTACCTCGTCAATTTTGAGAATGAGCTAGAGTTTGATGGTGTGAAAGTTTGTGGGATGGGATGTTTTATTGAATATCTTTATGGATGATATTTATCAAAAAAATGAAAAGTATGTAATTTACCCTTTAATTTGTATTGTAATCTAAAGCATAGTTAATTAGTTAATATTTCTTGAAATTATAGTTATATGGCTCGATGTGATTTTTCTGAATATCAATTTGCATTTTATCATGCTCGAGAACTTGATAGAATACTAAAGTCAAATAAAGTAATGTTTTTTCCGACTGCTGTAAAAGAAAAAAAACTAGGCTACGACTTCAAATATAGCACTAAATATTTTAGCATTTTTATTCAGTATAAAAGGCCTGAGTTTGTGAAAAAACCTCTGGCTAACATGAAAAAAGAATTTAGCGATGGTTACTTTCACATAAATTGTTTTTCTAAGCACAAAAAGGACGACACTACATACGGAAATTTTAAAGATACTCAATACAGAACTCTTAAGACACTGGCGCAAAAAGAAAGACTCGTTTTTTATGCAACGCCTAATTTTTATAAGGGGGTTGATTTTGATAAGCATTCTACTAATATGCTTGATAATTCCTCTCATTTTCAATTTAGTAAATTACCATTACCAGATGATACAGACTTGTTTAGTCCATTCTTTGAAGCAGATAATCATAGTATCAATTACGATAAATCTAAATTCAAGTTTTGTTCAAGTAGTATGTTCGATATAAAAGATTCTTTTGTAAGTAGTATAACTGATGAAATTAAATCTGAAATTAGGGGGCAAAGCAATAAAGTAGAAAAATTTAATGTATTCGTAGGTTTTATGATGAATCTATATTTTGGAGATAAACCGTCTAAAGACGATAACGAAAGTGAATTACGGTTTATCCAAAGTGTGAATTCATTCAGAAGCTATTTATTTAGAAAACATAAATTATTATGGATTCCAGTATTCAATAAATAATAGCTTTTAGTTTTTGAATGGTTTCTCTGAAACAGAATACCTTATACGATTTTGCTATTCATTGCACACTACAGGTACTAATTTAAGATGTTTCGCTCATGTTTCGTAATTGGAAATTAGTTATTCCAAATAGCTGAAAAGCAATGGCATATAAAATAGGTTCAGGTTCGCTCGGGACCTCAAGTTTCGTCGCATTAGGAGACATTAAGCCCCGTTTCGCAAAAACGGGGCTTTTTGCTTTTCATTAGGAGACGTTAGGAGACATTAGGAGACACCAATGTTTCGCTCACGTTTCGCTGGAGCTAAAGGGAATGTTTCGCTGGACTCCCTTGTCTGCGGAAATGGTGAGAGTGTCTGAGACAGTATGGAGGCTGTCGGAGGTCGGGATTGTATAATATTATACAATTCTAAAACCCTTTTTATTATCTGATGACAGATTCCAGTGAAGTGAGCCACTTGTTAACTGAGAAGCAAGGTACTTTGATCCGGAATATGCTGGACAGTTTCACTAGAATTTCCGGTTAAACTTGAAAGTTTGTAATTTATAATTAATTTGGAACTCAAATTTAATTCTAACTCTATATTATGAAAATTCGAACTCTACTTTTTCTAGCATTAATTTTAATGCACTTAAATTCAAATGCACAAAACAATTCTGAAAAATTGACCTATAAGACAGGGAAGCCTTACCCGGTAGTCGATTCAGACAGTAAGTATTATTTTGTTCATGATGATGAAATGTTAGCCGTCAAAGGGGGAAATAAAAAGTTTACCGTTCAGAAATTTAACCTCAAATCAATGGCCTTCATAAATGCAACCGTTTTCGGGGCTTTTGAAAAGAACGCAAAGTATATTGCATTGCTTAATTGTGGGGGAAGATGTTATTATTTCTACTCAATCTTTGATCCAAAAGGTTTAAATGAACAAGTCTTTGCCAGAGAAATTGATTTTAAAAAGGGGAGCATGAATGATGAGACAAAATTAATCTTGACGGTAACGGGAAAGATAGTTGAAAACACTATGGTACATGAGTATGAAGATTATTTGGCATTCCGGAAGTTCAGTATAGGTCTATCTCAGGATTCAACGAAAATACTTATCAGCTATAGGAAAAAGCCGGAAAACAAGATGGACGGTAAATCCTTTGATCTAATCGGACTTGCTGTTTTCGATAACAACCTTACTGAAATTTGGCATGGGGAAAAAGCAATGCCGTACATGGAAAAGCAAATGGATATCATGAAAAAATCCGTTGATAAGAAAGGAAATGTCTATTTAGTTGCCAAAGTGAACAATGATAATTCCGCCTCGGATAAAAAATCAAATCAGGGTTCCTCAAAGTACCATTTGGAGATACTTCAAGTATCGAAAGGAGAAACTGAAATCAGGAAAACTGCCATTGACATAGCTGACAAGCAAATTAATTTTATAGACATTATTGAGATGGGTGAAAAAATAGCGTGCACAGGTTATTATACAACGGGCAAAAATTTTAAGCTTACCGACGGGATATTTTTCTTTACCATAGGTAAGGAAGGAACTGTTGAGACTACCAAATATTTCTCACTGGCAGAGGGAAATTTAAACCAGAATGGCTCCAGCAAATCTGCCAATCTTGTTCAGATTGAGAATCTCAAGTTGAAAGGAGTAAGGCTGTTGAAAGATGGGAGTACGATTCTTATCGGTGAACAATATTATTCCGCTTCAGCCGGAAGCAATACAAATTATCATTATGATGATATCCTAATAACTAAAATCAATTCGGATGCTAGCCTTGGATGGATTAAAAAACTGCCCAAAAAGCAAATTGGAAGTCAGGGGCAAAGGGCAATGTCATATTTTTACGACTATAATTCTAAATCTAATAGTCATTATATAATATTTTTTGATTCAGAAAAAAATAAGGATTTGGGAATTAATGATTCTCCTACAGAATATAGAGATGGTACAGGTGGGTTTCTTTCAACCTATCAAATTAATCAGGAAACCGGCGATGCAAACAGAGCCACACTTTTTGATACTAAATCCGTGAATGGTTTGTTTCTAACACAATTTCAAGTTGACAATTTTGTAACAACTAGTGATGGAGATTATGTAATGGAAGTGTATAAAAAGGACAAGGAAGATATCCTGATAAAACTATTAGTTAGAATGGATAATTAATATAGATCCTTCACAGTTGAAACACTTTTGAGTCAACAAAATTAAATTCTAATAAAGATCTCTGATTGAATGAAAAAAGGGATAAGTTGGTTCACAAAATCTATCCGGAGAAGTCATCTAAGTCGACTAAAAAAATAGTGCGTAATTATATGTAATCAATTAGAGGTAAACACCGGTGATTACTGTGAATTGAACAGCAAAGTGGAATATTCTTGTAAACTTGAAAGAATTTGCACTTTGTTGAAATTCGATGTGATTCAACTTATTATAATATTTAGGTTAGTGCTTAGAATTATTAAGAAACTTCATAATTGTTTGTTTTGAATAAAAATGTGACCCAATTGCATAAAAATGAAGAAATTTGTTTAGTAATTCACTGATCAATTGAACTCAGCTGACTCTACACCGTCTATTCCTAAGTTTTATTGGTTAGCTGGACGGGAAGCAGGAATACTTAAAGGAAAGACAACATTTTCAAAAAATTAAGAAGGGCTATAAAATTGATGAATAGGACTTGAAATTGTGAAAATGGTTCTTTTTGCAGAAGGATATTAGAAAGAATGCTAAAATGACTTGAAAGCCTTTGTTTTTAAATTGTTCAATACACTAAGATTGGCGATTTCAGTTTGCTGAGTATATTCGATAGAAGTGAAAAAAAATTATTTTTTTTGCTGGGTGTTAAATTTTGTAATTAAGGATGAACGGACAAGGTAAATGACTACAATTGCGTCCTTGATATACATAACAGAGATGAATCCTAATTTTGAAATAAAGGGAATTGTATTGGCTCTTTCTCATGATGGGAATGCTTTTTTCCCGGTGATAGAACTAAAGGAATCGTCATTATTAAAATTAGCCCAAGCTGGCAACTCTTTTTTTCAAATCATTGAAAGTTTTTTAAAGTCGGGATATAGTGCTGTTATGAACGGAACATATTCTGATTTTCAACTACAGATTTGCAATGGAAATTCTTGGTACACTATTAATCATTTGATTGACGGCGAGAATAATGATTGTTTGAAGCGACGATTAATTAACAAAGAGGAATTTAAAACATATGTTAAGCCATTTTACTCACTTACTTTAACTGAAAGAAAGTTCCTTAACCTAAGCTCGCAAGGTATGGATGAAGAGAATATTGGCAAAGTTTTGGGAATATGCCTCAATACAGTTAAGGCGCACAGAAAGCGAGTTTACAGGAAAATGAGGTTTAATTCGAAAATTGAACTAATTAAATGGTGCGAAAAATTCCTTGTAGACACATTGTGTTTCATGCGACTCGATTAAAATTATTTCACGTCTTTATCCTTGCGGCAGTTCAATGAGTCTCACAGCCTGGTTGAATCAGGAATTGAATCTACATTTTACCGATGCAAATTGGAGTAGAATATTTGCCATTTGTCCGGTAGATACCTTACACTGTCATCCTTGTGATACGATAGGATCGGTATTGGCCAATTATAATTGCCATGATACGTTGACCTTAGCAAGCTATTTGGATGGGCTGTTACACTTTGGATGGAATGACAGTACTTTAATGGTGATGATGGATTCCTGTGGAGTGGATTCACTGTGGTGGACACATTGCGTTTCATGCGATTCCATTCAGTGGGCCTCTCGCCGTTATCCATCTGGAGGTAGCGTAACTCTAACGGCCTGGTTGAATCAGGAATTGAATCTACATTTTACCGATGAGAATTGGAGTAGAATATTTGCCATTTGTCCGGTGGGGGATACCTGCACTTCCCCTGATAGTTGTGCAATTTATTATCAAACTTATCAAACGGTTTATCTCAATTTTGTTCTTTCTCAAATATCCTCCAATTCATGTCCAAATTATGTTGCCACAAGCCCTCTGTATACTTATCAGGAGTTCATGGACCACAATTTGTGTTGTTCTGATTCTGGCTTTGCCATGTATGCAGACTTCATTGCTTCCTTCGTTGCAGCCCCTCCATGTCCTTCGGGTATACCAACTGCCGATACATGCGGCGTTTCTCCATATACTTATTGTGATAGCATTTATTATAACTATTTGACTGCCATTGCTACGTACAATATTTCACCATGGGCGATTGCTCATTCTCATACGCTATACCCCGGGATTTACACTTCCTCATGGGCATTTCAAAATGCCGGTTATTGTGGTTGCGCATCAAGGTACATAGATAGCTTGGCAGTGTATAGTAGTGCTAATCCTTCACAGTTATTGCCGGTGCCACTACCTATTATTTCTACTCCTTTGTGTAATGAATTTAGTGAATGTGAGCAATGGTATTATTTACTAAATCAAAGGATCACCTCATATAATAACTCTCCATATGCAATCGCACATGATGATTCACTTGATTATCCATTTGGCTCCTATACAGAATTCCTCTCCTTCAGATTTTGTGATTGTACACCCAACTATATTACATATTTGGATACATTAATTGCTCTGCCTTCAAATGGAATTCATGATTCAACAAAAACAATATTCACATTTGATGGATGTGGGAATGGCCCATTCACCCGCACAGCGAATGCGATGATGCCTATGGAAAATATGTTTTAGGTGTGAATGATTACAATCAATATCTCTTAACACATTCGGTACCTTCCGGTACTCCTTCAATACAGAATACTTACCCTTCCAGTTCATTTACATTCTCAGGTTTTTGTTATTGTGTCAGTAATTATACCAACTATTTGCAATCTGTTACAACAACTTTGTTGCCATACGGAATATCTTTAACTCCTGATCAAGTTACTCGGTTAGACATTGCTTCGTTCTGCGATGGTACATATGATTGCCATGATTCCTTGCCTCAATTTGCAATTTTGGACACAATGATTGTTATGGATTCATCCAAGGTGAATAATTGTGCCCAACAATTAATTGAAATCGAACTTCAGAATGCTTGGATTGAATACAATGAATATCTGGATAGCCTTCGGACTTCTGTAAGTGCAGATTATACGAAACATTGCCTGAGTCCATTTGAGAATTTTATTCAGAATTATGATGATAAAGAATATCATTTTACACTTTACTATTATGATCAGGCTGGCAATCTTGTAAAAACAATCCCACCAGAAGGTGTGACAATGTTGCCAATCACTTCATGCACAGATACACTTGAAAGGTCAATAATTCATGATAGGACAACCGGAGAGCAAACTATTTTCACGGCGCATAATATGCCTACTATTTATGAATATAATAGCCTTAATCAATTAGTAAAGCAAAATCTTCCGGATCATGATCCTATGGATATTTGGGATTTCGGCCTGCCATCAGGTCTGCCGAGCAATCTCCATGTTACTTCAACTCAATTTGTAACATCAAATAAGGCGTATTTAACAGGCTTTATTCAGAATGGAAGCCTGAATCGTGGCTATGTCTTCACGTCGAATGATGCTGGAAATACCTGGAAACAATTATATGATCTTGTGGCTTCCGATTTCAATAAGGTACAGATGGTTGATGCAAACGTAGGTTATGCAGTTGGAAATGATGGTGTAGTTGTAAAAACAATTGATGGTGGAGTTACTTGGGATCTGATTTCGACATATGTATTTGTAAGTGGAACTTCAGACACCATTCTTGTTAATCTTAGAGATCTATATTTGCGAGATATAGGATCCGGTTCTTATTCCGGATTTGTCGCTGGTGATTTTGGAAAGCTATATCAAATAACTGATAATGGTTCGTCAGTAACATTTAATGAGCTAGCAGTTCCATCCCCAGCGTCTAAAATATTTACATCATTGACTTATAACGGAACGGACTATTATGCCGCGGGTTATAATGATCTTGATCAGGGGTTTGTCTACCAACTCTCTGGAACAACATTGACAGAAATCACAGACTTTACAACAGTCGGCTTAACTAAGGTGTTCTATTTAAAGGATCAGATTAAATATCCCGCACATGCCTTTGCCGTTGGACTTGATGGAAACTTGTTAAAAACAGTAGATGGGGGTTCAAATTGGACAATGATTCATACTGGAATTCGTAAGGATATCAAAGACGTATTTTTTGTGAATGATAGTGTAGGATTGGCTTTGATTGATAGCGCTGCCAATAATAATCAATTGTTTAAAACCTGGAACGGTGGAAGGGATTGGGAACAGCTCAGTGAAAAGGGTGATTATTTCAATGCTATGCATTTTGTAGATTCAACCCAAGGAATCGCTGTTGGGAAAAATGGAGTCATTAAGAGAATTATTGCCAACTCTGGGAATTACCAGCCGTATTTTGGTCTGATAAATATTGTTAAACCAATGGGCACTTTATCAACTATAGAGTTTACGGCGGTTGCTTCATCCAAAGTCAGTATGGGAAGTCTCGGTATAAAAAACTATGCTACCATAGTAAGTGCAGATGGACAATTCTTCACCACAAGGGACATTGCGGCAAATTCCGTTTCGTGGCGTGCTTTAAGTCCCGTCCTCTCGGTTGGAAATCCTGTAACAAGAATTGCACAACAAATTGTAAAAGTGACAGAGACAATTAATATGGTGCCAACTGATTTGTACCTGTACCGTATTCCATTTATTAATAACACGGATGAGGCTCAGTGTTATGTTGAAAAAAATGCAGGTCTTACAGTTCAAGGCAGCTTTATTTCAGCTCCTGTTTCAACAAATATCCCTGAATTATACCAACTTCAGAAAAGCATTCTCTCAGATGATATTTACGGGATAGGTAAGATTGTAATTCCATCTCCTGCCGACTTAACTATGTATAAGATTTCAGTTGATACAGTGCCAGCTATACCACTTCTAGTCTTTGATATTTATTCCAGCACGTCTGCTTTTTCTACTATGACCAGACCGTCATCATTCGATATTAGCGAAAAGGATTCAGTTCTTGTGAGTTCTATGGATGCCGGGTCAATTTTGGCAAGGTCGACGAGTATAATAAATACTTCGACTCCCTTCGATAATAAAAGCTGGTCAATAACACCTTTGTCGATATATGACATAGAACCTATGAATACTAGTGGAGGAATGATAACATCCGGAGCAGATGGCTGTATCATGACTTCTAATATAACCGGCGGATTGCCATCTTTTTCAAATCTCATTGGTTATAATTCTTCGAAATTAAATGCTGTGTGTGCGGATCAGTCTCAGGGTTTCGCGGCTGGGGATAGTGGCAAGTTGTACACCATTACATTAAGTGCTTCAGATGCTGTATTCGTACCGGTTATTACAAATTCTACTGCTAATCTTAGTGATCTTGCTTTCGTGAATTCAACAACAGAGAGTTATGTGTCCGGGGATAAAGGAACTTTGTTGAAAATTCCTGAGTTTTTATTGGCCTCTGCGACACAAAAAATGGTGCCGGCTCCTCTCACGACAAATTTTAATGGTGTCGTTTTCAAAACTGACGGATCGGGAGTATTTTCTGTAGGGTCAGGAAGCGCTATTTATCAGTATAATGCCAATAATGGAATCAAGATTAAACCAGTCTTTGTTCATTCGTTAAAAGATGTACATTTCAGGGATGCCAATGAAGGATTTGCCATCGGGGAGCATGGAATAATTCGCCATACTACGAATGCAGGAATTTCATGGAATGTTATAAAGCCTGACTATGATGTTAGTGGTAATCTGCCTGTATACAATAGTGTATGGACTACCGGACCAAATCAATGTCTTGTTGCCGGGAATGGCGATTACCTAACTCAACTTTCCCCTAATGGATTATTGAGCAACCTTAGACCATATTTGAATTCCAGCTCTACCAGTTGGAATGATATTAAATTTGGTAAAGATGTCATCGGCTATTCAGTCAGTTCAGATGGAAAGGCAGCACCGTTGACCTACAATAGTGCGTCAAATTCCGTATCAGTTGGAACTCCTCTAGTTCCCCCAGGAGGGAATCAATTTAATGCACTTCACATCTTCAATGATAATAATTTCATCGCCGTCGGCCCGGCAAATACAATTTCTACGTATGTCAACGGAAGCTGGGTAAATCAAAACCTAACCAGCTCTGGAAGTTCAGGCAATGTGTACAATGATGTATTTTTCCACGATGACAGAAATGGATATGTAGTAGGTGATGGAGGATTAATTTATCGCGCATCTGCGAATTGTAATCTTCAAAATTTGGGAGCTAATTCTATCATGTGGTATAAGAAAACTGACAATGATGGATTCATTATTTCAGATCCTGATTCTGCAACAGTGGACATAAAGGTTGTGGCATTCCCCGGTCGATATAGAGGATGGGTAGCCGGCAGCTATCCGGGAACTCTGATGAATAAAATAGCCAAGGGAAGTACATACCCATATGGAAGATTGTTGCACGATGAATCATTCCTTTACAGTTCAACATTTTGGTATGATAAAGTTGGAAGACTTGTCCTTTCACAAAACACCAAACAATTTAATTGCGATCCTAAACGATTTAGCTATACAATTTATGATCACTTGGGAAGAATTTCTGAAACCGGTGAGAAACTGGAAAATACAGGAACAATAGTTTTTAATGAAATTTTTGGTGACCTGGTAAATTCAAGCTTTAATCCAAAAGTGTTGAACGATTCATTGTATCGTGATTGGTTAACAAATTCGACTGGATTACGACGAGAGGTTACACGAACTTTTTATGATACGGCAGCTTTCTATTTAAGGCCATTCACATGTGCTATGGATACAACAACCTATGAGTATTATCAGGAGAATCTCCGCAACCGAGTCGCCAGCACAACTTACGCCGATACTTATGTTGCCGACTCAATCTATTTCGACTTCGCAACTCATTATTCTTATGATATACATGGAAATGTGAAGAGTCTATTACAGGATAACCGCAAACTTTCTATCGTTTCGTCAACAGTTTTACCACAACGATTCAAAAGAATAGATTATACCTATGATTTAATCAGTGGCAAAGTGAACACGGTAGATCTGCAGAAAAATTATCCTGATCAGTTTTCACATCGCTATGAATATGATGCCGACAATAGAATCACCGAAGTTTACACAAGTACAAATGGCGTGCATTGGGATAGAGATGCGTCATATTATTACTATGCACATGGCCCATTGGCGCGAGTTGAACTGGGCGACAATAAGGTACAAGGAATTGATTATGCATATACACTACAAGGATGGATTAAAGGAGCGAATAGCAATATGGGAGATGCAGCTCATGACATAGGAAAGGATGGCCAGGCGGTGACTACTAATCCCAATAAGAGCATTGCCAAGGATGCTTATGGCTATACATTAAATTATTATGCAGGAGATTATAGTCCGATAGATGCAAGTCGAGCGGCCGATAGTATACGCTTTGAAGCGAACACAAACGGAAGTGATGTAATGTCAAAACGAGCAGACTTGTACAATGGCAACATCACGATGATGGCAACTACCATTTCTGCGCCAATAGCGTCGAATAGCAATCTATTAAGTCCATTACCTCAAGCGAATGCCTATCAGTACGACCAGTTGAATCGGGTTCTTGCATCCCGTTCCTTTGATAATTTTGATTTGGCAAATAACAAATGGAATTCCGGATCTACTTATGCGAACAGGTATTTTAATCAATTCAGCTATGATGCTAATGGGAACATTATAAATCAGGCGAGGTACGGCGAAACCGGTGGAATTATTGATCAGTTTCATTATCTTTACGACTCTCTTAATTCCTGTAATGACACAACTATGCGTACAGTTCGAAACCGATTGGAAAGAGTCGTGAATACCTCCTCAGGTTCTGCTGAAAATATGGATTTCGAATATGACGCTATCGGGAACCTGGTGAAAGAAGACAGTGCTCAGATAGATACGATATACTGGACTGTTAGCGGTAAAATCAAAGAAATTGTTCGAGCCACATCCAGTACAATGAAAGGCCTTCGCTTTGACTATGACCCGAGTGGTAACCGGATTGCAAAACATGTATATGCAAGCAATAATTCTCTGGAGACAAGTACCTATTATGTTCGGGATGCACAAGGTAATATTCTTAGTACATACGAGCTTAGCCCGGGTTCATATATGGTAAAAGAGCGTGAAATATACGGTAGCAGTCGTCTTGGAATAACGAAGGATTCTATCGAATTGGTCGGAGTCGATCCTGTATGTTCCATGGTGAATTTTAACAGGCCAATTGGATTAAAACGCTATGAGTTGACAAACCACTTAGGAAACGTTCTGGCCACTATCTCTGATAGGAAACTTCCATACTCTTCAAATTCTACCACAATAGATTTCTATCAGCCCGACATTTTGAGTGCAAATGACTATTATCCCTTTGGGATGATGATGGTGGGTAGGAGTTTTTCGAGTGAGGGGTATAGGTTTGGGTTTAATGGGAAGGAAAATGATATCGAAACACAAACTCAAGATTATGGATTCAGAATTTATTATCAGAGACTTGGAAAATTCTTGAGTATTGACCCCTTGGTTAGGAAATTTGCATTTTATTCTCCGTATCATTTTTGTGGAAACAAACCAATTGTGGCTGTTGACTTAGACGGTCGCGAAGATTTATGGATTCATATGATAAAACAAAGTGATGGATCGTATTTGCAGGTTGAAAATGTTTATGAAGTAAATGAAGCTACAAGGCAGTCATCTGCCCAAGACCTTGGATTTCAACCGCCAAGTACCGGCGTTCTTATCACCACTTTAGATGAAAATAACCAGGTTGTTGTAGTTCACTATAATCCAACAGTAGAGATAACGGAAAACAGGTACACAGCTTTTGAAAAAGGCATTCAATTAGCAGGCAAAGGCTTGCGCGCTATGGATACGAAATTTACAAGGTCATTCTAACGATCCTCTTGCTGACGGGGCTATTAATTCAGTGTCATTTGGCCTAAAGACAAAACTTTCATACGGTGCATTCGAATATGAATTTGAGGCTGGTGTTTATTCAACAAGCGAGAATTCTGCCGGAGTATATTTTCAGAAAATGATTAAATCTGATTTATCAATAGGCAATAGGGGGAATAGTCTGAGCAACAAATTTAGTTTCACCCCTTCCATCTTCCTTAAAGCAAATACGCAAAATTTATTTACTGTGGATGGAACTTCAACAGATGTAAAATCAGGTGGTAGCATTTCTGCGTCATATTCAGGTTATGGAATTTCTGGTAAATCAGAAACCTCTCTGATATCTGGTTCCACAAACAAAAGCATAAGTCTCGACTATTCTGTTGGAGTCACAGGTGGAACAACAAAGGTAGGGATTTCAGCCATTAAAAAGGAACTCTATAAAAGTGACCAAGTAAACTTAAGTGGCAATGGTAACTAATAAAATGAGGAAAATATTCAGCATGTTTGCCTATCTAATCTTATTGACTGGTTGTCAGAAACGAGAGATTAGACTACAATGATGCAAACGATATAGAAGAGGCTACTGTTTTTGCAACAGAATATTATGCTAGAATTGGTAGACATGATTTTGAAGAGGCTTCAAAATTATTTGGAGGGGAAGTAAAACCATCAGCAGGTCTTGATTTTTTAAAAAACTTAAACATTTTACATGGAAATTTATTGAACGCCAACATCTCATTAATTGAAACAAATGTGAAAATCATTGACGATCTAGTTTCCAAAGAGTATGTTATTGATGTTATTGCAGAATATGAAAAAAAGGAATCCAAAGAAACTATAACTATTCAATCTATTCATGATACTTTGAAGATAAGTGGTTATCGATCGAATATGCAATAAACTTTCACTTTAATACCCCCGCTTGACGGAATGAATCTGCTTACAGGATTTGATCGAAGATGTGAACCTGCCGTTACTGGGAAAAATAACCCCCCCGCTCGACAGAAGTTGAAAACTTAGCTGTTTCATTCGAGCACAGTAGGCAAAAAAGCGATGTTACGAATATTCACCTTTTGTCGAATTGCTAGTTTATGCCTAATGCTTTAAAACTATTAGGATAATCTTTCGGTAGATCAACTAACCTTGAATGCATATCTAGACCGCCATTGAAGAACACTTTCAAATTATTTAGCTCTTCACCATTCAATTGAATTACTGCAGTTGTAAACTGTCCATCTCCTATTTTTCTCATTAGCTCAATCAAGATCCACCCATGTTCATAGGCAGCACCGTCATATAACCCTTTAATAATTAAAAAATCATGCAAAGCAGTTGTATCACCATCTCACCGTGGAATTTAGCTTTTCAACATAATCCGAATACCCCTTGCCTAAACCTAATTCTAAGGTATCGCTAATTTGTATTTCTGGTTTGGTTGCACAGGATGTCAATCCAACCAAAATGACAAGTATAAAATTCGGTAAAAAACCTCTAATCATATCAAATCCTTTTAACTGCCGCCAAGCTTTTCTGTGGCCGGTTTCTTGTCTATAACTTTTAATGTTCCAAATTTAGTTTGTTTTGATCCAGGTATGAACTTTTGAGAACCTCTGTTGTCAGGAACCTGCTCTGTTTTGGTATTATTGATAGCATTGTTAATAATACTCCATTCTTCCGCTCGTTCTTCAGTCGTCATTTTAGGGTCATCTTTATTTAATGTAACACATCCCCAACTAATTCTACCAGGGTGTAAATTATAACCTGTTCTTGGTTCCCCTGCAGAATTAATTTCACCTGGTTGATTATCCACCTTATCGTACTGACTATTGTCTTGCGGATCTAATACAAAGAATGAATTGTGGTTAGGATCTGTATTACCTTTATTCTCTAAGATATTGTAAGAGCCTGTGGAAATTGGTTTTTCCAACGGACTGGTTTGATATGCTACGAACACCAGCACCTTCTGAATGACCACCAGTAAATACATTTTTGACTAGAATTCCATAATTCGCTTTGGTCTTCATCTCAGGAGTTAGCTTCGCATATTCCTTAGCGCTGACAAATTTATAACTCAATTTAGGGTTTGTTTGACTTACATCAGGAATCAACGCCAAACTATTCGTTGCTTTATTATATACCCCATAGGCCTCTAATCCATCTAAATCAATAGCTTGAATCGGTGTGTTACTGGCAAACTGATAAGGTGATAGTTCAGGATATTTTTTCTCATGAATAATTAGAGGGTCAGGACTTGGGAAGCGTCCTAACCTTGGACTATATAGTCTTTCCCCATAATCTTGCCAATTACCTGTTCCTTGTATT
>CAWFDA010000025.1:0-59788 GCA_963814475.1 uncultured Bacteroidota bacterium | reverse complement strand
CGCGGCCACCGTCATGCTGACGTTGAGGTAATGTAAAGTGTCCTGAAAAACTCCAAACTACCAAAGGCATAGTTGAAAATGCCTACATGTATTTGCATTCTCCGTACTTGTGGGGTGGCCGTACACCATTCGGGATCGATTGCTCCGGATTTACTCAAATGGTTTATAAACTTGCAGGAATCCGCTTAAAGCGGGATGCTTGGCAACAGTCGGAACAAGGAACTTTAATTCACTTAATTGACGAAGCTAAACAAGGCGATTTAGCTTTTTTTGATAATGAGGAGGGCAGAATTGTTCATGTTGGAGTAATTCTTCCAAATAATCAAATTATCCATGCCTCCGGAAAAGTAAGAATAGATAGCCTAGACCACCATGGCATTTTTAATCAGGAAACAAAAAAGTACACCCACAACCTTCGATTGATCAAACGATTTGTTTAAAGAGCAGCACTGTTAGCCTCTCGAAAGTATGAGGGTTATGAAAGTGATTGCAGCAATTACCTACAAAGATAATTCGACCTTTTAACCCTCCCCTTCACACAAAGAGGCCACCTGGGAGCGGGCAGGCTCACCTTTATAAATTCGGGAAGGCCCACCTTGATAAATTCAGGAAGGCCCGCCTTGATAAATTCGGGCAGGCCCGCCTTGATAAATTCGGGCAGGCCCGCCTTGATAAATTCGGGCAGGCCCGCCTTGATAAATTCGGGCAGGCCCGCCTTGATAAATTCGGGCAGGCCCGCCTTGATAAATTCGGGCAGGCCCGCCTTGATAAATTCGGGCAGGCCCGCCTTGATAAATTCGGGCAGGCTTTTCAGTTTTCACTTCGACCCGATTATTATTACTTTTCAGTTTTCACTTCGACCCGATTATAAAATAGAAAACTGAAAATAAACGCAAATCGCAATTGCGTTCCTAACTATTCATTTTAATGCGACAAAAACCGGACTAAGATAGTCGCAATGAATTGATATTCCAGTGTTTGTGAAAAATCAAAAAGACAAGTGGACAAGTCAGAAAAAAAGTACACTCTCAACTTTAGGTTGATCAAGCGATTTGTTTAAGAACAGCGCTTAGCCTTTGGAAAGTAAAGTTGTGATGAAGGTAATTATTACGATTACCCACAACAAAGCAAATACTCCCGCGCCATCATTACTAAAATAAGTCTTAAGAAATTTAGTCATTTTTTTGTAGTTTACAGGTGCAAATTTATCAGAAATTACATTCCCTTATGTTATTTCAAACAAAAAAGTCCTTCCCAATTGGAGAAGGACTTTCTTGATTATTGATTTAAATTATCTTGAGATAACCAGTTTTTGAATAGAACTGTAGCCGGTACCACTCACTTTTACGAAGTAAATTCCTTCAGGATAAGTAGATACATCCATTCTATATTTTTCGTTAGAAGGAACTTGCAATTGAACGACAGTTTTTCCTAGCATATCGATCATTTCTATCATCATCAAATTACTTTGAACTCCAACAGCTTCAATTACTAACACAGTGTTTGCAGGGTTTGGAGCAATAAGAAGTGAAACTCCATTAATGGTTTCGATACCATCAAATACAAAGATAACATCAGGAGATGGCGCTGATTGACAGCCATTTGCATCGGTTACTATGACATAATACGTTCCATTTTGACCCGGTGAATATGTTTGATTGGTTTCACCCGGAATAATTCCACCAGGAACGCTATACCACTGATAACCGGCAGCTAAACTTGACTGCAAAACATTTATATTTTGCGTGATTACCGGAGTCGCAACAGGAGCATAATAGGTAACATCAATATCATCGGTGTTAGAACATCCATTGGCATCGGTAATAGTAACTGCATAGTTACCTGCTACAGTAACAGTTAAAGTTTGAAGAGCAGATCCATCACTCCAGTTGTAAGAATTGAACCCTGCTCCTGCATCAAGCACAAGTTGGGCTCCATCGCACAGAGTTGTATCGGCACCAAAGTCTAAAACAGGTGCAGCTAATATGTTAATTGTAACACTATCTATTGCAGTACATCCTGTTGGGTTTGAAACTGTTACAGTATAAGTTCCGGCTGTGGACGCCAATAAAAGCTGCATTGTTGTACCATCATTCCACAAATAATTTGCAAATCCGGCACCTGCATCCAAAACAGTGGCTGTGCCATCACATATATTTTGATCAGGTCCTAATTCAACAAAAGGCAGGGGATCAAAGATTATGTTTATTGTATCTGTTCCTTCGCAACCTATTGAATCTGTAATAACTACATAATAAGTTCCACTAGTAGTTACATCAAGAGTTTGTCCTGACGACCCATCGCTCCAGAAATAGAAATTAAATCCGGCACCGGCATCAAGTGTGATTGTTACACCGTCACAAAGATTTGCATCGGGACCCAAATCTACTATAGGGCTAGGATTTACAGTTACAATAACAGTATCCTGAGCATTGCAATTAGGAGCACTTGAAACAGTCACGAAATAAGTTCCGGAAGTTGTCACACTCAAAGTTTGTTGAGATGAACCATCATTCCACAAGTAAGCATAGAAACCGGCTCCCGGATCTAGCACTGCAGGGTTATTTGAACAGGTGGTAACATCAAGACCTAAATCAATTACCGGAGGCAAATTTACAGTAACAGTGATCTCATCAGAGTTAATGCAACCATTTAAGTCAGTCACTGTAACCATATAATTTCCAGTCATTGACACATCAATAGTTTGGTCACCTGAACCATTACTCCAAAGATATGTTACCATACCTGGTCCTGCATCTAAGGTGCTAATTACGCCATCACAAACTATCAAATCAGGACCTAAATCAACTAGAGGTGTAACAACAATAATTACTGCATCAGTACCGGCACAACCATTAGAATCGGTTACAATAACAGAGTAGGTGTTGGCAGTGGTTACCTCTAAAGTTTGAAGCTGAGATCCGTCATTCCACAAGTAATTCACAAATGGGCCGCCTGCGTCTAATGTTAAAGCGGTGCCACCACAAATGGAAGCATCCGGCCCTAAATTAACTACAGGAAGACTGTTCACAACAATGTCTATAGAGTCAGTTGCCTGGCATCCAATACTATCTTGTACTGTTACAAAATAAGTTCCCGTGGCAAAAACAGGCAACGTTTGCAAAGTAGAATTGTCGTTCCATAAATAATCAACAAATCCAAAGCCTGCATCAAGAACTAATGTATCACCGATACACAATGATGAATCTATTCCTAAGCTAATGGCAATTGGAGAAAGATAAAACACCTCAACTGTGTCAGAAGCCACACAACCGAATGAGTTGGCAACTTCAACAGCATAAACCCCGGGTGCAGTTACTTCAATTGTTTCGGTTGTATCGCCTGTGCTCCACAAATAGGAGCTTTCACCTAATGGTCCGGAAATGGTAAATGAAGTACCAAAACACAACGTGGTATCGGGGCCCAGATCTACCAAAGGAAGGGCAATCATAACAACTTCAACAGAATCACTTGTTGAGCATCCATTGGTATCGGCAACACTAACAGAGTAAATACCTGAAGCAGAAGCAGTTAGTGTTTGATTAGTGGTACTATCATTCCATAAATAGGTAGTATATCCTGCACCGGCATCCAAAGTAACAGTAAGACCATCACAGATCGTAGTATCGCTTCCTAGAGCAAAAATTGGTTGAGGGTAAACAGTCACTGAAGACGAAACAGAATCTATGCATCCTAAACCATCATCAGCAATCAATAAAACTGTGAAAGTACTATCAATCAGGTAACTGTAAGAAGTATCGGTACCTGTAAATGTACCCCCATCACCAAAGTCCCAATTGTAGGTATTGCCACCAGCATTGAGGGAAGTATTGGTGAAATTAAAGATATTGCCACTCAAGCAGGCAGCATATTGGTCTGCTTCGAATTGCAATGTTGCTGAAGTGGATTCAAGTGAGTTGTAAGAATCGGCAACAGCATTGAAATCAATGGCTGTATCATAAAGTTTCAAAATAGCAATTCGTCCCGGACGAGCTTCTCCGCCGGAGATCGTATCATCCTGAAAAACGTTGAGAAAATTAGAGTTATTCAAAACTGCAATATTGTCATTATCAACAAAACTTCCGACCAATGCACCATCGACATACAGATTCACATCTTTAGAAGTGTCATCACGAGTAACCACCAGATGGACATATTGATTTGCCACAAAAGCAACTGTATTAATAGTTATTTCATCATAAAATAGGAGTTGGGAAGCAGTACAGTAGAGCCCTGAATCAGAACCTTGATTGCTGAAATCAATCAATCGCTTGAAACCGGAATTATTCAAAAACTGAAAATACATTTCTATTGAATATGTTCCAGTAATAAAATTGTTTGCAGCAGTATTGTCAAACTGCAGTCCGCTGTTTTGGGTAAAACCATAAACCGGTCGCGACAAGCAAGATAATTCAGAAAGACTTTCATTAACAAAAGCACCTGTACCAAGTACATTCAAGGTTGGACCAACTCCACCGGATTCATTCAATGTATTTCTGAAATCATAATAATAGGTTTGTTGTGCTTGAGTAACATTGTTTAGTCCAAAGGCAAGCAGAAAACTTAATAAGGAAAGAGTTAAGATTTTTTTCATAAAGATTTGATTTTAAATAACTAAAGGATATTGAAGAAATTCACAATGAGGATTTTCTTCTCTTATGCAAAAAAAGGTAATATCTGTCTAACAAAATGTCAAATTTATCAACAATCTTACACTTTTTGTTAATAACCTGAAATCATGAAAGACAAGGATATTATCCTCCATAAAACAACCAAAATTAACGAGTGAAAGTGTTCGGGATTTCACTCAACTCTTTTGATTTCTTTGAGTATTTTAGTGCAAGCTCATCGTTCCCAATGGAACGGCATGCTTTTACTAAGCTTTCATAGGTGGAAGGCGAAATAGGATTTTTTTCAAGTCCTAGTTGAAAAACCATTATGGCATCATCATATTTCCGTTTATACATAAGTTCATTGCCCAATCTGTACATTCTTTCTGCTTCTAGAATATTTGAAAGATATTGAGATTCACCATGTCCATGTGTAAATTTTGACATTTCTGTTCGAACTTTTGAAACACTCAAGGCGAAATAATCGAATGGGATAGAACCTTCCACAAGATCGGATTCAAAAGCAGTTAAGCAATCATTAAAAAAGGCAAGAGTATCAACACAAATCTTTGTCTTTTCATGGAAAAACTTCATGTTCTTATCCCCTTCAACCAGGTAGACGGTATCATTATCCTGACTAATTAGTCGATCAAAGTTGATGATAGAAGCCAGGGCGATCTGAGAATAGTTTTGAGACTCATTTTTGAAACCTCTTGCTTCGTTCTGCCACATTTGGCGAATGAGAGGCATCCCTCCTTCTGTGGGTGCAATTTTTTCAACCACTGCTGCTACATTTCCGGCACCTGCATGATAAATATGCATCACAAACAACCGGAACCAGAGATCCTTTTCGTTATAGGTTATGGAACGTTCTTCTAAAATCTTTTTGGCATAAGGAATACAGACATTGCTAATCAGTTTAGCAGCCGCCATAGCCGATTTTGTGAGATCAGTGCGATCATCACGGTATTTAGTGACTACAAGACCATACTTTTTTGCAACATAAGGCATTAATTGAAAGGGTCCACGTGCACCAACATAGGAGCGAGCCTCTGTTTTTCCGGGACTTTCAATCAGCAAAATAGTTTGAGCATACCAGGGATCGGTGTTATATTGTTCAAAAACCGGTAAAGCTTTGGAAATCATAGGAAGCACTTTTTTATACTCAAAAAAGAATTTCTTTCCACTAGTCACATAAATACTAGTATTTTGCTCAAGTTTGTTGTTTACGACTAAATTCTGCTTGTAAGCATCTTTTTCTAACTCAGACTGGCAATGCCATTCGGTAGTTGAAACTTTATATAGAGGTTGACGAACACAGGCGACATTTATAATCATAGAATCGTGAGAAAGAGCGATTACATCTTGCCAAAAACGAGCTTGTGCAAGGGTATCCCAACCTTCACTATAAACCTGATAATTATTTAGAAACTTATGATTTTGAGTCCCTGTATATCCAATTACAGTTTTCTCGACAAATTCGGGTTGCGTCTTCAAGCTTTCTGTTGGCACTTCGGCTGCAATTTTGTAATCACAACCCGCCAATAGACCCAATCCTAATAAACATCCTGCTATATTAATTTTCATCATCGTTCGTTGCTTGATACTTCCAATCATTACAATAAAGCAATACATGGTTGTTTCGTTAAAGTTTACCCCAATTTAAACAAAATATTACAATATTTTAACTTTTTGTCACATTTTTAAGAGTTAGCCGAATGACTTTTAACCTCCTCTGTAATGCAAAAAAATGAAATATGATGATAATTTAAGGATAATTTTCTGTGTTTTGTTAAACAATTATCCTGCAAATTTATTTTAATTAAAATTAATACCACAACTTCTATTCCAAAAACCTAATTTTAACATTTTTGTTGTGAATTCGGATTAGCTCTATATGCAGAATTTGTGGAAAGACGTTTCAGACTACCGTAAAGGGCAAACTGCCACTTGGATGCGAAGTGGTTCCTTATTTTTCGATAAGATTACTGAATTGATTAATCAAGCTGAAAAAATTATTCATTTTCAAATTTACCTGATTGATCCCGATGAAACAGGTAATACCCTCATCGATGCTCTTGCAAATGCCGCTTTAAGGGGTGTTGAAGTTAATTTAGTGGTGGATGATTTCGGTGCAAATAAATTCGGAGGTATTGAAACCTTGAGGCTGACAGATGCCGGCGTGAATGTCAAACGATTTGAACCTTTCATTACTGGGAAAAAATTTTACGTGGGCAGGCGGATGCATCATAAAATTATGGTGGTAGACAATAAAATTGCCATGGTAGGAGGAATAAATATTGCCAACAGATATTGTGGATCTACCGATATTCCACCTTGGTTGGACTATGGAGTTTTTGTAACCGGCCCCGTTTGCGATGAACTTACACGAGTGTGCAACAATATTCTTGAGCGACAATTCATACCTTCAAAACCCAAATGGCCGCAATTAAATTTAAAAGGTAAAACAATCGATCCCAATGAATTTTGGATTCGAATAAGAAAAAATGACTGGTTACGAAACAAATTTGAAGTTACTTCCAGTTATAATAAGGCTGTAAGGCTTTCTACCAAGTCGATTACTATTGTAGGCGGATATTTTTTACCGGGAAGAAAATTCAGGCGACTGCTTGGAAATGCATCAAAAAGAGGCGTTGAAATCAGAATTATAATGACTCATTTTTCTGATGTACCCATAGTAAAATATGCCTCTGATTACCTTTACGGATGGCTTCTTAGGAATAAGGTGAGAATTTTTGAATCGAAAACTTCTATGGTTCATGGCAAAGTAGCCATTGTAGATGAAACGTGGTCAACTATCGGATCTTATAATCAAAATCATTTGAGCGCCTACCTGAGCATTGAACTCAATTTGGATATTGTTAACTATGAATTCTCTCGAACTTTCCAAAAACACCTTTTGGAGGTTATCAATACCGAATGTGTGGAAGTTACTTCAGATCTATTTTACCGTAATTCATCTTTATTTTCAAAGTTGCGCAGATGGATCTCCTACCAGCTGGTTCGACTTTCTTTACGGATGCTATTTGTAGTAAATCGGATGTTTGGTATCGACGATTAATAACGAAACGGCTACCCGATTAACTCATTGAGGCGGGAATTACGCCTGCCCGACCTGTAAAGGCGGGAATCCTGGGGGTACGCCTGCCTGACTGGCTAGGCAGGAATATACGAATTACGTCTGCTTGCGGCAGACTGGAATCCATTCGGTACACCTGCCTTCCAAAATGTTTTGCCTAAATTAAAAATCAAATAAACATTAATCCAATGGAGATTTCAGATATTCAAATCGCACTCAAACATCTGGAATTGTGGTCAACAAAAAAACCTCAGGGTTAGTTTTGCTAATGACCAAATGACGCTTCCGCGTCGACAAAGATTAAGGACCAAATTATTTACATTAAGGATACCTATCTAAAACAGGGAATTTTTACGGGAATGTCAAATGACCAATGACGAAATGTACCAATAACTCTTCCGCCAATTATCAAAACAAATGACCAAATGACACTTCCGTATTGTAAAGAACAATGACCTAATAAATTTTACATTCATTTCCCTTTCATCCTATTCCACATACTTTCCAGAATTTCGGGTTGAGTGCCTTTTATGCGGCCTTCCTGGACTACCATTGCGTTGTTGGCAGCAGGGTCAAGATCGTAGCTGAAAGCGAATTGGGAGTTTGGATTTTCCCATCCATTTACTGTTCCAAACCGAATCACGTTGAACCGGGTTTTATTTTCTTCGATGGTTACACAGTAAAATCCATTTGCGAATTTCTTCAATTTTGAAACATCATCCTGATTGGGCAGATCAGCTAATAATTGGGAATTTTCCTTCACAAAATGTAAATCAGGTGTGGGATCCTCATCAAAAATCGAATAATTACCCATCCAATAACCTCCACTATCCTTTACTACAACATTCCATAAAATATTATTGAAAAGAGTTGGAGTCGCCTGAAACATTTTTGAATCAATATTTTTCTCTTTCGCAGCCAATTGCACCGCATTAATAGCATTGGAATGATTAAAGAAAGCAAAAACCATATATAAGGAACTTAACACGAGCCCTATTGCATTCCACCTTGATCTCGATTGATTATGCTTTGACAAAACCAGCAATGCTATTACGGATACAATAAGGGGTAGTGTATAAATTGGATCGGCAACAAAAATAGTATCAAAAGTATATCTATAATCGGTAAATGGGGTGAACAAGCCGGTACCATAAACTGTACATGTATCGAGGAATAGATGAAAGAATATGTTTAATGTAATCATGAAAGCCCAGGCTCTCCAATTGGTTTCTTTTTTGGTGTACATCCTCCAAAGTAGCCAGCCTAGTAATGGCCCCATCAATAAGGCAGTAAAAACAGAATGCGATAATCCTCGGTGCATCACCAATGAATCAACATCGGAAATAAAAAAGTTCATCACTGCGTCAGCATCAGGAGCATTTCCGGCAAGAGCACCCCATAACATTGCCTTCTTGCCAATCTTTTTCCCAAGAACCGCCTCCCCTATTGATGCTCCTGCAACTATGTGTGTAAGTGTATCCATGTATTTGCAAAAATAGGGCATAAACTTGCCATTAGGCAGAATGATTTCTTATTGGCTAATGCAAATGCACATGCTATTTTGTCAAGTGCACATTATAATTCACTGACAAAATGGCTGAATTAGATTGAATATACTCTTTGGTAGGGTTTTCGAGGATGTGAAACTGAATAAGAAAAACTAAAATATATGAATCTCAATAATTTCACAATTAAGTCTCAAGAAGTAATTCAACAAGCACAAAACCTCGCGTCTCAAGAGGGCCATCAGTCCATTGACACCGGTCATATTATGTCGACCATGTTGGATGTGGATGAAAATGTAATTCCCTACATCTTAAAGAAGATGCAGGTAAATGTCGATTTGTTCAATCAAAAACTTGATGAAATTCTCAAACAATATCCCAAAGTTTCCGGCGGAAGCCAATATTTGTCACAAGAGGCTAACCAAGCAATACAAAAGGCAACAAGTTTGCTAAAAGATTTTAAAGATGACTTTGTGTCGTTAGAACATTTGTTTTTAGGAATTTTAAGCGGGAAGGACAAAGTTGCATCCCTGCTAAAGGAAATGGGAGTTACCGATAAAGATTCGAGAGCAGCAATTCTTGAGTTACGCAAAGGATCACATGTAACCAGTGCAAGTGCTGAAGATACTTATAATGCATTGGGTAAATACGCAAAAAACTTAAATGATTTAGCTCGTAAAGGAAAGCTAGATCCTGTAATTGGTCGTGATGAGGAAATTCGCAGAGTACTACAAATTTTATCAAGGCGCACCAAAAACAATCCTATTTTGATTGGTGAACCGGGAGTAGGAAAAACAGCAATTGCCGAGGGTCTTGCACACAGAATCATTAATGGTGACGTACCTGAAAATTTGAAATCAAAAAGCATTTATTCACTCGATATGGGTGCTCTTATTGCAGGAGCAAAATACAAAGGGGAATTTGAAGAACGATTAAAATCAGTGATCAAAGAAGTGATATCTGCTGATGGAGCTATTGTTCTTTTTATCGATGAAATACATACTCTTGTTGGTGCAGGAGGTGGAGAAGGCGCAATGGATGCCGCCAATATTTTGAAGCCTGCTCTGGCTAGAGGTGAATTGCGTGCCATTGGTGCTACCACCCTAGGGGAGTATCAAAAATATATTGAAAAAGATAAGGCACTTGAAAGACGTTTTCAAAAAGTATTAGTTGAAGAGCCCGACACTCAAGATGCGATCGCTATTTTAAGAGGATTAAAAGATCGGTATGAAACGCATCATAAAGTTAGGATTAAAGACGAAGCTATCATTGCAGCAGTAGAATTATCGGAAAGATATATCTCTGATAGATTTCTTCCCGATAAGGCCATTGATTTAATTGATGAAGCTGCTTCAAAACTCAGACTTGAAATAGACTCGGTACCTGAAGAATTGGATGAAGTGCAACGAAAAATTATGCAGTTAGAGATCGAACGCGAGGCCATTAAAAGAGATAAAGACGATAGAAGAATGGCTGATTTGAATGAGGAATTTGCTAATCTAAATGAAAAAAGAAATGATATAAAATCGCATTGGCAGGCAGAGAAAGAAGCAGCCGAAAAAGTGCAGAATCTTAAAGAAGCAATTGAAGAATTTAAACTTCAAGCGGAACAGGCTGAACGTGCAGGAGACTATGGAAAAGTTGCCGAAATACGGTATGGAAGAATCAAAGAAGCTGAGGAGAAAAAAGAGGAATTTATGAAGCAGTTGCAAGAAATGCAATTAGAGAAAGGTGCTATTATAAAAGAAGAGGTGGATAGTGAGGATATTGCTGAAGTAGTTTCACGATGGACCGGTATTCCTGTTAAGAAGATGCTTGCAAAGTGATCGTGAAAAATTACTTCACATGGAAGATGAACTTCATAAGCGAGTGATTGGACAAGAAGATGCAATTGCAGCTGTTGCGGATGCCGTTAGACGTAGCCGGGCAGGATTGCAAGACATGAAACGCCCAATAGGATCGTTCATATTTCTAGGAACTACAGGAGTAGGAAAAACTGAATTAGCTAAAGCTTTGGCTGAATATCTCTTCAACGATGAGAACTCAATGACTCGTATCGATATGAGTGAATATCAAGAACGCCATGCTGTTTCGAGACTCATTGGTGCTCCTCCCGGATACGTGGGTTATGATGAAGGTGGACAATTGACAGAATCAGTTAGAAGAAGACCCTATTCAGTTATATTGTTGGATGAGATTGAGAAGGCACATCCGGATGTATTCAATATATTGTTACAAGTTTTAGATGATGGGAGATTAACAGATAACAAAGGCAGGACTGCGAATTTCAAAAATACTATCATTATCATGACCTCTAACATTGGAGCACATTTAATACAGGAGAATTTTGAAAATATAAATGATGATAATCGTGATGAAGTGATTGCCTCTACACGTGTGGCTGTATACGAACAATTAAAAAAGTCTATCAGGCCGGAATTTCTGAATCGTATTGACGAAATAATGATGTTCAATCCACTTTCTCGAAATGAAATTAAACATATTGTAGAGATTCAATTGAATGGCTTGCGCAAAATGTTGGCTTCACAGGGTGTTATTTTGCAAGCTTCAGACGAGGCAATCGAGTGGTTAGCACAACTAGGATTCGATCCTCAATTTGGTGCTCGTCCTCTCAAAAGAGTGATGCAAAAAAAGATCCTAAATGAACTCAGTAAGCAAATTCTTTCGGGCAATGTAAATCGAGATGATAGTATTATGATTGATGTGGATAAAGCAAATAATTTTATATTCAGGAATGAAAAGGTGGCCCAGTTAAATTGAGTAAATAAATTTTACCACATATGACCCAAGAACGCCTTGTGAACTTCATCACAGGGTGTTCTTATTTTGAAAGAACTGTTTAAGGAATTACTATTTTGAACACTTCTTTTTTCTCATCTATTGAAACCTGAAGAAAATAAATACCTGCGGCAGGTAAAAATCTTTGGAAAATTTTAATTTTTTCTAATCCTTCTGTCGCACGGTATTTTTTGTTCCACAGTACCCTACCGGCAGGGTCACTTAAATTTAAGTTTAAGTTAACAGATGACGGTATGTACAAAGAAAGTTCAGATTCACTGGTGGCAGGATTGGGAGCGAATCCCAAAACAATGAATGATTCAGTAGCTATTTCAAATTTAACGGAAACAATTGAAGAATAAACTTCAGTACCATCAAAATCCACTTGTTTGAGTCGATAATAAACTAAACCTAAATAACCGGTGTCATCAAGCAAAGAATAATTAATAGTCCCTGTAGAATTGCCTGCTGCCTTCACTCTACCAACGTCTTTAAAAATCAACATTCCTTTTTGATCATAATCAATAGCAGCTTCAACTACAAAATAATCGCTATTAATTTCGCTGGCAGTAGCCCATGAACAAAGCACCTGCTCATTATTTTTTTTATTTGCATCAAAAAATAAAAGTTCAACAGGTAATGGAGACTCTCCATTTCCGGCTCCTCCAAATCCACCAAATTGCGTTACATCTAAACGTGCTGCTCCTTGCAACAAACCAAGTGAATACATATTCATTCCGGGATTGGCACTTAAGTTAGTTCCTGTGTGAGTGCCAACTGTAGAAACCCAAGGACCTTGTCCTGCATTTCCAGGTAGGACAACACCGGTTCTTTTCATTAATCGCAATTCAGATCCTGCAAGTCCATCAACTGCTGTTAGAGCAAAAACATCACCGGCACATTGTAGATCAAAATTGACAGATCCCAGTACACCATTCAAAAGTCCAGGTTCCCCATCCGCCAGAGCGCCACTACTTTCTGAAAAATCCCAGTAATTGAGAGCCATCATATCAATTTCTTTATTCAAACATGTAACAGCAGTATTTCCTCCGGCATCATCAATTTCCAATGCATTAAAACAGCCGTGACCGGTGAAACCGATGTTCACTCCATCGACAGTAAAATTCGAATTATTATCCAGGTAGGTGCCAACAACAAATCCAGGATTGGTAACATTTGTAAATCTTAAAAGGCTTGGCGCATAAAAATAATCTGTTGTCACCCCCATGCCTCCTGAATTTCTAAAACCAAGAGGAAACAGATACTGACGACTCACAGAACCGGGCTCTATTGCTCTATTGATACGACCCATAAAAAATCCATTTCTTTTATTTTGGCCGGCAATAGTTTGTCGAGTAACTGCTGAAGTTTCGTTATTAAGGACAGTAATTGTTTTAAAATTCGCAGCAGTATTTTCATTCGCATCGTAACCGGCACCGGTTTGAGATAAAAGTACGCCATTCGTAAAATCTAAATGGTACAAAATTCTTAAGTTACCCTTTAAAATCGCTTCATGTGCATTAGAAGCAATACCTGAAGGAGCAATTTTATTTATTCGAAGTTTACATAATTCACCGGGGTAATTGCCTGCACTATTTTTAATATCCAGAATTTGCTGAGTCGTAGTGGATGTAACATCTAAAAGTCCTTCGCCGACCAAAGCAGAATTAGTAACTCCGGAGCAAGAGCAAGTTCCTTCTATATCAACATTACCGTTCACACTTAGAGTATAAGTTCCCATATCCATTTTGGAACTCCCTGCTGCTGTCACACCGGGCAACATCGTAAAATTATTTACTTGTTGGTTACCGCATGAAGTTTGCAATAACGGATAATTCAAACACTGATCGTTGATTATTACATCACTATTGGCAGGAGGCGCAGCATCGCGATTCCAGTTGCATGGTTCGCACCATAAATCACTCACCCCTCCTACCCAACTATAAGCAGTGCCGGGAATTGTGGAGGGATCAAATTCATCGGCACCTATATCCAAACAGCTTCCTCTTGCAAAATCATCGATATCGTCAATGATACCGGGGATACTTACAGCTGAATTTCGAACTATCGGATCATTAGTGTGAAGATCAGTTGGCGAGAAAAATGTCATAACTGAATTCTTGGTCACAGCAGGGCCATCTTGACCGGTAGCTCCAAACCAAGTGGCAATCGTATTGTACGCAATGCCCTGATAAAAACCAAAACGTGTTCCGTAAATAAGATTGTGATCTCCTGAATAAGTGGTAAAAGCACTGATATGATATCCATATGAAATTCCGATACGATCATTATAGAAAATATTATTTCGCAACAATGCAATTCCAGGGAAGGTAGTACTACAATTAGAACGATAGGCTGCAGTGACAACTCCAACAGAGGTGCCTGAAATTTTGACAGTATTGTAATATGCTTCAACATTAGTAGCCAAATTTTGTTCGATTCCAAAAATGATATCATTTCCTGTTGACCCCTCTCCCAGTGAAATCATGTTATTCGAAATTTTTGTACGGCCGGCATAGGTAGTAATTCCAATTTTGCTTCCGGGCCCCACAGCAGTGTTAAACGAATGAATAATGTTTTTAGAAACAATGGTTCCTAAACCGGCTCCATTTCCATCTACATAAATTCCAACAATACTTTTGGTTCCTAAAAGAGTAGAATCATTAGAAGATAAATCGGTAATGGTATTTTGAGATATAGAATCTCCAACTGATCCGGGAGTAACCAATATACCCACAACGTTAGAGTTTTGACCACTAAATGCAATTCTTTTTCCTGCATGATTTAGATTTTGCACTGAATTACCGGTAATTTTTGAAATTCCGGCAGTACTCATTATCCCAACTAAGCGTGCATTTAAAAATGGTGAAGACATGTTAGAACTATTTGTTCCACCGATTTGATTGTTTCTTATGTTTGATAAACCTGAATTATCTGACAAAATTCCAATGAGAGAAATTCGATCACTTCCTAGATTACCGGGTGATTCAAAAGACATGGTGAAACCACCTATTTGATTATTGATGATTGTATTTGAGGTTGTTCCACGATTATAAATTCCAACCGCAGGAACAGGATTAGGGGCTGTAGTAGCTGTTGATCGGATGATGATACTATTTGAAATTAATGATGATCCAATTTGATTATTCTGTACTATTGCGGCACCTAATTTAATAAAAATTCCTATAAAAATATTTTCTCCGGTCACTGAAGTGGCACGACTTGATTTCAAATCGAAACCGCCAATAACGTTATTTTCAATTATGTTATTTACTGAATTAAGTGCATTTAAAATAACTACATGGATATTTGAGGCAATATTTGTTCCTGAAGTACCTCCATTTTTCAAAACTGAATAACCGGTCCCCGAAGAATTTCTGAATCCTAGAATATTTCCGGAAATAATAAAATTATTTCCGTTACCACTAAGGGAATTGTTAATATCAATACAAGCATAAACATTTGGCTGGCTTCCGGTCAGCCATTGTCGGTCGGCAGTTTGGTAAATTCTATTAGTCGATAAAGTCCATCCTGTATTTCCATTTCCAACATAAATACCTCTGCAATGACTATTCACAGTACAAAAGAAGTCGTGAATGAGATTATTAGAAATAACGACTCCACTATTTCCGGCTAATGACGAAGCTGCCCCAAAACCTTTTATAAGTACAAAAGGAATAGTAGTTGATGCAGTAATTTCGTTGTTGTTGATAGAAATATTATCGTTGCCTACAGCAGATGAAACACTTGTTCCCGCAATAAAAACTACAGCACCATCTCCTGCCACAGTAGGAACACCGGTACTTGAACCTTTCACCAAACAATTTGTAAGTGTATTATTTTTAGCGTCATTTACAAATCTTATTGTTGAAGCAAGAGTAGAGTTGCTGGTATTTTCAAAAGTGAGGGAGTTCGCTACATTATTAATTCCATTAATCAATAAGTTGTCAGCGCCATTAAAATCAACCAATGTACCGGCAATTGTACCCGATACAGAAACGTTTCCTGCAGGTTGAATGGTGAGTGAAGCCCAAGGACCTGCATTTTGATTTAAAACTGCTCCTACGCCTTCAATAGTATTTGAAGTAATATTCACAGTAATATTTAAACCGGCCTGATTACTTGAGTTAATAGCTGAAAACGCAGCTCCTAATGTTGCAAAAACTCCATTCGGTGTTGCAGGGTTTGCGCCAACTACTGTTACTTGTGATTGAACATCAAAAGTGGTGCAGAAAAGCACAATACAAATGGTACATATAACCTTAAAGAAACGCATTTATATTTTATTGATTGCAAAGATAATCAAAGACCAATGGCAGGTATCATACTTTAAGGTTATTTTTTTGTAAAATGAATATTGCTTAAATTTGATCTACAGCCATTTAAACTTCAAAAATAGTAGAAAGTTATTCACAAAAATGTGTCTATGGGAATCAACATTTATTCGGTCAAATGTATTAATAAAGGTTCCAGCATTGATCATATATTATTATTTTTCAATAGATTACAAAAAATAAATGGCTGTCACCTTTATAAAGTGACAGCCATTTTCAGGGCCTAAAAAAGACTATTTAATTAACAATTAGTAGGTAGTATTCTGAGGATCAAAGTTACACCATCCCTGGGTCCAGTCTGTTGTACCAAATGCTCCCTTAAAACTTACATTTTGCATACCTTGCAAATTAGAACTGCTAAAATCGGCACCGGAAAGCAAAGGTGAACCCGTTTGTGGCAAGAAATTAGGGGAATCAAGATTCAAAGGATAACCTGAAAGGATATCTGATGAATTGGTTAGAATAGAATTTCCATATCCAGGGGTATTAAACCAAGCTTGAATATCAAAAGAAGGTGAAGCAAGAAGCGGAGTAGTACATCCGGCGATTACACAATTTCTAATTTGAAGATCACCTGATGCAGCATTAGTTTCTGTTGAAGAACCGTCGATAAACAAACCGGTTGGATAACCCGCGATCATAGAATTATAAATACTTGTTTGAGTATTTCTGCGCAAATGTGCTCCACGCTTGTACAAACCATTGATTACAGTTGAAGCATCATTCATAGGTCCAAAAATGCTCACATTTGAAAATATAGTTTTCGTATAGGGAGTAGCGGTAGTACCTTGTCCATCATTATCCGATTCGAAACCATTAGAACCTGATTGATCAGCGATATCTTTATCACGCAATGAAACAGCGAATTGAATTTTACCGCTGTACCCATTATCAGTATCAAAGTCATCATCCCAACCACGGAATGCAACAATATTTTTAGCATTTACATTTCCACCAAACCATTCAAACGAATCATCACCTGAATAAGAAACCTGAATATGAGAAATTTCTGTTGCAGAACCTACACCACCCATCGTTAAACCATTAATTTCTTGATTTGGTTGGAAGGCAATACCACAAAATTCAATTCTAACAAACATCAATTTCCCGGAATTATCAGAAGGATTAGTTCCGCCAAAAAGAGCATTAGTACCACCTTCTACAGTTCCTTCACCACCAGGTAAATTAATAGGTGCTTTTCCGCAAATAATAATACCTCCCCAGTCACCATAATCTCTTGAACCAACAGGCTGATTAGATGTAAAAACAATTGGTTTCTGAGCTGTACCCACAGCCATTAATTGTGCTCCACGTTCGATAATTAAAGTGCCTTTTGTTGCCTTATCCCCCCTAATAACAGTACCCGGCTCTATAGAAAGAACCGCACCTGATTTTACATAAACAAATCCTTTAAGAATGTATTTATTGTTTTCTGTTAGAAAAGTATTTGTTGAGATGTCTCCAGTTAATTCAATTGTTGAACCTGTAGGACCTGTAGGAGTTGGATCATCATCATCATCTTTACAACCGGTTACTGCGATTGCACTGAGTGCAAGAAACGCAAAGGTTAAAGATCGGAACCATTTTTTTCCGCTTTCAATAGTTTTTGTTGTTGTGTTCATGTTTATTGAGTTTAATTTATTTGTAAAATTAGTGGTGCTTTGTTATGTCAGTATTAATTGTAAATATTGTTTTTGTTAAAATCCAATTATAACTTTAAGTTAATTCCAAAAGAGTAATACGCACCTTTTTTCACTCTTAAAATTGTACCATCGGCACTATCAATATCTCCATTCTCGTTTGTATCCTGCTTGTAAACTTCATCCTGAGCCAGTAAGTCTTGAACACCTAACTTCACTTCAAGGTGTTTACCAATTCCTTTGGAAACCGTAAAATCAAGTTGATTTCGTGGCATATAATAAATATCAGGATTTCCCGTAGTACCAACAGCAAACAAACGCTTACCAATGATATTGTAGAGGGCAGAAACCTGAAATTGTTTTTCGACATTGGCAAAAAACAATCCTCCGTTTACAACAAAAGGAGACTGACCCATCATAGACCTGCTTTCATTTTGTCCTACAGCCTTATCCCCTAAACTGACATTACTCGCAATGTATGCAGCATTAAATGTAACACCCGTGCGTGTGAGAAATTTTCTAACAAATGCTCCCTGATGTTTTCCGGTGGTATCAAAAAGTGAAATAAAATTCTTTCTAACTTCTGCTTCTATTCCAAAACTTTGAGCCCTATCAGCATTTTGATAGCCAAAATTTCTTGATCCGGACCCAGGAATGTAATACATTTCCATTGGGTTCCTGAAATCTTTATAAAAAACACCAAACGATACCATTTCACTAACAGATGGATATAACTCCCATCTGATATCATAATTCATAATGTTCGTATTTTGTAGTTCCGGATTTCCATATAACACATAATTGAAAATAAAATCATAATATGAAAACGGTGCTATTTCTCTGAATTCAGGCCTGTTTACTGAACTAAAGTATGCTGCTCTTATTAACATCTTTTGTGTAAAGTTATACGAAGCGTTAATAGAGGGTAAGATGTCTGTGGCAGGATTGTCAACTTCAATTTTCTTATCGGAGTAAGTGCCGCTTTCCAGATTCTGTACATTATGTTCAACTCTCACTCCACCCGAAACAGTAATCTTACTGGAAAAAGGCCATGTTGTTCCAATATATCCAGCAAGCAGGGTGTTTGTTGCATCGTATTGGTCGGAAGGGTTTGTGCCTTCCTCCAATTTAAAACCTGTTGAATCGTTAATATTTTCTTCTGAAAATACCTGGTCAAGGGGAAGATATACTAAAGACTCATCAAACAATGCTAGTTTCGATTGCTTATACGACATCCAACGGGCACTAAATTCACGTTGTTTGCCTTCAGCATAAAACCCTGCTCTAATTTTTGGAATTAATACTTCAGAAAGTGGCTTAAGAGAATGTTCAAAATCCGCAGTAACAGTTGCTGTATGCTCGTTTAAGTCAGAATAATACCTTCCGGCATCATAGAGTGATGCAGATGATCCAATAATTATTTGGTAAGGAATAGAATCATTCGTTGAAGACAAATCTTTTTTAGTTCTGATTCTTCTGTAATCAGGTTCTGCAGAATGTGCAAAAGAGTAACCTGTTGTCCATTCGAGTTTACTACGGTTAGCAAACAAATCGTGCGATCCGTGTAATTGACCAGTGTATAAGGTACGCTCCTGATATCGGTAAGCATAACTTCTAACCAAATTGCCTTCTTCATAATTTGGGCCGTCCCTCAATGCAGTTTGATTAGACCCTTGTTGATTAAAGAAGTTTCTAAATTCTATTTTTGTTTTTGGTGATAATAGAAATGACCAATTGTGGATGAGTGAGAGGCGAACATTTTCCTTGTAAATTTCATCATTATAGGCATATGTTGTATCACTTTGTTGATTTTCGAAATCATATGCATCATAACCATTATTTTCGGCCGTAGTGGATTCATAAGTCAAATCATATTTTACCGAGGTGATATTGGAAGCTTTAACCTTACCAAACTTTACATTTTTTATTAAAGAGGCATTAAATTTTTGATCAGGAGAAGCTTTAATTTTAGCTGCAGTCCATGCATTTGGAAGCTCGCGACCTAGTGCAGTTAATTCCGCTGATGATTCAACATCGTATAAACTTGCCGGAAAAGAACCGGGCAATGTGCGAGTTCCATCATCGGTTCCTAACCAATCGGTACTACCTTTGGGAGCCTGATAAAAATCTTTAAATGTAGTATTCACTCTTACATTTGTGGTATAACCCACCTGAAACTGGTCTTCTTCTGCTACATTTTTGGTTACCACTTTAATTAATCCTCCTGTAAAATCACCTGGTAATTCAGGGGCACCGGTTTTATAGACTAATAATCTGTCCAACATACTACTTGGAATAAGATCCATATCAAATGCTTTCTTATCGGCTTCCAAACTTGGAGCAATCACTCCATTTAATAGTGAAACATTATATCGCTCATCCAATCCTCTAATAATTATAAATCCATTTTCACGTTTAGTAACTCCGGGAATTCTTTTCAACACTTCACTGGCAGTCCGATCTTGAGATTTACTGATTTGTTGATTAGAAATACCACTTACTATCTGATCACTTTGCTTTACTTCCATCAAAACAGCATTTTCGGTGTGCGTGCTCCGCTGTGCAACAACATCTGCCGTTTGCAACTGTTTAATGTTTTCTTTCAGAGTTACATTTATTGTTTTAACTGAACCAACCGATACAACAACATCAGCGATAGTTTCAGTAATGTAACCGATGTAACTGACCTTTAAATTTACTGTGCCCGGTATTAAGTTCAGTATCTCAAAGTTCCCGTCCATATCGGTCATGGCTCCTTGAGTCGTTCCTTCAATTATAACGCTGGCTCCCGGTAAACCCGTTTTAGAAATATCTTTTATAGTACCTTTAATACTACCGGTTTGGGCATATACGCCGTAAGTTGAAATCAACATTATGATAACAATGAGGTAATACTTACTAATGAAATTCATAACTTTTGTTAATTGCCGGTTAAATTGAGCTTAATGAGATGTTGTTTCTCGAGTACAAAAAAAGACCAAAGCGATTAACTGAATGTTACAGCATGATTAATTCATTGTTAACCCGCAAACATTGGATTTACAATTGATTGTATTTAAATTAACATATCTAAATGTAGAAAACTGAAAATACATAACATAAAAAAGCTATTAATTTTAGATTAAATTAACATTGAATTTAGATTAGATAAGCACAAAATTTTGCGTTCTAGTATTCTTCAAATTGAAAGATGAAATTATTAAATTGCAGAGATGACATTTTTTCTTCGAAAGTCTTCATACAAAAGATGAATAATTCCATCAGACAATCCTACCTGAGGAACCATCAATTTGTCAATCTGAGCAGACTTCAACACTGCATTAAAAATTTTAAAAGCCGGGATGATAACATCAGCACGATCGGGATTAAGTTTTAAATCGCGGATACGTTGATCAAGATCAAAGCTGTTTACAAAATCGTAACATTCCTTAAATTTAATATAAGTGAGGTATTGATTTTCTTTTTTTCCGGCAAGTTTAAAGATCTTATTAATGTTCCCCCCCGATCCAATAGCAACCAGAGGTTGGTTAGTGGATGAAAGTTTAGTTACTTGTTCTTTAAAATCGCGCCATTGATCTTTTGAAATTTTCTCGTGAAGCATTCTAATAGTTCCAATGTTATAAGATCCTGCGGATACTAATCTGCCTTTTGAAAAGACCGTTAATTCGGTACTTCCTCCTCCAACGTCAATATACATATAAGATTGATCGGGGTCGAGGTGTTCAGCGATGTGATTGGAAAAAATGATTTCAGCTTCAAGCTTTCCTTCTATCACCTCTATACTAATTCCTGATTCAGCCTTCACCCTGTCCAATACTTCTTTACGGTTGGATGCTTCACGCATAGCTGAGGTGGCACACACTCTAAAAGAAACAACCTGATAGGCATCAATTAAATGTTTAAAAGCTTGCATGACTTTAATCAATTTCAGAATTGTGTCTTCAGTAATGTAACCTTTAAGAAAAGCATCTTCACCAAGTCGAAGAGGAAATCGGATCAATTCCGCCTTTTTAAACAAAGGCTCTGATCCTCCTTCATAAACATTACAAAGTAACAGTCGAATGGCATTGGAGCCTATATCGACAGAAGCAAAGTGAAGGATTTCTTGATTGTTCAATGACTGCTTAAATAATATTTGAAGCACTAAAAGTAATAAATCATTTCAACTTCTTTTGAAGAATCCGGTAAAATTCGTCTTGAGCTCTGTGTTTTAATCTTGAAGTGGATTTCTTATATTGATTATCTTGTTTTTGATTGATCATCCGAGCTTTACAATTATCCCGAAACTGAGTCATCATAAATTCTCGCAACTCCTTTTGCAACCGAGGATCATAAACAGGCACTGCTACTTCAGAACGATGATCGAGATTGCGACTCATCCAATCGGCGGAAGCCAGGAAATACTTTTCTTCACCATCATTACAAAAAACAAATACTCTGCTATGCTCAAGATATTTATCGACTATACTGATCACATCAATATTTTCGCTTAATCCTTTCACTCCAGGGACTAATGAACAAATTCCTCTGATAATCATTTTTATTTTGACACCTTCCTGACTAGCTTGATATAGTTTAGCTATCATTTCTTCATCTACCACACTGTTCAATTTTAACCAGATATAGGCCTCTTTTCCTTCACGAGCATTGGCAATTTCCTTATTAATAAGATGAATATAACGCTTACGCATATCCCAAGGAGCTACAACCAAATTTTTAAAAGTCTCTGATTTATAATTATTCGCATAAAAGTTAAATAATTTAACTACCTCTTCTGTAATTCTATCATCGGAAGTTAAAATACTTATATCGGAATAAACCAAAGAAGTTTCTTCATTGAAATTTCCTGTCCCTATATGAGCATAATGTATATGCTCACCGGCTTCTTTCCTGGTAATGAGAAAAAGTTTAGAATGGACTTTTAGTCCCGGAACACCAAAAATTACTGTTGCTCCCTCCTCTTGCAACTGATTTGCCCAATATATGTTAGATTCTTCATCAAAACGAGCCTGTAACTCAACTACCACAGTCACCGATTTACCATTTTTCAAAGCATTAACAAGAGCATTTGCAATGATGGAGTTATTCGCAACTCTGTATAGTGTAATTTTAATATGCTCCACACGAGGATCAATGGAGGCTTCGCGGAGTAAGTTAAGAATATAGTGATATGAATGATATGGAAAAAATAACATCACATCTCGTTCTTTAATAACAGGAAATAAAGATTGATGACCTTTTAGCTGAGGGTGTTCAAGTGGTTTTAATTTTCGATAACGTAAATTAGGTGGACCGGCATCAGGAAATTTGATAAAATCTTTAAAATTGTGAGTTCGTCCACCTGGAATTAAATTATCGAGCTTTCTGAACTTCATTCTTGTAATGAGCATATCAATTAAATCTTTTGATATGTTCCCATCATACGCTAATCGAACAGGCAATCCTTTCTTTCGATTTTTTAATGATTTAGAAATTTTCTCGAGCAAACTTTTAGACAAGTCATTATCCATGTCTAATTCGGCATCTCTTGTAATTTTCACTACATAAGATTCAATTTGATCATAATCGAAAATAGAAAATATTTCATCAAGGTTAAACCTGATAACATCATCCAGCAACATGATAAACTTTTTATCTTTGGCAGAAGGTAAAATTAAAAACCTGGAAATTACTTTAGTAGGAATTTCGACTAATGCATACTTTGTTTTTTTCTCTTTTCCATTCTTCTGTAGTTTGATAACAAGATAAATGGATTTGTCCTTGAGGTAAGGAAACTGTGGGTTATTATCCAGAATAACCGGAAATAAGTGAGGCTGTACTACTGACTTAAAATAAGATCTTACAAAGCGACCTTGTTCAGGATTTAATTGTGTTTCATTCACAATATAAATATGCTGCTGTTTAAGTTTCTGAAGGATAGAATCATAAATCTTTTCAAACTTCAGCTGATGTTGCAAAATTACTTTCTGAATTTTCTCTAATAGTTCAGTAGGATCCTCGTTCTGCAAAATAGCCAATTTTTTGTTGAAACGCGTAAGCCTACGAACTGTAGCAACACGAACTCTAAAAAATTCGTCGCGATTGTTAGAATAAATCCCCAGAAAACGTAATCTTTCAAGTAAAGGAACAGTAGGATCGGCAGCTTCCTGAAGAACTCGTTCATTAAATGAAAGCCAACTTAATTCTCTGTTAATTAATAAAGCAGACTTTTTACTCATACAAAGATTGATTACTTTCCGGTTCCGGAATTAGTTTTCCGAGAAGCAGTTTTAGACTTGGATTTATCTGCAGTAGTTTTATCTTTTACTTCAGTCTTCTTCTCCTTTGTCTTTTTTTTCTTAGGATGTTCCATTTGGGACTTTGCCTTCTTAGGCTTTTCCTCATTAGACTTTACCTTCTTAGGTTTTTCCTCCTTAGACTTTTCCACCTTTGGCATTACGGGAAGGTGCTTAACGAACTTTTTAGATATTGCTTTTGCATGATCCATAATATTTTTAGATATTTCGGATGCTGCATCTCTATGAAGAACAGACAATGCATTTTCGATAAGTTCAGAGAGTTCTGTTTCGATTTTTTTCCTGAGTTCTTTATTCATAATATTTGATTTCAATTGTTTTCGTAAATATTGCCAAATTACTAATTCTAAAGAAATATTCCAACAAATTTAATATTAAATTAACGTAGGGCAAACATTAATCAAGGGTAATTAAACAGTTTCAAATCAGCATTTATGTAACTACTATGCCTCCATTTTTCAACTTCAAAGTCGAAACGCACCACCGATCCGGTAGGCATATGCAGAATTTCAGGTTCCATTTTTGAACAAAATTCAGTGAATGAAGGATTATGACCAAATAACATTACAGAATGAAATTTATCGTCAAGATCGGCAACGAATTCGTACAAATCATTGATATCAATTTCGTACAGCTTTTCTGTGATACCAAGCATTTCGAAAGGCACTTTCAAAACTCTTTGAAAAATCAACGCGGTACTAATAGCTCGAGTTGCCGAACTACTAATGATCAACTGTGGAATTTCGAGAGAACGAAAAAGCAATTTTGCCATTTCATAGGCTTCTGAAACCCCAACTTCATGCAAAGGACGATCAATATCCAAAATATCACCATCAATTTTTGCTGCTTTAGCATGCCGAACCAGATATAATGTTCTCTTGTCAGGTTTCATTTTAATGACTTTTTTTTAGAGTAAATGTGAAAGTAGTTCCTTGACCGGGATTGCTGTCAACTGAAATTTTTTCGCCGTGTGCTTCAATAATATGCTTTACAATCGCAAGTCCGAGTCCGGTTCCACCTTGCTCCCTTGAGCGACTTTTATCAACCCGATAGAACCTTTCAAATAATCGTCCGAGATGATGTTTTTCGATCCCAATTCCGTTGTCTGATATTTCAATAGTAAAATAATCGTTATGATCTTCGATTGCTATTTTGGTTTGTCCATTTCGTTTGCCATATTTGATTGAATTTACCATCAAATTTACAAGCACTTGTCTGATCCTATCTTTATCAGCAAACACATAACATTTTTGCAATGCATTTCCAGAATCCAGCACTAAATTTACGTTACTTTCTTTAGCTTTCAGCTCGAGCGATTCTATCACATCCAGAATGAGATCATTTATATCAAATGTTCTATTTTCTAGAATTAGTTCTCCTGCCTCCAGCTTTGAAATTGATTCAAGATCATCAACAATTGAAATCAATCTATCAATACTTTTTGCAGCTTTCTGCAAATACAAAATGTTGATTTCATGATCCTCAATACCTCCATCCAATAAAGTATGAATGTAACCTTGAATGGTAAAAATTGGTGTTTTAAGTTCGTGTGAAACATTTCCAAGAAATTCCTTTCTGAAAGTTTCAAGTTCTTTTAAGTGAACGATTTCTTCTTTGTTATAATTTTCCCATTCAATAAGAATACGATTAATTTCGTTAAGAACTCTATCGTCTGAAATTTTTTTAGGAATGGAAGAAGAAGGTGAAGTTTTGAGTTGTAATATGTTCCTATAAATAGTTCGAATGTTATGGTAAAAAAAACGATCGAGGGCATAATTAATTACTGAAAAACCTATAATAAAGAGTATTACAAAAACAGAAAATCCGTAAATTATATAATAGTTGATATTGTTAATCCCCAATACAACAGTTAGCACGATCGAAGTCACCATAGCAATGGTTAGTGCCGTGTAAATAGAAATTATCCTGGGTTTAAGGGTTTTCAATTTTAATCTTAAATGAATGTGAACTCAAAGTTACATTAAAAACAACGTCCACAGGTAAAAAAAATGAAAATTAGGTATCAAATTTATAACCTACACCTTTGATAGTTTTAATAGATTCATCGCCTAGTTTTTCACGAATTTTTCTGATGTGAACATCAATAGTTCGATCTCCAACAATAATATCATCGCCCCATACTCTGGTCATAATTTCATCGCGTGTAAACACTTTACCGGGTTTAGAAATGAGCAAAGAAAGGAGTTCAAATTCCTTACGTGGAAACGTTAACTCTTGGTCATTATAAGTGACAGAGTATTTTTCACGGTCTATTTCCAGATTTCCAATTTTAACAAAATCCTCAGAAACATTGCCGTTTACTCTTCGCATGAGAGCTTTAATTCGACTAACAAGTACTCTTGGTTTGATAGGTTTGCTGATGTAATCATCGGCACCTACATCGAATCCGGCAATTTGAGAATAATCCTCATTACGTGCAGTTAGAAAAGTGATCATGGTATTCTTCAACTCTGCATTATTTCGAATTATTCGGCAAGCCTCAATGCCATCCATCACGGGCATCATAATATCCAAAATTATCAGATTAGGCTTCACTCTCGTTGCAACTTCAATGGCTTCTTGTCCATTTTTAGCTAGAAAAGTTTGATATCCCTCCTTTTTGAGGTTATATTCCATGAATTCCAGAATATCCGGCTCATCATCTACTAACAGAATCTTGGTATGTTCGGGATTCATTATTTTTTAATTTCTTCTACAAAGGTACTTCTGCAACATGCCTTGATTGTTAAGCTAATGTTAACAAATTTATTCTAAATTCTTAAACAAAATCAAATTGATCATGATTTTCCGGAAAGCCGGAGACCCATTTTTCAAAAATCATCACTTTGTTTTAGGGTTTGGCTTGCTGGTTTTTTTCTTACGCTTTTGAGGGTCGGAGTGAAAAAAATAACGTAAATCAAGAGTAAGGTAATTTCCCTGCAAATTTAGAATAGCCTGATCTTCCGGATCGGGATTGGGGATATATTGTACAAATGATTTATAAATAGATTGAAAAGGTCGGTGATAGGAAGCTCCAAGATAAAAATACCCTGACTTTTCAGTACGGTATTCCCAACCTAAATTAGCTAAAACTGAAGGTGAAAACCATGATTGATAAGCTGAATAATGATTGAAATAATAGTCGTTTGTTCTAACGTCGGAAGCATAAAAATCTAAAGAAAGACCAAGAGCCACATCCATGAAAATTTCATCTGATAATTGAATGAAAATGAGTCCCAATACCGGTATTTCGTACCCTATGATACTAAATTCCGAATCACCGGAGAAGGCGGAATCAGTGATATTGAGATTAAAGTTTCGCTTAACGTAGTTTATACCGCTCTCAAAAGAAACAGACTTCGTAATACCTTTACGGATGATCATTCCGGTGCAAAAACCCGATTTTGGTGCAATTTCAAAATTTACACCATTAACAGTAGACATCTCAGGCCCGGTATTGAAAAAATTACTCGAAAATATAGGCTTATATTGTATTCCAACGGTAATCACATTGTCCTGACTATTAACGACTTTAGACAAAAGCAGAAATATAAACAAGAAATAACGATAAAGTGATTTATGGGTCATAAGATTTGAAGGCCCTGTATCTAGTTGATCTGTTTTGCAAAAATAAGGTTTATGCCTCATAAAAAGTCATCCTTATTGTTCAGTGTCACGAATTATGACAATTCAATGGATCTACATTCAAAATAAGAAAATTTGCTAAATCTTGAAACAAACCAATAGTTCATATTGCATCTAAACGACTCATTCAACTGATTATCTGTTATTTATACTGAATTTTCATATAAAATTGAACCAAAACAAGTGATGTTTATCATGATTTCTTTGTTAGTTAATTAATACATTTGCGTATGACTGAAAAATCAGAATTTCAATTATGATTACAGACTTGAATTTAAGCATTGCAATTTTAACTGCACGGGTAATTGTTGGAATTTTATTCTTCTTTCAAGGCTACGATAAAGTATTCAATGTAGGATTATTGGAAGTAAAAAACACAATGAAAGCAAGTTTAAATATCCGAAAAGTGCCGGATGCATTCATTGGATTTGTGGCGACATTTTCTTCTTGGATAGAGTTCATATGTGGATTGCTGCTAATCGTTGGCCTGCTAAAATATTTTGCAATCTATTTACTTTGCGTAAATCTTATGATTATAGTTTTTGGATTCAGTATTTCGAAACCAATGTGGGAATCAGGTCACGTATTTATAAGACTTGCATTATTACTTCTATTATTGCTTACACCTGTTGAATGGGATAGATTTTCATTCGACTATCTATTTGCACTTTCTAAACTTTATTCTTAATATCAAATTTTATGAAAAAAATATTTGTTGCTACCGATTTCTCAGATGTATCTAAAAATGCTGTAAAATATGCTGCAGGGCTTGCGAGTCATTTTATTGCCTCGTTACACATAATTCATGTTTATGAGAGTCCGCTTTTTTTTACAGCTGAGATGCCATATACTGCAATTGAAGCTGCAGAAAAACTGGCAAAATCCGAAGCAGATCAGAAAATGGAGAAACTTTTAGAAAGTACTAAAAAAGATTTTCCAAATTTGGACATTCAGTTTATAATTAAGCGTGGAGTTTCTGCTGATTCTATCACCGATGAAGCAGATGGAGCTGGTGCTGATTTACTAGTTACAGGATCAACAGGCGCCGGAGTGATTGAAAGAACACTGGTAGGAAGTACAACAACAGCAATTATAAATAAATCAAAATGTAAAGTACTTATAGTTCCCGAAAACGGAAAATTTAAAGGTGTTTCATCTCTTGTTTATGCTACCGATTTAAATGAGAAAAACATTGGTTCAGCAAATGATTTAATACCTATGGCAACCTCCATGAATTCAGAGTTGATATTTCTATTTGTAGACAATAAAATTCATACCGACAGCGAACAAATTTCGGAGGAAATGGCCACAAAAATCAGAAGCCTCATCAAGTACCCAAAAGTTTCCGGTTATGTTTGTACTGATCCGGATGTAATGAATGGTATTTCCCTTTTCATTCACAAGAAAAAAGCAGATATGGTGGCAATGGTTACACACCATCGCTCATTCCCTCGCATGTTGTGGGATAAAAGCCTCACCAAAAAGTTTTCTTATCACCCCGAAATTCCACTTCTGGTGATTCATGCTCATGAACAATAAGAAATAATTATTGTTTACTCTTAACTTTCCAGTTCCTCCAAAAAGGAATAGATAGTTTATTGCGAATCAAAAATTCACCTCCTTTAAAGTGAACACACCAAATATCAGCGCGCTTGATTTAAAAAAAATTCGGACAATCCGTACTGTTTTAATTATAGGCATTTTTATTCTTGTAATAAAATTTATAGCTTGGTATTTAACACATTCAAATGCTATTTTAACAGATGCTCTGGAATCAATAGTGAATGTAGTAGCTGGCGCTTTTGCTCTTGCCAGCATTTATTATGCATCCTTGCCAAAAGATGAAAATCATCCCTATGGTCATGGAAAAATTGAATTTCTATCGGCAGGTTTTGAAGGTGGTCTGGTTTTTATTGCAGGAATTCTTATCATCATTAATTCAACTTATGCATTTTTTCAACCGGTTAAAATTCATTCAATTGAAACCGGAGTGTGGCTGTCGACTGTTACCGGGATGATGAATTTTGTGATGGGGAGAATTTTAGTAAAAAAAGGAACAGATTCTAATTCTTTACTGATGATTGCTAATGGGAAACATTTGCTTTCTGATACATTAAGTAGCATTGGACTGGTATTTGGTTTGGCAGTTATTTATTTTACCGGTTTGTATTGGCTCGATCAGGTGATAGCAATTGTTTTTGGACTTATAATTCTTAAAACAGGTTTTGGGTTACTAAAAAAATCAGTTAATAGTTTACTCGACGAAGCAGATTATGAAAAATTGCAAATGTTGATTTCACAGCTGCAAAAAGATCGCAGGGAAAAATGGATCGACATTCATAATTTAAGAGTAATAAAATATGGTGCCAACCTTCATGTAGATTGTCATATTACGTTACCCTGGTACGAACCACTTGAATCTGCACATTCCGAAGTGTCAGCAGTAGAACAACTTATCAAAGAAAACTTAGGAAATGATGTGGAGTTTTTTATCCATGCCGATCCTTGTATTACCCCCACTTCATGCCGTGTTTGCCTAGTAACAGATTGTAAGTTCAGAAAAGCCGACTTCAAAGAAAAAGTTGAGTGGACAATTGGGAATATGTTGCCGAATAAAAAACATGGGATCCAATAAAGGGTAGGCTGCGGCGGTGGCAGTGGCAGTTGGCAGTGGCGGTGGCAGTGGCAGTGGCAGTGGCAGTGGCAGTGGCGGTGGCGGTGGCGGTTGGCGGTTGGCTGGCTAATGATTGTTAAGAAAAATAAAATTATCCCTTAGATTGAATGTTGAGTGACCAGTGTCCTGTGACCGGTAAGCTCGATAAAAAATTAATTTTCCAAAGCATGAATAAACAGTAGGCTGCGGCAGTGGCGGTTTCAGTTGGCTGTCTCGCTGTTGATGCGAGTCGGGAAAATCAAACTTTCCCATTGAGTGATGTTTTAAGACCTGACAGGTGGGTATTTTAGTAAATCATTTTGTTTTTCGAAAATCCTCCTGTCAGGTCGAATTGGTGTGACAGATTAATACGTATGATGCTTCATTTTTTCCTTGCGATTTTCGCATTTCTCCTGCGTTATCTATTATGCTACTTTGAAAGGCTTAGGCTACGATCGGCTGCTAGAAAAGTGACCGGTGAAAAATGATATTCCTCCAATGACCAATGACCAATAACTAATTCCCAATTACCATTTTCAATTGTTGCATTATTTGATCGGCGGGAACGACACCAGATTGCCTCCAGATTTGTTGTCCTTTTTTGAAAATAATTAAGGTTGGAACACCTCTGACTTCAAAAGCGGCGGCTGCCTGAGGATTTTTGTCAACATCTACTTTTACGATTCTTGCACTCTCGCCAATTTTGCTTGCAACATCCTGCAATATCGGTGACATCATTTTGCACGGACCACACCATGTCGCAAAAAAATCGACAAGAACTGGTGTTTCAGATTGTATTAATTCTTGAAAAGAGCTCATATTAATCGTAATCTACATCAGTAACATCTGTTTTCTCCAATGGTTTAGATTTTTCCATACCTAATTCATTTTGACCTTTTAAAGTCATGTTATCAGTAACAGAAGTTTCCAACCAAACCATTCCCGACTTTCTAAAAACTTGAACATTCAAACCAAACTTTTCAAAAAACATTTTCTCTAAATCAGCTACTGTCATTTTCGGGTCCAAATCAATATATCCTTCAACTTCAGTTTCTAACAAAGTACTCACCAATGGATTTCCTTTAATCATCTCTTTACGAGAAGAAGGTTCATGATTCTCATGAGAATTTTTAAAAAATTCAATTTTCAAAAAAGCAAAAGCCTTTTTGAACTCTGCCTGAACAGTACTTAATTGGAAGTTTCCGGAAATTTTCAAACCTATCATAATGGTTTAATTTTTAATAGTTAACGAAATTATATAAGAGTTTTATAACTCTACTTTAACACTATTGCCACAAAGTTATTCGAATTTTACGATTTTGTTCATGATATATATCATAACATAATATTCCCCATCCAATAAATAACTATTTGTTTTTCAAATTATTAAAGTAATTAACATTAATTTAACATGTGGTTAATATTAAACCAATCATTTACAGTGACTTTTGCACCAGTTAATCTGGACTTAATAATACAACAGGTTAAAATTCGAAAATAGAACCAATCATGAACAAAAATCACAAATCGAAAATGAAATCCGTAATTCTTTACTTATCAGCAGCTTCCCTATTTATAATTTCTTGTGGAAGTCCAAAACAAGAGGAACCAAAAAGTGACAGCACGCAATTGAAGGGCGAAGTAAAAATTGATGGATCCAGTACGGTATATCCTATTTCGGAAGCTGTTGCAGAAGAATTCAGAACTGTTCAACCAAATGTTAGGGTAACTGTAGGTTTATCGGGCACCGGTGGAGGTTTCAAAAAATTTAGTCGAGGAGAAATCGACATCAATGATGCATCTAGAACAATAAAAGCGGAAGAAATAAAATCCTGTGAAGAAAACAATATTCATTCCTTAGAACTTGAAATTGCATTTGATGGATTATCCGTTGTTGTAAATCCACAAAACGATTGGGTTAAAGATATGACTGTAGCAGAATTAAAAATGATGTGGGAACCTGCTGCACAAGGAAAAATCACTAAATGGAATCAAATTAGAAAAGAATGGCCTAATGAAGAATTTCATTTGTATGGTGCCGGCACAGAATCCGGAACTTACGATTATTTTACTGAAGCGATCAATGGAAAAAGTCATGAAAGTCGTGGCGATTATACCGCTAGTGAAGATGATAATGTTTTAGTACAAGGAGTATCGACAGACAAAAACGCACTTGGATTTTTTGGATTTGCCTACTATGAAGAAAATATGGACAAGCTTAAATTGGTTGCTGTTGATGATCAAAATGATGCTAATGGTGTTGGTGCAATTCTTCCATCAGTTGAAACTGTAAAAGACAAAACATACTCCCCCCTGTCTCGACCTTTGTTTATTTATGTTAATTCAGAAGCAGTTAAACGTCCGGAAGTTACTGAATTTGTTAAATTCTATATGGAAAATTCAAAAACACTTTCAAGAGAAGTTGGATTTATTCCACTATCGGATGAAGAATATGCAGGACAGAAAAAGAAATTTGAAGACTTTCTTCAAACCCATTCAAAGTAAAATAAAATTCATTTATTTATATAAAGCATCCCGGAAATTTCGGGATGCTTTTCAAGGTTTAAGATGAAAAAAAGAACCAAAGAAAAAATAATCGAATTAGCTCTAGCAGGTTGTGCATTACTAACAATTTTGACTACAGCCGGAATTTTGTATGTACTACTTTTTGAAGCATTTAATTTCTTTAGTGTTGTTTCTATTTGGGACTTTCTTACCGACACTCAGTGGACACCTTTGTTTGCCGATAAGCACTTTGGTATTATGTCATTGCTTAGCGGAACATTATTGACTTCATTAATAGCTATTCTGGTTGCTTTACCAACAGGATTAACAATTGCATTGTACTTGAATGAGTACTCATCACGAAGATTTAAAAACATCATTAAACCAATTCTTGAAGTATTGGCATCGGTACCAACTGTAGTTTACGGTTTTTTTGCTTTAACAGTAGTCACTCCATTTTTGCAACAAATTTTTCCGAACATTTCCGGATTTAATTCTCTTTCAGCCGGATTTGTGATGGGTATCATGATTATTCCTTATGTTTCATCTCTTAGTGATGATGCAATAGCAGCAGTACCAAGATATATTAGAGAAGGCTCGCTTGCATTAGGAGCAAACCGTTATCAAACTGCATTTAAAGTAATCATTCCTTCAGCCTCATCCGGAATAATTGTTTCTGCAATTCTTGCAATCTCAAGAGCAATTGGAGAAACCATGATTGTTGCAATTGCTGCCGGTCAACAACCAAGACTAACATTCGATCCAACAGTCCCCATTGAAACAATAACAACTTATATTGTAAAAGTTAGTTTGGGCGATGTATCTCATAATTCATTAGAATACCAAACAATATTCGCAGCAGGAATCACATTGTTTGTTTTTACTTTTTTATTAAATAATCTCAGTTATTGGTTGAATAAAAAATTCGAGAAAAAATATGTCTAGTCGCTATTCTAAAATTGCCCGAATTAAAGATGAGGCATTTAAATATTTGGATTATTCAGTACATTCTTTGGACTGGTAATGCTGGCAATATTTATTTCAAGTATTTTTAGCGAAGGTATTTCACGAATCAGCTGGGATTTCATTACCAACTACCCATCGCGAATTCCCGAAAAAGCCGGGATTCTATCAGCACTTGCAGGTACCTTGTGGATTATAGTGATGACTGCAATGGTGGCTATTCCACTTGGCATTGGGGCAGCTATTTACCTGGAGGAGTTTTCTAAAAAATCAAGATTAGGTAAAATTATTGAAGTCAATATCACAAATCTGGCAGGTGTTCCATCTATTATTTATGGATTATTAGGACTTGAAATATTTGGCCGAATATTAAATATGGGTGGAAGCATCATGACAGGAAGTTTCACTCTTGCTTTACTAATTCTTCCCATAATAATTGTTGCTACTAGAGAAGCAATAAAAGCAGTTCCATCATCATTAAGAGAAGCCTCCTATGCATTAGGTGCTTCAAAATGGCAAACAATAAAAGGGACAGTTCTACCTTCAGCCAGTAGTGGTATCATTACCGGAATTATTATTGCATTATCAAGAGCCATTGGAGAGGCTGCTCCATTAATTGTAGTAGGAGCTTTGGCTTATGTTCCCTTTGTTCCCAATTCACCTACATCTGAATTTACTGTACTCCCAATTCAGATTTTCAACTGGGTATCGCGTCCTCAAGAAGCATTTCTTGTTAACGCATCTGCAGGAATTATTATTCTGCTAGCAATTACATTTTTACTAAATGCATTCGCAGTATATTTAAGAATTAAACGCACAGTGAGGTATTAAAAAAGGAAAGAAAAACCTGAATAATTAAGCTTAAAATTTCTTGAAACTATTTCTCCAATTTATAGCCTACACCTCTAATAGTAGTTATGTATCTATCGAAAAGTTTTTTGCGAAGCATTCGAATATGAACATCTAAAGATCTGGAATCGGTTTGTTTGAAATTTGAACCCCAAATCTGATTTAGTATTTCGTTGCGTTTAAAAACTTTTCTTGGATTAGAGGCTAGCAAGAGCAATAATTCAAATTCTTTCTTTGGAAAAGAAATTTTAACACCTTTGATATAAACAGTGTATGCTGCTTTATCGATTACCAAACCTTCTTCATTAACCGATGGCGATTGACCAGTTAATGATTCAATTCCATTAATGGTTGCGGCAAGAGATTGTATATCCTGATTCTCCTCTACAATATAAATTTTTCCGGACATAGTATTTTTTTACATTAACAAAAGTAAATACCCCGTATTAACCAAGGGTTTATTACAAGTTAAATTGGTGTTAACTTGCAGATGTTATAATTGTGTTAAAACTATAAAACAAATAGCCTATACCGGATGTTTAATAATTGATTAAATAAACCAATTCGGTTACTTAAATTTAACAAAAATGCAAAATTCCTTTAACATTACAGGTCTGCCAGTAATCTTTTCAATTATTCTGTTTGCCGGATTGAGCGGCTGCTCTTTTCCTCCAAAACAACCAAAAGATTATTGGATGAATCGAAGGATGAAAGCTATGATATGGTTGTTGTACCTGGCGTTCCACTAGAAGATGGCAAATGGAGCCGGGTAATGAAAGCCAGAATATATTGGGCTAAATATTTATTTGAAAAAGGCATTGCTAAAAACATCATGTTTTCAGGAAGTGCGGTTTACTCCCCTTATGTGGAAGCTGAAATAATGTCCTTATATGCTCAAGCTCTGGGAATTCCCAAAAAAAATATTTATATAGAAACAAAAGCAGAACATAGCACTGAAAATATCTATTATTCATACAAAAAAGCGATTCAATTAGGATTTAAAACAGTGGCACTTGCTTCAGACCCCTTTCAAACTCGTATGTTAAGGAAGTTCAGTCGTAATAACGTTAGCGAACATGTGAAATTAATTCCTTTCGTTATTGATACACTTAGAATGATTGAGCCCGACATGTTAGATCCGATAATTGATATACGAAGTGCCTATGTTGATAATTTTATTCCGCTTCCCGATCGTGAATCTTTTTGGCAACGCATAAGAGGTACAATGGGAACACGATTAGATGAAGCTGCTTATGATTGAAAATATTAACTATCAAATCTTGTACAAAAAAACGGTGACCTCTACCTAACAATCGACTTTTTGCCATGAGGATTAATAATTTTAAATACCAAAATTGAGCCGTGTTGTCCAACGAATGGTCCTACATATTTCTTTACAGATTTCTTGGTTAAAACTGCTTCATCCGTCAAAACCAGGAACTCACATTCATTAAAAGCATTATCAACAAAATAATCCCATGACTCGCCCGTAATATTCCAACCTCTGCGATTCAAAAGATATAAAGAAATATTATAACTGTGGTCACAGCAGGTAACAATACGATTGTTCTTACCTATACCCATTTGATCCAAAGCCAGGCCTCCATCCAACCAATCCTTATTGATTAAATCATGATGAAATGCTTTTTTTGAAAAATAATCGCTTATGGAAGAAAACCCAAAATAAAAAGTTAAAACTAAAAAGAAGGGATAAATCGATTTCATACGGGCAGACATTTCACTTTTCTCAAATTGCATAGCTGCCGTTAATAAAAGTACAAATGGAATGAATTGAAATGGAATATGGTAATAGCCATGAAACCACGCCTGACGAGATAGTGCAATAAAAAAAATCAACCATGATGCCATGGATCCTAAAATGATTGTGCTAAAAATAACCGGCACATTTTTAATGTTCTTCATTAAATACATCAATACCAGAAATAATATTCCGTATATGAAAAAAGGATAAAAATCAGAAAGTTTTCCGGCAAATTGTATGGAAATATCCACAAAATCATTCAGTGACAAAGGCAACTTAGGTTTAAGCAAAAATACATTTGATTGATATTTTTTTTGAATATGTATAGCATAAAATATCCATGTGAAGCAGACTAATAGAGGCAAAAGCAAGACCAAACACTTTCTTAGAATTGCACCCCAGTCAATATTTTTACTAATTAAATGTAAAAATATACCCATACAAACGGGCATATAAATAAACAACACCGACGACTTTTCAAGCAAACTGAACGTTGAGAAAAAAACAAAGAACAACAAATTCTTCATTGAAATTACCGGGAACGAATGTATCAAAAAATAAAACCCTGCCAAAAACAAGGAAAGTGCGAAAGTATCAGGTAAAAATCCGGTACTGTAATAGATGATATTTGGTGACAACATCCAGCACAAAGAAACAATTAAGCAAAGAAACTTATTGATGATCAATTTATTGGCAATCAAAAATGCCATATAAAAACCGACAATACTTACTGACAAAACAGTTCCTCTATAAAGATATTCATTAAAACCAAAACACTTATACAATAAAGATACAAAATACGGTTGCATCGGAAATTCTCCTATGGCTATACCGGACGAATTGAGAGCCATGTTGTGTGTTTGAGGAAGTAAAAAATTGACATTATCCTGAAAATAGAGCAATGCTATAGAGGCACGATCTATCTGTGCCCAGGCATGTTCTCCCAGTGGTCGCATAAAAAGCAATTTATGAAAATCAATTCCATAATAAACAAAAACTAGGGCTAGTGAAAACACCAAGATATGCCAATAACATTTTAATATCTTCATCAAAGTTCTGTTACTTTTCCTTTATGTACATAAAACTGTTTCGTAGCCAATTTCATAAAATGGAGATCAGACTTTTCATTACCGTAAGCCTTTAAACATTCATAATCATCGCTACATAGAAACTCACTCAAAACCCTAACTTTCTCCTCTCCTTTACAATTTTTCCCTAATAGCTTTCCAGTACAAGCACCATTTATAAACTCCAATTTGCTACCTAAAAATTGCACTTCATTTAACTTACACCATGGTTCAACCCAAATATCACAAGAAGCTGAAAGTACAACAACTATGTTGCCTTCCACTAACTGAGTTTTCATTGCTAAAAAAATCGATTTATGCAATAAGGAAGGCATTTTTTCATTCGCAAAACGCTGTCCAAGAATTAGAAGGTCTGTATATTTCATTCCCTTGTAATGCAATTTCAACAAAAGCTCTTTGACATATTGTCGGCTTACCAAAGATGTAAATGCGAGTAAAATAATGGGTGATAGCAGAAAATAAATCAATGAAGATTTGAGTCTACCATGAGTAAAATGAGTGAATGCCACCATTGAATCTCTTTTAGTCAGGGTTCCATCAAGATCATATACAATCACATTTCCATTCATCTAGTTCCAATGTATTTTCTTAAATAAAAATTCAGGAATTAAATTCAAAATCCAAACAATGAACCGCCACTTTCCAGGAACATAAACAATATTTTTTTTGTTATCGATAGCCTTCTTTATGTGAAGTGCTGCTTTTTCGGAGCTAATGATCAATCTCTTAGGAAGCTGCAAATCCTTGGTCATTGCCGTTAGAACATATCCGGGCTTTACTGTTACCACATGTACATTATAAGAATATAATTCGTTCCGGAGTCCATCGAGATAATTTGTAAATCCAGCTTTTGCAGAACTATAAAATAAATTTTTAGACTTCCCTCTATCTCCTGCTATGGATGAAATTCCAACAATAGTTCCTTTTCCTTCATTTTTAAATAAATTGGCAAAAACATTGAGCAACCGAATGCTACCGATTGCATTGGTGGCATATATTTGATTGATTTCGGAATCGAATAAAAAATCTCTTGTGTCGATTCCCAGATAACCAACACTGCAAATTGCAATATCAGGAATTTTCTTTAGTTGACTCGACAAGTCTAAAACAGATTGATAGTTGTTAACATCAAGAGAATAGACTTCGACCGAAATCTTAAATTTATTTTTCAAATCTTCAGCTAATAAATTTAATGCATCTACATTACGGGAGGCAAGTTGCAGATGTGCTCCTTGGGATGCAAACAGATTTGCAAGAGATTGTCCAATTCCTGAACTTGCACCGGCAATAAATACTGTTTTAGTCATTTTTCTGAGGCTTATAAAGACCTAATCGTTTTGTGAGTAAAGATACAAACCGATTTGATTTCACAGGGTTCGGATAAGTTCGTTCAAAAAACTTTCGACCCATCCTGGCATCTTTGGCAAGGTACAATTTACCGCCACAATTTTCAACTATTTTATCCAGATCATCTAATATTTCAAATAATTTAAAGTTCATTTTAAAATCCATCGAGAGAGTATAGCCAGGAGCAGGAAAACTCATATTTGCATCAGGGTTACCTTCACCAAAAGCTTTAAGAACACTTAAAAATGAAACTATTCCATTAATACGACAACATTCAAGGATTTCAAATAAGGCCTTTTTTCCGGAAGAGTTTGCCGGTACAAGACATTGATACTGAATAAATCCGCTTTTACCGTACAATCTATTCCAATTTTTAATTCTATCGAGTGGAAAAAAAAACTTACTGTAATGAAGTATTTGATTTCTGAAAGGTTTCTTGTTTACAAAAAAGTGATATTGATTGAATAGGTTAATAGTAAATCTGTTTAGTAAAAAGGATGGAAATAATTTAGGAATACTTACTTTTGGTGAACGATGAACAGATAAAGGTCGTTTGCAATTGTGCTCCGATAAGTCATTCATTTCGGCTTGCTCTCCTAACATAAGAATGGAATTCAGCGACTTTTCACTATAAGAAAAAACATCCAGCCAAGCAACAATATACTTCGAACTTTTATATATTTCAAATGATTGTAATAATTCATCCAGACTAAAAAAAGGAATGTTAGAGAATTTAATAAAGGAAGTTTCAATTTTTGTTAGTTTCAAACAAGCCCTTAAGATAACTCCCGAAATTCCCATTCCTCCACATGTTTGTTTGAACAAATTGGTATTTTCATTTAATGAACATCTTACTACTTGAAGCGATTCATCGATTATTTCAATCCATTCAACGTGTCTGGTAAAAGTACCATCGATGTGATGATTTTTGCCATGGATATCAGCTGCTATGGCCCCTCCTATTGAAACGAAACATGTTCCCGGAACAACAGGTAGAAAAAGTCCTGACGGAACTATTTGTTTTAAAATTTCATCGATGGATACACCAGCTTCAACAATCATTATTTTCTTCTGAATATCCAATTCTATAATACGGTTCATGGCAGTACAATCAAGTACCACATTTCCTAATGATGCATCCCCGTAGCTTCTCCCCATTCCCCTTGAAATTAATTCCGGGTATTGCTTTAAAGCACCAATACATTCTGCTTCTGATGAAGGTAAGATCACTTCAGAATCAATCAATGGATATTGATTCCAGTTAGTTAAATTCTTCTTAAACATTTGGTGAGTAATTGAAAAATGCCACTATTAAGAGCCACATTATAATACAAACTTTCAAGATTTTATCCTGCATCAACAACTGAACTGGTGATGCTGCATTTTTAAATTTCAAAATTTGCCTGGCAAATTGAAACAAACCAATACCTACCGGAATTGCAGAGAGAAAATACCAGATGGAACCCACTCTGTTGATGGTATCCGGATAGATTGTATAGAAAACATAAACAACCAAATTTAAAAAAATAATTGCACTAATGGAAACTTTTAATAATGTGTTTGTATAGGGAATGATCATGGATCTAGAATGATTTCCTACAGTAGATTCAAGCACGCTTAAATCCGTAAATCTTTTCCCTAACGACAGAGTTAGCGTTATTAAAATAGTCATTAGGTACAACCAATTTGTAATAGGTACATCGGCAATTTGGCCACCAATATAAATTCGCCAAACATAGCCTAAAGAAATGATTAGGATATCCAGAAAGATTATTTTTTTCAGAAAAATCGAGTAAAGGATATTTTGAAAGATATAAATTTGAAAAATCCAAAAACTTTCATTGCCTATCCACCATGCCCCCATTTCACCGAACAACAAAAAAATTAATGCGATGATTGAGGCAGTTTTTCCATTTACATATCCTGCGGCTTGCGGGCGATTCTTCTTGAAAGCGTGTAATTTATCATAGTCACGATCGAGGTAATCATTAAAAATATAAACCGAACTGGATAGCATGCAAAAAGCTGCAAAAGCAGCTAATAATGAAGGTAATAGATTTGAATCAGTACCTTTTCCTGCAAAAAAGACGGGCGCGAAAATTAATACATTCTTCACATAATCCTCTGCTCGAACCAACTTGATAAAAACGCTCCATTTCATTTCACAAAGCTAATTTCTTAATGGGAATGAGAAGATAACTTTCAATACGAATAACATGATTTGTATTTAATTGAAAACCAGCAGATAATGTAGATTAAATGATGAAAATTCACCAACCTCTTCATGAATGATTCTGAAAAATTTAGAATAAAATCATAATATTAGCACCATTAGTTCAATAAAATTCAATTGCACCGTGTTGCATGATCTTGTTCAGATCATAAAAAAGGCCATCTCTTTCAAGATAGCCTAGCGGTCCCGTAGGGATTCGAACCTTAACCTATAGCACTGATTTTCAATACTATTTTATATTTTAGAATTAGAATATTTGGGAATAATAATAGTATTTTTGGGAATAGAATTTAACCCCTATTTCTATGTATCACTATCCCAAGCTTACATTCCAGCTTAAAAAAACTGGTAAACGTAATACAATCGTATTAAGACTAAACTTTGGCCACAAACAAATACTAGCAACTGTAGGTGATAAATCCTATGGAATATACAAATCATACTACATATCCACTAAGATGGGTATTAATCCGTCTGAATGGGATTCAACCCGTCAAAGGGCAAAGGGCAAGAACCCATTAAATAAGGTGTTAGATAACATTGAACAGCTTACAAAAGATGTATATTATAAATATTATAGAACTGCCAATCATAATCCAGAATTAATTGTCTCAAGTATAAAGACTCTGGTTTTTGGATTTCAGAGTAAAGTTAGGGAAGTAGTATTTAAAGACGATATGATTTTATCAGCTGATGATTACGATAAACTTCCAGTAATTAAGGGTGATGCTGCTCAAATTTTACAAAAGAAATTCATATTTGATAAAAAAGAATCAGAGAAAGATAGATTACTTTCTATGAATTTGGTGGATTATATAAAAAATGAATATCTAGTTAAACGAACTGATTTAGAATTATCGAGTGCAAAAAGTTACACTAACATACAATCGTTCATTAGAGAATTTGATAGTAAAGCAAAAGTTTGTGATTTGAATGAAGAATGGGTTATGAGATTTATGAAGTGGGCTAGAGAAAGACGAAAGCCAGATAAAACATTATATGGTTATAACTATATTAATACAGTAATTCAAAAACAATTGAAAGCTGTCAGTAATTATCTTGTTACGTATGAGAAAATAAAAAATGATATTGCATGGAATAAGAAAGAAATACGTAAATCTTCAACAAAAACAGATGAGATAGCGCTTAACCTTTCACAGTTAAAAGCCATAATTGATTTGGATTTGACCGGCTCCAGAAAAAGACTTAAAGATATTCCCAGTCTAGAGCTATCAAGGGATTTGCTTATTATAGGCTGTCTAACTTCTTTACGTGTATCAGATGTAAAGAATTTGCATCTTAACAAATTAGATAAAGACAAGTATCAGCTGGATATGGTGACAAAAAAAACCAAAGCACATATTAAATTTATTGTCCATCCAATTGTGGGTAAAATTTATGAGAAGTACAATGGTAAGATACCTTTTTTGTCAGATGACAAACTAAATAAAAATGTCAAAGAATTAGGAAAACTTGCATTCGAAAAAGGAGTTAAAGAATTTGGTGTTGAATTTATTCTTAAGAAATTAGACCCAAGTAACATAAACAAAGTTATAGTTTCCAAACCAGTCAAATTCTTTGAACGTATAAAATCATCTTCGTTTAGGCGCACTTGGGCATCATATGCAGTACAAAGTAAATTGATGAGTTTGGACCAAATTTGTTTAGTGACTGGACATTCACGAATTTCCCAGCTTATGGAATATTGTAAGACATCAGAAGAAGATTTGAATGATAAATTAGCAATACTGTATAAGAAAATTAAATTGTAATAAAAACTGAATTTATTAAACCCAATTTGGAATTGTCCGTCACATAATTGTTAAGAACAGTAAATAATACCATAAAATATATGTTTATCAGTAAATTCTTCACCAACTATCACAACTTCATCAAATAGAGAATGTATATATTGAGTTTCCTTATGAGTTACATTTCTTGCTCCCTGGTAGCAGGTTTTGACATTCTGGAAAAAATATTCCATGTAGAACAGTGCAGGAGTTTTAATGTTCTTTGTTAAAATTTCATAAATGTATCTTACATCAGATTCCGGCATTAAATGAACTATGTTAGATAAAATCACAATATTAAAAGGTCCATCTGGAAATTCTTTGCTGGCAAGACCTTTTATATATTCTTGAATTGATAATGGACATCTGAATTTGAACAGTTCATCAAATTCGTTTCGGGCAAGCTTTTCATGCAAAAAAACAGCCGAATGAATTTGGTCATATGTGTCATATGGTGTACTCCCAACAGAAATTACTTGGGAGAATGCCCATGGATGAATATCCTCATCTATGTCAACCCCAACATAACTTTCAATTATGGGATTTTCAGGGTCCAACAAAACCAAAAATTGTGTTTGCCCACATCCCAAGTCAAGAATATTTAACTTATGGAGTGGAATATTCTTTTTTCTAATGAAGTTTACTAGTGAGTCTGGTTCAAATGTCATATTCAATTTTTTTCAGTCTTGTGGAGTTATAAACCCATACAACTTTTATATGATAAACTTTGGTTAAAACAAATAATACTTGTTATTCGTATTAAACTTTTTCAAGATTAATTAAGGATATTGGATTTTTATTTTCGGCAATATATAGAAAAAAGTTTAATGTGTTTGTAAATGCGTTTTTACTTTTTTAAAATATTTATTATTATGAAAGCAATTAACTATTACGATGATGACAGGAACCTGGTTTTTTTTATGTACCTTGTCGATGATGCCCGCGACTGTACCATGACCTTAAAGTTTAGCATTGACAGTGAAAAGATAATCACAAAAAACACAGAACGATATATAAATTGTATTGAAGAGCGCCTGGTCAGCGATGACTTAAGACTGCATTTCGTGGACAAACTGTTTGAGTGCATCAGGAAAGAGTGCAATCTAAATGCTGTAATACATGATGATAAAAATTACTTATTTAAAGAAAAATGTCGAACGTCATGAAAATACATTATTTGTTTGAATATAAATTGTTAGGCGCGCACATGTTCGCATATGGTGCAGGAAAGAAAAGTTAATGAGCCTTTTTCGTTTTAGCTAATTAATTATTTTACTGCTAAATGAAAATAAATTTGGAAAAGTCCGAAATTTTGTTAATTTTTGTTTTTGTCGGCTATTTATCGATATAACGAAACTCTCTTGCCGGAGTCGCAACCTTTAATCTGAATCCTGAATAGGGCGGTGGGCAAGCACCAAACTATTCAGGATTTTCTATGTAAGTTATGTTTAATCAAGAAGGTAATATTAAACTGCTCAGCCATGTGCTGGAATACGAAAAAGATGGAATCTGGATATCTGTTGAAGAAGGTCTGGAGCAAATAAGGAAGGGCAGTATCCTGGTATCAAGGGCCAGGAATTCTCCATCAAGTGAATATGACTGGTTGAAAACCAATAAGCTGGCATGTGTCATATGGAATTATTGTGGAAATTATTCCTATTTCGATTTTGACTTGAAAAAGTATGAAGCGCACGGCGGTATGGAACTAGTTCAGGAAAAAGTTAAATCTGCAAAGGAAAAATTGATGAATACATCCTTTGTTGCAGCTGTATGGGATAGCCTTTCTGCAAAGGGCTTGGGCATGCTTGTAAAACACGAATTATCTTTCAGTTCAGAAGAGGAATGGGAAAGTTTTTACCTGTCCGTGTGCGCGGAACTATTGTCCATAACAGGCGAGGAACCTGATTATAAATGTAGGAATATAAACAGAAAAAATGTCCTTTCCTGGGACCCAAATTTATATTTGAACTTGGAGTCGGAATCGTTTCCAGCAAAGCAAAATCAGCTTACTGGCTTCAGGAGTGCATTCTGATAACAAAACTGAGGAGAGTAAGACTCATATAACTACAAAATGCACTCCCCCCTTTGATATCAAAGGACGATTTTACGCCCAATCCTATATCGATATCCATTTCAAACAGTGCCTGGATGAGGCAATTATGGTCGATGAAGTTAATAGATATGCAATTTTTCCAACCAAGATGACTAAAATCGGAATTTATAAACCCAAAAGCAAAATCTTTGGAGAAGGTCGTAAATCAATGTTGTTTTATTCATTGATTACCAGGTATTTTCTTAATCCATCCTATCGTAAAGATTCCTTGTATGGATGGTTAAGAAGTCACAACAATGAAATGTGTGACCCGCCATTAGCGGATGCTGTGCTGCATGGGACATTTGATTATGTAATGCAACGTATCAGCGCGAAGGATTTCTTCATAAAGGGTAATAGGGACTGCTTTGTTCACTTTTTTTCGGATTGTAAACTGACATTGAAGGAAAAAAAATCAATAGTGAGTAAGGGCCGTATAATTCGTTCAAAGCAAGCTATTAAGATGGCAATCCAAGAACTCGAAATCAAAAAGGAGTCTATAATAAAAAGCAAGGTTGCTGAAATTTCCGGAGTTAAGGAAAGGACTGTTACAAAATATTGGTCAGAGTTCCTGCCTGAAGCATTGCGATTGAAAATAGAAGACCATAAACATAATTATTATAGTGTTCATCCAGTGCCAGAAACGAGACCATCATGGTTGACTGAAGAAATGCCTGTATTTGATGATTTTTTTGAAAGCACACCGCCTGCTATTGATTATGAACCTGAACCTGCGTTTCAGGAAACATGTCATGAGTTCCATAATAATTTATTTATAGATGCTACTGGAATGATAATATCCATGGAGAACGTTGTTTAACTCAATAATCATCACTTTTCAATGGATAGTTATGCATAGAGTTAAAATTCGCCGGGAACTTCCCGTGTTAATCTTGATTTTAAGCAACTTTTGACTTTTGCAGGTCTCGAAGTGCTATTATTAAAGAAATGCGCTGCAATCGCTTTAAAATAAGAATTTCAAATTGTACACAAATCTTAATCGACCACCGAACAATTTCATGAATTTATAAATCCCTATCCAAACGAGGGTAATTACAAACGTGTTAAACTCTTTTGTATATGGACTTCTTTATGTACGCTTTACATCCTCTTTCTGTTATTTTTGTCTATAAATTTTGAGATATGAAACCAATAATATCGTCAATCATCGTGATTGACGCTCTGATTCACCATGGTATAATGAAACTCAAAAATAAGTTGAAAATCCAAATTGAATGACTCCTGTTTTAGATGGTGGATTATTTAACAGGTCTGTATGTTGTTCAAATCTGTAATTGAAACGAAGAACTGTTGTTCCAACTGGTCGAAACGCTAATCCCGGAACAAGTGCCCAAATATCATCCCCGATTTTATCGCCTGTTTCCTTAAAATTGTCTTGATTATAATCAGTGTATTCAAGACGAATGCATAAATTGAGTTTGGAATTTTCCCAACCTAGAATTTCTTTTGTAAAACCGTTCCTATAATATCCATATACCCTCCAAATTGTTGTGAGCCGTATTGCTGAGTGTAGGTATCAGGAACATCAATAAAAACTTTTGCAAATTCACCTGTAAAATTCAATCGATTTTTAAAAAAAGATGTGTTAAAATCAATTGCAAACACGCTTACGCTTCTTTTGTTTTCAACAACTATACCGTCTTCATTCCATTTATTATAAACACCTGTCATATATGAAAGTCCCATTTCACCGACTTTGCGGTTACGAATTCCAAATTTTCCAGTAAACATAGGAAGTCCACTATTGCTTTCTTCAAAGCGTTCAGGATTTTTCTTGCCAGCAGCAAGAGAGGTTCTTCCTTCAGTATTTGAGATAATTTTATCGTCAAAACCATTTGTTAAATATGCTTCATAACCTAAAATCCAATGATTTTTATAGTATTTTCCGTGCAATCCAAAACCTGCATTTGAAAGCGTGGATGGAATAATCGTTGTTGCAGAAATGGGGCGGTCAATAAAATCCCATTTTGGTCCATCATGATTTTGGTTAAATGCCCCAATAGGGTTCATAATTATACCACCTCTTAAATTAAGTAAAGGATGGAATTCAATATCCATTGCTGCAAATTCAATATTTATTTCCTTCGTACCATCTTCAAACTCCAATTCCGATAGGAATTTAATTTTTTTAGCAATAGTTGAAGAGAAGAACAATGTAAAACGCCTTGCCTGAAATGAAAATCCATCTGATATACCATCTGTAACAGCATAATGTGTGTTTGCTTCAAGATAGCCTCCAATAGCAATAGGTAATTTGCCCGCCGTTAAAAATGGACGGTTGTAAGCTGCATCCATATTCAACTTTTGGACAGAAGTATCGGCAGGAATACGCTGAAAGAATTTTGTTGTATCGGATTGGGCAAAGCCGTTAAAAGTAAATGTCAAGCCCAAGAAAGCAAAAGTGATTTTATAAATATATGTAAATAATTTCATTGTCTGATGAAGTTTTAAATGTTTTCAGATTTTGTTCGGCTGGTGGATTTTGAACAACTCCCCGACTGGTGAATTCACTCCCATGGCAGGGGCATACCAAAAAGGTGCCCTGGGGCTGCAAATTCACAACCTTTATGTGTGCATTGTAACAATAAAGCAGAGTATTCGTTTTCATTGATTTTATAAACTCCGATAGGATATCCGAATTTTTTAGTTTTAACCAATACAAATTTTCTTTCTACAACCTTTTCTTTTTCTATCTTCAAAAATTCTGACTTCTTTACCAATATTCTGTCTCCTTCAAATGATGTTTGAGCAAAATAATTTGTGCTTGAACAACTATTAAGCAACGCCATTAATGCCGTTCCTCCAATACAGGCAAAGCCACAGGTTTTAATGAATTTTTTCCTATCCATGGTTCACAATGATTTTAAGAATTTCAGTAATGCGGTTTTTTCCTGTTGTGAAAGGTTTTGAAAGTTTATTCTGCTGTTTGTTGCTTCTCCTCCGTGCAACAAAATTGCTGCTTCAATGGTATTTGCCCTGCCATCGTGCATCAAGTAATATAGTCCACCTTGCGAATTAGGTGAAAGTCCCAATCCCCAAAGTGGAGGTGTTCTCCATTCTGAAGTGTTTGCACTTTCTTCTGTATAGCCATCGTCTAATTGGCTTCCCATATCGTGCAAAAGCATATCGGTATAAGGGTAAAACTCTTTGAATGATAATGCTTCAACAGGTGAATAACCAGTCTTCAAAGAGGGTTTATGACAAGTTGCACAATTAATTTGGCTAAAAATATTTTTTCCTTGATTTACTTCGGCATCGTTTTTATTTCTTTGAACTGTAGCTTTCAAATGTTTGCAAAAAAAACACCACGTTATTCAGAGTTTGAGTTGGAACCTCAGGGTCAATTTCTAATCCTGTATATGTGTCAATCGGACTATAAAGTGATGTAATACCGATATCCTCATTATATGCGTTCACGGTTTGATGCAATAACTATGTGCGGCTGCTTTTTTGCCGAAGTGTCCAATGTATTTTCCGTTTTGTGAAATTGCATTTTGATGTGGAATGATGTATGATTGCATGTTTATCCAATAAACAACCCCTGAAATTCCATCTCCATTCACATCATTGGGGTCAGTCATAGCTAAAATATCAGCATCGGTAATCGAAGCCAAAAAACCCACCTACACCGCAGGTGGAGTGAAGTTTGCAAACGTTGCACCTCCAGGAATTTGCTCAGGATTATAACCAGGAACTGCTCGCTTTGAATTGAGGCCCGCCTACATGCAAAAACTTATTGCCTGTGCTGTCGGTTTGCCGAAATGGGTTAACGTGGTAAATGGATGACCTTTGCCATCCCCGGCGTGACGCTAACACAACTTGTTGCAACGAAAATAGACCCGTAGTCCAATTTCAGATGTAAAAGTCTCACTAAAAGCAACATCTCCTTTTACGAATTGAGAGAGTTGAGAAGTAGTTAGGCCATGTATCGGTCCGTCTAAAACAGTATCGTTCTTTGGTTCAGAAGGTAATATTTCATCACATGAAATTATAGCTATGATTGTGCTAAAAATTATTGCAAGTACCTGAATTTGATTATTTTGCATTTTATTTAACTTTAGAAGACACGGTAAAGTTATAAATTAATTTGAATTGCCAAAAAATTCATTTATACATGCCTAATTTATTATATTAGTCAAATTGGATATTTTGTAAAAAAATAGAAAATGCACTCATTAACGGAAGAAAACTATCTAAAGGCGAGATATTCTCCATATCTCAGCAGAGCTTAGTTAAATAACCCCCACCTCTATAGCAGAAGCAATGGGAATCAATGCCGCATCAGTAGTAGATATGATTAAAAAGTTGTCAGAAAAGAAGTTAATAATATATGAAAAAAATAAAGGAGCAAAACTTACGATACAGGGATATAAAATTGCTGTTGATATTGTTCGGAAACATAGGCTTTGGGAGGTTTTCCTCTTGGAAAAAATTGGGTTATTCCTGGGATGTGGTTCACGAAATTGCAGAACAACTAGAGCACATCAAACACGAAGAATCTGGCAAACCGCTTAGAAAAACATTTGGGGTTTCCAACAGTTGACCCCACGGAGACCCGATACCCAATTCCAAAGGGGAGATACCTTCCACCACCAACACTTTATTGTCTGAAATTAAAGAGGGCGAACTTTGTCAGGTAACTTCTGTGAAAATACACTTCAGTTGTTTTTCTTCAATACTTAGAAAAACTGTCCGTCAGAATAGGAACAAAAATAAAAGTTCTGAGAAAATTTCATTTGATGGTTCAATGTTTATCCATATTGGTAAAGAAGTCAAAATTACGGTGTCTAAAAAATTTGCCGAAAGTCTTTTTGTAATCTGAATGAGCCAAAATATTTGGGTAGATATTAAAGATTTTATGACTTGGAATTAATTATTTAGTTTTCCGATTTGATATGAAAAGAATTCGTGCATAAACTTAGATACCATCTTCAAACTTCACCAAGTTCAGACTTATCCATATTACTATCAAACTAACACAAACATCAGCTGCAATCGCCATCACCAAATTTCCATAATCCAGAAATGCCAGTACAATAAATATGACTTTTATTAGTATCGCTCCTATTGTATTCATTTTTATTCTTAACAATGTAGCTTTAGAAAACCGAATCAGGAATGGAATCAGTGAAAGCCTATAATTCATTAATGCATACTTCGCTGTTTCGATTGCAGTGTCACTCCCTGCAGCTCCCATAGCAATTCTGACAGTTGACTGAGCATATGGTGGAGCATCATTAATGACATCTCCAACCATGGCTACGCTGTAAGGTTTTGCTATGGACTATTTTATTCGCTCCTTTTTGATTTACAAAAGTAAGCCAGTTGGCAAGTGGGTGGATTTTGCATAGTTAACAAGCGGATATCCTGTAATCTTTTAAAATTAGATATTTAGTAAATTTGCATTAAAAAATCTTTAAGAAAAGGCTACGTAAAATTAATATTAGACACTCTATTGCTTATGCTCTATTAAAGAAGCCCCCTTTTATTAGTCGTTAAAACTTCATTCTCTGTATTCTTACTGCATTTAAAATTGCTAATAATGCTACTCCAACATCAGCAAAAACAGCTTCCCACATTGTGGCTAACCACCTGCACCTAAAATTAATACAATTGCTTTTACAACAAATGCCAATATGATATTTTGCCAAACAATTTTTTTGGTTTGTTTGCCTATATTTATTGCCATTGGAATTTTTGAAGGCATATCGTCTTGAATTACTACATCGGCTGTTTCGATGGTGGCATCGCTTCCTAAACCACCCATTGCAATTCCTACATTACTTAATGCTACTACTGGTGCATCGTTTACACCATCGCCAACAAAAGCAACAGTTTCGTTTTTGGCAATTATTTCTTTGACTTTATTTACTTTGTCTTCGGGTAATAAATCGCCAAAAGCATTTGTAATTCCTAATTTATCGGCTACAAATTTTACTACTGTATTTTTATCGCCACTTAACATTGTGGTTTTTACACCTAATGCTTTTAGTTTGTCGATTGTGATTTGTGCATCTTCTTTTATGCTATCAGCAATGGTAAGATAACCAACAAATTTTTTATCGTAAGCAATTGCAATTAAGGTGTAAACAATACTTGTTGGATCAATATCATAAGTAATTGAAAATTTATCCATTAATTTAAAATTTCCTACTAATAATTCTTTTCCATTTACTTTAGCTTTTAATCCGTGTCCTGAAATTTCTTCTACATTTTTTAATTTAATTGTACTATCTATTTTTCCAACATATTGATGAATGGCTGTTGCAACTGGATGTGTGCTTTGACTTTCTAAAGCATTTACCATTTGTAAGATTTCATCTTTGTTAAATTCGGATTTAAAAACAACTTCTTGTACTTTAAAAACACCTTCGGTCATTGTGCCTGTTTTGTCCATTACTACGTTTTGAATATTGGCACATGATGTCTAAAAAATTACTTCCTTTGAATAGGATTCCGTTTTTAGATAGCTGCACCAATTCCGCCAAAATAACCTAATGGAATACTGATTACTAATGCACAAGGACAAGAAATAACCAAGAAAACTAATGCTCTGTATAACCAATCTCTAAATACATAATTTTCTACAAAAAACATAGGAACAATACAAATTAGCAACTGGCTAAAAGAACTACAATTGGTGTGTAGATTTTTGCAAATTTTCTAATAAATAATTCTGTTGGTGCTTTTTGTGCTGTGGCATTTTGTACCATTTCGAGAATTTTACTTAATTTGCTATCGGTAGTAAGCAGTAGTTACTTTTACTTGTGAAACGGTGTTTAAGTTTATCATTCCTGCCAAAACAGTTTCGCCTTTTGCTTTGGTGTCGGGTTTGCTTTCGCCTGTAAGTGCTGCTGTATTGAATGAAGCAGTATCTGAAATTAATTCGCCATCTAAACCTAATTTTTCTCCTGCTTTAAGTTGAATAATATCGCCAATATTTAGCGGTTTCAGCTTTGATTGTTTTGGCTTCATTGTTTTCGAGAATAGTTACTTCATCAGGTCGTTGGTCGAGTAAGGTTTTGATGTTTGCTTTTGCTCTTTGTACTGCTAATGTTTGAAATATTTCGCCAATGGCATAAAATAACATTACTGCTACACCTTCGGGATATTCGCCAATAGCAAATGCTCCAATAGTTGCAATACTCATTAATAAAAATTCTGAAAATATTTCCCCTTTTCCAATTTGCAAAATTGCTTCTTTTATTACTGGAAATCCTACTGGTGAATAAGCTACAATATACCAAACAATTCTTATCCAACCTGTAAACCAAGATTGTGGAAAATAATTATCAAATGCAATGGCAATAAGCAATAAAACCAAACTGAAAACTGATGGTAAAAACATTTTGAAAGTACTTTCATTTCCGCTTGAGTGGTCGTGTCCGTCATCGTCAGAATGTTCACTGTGATTGTGACCATCTTCGACTGTGACCGTCTTTTAACAAATCTTTTGCGCCTGCATTGGTGTAAATTTTTTCTTGTTGGGTGCAACAAAGCTGTTTGCCATTTTTGTCGTATTTATGAATGTGCTTCATTATGTGCAATTTTTCTTTCAAGGGTCTAACACTGAATCGGATTATTCAAAGATATACACTCAAACAGAATTCATAGGCATCTTTAAAAGGTAGATTCATTTGGAATTTTTAATTAATGATTTGTAATAAATCACTTGGAACTTCCATACGTCTTCAAGGAGGAACATTTGCTCCACCTGTATTACCTAAAGGTATTTTTCCAACGAACGATTTTACTCCCCCAAACAGAAGACGGGGAATTTGACCAATGATTTCAGTGACATTCTTTGTTCTAATTCCAAACATCAACATTCTCCAATGGACAAATGAATGTGCTATCGGATATGGTTGGCCTATAATATGTGCTCGCTCAAGATGCCTCCAACTCTGTTGATAGAACTTCAGCTTAAATGCGATTTCGGCATTTGATAATTCCAGATTATAGAATTCAACTAATTCACGAGGCATAGAAGTATAAAATTTCATCTTAATTGTTCTTGACAGATATTCTAATGTGTTATTCCAATTCCATATGGGTCAACTGAAACTTCTGTTTTAAAGCCAGGCACGAGTTCAAGGGTATTTAAATCAATTGCGGTAACGTTGCCATTACGCCCACCACAAACACTTGAATGGTGTGGTGCTGGTCCATTTGTACTAACGTTACGGTTTGTAATATATACAAGGTTATTGGTATCATCTACTGCAATACCATGAGATTGAAATCCAGCATATATGTTTTTGACAAATGAATTGGTCTGATAATTTATCACCGCTATATAACTCCTTTTTTGCGGGTCCGGGTGGCTTGCTTCCATGCAGCTTACAAAAAGATATGGAAAGTTTTCTGTAAACGCCATTTCCTGCGGGAACTCTGGAACACTTATAGAAGCAACAACACTATCATTAGATGTTAATACTGCCCGAACCTCATTTGTATTTTGACAAGTAAGAAAATATTTAGTGCCATCAGGAGTAAATGCTATTTCATGAATTTGTAAATTTCCTGAAGCAGGGAAATTTTGTATCATGCTCACAGTTTCATTATTTGATAAATCATTCACTGGAAATTTTATTAATGCGCTTCCAAGCTGTTCCGAAACATAGAGGGTATCACCAGCAATATTGAGAGCAACCCCATGAGGAAAATTAAGCCCTGGAACAAAAGAAACACTAAAAGTTAATAAATTCACAATTGCAATTTTTCCACCATTAAAATCAATTAAATAAGCAGTCATTCCATCAGGGGAAAGCGCAAAAGTATTCCAGGAACCTGCACCAATCTGAGCTTCCCCAATGAAAGTATTATCGTTTGTAGAATATTTTTGGAAAGTAGTACCACCTAAAAAGCATGTATACCAAAATTGATTATCTTCTGAAACTTTAATCATATGAGGTGATTCAGTTGAAGGGGTAACACCAACATCTTTAACTCTCATTGCCAGCTTGCTGTTTGCGTCGAAAATGGTTACCACATCGCATCCCTGATTAGCTACATAAAACTTCTTACGAGATGGATTATCAGAAAACTTTATAAATCCATCTTCATTTGGAGCACCCTGGTCAATCCAGTTTTTAATAATTAATACCTCAGCTTGTGACAAGGGGGCTGCATTTGGAGGCATAGTAGGTTCTAGGGTTAAGCCAAGTGTAGAATCGGTATTTATATAATAAAATAAAGTGCTGAAGTCCGAGCGAAATGGTATAACAGTCGCGCCGCCTCTTCCACCTTCGAACATTTTTTCCCATGTTTCCAAGGACAATCCTGCTGCCGCATCTTTACTAATATTATTATGGCATCCGGAAACGGCGCATTTTGTTTTTATTATGGCTTCAATGTGAGGAGGATACTTCGTATCTATAGCAATTGGTTCTGGGTCGGATTTATCATTTTTACATGACCCTGAAACAATAATAAATAATCCTATTGCTATAAAGGCGAAATAAAATTTATTTTTTAAAAACATCATATTATTTAATTATTAGAAACTTTTGACTTATATTTTCAATAGTAATAAAATACATTCCGCTTAATAAATTCTCAATACCTATTGTAGTTGTACCAGGTGAACAATACCCTTTCAGTACTTCCTTCCCATGTATATTATTGATATGAAATCTTTTTTCATTAAGAGTTCCACTATTACACCTTAGATATAGCTTATCCGAAGCCGGGGTAGGATACAAGATTAAATATTGTGTTGTTGGATTTTCTGAAACGGCTACCGGACTGGTTTGTTCATAAGACACTAAGCCACCGGAATTAACGCCCAAAATAAGGTCCTGAAATGCGTCATTATCAAGGTTACCTACAGCTATACTTAATCGGGCAGGTTCATGAATATTACCATAACTCGAATCAACGAGTGTAAAATTTCCAGATAAATTCCCATCAATATTATCGTAATAGAATATTTTACCACTTTCACTTCCCACATATAGCTTATAAATACCAGAAGAATCAATCACACAGGGGGAACTGAAACCATAGAATGCCCCAGGTAAATTCACACTTACTCCTCCAAGAGTATCTGTAACCAAAGTGAAAATAGGATTGGTTAAAGACCCTGAATTTTGAAAGTATTTTATTGTACCCGTACTTCTTCCACATATAAAATCAAGCAACCCATCTCGATTAAGGTCAACAATAAATGGAGCAGCAAATTGACCCACATCAATTCCTTGTAACAAGGGTGTGGTTAGTGAATAATTAGGTGAAGTACTGGTTCCTGTATTTGTGTAATAGTGCACATTTCCGTTTACATCTCCAACTAGCATGTCCAAATCCCCATCAGCATCCATGTCACCAAATGTAGGATGAGCATTATCAGTGCTTAAATTACTCACGTTTGCAAAATCATTTGAGATTAAGCTAAAAACAGGCATGGTTGAAGTACCTGTATTTTCATAGTAAGAAAGCTGAGATGAATATGAAGATGTACCATCAAAATATCCGTAATTTCCGACTATTAAATCCAACAGGTTATCAGAATTTAAGTCCATTAAAACTACATTCGCGCCGGTACCGACTTCTATCATTTGGTCGACAAAAAGTGAATTCGATTGTAAACTAAACTGGTCGGAAATACCGGAAGAAATATTACTATAATAAAGTACATTATTATAATTTTCGGTTCCCAGTGGGGTACAAGGTGAAACTAATAAGTCCTTTTTGTTGTCATTATTTACATCTACATAATATGATGAAGGAAACGTTGTTAAATCCACAGGTGTCGAATTACTTGGAAAAATTGTATCTTGAAATGTAAATTCTGCATAAGAAGAATCCCCTCCATTGTGCAAATACAATAAATTCTGGCCCAAAATATCTCCATTTATGAGGTCTTTATCTCCATCATGGTCAAAATCCTGAGCATTAAGACAAGAACCGGAATGTAATAAACTTAATTGAGATTCTGAATCAAAATTTTCTGTTGGAAAGGCTAACCTGCATTGAACAAAAAGATTGGCAGTATTGGCAAAACTATTAAGTTCCATATTACCGAAACAATTCAACTGTTGCTCCATGACAAGTGTATCACATTTATTAAAATTTTCCACACCCATGTTTTTATGATATTCGATATTGAATCCGGAAAATGAAAAATTCAATAAATCCATATCACCATCATTATCAATATCTGTACATGCAGGTATATTTATTTGACTTACAATAAGGTTTGATACAATAGGTCCTAATTTTGTAAGTATAGAAGAGTAATCTTCAACGAATGATATTCCTCCCATTGAAGTGGATGTATTTTTATAGCATTTAACCCATGCATTCGAATTTCCCGCACTGGTAATGATATCCTTCTTACCGTCACATGTATAATCATATAGCACAACAAAATTTTGCATAGGTGGAAATTTTGCTCGAAATTCCGGAGCATTGGTGTAACTGATTTGACCAAATCCGCCATTATTTTTCAATGTAGTTATCCTGTCACCATCTCGGTCAAATACAAATAAATCATCAATCCCATCAAAATTTAAATCAATATTATAAAACTGGGGTGAATTAAAGCCACCGCACCATGGCAGCTCAATTAACGTTCCGTTGTGATAGACAGGAATACTATTATTTTGTTGATAATCCTGAGCATCGCTTTTTGAAACAATTATTAGTAATACCATACCAGCAAATAGAGTGAGTATATTTTTCATTTCAAGCTAAATTTTAGATAATTCTGGTAGCACTTACTCAGTTACTGGAACATTCAAATCAATTTCGCCTGTGGTCGAAGTCACTAAGGTAGGTATTCCTCCCTTAACTACAGCAGCAATTGAAGTATCGAAAGCAGTCATATAAATAAAATATTGACCCCTTTTTAGATTTTCAATCTCGATGTGATTCTCTGTTGTATCTGCCGTGATTTGTAAATCATACAGTGCAGGATTTTCTCCAGGAAATTGTTGTGTGTTAAATTTTACATACACATTATAAGGTCGTGTTTCATCTCCATGATGTTTCGGATAGGCAACGATTGTAACATTGCCACCTAATCCTGCATACTCACAAGAACCATCATCTTCTTCTGCATTGGGATTGTAGTTAATTGAAATCGGGTCTTTACACCCTTTGGTTTTATCCTTTTTACACGAACTAACAATAAAGCATATCAGTGTGAATAAAATTACCGAAGATAATGAGATGTTAGTTTTCATAGTTTTGATTTTTATAGTTACTATAAATTTGGTTAATTTTATCTTAATAATTGCTTAACAATTCAAAATTACTTAAATTTTGATTTAATGATGGTGTCCAAGGATTCTTGGCTAACTTTTGATTTTTCCCAGAGCCGTATGAACTTCTAAACAAGGCTCAAAATTTCTTCATAATTGATTCAAGTATGTTAAATTACAAATTCCTATTAATGTTCATGCCCTTCACCAGAATTTGTCATTTTTCCAAGAACAAAGAATGCTCCTTTTGTAACAATTTGTGCATTGGCTGGGATATCTTTGAGCAATGTAATTTCTGAATAACCAATATCCGTTGTGCCTTTTGCTACAGGAATTCGTTCAAATGTGAGCGTTCCTTGTTGACCTTTTTCTTCATGCTGCTTTTCTTCATCCCCATGTTCTGTCTGTTTCTCGTGCATGACTTCTCCTTCTTTGTCGATGTGCGACCTCATTCAGCAGCGACTTCATTTTCTTTATGTTCATGCCCCTGTTCGTCATGGTTATGTCCATCTCCTTCTGCATGATGTTCCTCTTCATTATGAGCATCGGTAACTATGAAAATAAAATCCTGGCCTTCGAAACTTACAATTGCTTCTGTGGATACTGCATTAACAGTAGCCTCATTTAAACTAACAATAGCAGAGATGCTCATGCCATCAATTAAGCCCGCTTTATCTCCCAGAACCTGCGCATGAACAGCAACTGCTTTTGTATTGGATTCAAATGTGTTACTGATAGCATAAACTTTTGCATCATACTCTTTACCAGGATTATTTGTGAGTGTAAAATGAATAGTCTGACCCTCTTTAAGTTTAATCAAATCTTTTTCATAAACATATAAATCCAGATGCAGCTGCGAATTGTCTACTACAATAGCAACCGGATTATTTGCCTCAACAAAGCTGCCAATATTCACCATTACTTCGCTCACAGAGCCACTAATTGGACTTGTAATACTGATAGCAGATTGAATGTTATCGCTCGTAAGATTTGCAGCATTTACCCCAATAAGTTCCAATTGCTTTTGTAAACTTGATTTACGCGCCTTCAGTGCTTTTAATTCAGATTCGGATAGTTGTAAGGATTTCATTGAAGTAGCGTTCCCGGCTTGTAATTCCTTTTGACGGGAATAATCTGTTTCCGATAATTGAGTCCTGGCACTTACTGCAATAAACTCTTCCTGCATGGTAATAAATGCAGTTCCTGCAATAGTTGCTATAATTTGGCCCTTATTGACAGCGTTTCCCGGCTGAACCAAAATAGTTCTAACAACTCCCCCAGCCATGGCAGTTATAGTGGCTCGATTCTGATTTGGCACCTTTAAAATACCATTTGCCCTGAGCGATGAAGTAAGTTGCTTTTTCTCAATGTTACCCAGTTGAATTCCGATAGTTTGGATTTGTTCCGCAGTTAGTGAAGCAGTTAGTGCGTTTTCATGCTCAGCACCCCCCTCATGAGCATGTTCATCTTCTTTATGTTCGCCAGATTTTTTGTCACCGCAACTGGTGAAAATTAAAGAGCTCATGACTATTATACATACTACTTTTTTAAAGACACCTTCCATTTTGAATATTATATAATTGATGCTATTTTTCATAAGTTATTCCGTTATTTATTTATAAGTAAATTAATGTTGATAATGGACCGATTAATTTGATTGATGGATTGTAGATACTTCAGCTGCACATCCGTTGCTGTTTGCAATGCATTTGCATATTCTATATATCCAATATCACCACTTCTAAACCCTAATGTTGCTGTATTAATGATGGTTTCTGAAAATTTAATCGAAGATGCCTGGTATAAACTATATTGAGTGAGGTTCAACATATACTCACGAAATGCATTTTGAATCTCGTTTTGCATTTGCATTTTGGCATTATCAGCCTCTTTAAGCTTTGATTCGTGTTGTAACTTGAGTGATTTAATCTTAGCGCCATTACTGAAAAATGTCAGCGGAATACTTAATCCAACACTAAAACCAGTGAACCGGTCAGATGGTCCAAAATAAACTTCATTCCCATTTACATTTTGAAACCCGATAATGGATTGATTAAAATAACCTACTTTAAAATCAGGAAGTGTTTGTGCTGTTTCCAGTTTTGTATTCTTTTCGGCTATCAATGCCTGTTGGTACATCATTTGCAGTGAAGGATTCTGAAGTATCGCGGAAGAGTCCAAAACAGATGTCAGAACAATAGGTTCGAAAACATCATTCACTTCAAAATCCTCGTTGCTGTAAATTAAAGTTTTTAATGAATAGTACGCCTGTGAATAATCGCTTTCTGCTTGTTTAAATAAAATTGTTATTTCGTTTCGCCTGGTTTCCGCTGTTATCTTTTCTAACAAATTG
>CAWFDA010000024.1:0-98150 GCA_963814475.1 uncultured Bacteroidota bacterium | reverse complement strand
TACCATCAAGATCCAACGTTTTGTTTATCCATAACAGTTTTGCAGAATATCTTTCACAAAAGTTAATTATCGAGCTTTTATTAACTTTTAATTCATTTGCCAAATTGTTTATTTATACGCGAGAAATTTATTGCATGGATTTCGAAATCTACGAGTTTATGTTTTCATCTATATATATAAAAAACAAGCCAGCGGTAGACTGATGAAGCCTGGTCATTAACTAGTAAATCAAATAAAATCAAATCAAATCAAATAAAATAAAATTTGGCAAGATAGTCTAGCTCCAAAATCATCCAGTGAATCGGGGATAAAACAAGACGATAAGTAGAAAATTGAGATTTCTTTTAATATTTATTTTATTCAATTGATATCATAAGACACAGAATGTTGAAATTGAACAGAGATAGGGTTTTTTTCATGCTTTAGACAACTTTTTTAATGATGCCAAACATTCAGCACACTCCCGGATGAATTCCACCAGAACTTTGCTCTCTTGAGTGTTTTCGGAAGTCTCCAAGGTCCTTGTGGCACTTTTCATCTTTTTCAGAATTACGGTCAAACTTTCTTCAAGTTGTTCCGTTTCGGTCGAGGTCAAAGATCCTTGGTCAGCAGAATGAACAAGCCTCGGAATGGAGGACAAAACTAAAAAAACAACACTCATTTTTTTAAAGAATAGAAACCCACGTTAAAAAAATATCAAAATATATATTTTGACAACATAGCTGAAGAGTAGCTATTATTTACCAAAGTTGTTGAATTTATAACTAAACTAAGGTGTATATTAATTGTGATGCTTTTTTAGTATGTGACAAATTCAAAAATTCATACAAAATTTAGCATCAATTTATATTAATCTCATCAATCATCTTACCCAAAAACAAAGGAAATAAACTGGTGGTAAACGCTGAAAGTGCAACAAAAACCAGGCTTATAATAAACTTGGTCCGATATGGCTTAAGGTAAGTGAATAAAATAAGTGCTTGCCTTAAACTTTCTTTTGATAACTTAGCTTTAGGGGATTCGTCTTTTTGCTTTCCGTAACTTGCATAGCTATTTCTTCCGCCGGCCATTTATATAATACTAAATTAATGAAACTGTAAAATCTTGAAGAATTAATTTTTCTATAAATAAATCGGTAAACTAACCCAACTAAACGAAAATTAATTCATTCAACAAATGCACTATTTATAATGAGTTAACCAAATTCATGTTAAAGATGATTGGTGAAGGTTTGAATAAGTTTCTTAGTCTTATTATCCTTTTTATAAAGCGTTTTCATTTTATTAGCAGCAAATAATACTGTTGCATGATTACGGCCACCCAAATATTCGCCAATTTGTGTAGTTGTTAAAGAGGTGTGCTCTCTTGCTAAAAACATAATAAGTTGTCTGGCCTGTTATACCTAATTGACCAATCGGCTCGAAGAGTTTCAAATCTCTAGACGAATCTTAAAATCGTTTACACACCATTGTTTCCAACTTTTTAAAATTGTGCAATTTATAAGTTTTGTCAACTTTAATTACCTTAGAATTTTTCTTACTTTCTTTTTGCTCTTGTAATTTCTGAAATTGATCCGAAGATCCATTCCGTATATTGGTTGCACTATTTGATTTTGATTACTGTATGAGTTTCTCACAATTGTAATCAAGAGCAAGCTGTTGCTGTTTGGAATAAATTTCAATTTTTTTTATCCTTAAACTAATCGCACCTCAAATCCTTTCCTGTAGTTTAACCCACCCTCTTTTTGATTCTCTTTTCATTCAATTTCTAATATATCCACTTTTCAAAAACCTTGCCTCCAGCATGGATTGAGCTTTTCGTTTAGTCAAATTCACTTTAGCCATAATTTTATAATTCAGAATGAATGAAATTCAATTAACACAGGAATCCCATTCTCATTGGAATGGAGTCACAAAACTAATTTCTACAAACATAAAATAAAGTATTTCAATAATCAATTTAAAATATAGCAGGCTATATCCCATTTGATTAATTGATTCAAAGGTATTAAATTGTGTTTACAATTTAATACCGTATTATTAAAAGTATTTACAATAAAAAAATATATATTACTAATTTACAATTAATTGCAAAATTTCGAAAGTAAGGTAATTTCAATTCAAAGCCAAAAAAGAAAAGGAAAAGCCAATTTTCGATAAATTTTAAATGTAGTTGGCGAAATCATGATTTTGTTTTTATTTGTCCGGATTTATATAAACTTACAGCCTTCTTGAGAATATTTTCAATACTTTTTAAAGGCAAATCTTTTTCAGGATCTACCAGCATTATCTTCATTCTTAGCACGCTTTTCAATAATGAGTTTAGGGTGATGGATAAGCCCCCCCTCAACAATTCCCCAGGTATGGTTGTTTATAACTTTTATGCACCCACAAATAGCAAAACATTTTATTTTTATAACAAAAAAAAGGCATTCCATATTTAATTGCAAAAGTAATTTCTTCATCTTGTGAAAGAATAATTTCCTTCAGTGCAAGTAAACAACTTCTGATAGGCTCCTTCTGTTTTAGAAAAAATGCATTGGGATCGGATATGTTTTGATCAGCCATTGGTTCAAATAAAATACTAAATGAAAAATGTCATAATTGACTTTTAGTATTAAAATCAACTATGACATTTCCATTCAAATTCAATATTCTTGCAGTGAATGTTTCAATTTCACCAGTTTACAATTTCTATTATTTTACAGGTAAATCCAAAGCAGGTTTTTCAGCTTTCGGATTTCCTGTTTTGAGATAGGTATCAAACCACTGCATCATTCTGAAATTGTAATCATATCTTGAGCCGGAACGAATGTTGCCGTGTCCTTCACCAGGATAATAAATAAGTCTCACAGGAACATCCGGTTTACGCACTTTTATGTGACGATACAACTCCAATGATTGTCCGGGATGAACGCGAGGGTCATCGGCACCTCCCATAATTAGAATGGGCGTTTGAGCGCGATCAACATATTTTATCGGACTGCGGTCCAAAGCCAACTGCCAATCGTCCCATACCCTTTTTCTCGCATGCACCAAAAACATTTCTTCCGGGATATCACTGGTACCCCAGAGTGAAATATTGTTGCTGATACCAACAAACATTACCGATGCTGCAAATCGATCAGAATAATAAGTACTCATCCAAGCAGTTGCATATCCACCATAAGAACCGCCGGTAACACCTACTCGGTTTTTGTCGACAACACCTTGAGCGATCAAATAATCAATGCCGTCAATAATATCATCAAATTCTTTTCCGGCCAAATCAGCCTGGCTGCTATAAATAAAATCAATACCCCGGCCGGTGCTTCCTCTATAATTTGGATAAAAAACAGCATAGCCCGTTGCTGCCGCCATTTGTCCGGGCATAGAATAAGCGGTTAGCCATCCATTATGGTAATGTGATTCAGGCCCACCATGAACAACTGTAATTAATGGAACTTTTGTACCTACAACATAATTTAAAGGATAAATTACAATTCCTTCAATTTCAAATTTTCCATCCCGAGCTTTGTATTTAATTACTTCTTGTTTCCCAAGCTTTAACTCCGACAACCACTCATTGCTGGTAGTTCTTTTCACCGGTTGAGAATTTTTCGCTGCAGCGATAGTAAATAATTCAGATGGATGAGTTGGAGTATTTGCTACAAATGCAATTGTTCCATTTTTAGCTCTTGAAAAGCCGGAGATTGCATGTGCTGCTGAATGGAAAATAAATTGTTTGCCACTACCATCTGGTTTTATAGAACCAATTGAAGTTGCAGTACCTTCACTTGCCAAAAAGAAAATAGAATTCATTTCGGGCCACGAAATATTTTCATATTTCCCAAGAAAACCGGCATCTATTATTGAAGGTATTCCACCTGTAGAAGAAACAATTAAAATACGACCATCAGTTGGATCATGAATATCTTTAGCTGCTTTGATAGCAATTTGTTTGTTATCGGGACTCCAAACTATTTGACCCAGTTTTCCTTTATTATCAATAGTTGCACTTACATTTCCTGTTGCAACATCTACAATCATCACTTGCTGCTTCATGTAAGAATCATCTACCGAAGAAGTTGGTGCAACGGAAAGGGCGAGCTTTGTTCCATCAGGACTCCAACTCATCATGTAAATTGTACCCGTAACATTCAAAGGTTTTGGTTCACTTTTTCCGGTTCCAATGTTAACTACAAATCCTTTTTGAGAACTGAATTCTTCTTCATAAAATGTAGGTTTGTAAGTTAATGAAGTTGCAGGAGCTTTCGCTGATTCCTTAACAGTATAGGCAATGTTATTTCCATCAGCTTGCCAGCTATAATTTAAAATAGTTCCCGTTGTGGTGAATATTTTCGATGCTTCGCCTCCATTCAAATTTATTTCATAAATAGCATTCGTAGCATCACTTGTTCCCTTACTTAAAAATGTTATAGTTCCTTTTACAGGACGAAATGCAATATTTCCTGTACTAGAAGATGTGAAATAAGGCTTTGATTCGCTTGTTGTTGTATTCATCACATACAACAGATTGCTGCTTGGGGAGTTTTCTTTAAATGCATCTGCGGGAGTACTTACAGTGTATGCCACATATTTACCATCGTCAGAAATAACCGAACCACTTACCGATTTCATACTTGCAATTTGCTCAGCTGTGACTCCTTGTGCAATTGCATTTGTTTGTATTAAATTAAATACACTGATCATGACAAACATGCCGGCAAAATAAATACGTTTAAAGGATTTGATTTTCATAAATTAAAGAATTGTTTTTTAAGATGTAAATTATTGGTGCCGAGACTAAAACTCACTAATAGTGATGAATTAACAGAACGGGGCTGCAAGATAATTAATTTTGAGAGTTTTTATGAAGGAATAATTCTCGAATAAACTCCTATATGATTGATTTTCATTACCATAAATTTCAATCGAGCAAAAAAGCCACTTCTTTTCATAAAAAATGTGCTTGACAAGGCTAAAAAAAAATGCATTCTAACATTTCGAAAAATGCATTTCAAATTCCATCAAAAACCGTGAAAATGCAAACTCATTACTTCCCTTTCAGGAACTGATAGTAATTGTTTGGCATTAATAGTATTTACTTATTTTAATGAGGTAATAAGCGCTATAAATTACTACTTAAAAATTTAATTAAAATGTTTTGATATAAAAGCAATCAGTTGCCCATCACTCATTTTGTTGGAAGTACTTTCTGAAGAGATTGCATTTTTATATTGAGGCGTTTGGGTAAGAAACTTAATAAACTGTTCTTGAACTTGACCCGTTCCGGTTACATGAACGTTTTCAACATTCAGCATTTTGGCGGCAATTTCTTTAAAAAATTTATGTGTTAAAGCAATTTCCTGATTATTGGAAGCATTCTCACTTGAGTTTTTATCTGCGCCGGTACTTTTAACGTGACCAAGGATAATAAAATCTCCGGAATCAATATTCTCTCTACCTAAAATAGTGGCATGATGGGAATCCATCCACACACCGAATTGTTTTGTATTTGACATAATAATTTGTTTTTTCAAAGGTACTATTAAAAGTTGATAAATGGGGAAATATTTAGTCAGTTAGTGGGTAAGTGGGTGGAGTTCGATGAAAGATTAAAACTTTTTCAAAGTTGAGATTTATTTAAAATAAAAATGGAACAGGATAAACCCTGCTCCATTTCAATTTATAACCTTAATAATTACTTAGTCGCTTTTTCCGGCATTGAAGTTACATTCATATCACGAACACAAACGTATTTACCATCACGCTTTTCGAAGTAACTCATATAATGACCTTTATTGATTTCTTCACCGGCAGCATTCATTTCCTGCCAAGATCCAATTTCAACTGCTTTATCTCCTTCAGCAAATAAGTCAACTATTTTATACACGTTTGTAGTAGTAGAAGTGTCTTCAGCTATACGAGCAGCAATGTAAGATTTGATTGCTTCTTTTCCTACCTGTGGTTCCTTATTACGACTGTAACTCACTGCATCATCGCTATAATAAGCAACTACAGCATTGGCATCCTTTGCCGTTTCTCCGGCAGAATAAGCATCTTCCATAGCTTGGATTTCAACACGAAGGGCATCCATATCAATAGCTTTTGGGGCTTCGGGAGCAGGTGCGGGTGTAGAGCATGCTACCATAAACAGTGAGATTCCTGCACATAATGCAGTTAATTGTGTTTTCATTTTCATAGAGCTTTGAGATTTAAGATTTAACTAAGATTTAATTTGGTGTAAGGTATAAATAAAGTACCACAAAATACAATTTCATACAAAATCTAATTTCCTTGAGCAATTACCAACCTCTTAGTATATGTTGAGTGCTCCGTTTGAAGAGAAACAATATACACCCCATTGGGAAACTCTGAAATATCAATGCTTTGAAAACCCTGAGTAAATTTGTTGATATAAATCAATTTTCCATCTATATTAAAAATTTTCAGAATCCCCTGTGTAGAAGTAATTGAAAACACACCGTTTCCGGGATTAGGATAAATTTCAAATGGAGTAGTGTTCCCTTCCCATAGGTCATTTGTTCCGGTAACATTAAAATAATTGGAAATGTAATTGGGTAACCCCGCTAAATTCCTATGCCCGTTTCCAAGAAACAGAGCTGAATCCACCACATTGCAAAAACTTCCCGGCAACTCCGGATTTTCTATAGTCCCCATCCAATTGTTTTGATAATAACAGATGTATATTTTACCATCAGGAGCAGCTTGGATTCCATATATTTGAGACTGCCTGAAATTTACGGAGGAGGCCGAAGCTAAAATTGCGGCATTTGTTGATAAACTCATATCCAGTTGATAAAGATCATATCCGGTTGCGCCTCCTGCAGATACATATAATCTGGAATCCTGTGGCGAAAATTCAATCCCGTAGGGTTGTTGAGAGAGTGGCATTGTATAACTGCCTACGTTTGATAAAACACCTGTTGTATTATTGAAATCGAACAAATCCATCACAGAACTGGAATAAACTGCAGATGCTAATTTGGTTCCGTTGTGAGAAAATTTCATATAGCCTATGAAGCTACTGCTTCCGGAAGTAACCGTCCCCCCGGTGGATATAACAGGTGGATTCAATCCTGATGAGGTAATTAAGTAGGAATAGTATGTATTAGTTTGGTTTGCCCTTACACAAACCCATATGTCCTGACCGTTAGAGTGTATAGTTCCTGCAAGCTTTTCTGACAAAGCAACTGAATTTAATACAGCTACATTTTTAGAAGTAACCTCTCCGTTCCCGTTATCAAGAGTGATATCCACAATAGAGTAACAAAATCCGTTTGCTCCGGCAGTTTGAGCAACTGTAAATATATAATACAATACAGCATTGCCGGGAACCGGTACAATAAGTGCGGATTGTGAGGATGAATTCCCGCCAAAAAGCCCGGATCCGTTTGACATTACCAAATGCTGCTTATTAAAAATTTCAACCCCATCAGTATAAAACAATAAATTTCCATTGTCATCACAAATCGTCGCACAACCTTCAACAGTGTTTAGAATTCCATTGGTTAGTGCAACCGCACTACCACTGTTAAAATCTATACCTCCAAATTCTCCAAAATACCAGATGTTGGCTCGTTTATCCTGAGCAAATAATGGCTTCACATTAAGTAAGGTAATAGTAAGAATCAAAGCCGAAAAAATAAATAATTTTTTAAAATTCATAATCATGATTTTAATTGTTTTAGAAATTTGATATAATTGCATGTTAAAATTTACTTATTGAATATAATTTCGTCATTTAATTTTCCTTGACTAAACAAATCTTTAACTCATTCTTGGATTATTAATTTATATAATCGTGTTTCATATTGTGAAGTAGTACGAATAAAATAAATTCCGTTAGAGACTAAGCTTATGCTATGTTCTTTATCAGAATTAATAATCAATTTTTTCACAACCTGACCAAGCGAGTTCAAAATTTGAATATTCATAGGAAACTGCTGTGTGCTGATAGAAAAATTTCCTCTTGACGGATTCGGATAAATAGCCACATGATTTTGTTCCTCAATATCGTTTAAACCTACAGGAATTCCCAACTTAGCAACGAATGTTTCTGTATGATTGCCATTTGAACTACTATGTATGTATTGGGAGCCAAAAAGAATACTATACCCCCCAAAGTACCCTGTAATAAAAACATTTCCCGAATTATCACAAGTAACAGCTTGTGACCAATCATACCCTGCACCAATTCCTTTTTTTGCCCAAAGTTCATTCCCATTAGAATTATAACATGTCAAATAAGCTTCCGCTCCATTGGAACTTGGTCGTGTTAAATTGATATTTCCAAAATTAATTGACAAGCTCTCAAAAAACCCTGTAACATAAACATTGCTATTGGCATCAATGCACATGGCAAGACTTTGATCATGAGAATTTCCACCTGCACTTTTTGCCCATTGTAAAACTCCGTTGTTATCGTATTTGGCAACATATATGTCGTAATTCTGTGTGTTACTGTTCACTAGTGTAGTAGAATCAAAACTGATGGATGCTCCCCTGAAATTACCGGCTAAAAAAATATCTCCATTATTACCAATTGCAATTGATTCAGCATAATCATCGTCGACAGATCCCGGATTTTTTGCCCAAATCGAATTTCCGGAAGGGTCACATTTCACGACAAAAGAATCCCACCATTGTCCATTATTAATCAAAGTATCGGTATCAATTATGAATTGTGTGCTTTGAAATTGTCCTGCCAAATAAATATTGCCTTGATAATCCAAGGCGATGGAATTTAATATATCTTCATAATTTCCCCCGGCACTTTTAGCCCACAACTCATTGCCAGTACTGCTATACTTAGCTAAAAATAAATCTCTCGAAGAACCGGTACTGATTAAAGTATTGTTTCCAAAGTTAAATGTCATACCAAACACTCCACCAATGTAAATATCACCGGCACTATCAGTTGTGATACAGTATGATTGATCATTAAAAACACCTCCCGTTCTTTTTGCCCACATTACATTTCCATTTGTATCAAACTTAGTTAAATAAATATCACTACCTAGGCTGTCGAGTGAAAGAGTAACCGAATCAAAAACAATGGTGGCACTTTCAAATCCGCCTGTTAAATAAATATTTCCAACCAAATCAACTGCCAATGCCATTCCATAACTAACTTTACCTTGAGCTGTTCTGGCCCAAACCATATTTCCATACGAGTCATACTTAACTAAAAACAAGGCAGGTTTCAAAGAAAATACAGTAGATAAAGTAGTAGTATCAAAAACTACCGAGTTGCTCGAAAAAGTCCCTGCCACATAAACATTACCGGAGTTATCAGTTGCTACAGAATACCCGCCCTCATTTGAACTTCCTCCTCCGGCTCTAGCCCATACCCAATCGGCTACTTGAGCCTGTGTTGAAAGCATAGAAAAAATCACCAGTGAAATAAATATAATTAATTTTTTCATATTTTAAATTGTAGTATTATGTAATTCTATTGTTTCATTTCATTTATTCAACTCCATCAAATTCTCCGGATGCAGTAGTAGTTTAAATCCAAACTTTTCATACAGTCCATGCGCATCGGATGTTGCCAATCTCCATACTTTAATTCTATTCAAAGCATCAAAATTCAAAATGAATTTCATTAATTGAATTGATAATCCTTTTCCCCTGTGTTGTGAATCAATAAATAGATCCATGAGATAGGCAAAATGACCGTAGTCTGTAACTATTCTTCCATACCCTATTTGTTTTTTTTGCAGATAAACACCAAAGTTTAATGAATTATCTATACAGGTTTGCATTGTTTCTATAGTTCTTCCTTTTGCCCAATAAGTTTCAGTTATAAAAGTATGAATGAAATTTATATCAAGCCGGTTAATGTTGGTACTGATTTCAATTACCTCTTTCATGGTTGTTCATTTTCAGAACCTGAGAACGCATTTGTTTAAATAATTTTGATTATTCTTTATTCCAAAGCTAAATAACAAATTAAAATTAAAACATCACGACTAAGTTGGTGTGAAAATAGAATAAAATCAAATAGGTTGTTAATATTGTCCGATTTTACTTTTCTATTAAAAATCTGAATTGGATTCATTTCATATCTCCTTGATATTCAAATTAATAGTATATGTTTGTCAGGGCTAAGGTCATATTCACTATATTTGAACCTAAGTACAATACCTTCTGCACATCCTATGAAGAAATTTATATTAGCTCTGCTGCTAACTCCCACAATATTTACCTCTTATTCTCAATCATTTCTTGGCACCGGAGGCACCATTCCCGATAATGGCCCGGCTGTTTATTTTCCCGTTTCAGTTAGCGGACTATCAGCCTCAGTGATTGATAGTTCGTTTGGTGTGGAATCGGTTTGTATAAACATTCAACACAACAACGATTATCAACTAACAATTCAACTTGTTGCTCCCGATGGGACAATTATTGATTTATCTATGAATAATGGTGGTTCAGGAAATAATTATTCAAACACCTGCTTTACAGGATCGGCAACAACAAGCATTACTGCAGGCAACCCTCCATTCACCGGAAATTATAAAGCTCAGGGCATTTTAGGCAATGTAAATAATGGACAGAATGGTAATGGTATTTGGTCATTGAAAGTGCAAGATCACAACTTTGGAACTACAGGATCTTTATCATCGTGGAGTATTACTTTTAGCAATTCACCTGCTCTTCCATTTGTATTTACCTCATCAAATCTTCCGATAGTAATACTAAATACTAACGGACAAACAATAGTGAATGATCCTAAAATAATTTCTCACATGGGAATTATTGATAATGGTGTTGGTGTGAGGAATTATATGACTGATCCCTTTAACGATTATGATGGTAACATTGCAATTGAAATCCGCGGAAGCTGGTCACAAACTTTTCCGCAAAAGCAGTATGGATTTGAAACACTCGATTCGCTAAATATTGAGACCGACACCATGGTGCTGGGCATGCCTGCACAAAGCGATTGGATATTGTATGCACCATACAACGATAAAACCTGCATGCGTAATGTACTTGCTTATGATATTGCAAATAAAACCGGCCAATATGCGTCACGAACACGTTTTTGCGAGTTAGTAATAAACTCTACATACATGGGAATTTTTGTGATGGAAGAAAAAATTAAACGTGATGCTAATCGCGTGGATATTTCAAAACTCGTTCCGACCGATACTTCGGGAAATGATTTAACAGGCGGATATATTATCAAAATAGATAAGCCTATTGGAGGAGGAACTCCCGGTTGGTACTCTAATTACAACGGTATTCCCGGAACACCTATTCGTTTCCAATATGATTATCCCTCTGATGTGAATATTGTTCCTCAGCAAAAAGCTTATATTCGTGCTTATGTTGATTCATTCGAATATGCTTTAAATGCACCTTGGTTTACAAATCCTGATAGCGGTTACAAAAAATTTATCGATTTGCAATCGTTTGTCGACTACTTCATCCTTAACGAAACCAGTAAAAATGTAGATGCATATCGTAACAGCACATTTTTATACAAGAAAAAAATAACTAAAGGAGGCAAACTTTATATCGGCCCTGCATGGGATTATAATGTTGGTTTCTGGAATGCCGATTATTGTGAAGGGTATCTTACATCAGGCTGGCAATATCAATTCAACTCCATTTGTGGTACTTCCGGTGATAACAATGTCCCCTTTTGGTGGGCAAAAATGCTGCAGGATCCCGCATTCACTAGTCTGCTTAAATGCCGATGGAACGAATTACGACTCTCTGTTTTGCATACCGATACTTTGATGAATTATATTGATACAACAGCATCACTTCTGGATGAATCGAAAGATCGACATTTCACTAAATGGCCAATACTAGGTGTTCCGGTGTGGGCGAATCCTGTTCCCGTTGCCACGACTTATGCAGGAGAAATTAGCAATATGAAAACCTGGATTCAGCAACGCATAATTTGGCTCGATAATAATTTACCCGGGATTTGCATACCTCCTTTTACATTGATGAAGAGAAGCAAATAATTCCAAATTCAGTATATCCAAATCCAACCTCTGATAATGTCAATGTAAATTTTGTTCTTTCCCATAAAGGAGAGGTTACCTTTGAAATTTTGATTTGTTAGGAAGGGTTATTTACAGTAATTCCATTTCATTTACTTCATCTGGTTTGAACGAAATAACCATTAATTGTTCTGCCCTTTCAAAAGGAACATATCTATTGAAGGTAAGAATGAAAAACGCCACTTCTGTTGCCAAAATAACAATAAACTAGTTTATTTAAGCGAAAGCCTTGGGGAGAGGGTACTTGTGCAAGTTTGTTGTTTATTGTACTTTTATTATTCACTTAAGTTATGCCGAACCTTTATTTAGAAATTGAAACATTTGTATTCTTTGTAGGGTACCCTCGTAGTGGGCATTCATTGTTGGGAGCTTGCTTAGATGCACATCCCAATGCGGTAATTTCTCACGAACTTGATGCTCTGTCTTTACTTAAAAAAGGTACAAGCCGAATTGATTTGTTTGATGCAATATGTGAAAAAGCCCACTCGTTTCATTTAGAAGGTAGTGTATGGAGTGGATATTCCTACGATATACCTACCATGTATCAGGGACGATATGAAACTATTAAAATCATTGGTGATAAACGTGGCGGCACTAGTTCATCTCATTTGAGAGATCACCCGGAATTGCTGGAAGAAGTTAAAAAACTCGCTCCAAAATTTAAAATAATCCATTTAGTAAGAAATCCCTATGATTGCATTTCAACTTCTGTCTTGAAACGTGAAGCAGTACAACAAAAATCATTTACTACGGCAGATTTGATGCGTAAAGCCGGGCATTTTTTTGAAAAGGCTGAAGTAATTGAAAAATTAATTGGCAAAGAAAAAGATGCAGTAATCAGCATCCGACATGAGGATTTGGTTAAAAATCCATTGCCAACACTAACTGAGGTGTGTGGTTTTCTAGGCCTGTCTGTTTTTGATGCATATCTAGAAGCTTGTCAGTCGAAAATTTGGACAAATACGAATCAAAGCAGACATAAAATAAATCTTTGGAATGATTCAACTATTAAATTAATTCAAAAACAAATTGATAGGTTCTCCTTCTTTAATGGATATTCCTTTACAAGCAAATGAATCACAAACGCAGAGTTTTATTTCATCGATCGTGGACCAAATTTAATGGTGGTACCAGTGGCGGTCAACTGAAAGTGAGAGATGCTTTTGAACACATTAAAAGTTCCGATAAGTTTGAACCCTATGTATATTTCAATCCGGAGACTATTTGGTTTGACAACCCTGGAAATTTCTGGTTGCCTTATAGGAGTACAGCTTTAAGTGACTGGGTCATCCAACCAACAGACATTCTCTTTTTATCGGGACATGATTGGAAAATTCTACCCCCGGAGGTCGCTGTTTCACCGCCGGTGCCCATCATCAATATAGCTCAGCCACGCCACACTCATCCCGATGATCCCCGTCATAATTCACTTAATTACCCTGCTATTCGAATAGCTAAAAGTTCGATGGGCAAAAAAATAATGGAAGATTTTGGTGTGAACGGACCGGTATATCTCATTCCAGATTCTATTGATTTTTCTCAGCTCCCTCCTATCAATCCTAATCCCGATATTGATTTGCTTATTGTGGGTCTTAAAAATCCGGAATTGGCAACAAAACTTTTAAAATTCCTTGAAAGCAAGAACTATTGGAAGAAAAATAAATGGAAATTAACAGTTCAAATTCCACCTAAATTACCAACTAGATCCGATTTTTTAAACCTACTAAATCGCGCAAAAATAATTGTATTTTTACCACTTGATGCCGAACGTGGTTCAGAAGGATTTTATCTTCCTGCATTGGAGGCAATGGCGATGAATAAATTAGTCGTTTGTCCGAATGTAGTTGGAAATGTTGATTTCTGCATTCCTAACATTACTTGTATTCAACCTGAATATACTCAAAAAGAAATTGAAAGAGCTATGATTCAAGCTCTACAGATGAGTCCCACTGAACAAGAAAAATTGATAAAAGCAGGAAATGATATAGCAGCAAATCATGATATCAAACTAGAAAAACAACGCTTGCTAAATTTATTGCACCAAGCCGATGACATTTGGAAAAATGATTCCCTCTTCAAAAATAGATAGCCCAGGTGATAATATTATCCTTACCGGAATTCCCCGATCGGGAACAACTGTTGCCTGTCGATTATTATGTGAATATTCACAAACAATTGCACTAAATGAACCTTTGGTTGGAGGTTTATTTGAAACACCTTTAGCGGCACATGAAAATATTGCAAAACAATTTCATGTATTCCGAAACTCACTTCTGCAAAATGGTTCTGCATTAGCACGAACACATGAAGGAAAAATTACTGATAATGCATTTGGCCCAGGAACCGGTAAAAGGGATCGGGTAGTAGAACGAACAACTATCACATTCGACAAAAAACTTGAACCCAACTTTACACTTGTTCTAAAACATTGTGCTGAATTCACTTTGTTATTGCCCGAAATAAAAAACAACTTTCCTCTTTTTGCACTTATACGCAACCCGTTAGCGTTACTCGCTTCATGGGCTACCGTCGATGTTCCGGTTTCAAGAGGTAAAGTATTAAAATCAGAGCGACTCAATCCCGAATTTCATAATGCACTAAACAATCAAAATGACAATTTGCTGGAAAGGCAACTCTTCATTCTCTCATGGTACTTCGGACAGTATACCGATCTTGATGAAAACCAAATTATTCGTTATGAAGAACTCGTTGAATGTCCCGAAAAAGTATTGAGTGGTATGGCAAAAGGAACTCTTTCTAAACCACTTGATTCATTAACAAATAAAAGGAGTAGCCTTTTCAATAATCAAACTGCGATTCATCAAATTAGCGATGCATTGTTAAAATCAGAAGGGCATTACTGGAAATATTATTCCAAGGAGGATGTTCGCAAACTTTTAAACAACCAGACTACAACATGAATACAAATATAATCCTCACAGGTCCTCCGCGTTCAGGCACTACGTTGACTTGTTTTCTGTTAAACAAAGTTCCAAACACCATTGCTCTTCATGAGCCAATGAATCTTCAAATGTTTGCAAATGTGAATGCGGGCATTTCTTCGGTGCAATCCTTTTTTCCCGAAATGAGAAAATCATTGCTTGAAAGTGGTTTAGCGCTTTCGAAGGGAAGTCTTGGGTCCATTCCGGCTAATCCTTTCGGGGATAAAGGCGAAAAAGGTAGAGCAAGTATTGTGAAAAAAGAACTAGTGCACTTCGACAAACCATTAAGTGCTGATTTTAAACTTATTATCAAGCATAATGGTCATTTTACTTACCTTTTGCCCGAATTACAAGAATTGTATCCAATTTACATAATTATCCGAAACCCATTGGCAACCATAGCCTCTTGGAATAGTGTTGAGGCGCCTGTTGCTGACGGAAATTTGAGGGTTTTACAAACGTTGAACCCTGAATTGTTTGGGACATTGAACACAATCAGCGATATTGTGTCGCGTCAAGTGGCGCTACTTGATACTATGTACTCTAGGTATGAAGCTACAACCAAAGCAACCATAATTCGTTATGAAGATATTATCGCTTCAAGCGGAAGGGCGTTACAAGTTGTTAGTGAAGCTGCGAAAACATTATCTGAACCTCTTGAAAACAAAAATTCCAATCCCCTTTATGATTCTCATTTAATTGATGAGATTAAAGTTAAACTCTTAAATCATAAGGGAGCTTACCTAAATTATTACTCCTCAAGTTCTATTGAAAATTATTAATTGCATATTAATATATGATTAAGGCACCAACAACTTTAAAAACTTCTTTCCCCGGAGCAATTGAAAATACTACAATTTCTTTGAAATCTTTTTTAAGTGTACTTGTGGGATTGGCTATATTAACTTCTGCAGTTTACTTTTTGCATATCGAAGAGAGCTTGAATCTTCTTCAATTATGTCTTATTGCATTTGCTGCATTCACAGTTTATGCATTTACTCCGGTTTCTTTTCGATTGCCATTTCTGTTTGCAGTAAATGCCGGTGCTATGATGGTGCTTTTTGGTCCTATAGAAGGAGCAATACTACTTCTTTATGGATTAATTCTATTTGTCATACTCAACCTTCCTTTTAGTGTACGTATTAGAACTGTTATTTTGGTATTATTTAGCTTAATGATGGCATTTGCTAGGTTACAAATATTCTCCATACCTTATGGGAACATATTATTGCCAATTCTTGGTGGGTTGTTTATGTTTAGATCCATTTTGTTTTTGTATGAACAACAATTTATTAAAAAACAAGAGAGTATATGGATGAGATTGAATTATTTTTTTCTTTTGCCAAATTTGATATTTGTTATTTTTCCAATTGTAGATTACAAAACCTTTATTAATAATTATTACAGTAAACTTGCTAATGAATCCTATCGCAAAGGAGTGCTTCTAATGGCAAAAGGTGTGTTTCACCTCTTATTATACCGGTTCATTTATTATTACTTTGTTCCTAATCCCAATGATATTGATTCTGTATATGGATATCTACAATTAATTGTTACCACCTATGCTTTGATTGTTAGGATTGCCGGCATTTTTCATTTTTCGGCAGGTATGATTTGTCTATTTGGATTTGACCTTCCTCCTACCTTTAATCATTATTTCTTTGCCGATAGTTTTAGTGATTTATGGAGAAGAATCAATATGTACTGGAGAAATTTTATGATTAAGGTTTTTTACTATCCGGTATATTTTAAATTAAAACATTTAGGCACCACGAAAGCCATAGCTATTAGCATTTTGATTTCATTTGCATTTAACTGGTTCCTTCATGCATACCAATGGTTTTGGGTTCGTGGTTCGTTTTTAATTACGCTTCAGGATACAACATTTTGGGCAATTTTTGGCATCACTGTTATGTTAAATTCCGTGTATGAGGCTATGCCGCGTAAAAAGAAACAAAGTCAATCAGGGTTCCACTTAAAATCGGCAATGCTCCATTCATTAAGGGTAATTGGGATTTTTATGTTCATGTCGTTTCTTTGGTCGTGGTGGACCGTGCCCTCGGTTTCTGCCTGGGTAGGGATGTTGAACATACTTAAAACTACAACTATTTCCGATGTAATAAATATTTTAGCAGGGTTCGTTGTTTTATTATTAGCGGGTTCTTTATTACAATTTATCCTTTACCAATATGATAAATCATCTAATAAAATTTCAGACACTGTTACTTATAATTTAAGCATTCTGGGAATTTTCATTCTTGCTACATTGGCTGTACCCTCAGTTGCAAACCAAATTGGAACCCGGTTTAACCTAGATGTGGATCCTGTTTTGCATACTCGCTTAAACGCCGCAGACCGAGAATTGCAATTCAAGGGCTATTATGACACTATGTTATCAGGAAACCAATTGCTGTCGACCCCACTCGATGAAGTTCAGCAAAAAAGACCTGATGATTGGTTACAGCTTCACACTTTTGGTGCACTCATCAAAACCAATGATTTAATCACAAAGCAATTAAAACCTAATTTAAATATTCAATTCAAAGGGGCCAACTTTCAAACTAACAACCTTGGTTTACGCGATCGTCCTATTGAAAAACAAAGGCCTCCAAACACTTTACGAATTGCACTTTTAGGTGCATCAATAGAAATGGGCACCGGTGTTACAACCGAACAAACCTACGAGAATTTGGTGGAAGACCAATTGAATGAAAAAGTTGTATTCCCACAATTCGAAAAAGTTGAAATCGTAAACTTTGCTGTTGCAGGGATTCATTTACCTCAGCATATTGCCAGAGTTGATAAGATGGTACCTGATTATAATCCCCAAGTAATTATCTATACTGCACATTCAGACGAAGCAAGAAGAATTATGTCCAACATGTATCGTGTTTATATTGATAGTCTTCAGGTGGAATACGAATACATAAACAATTTGTTTGCCGAATTAAATTTACCGAGAACCATTGATGAGGCTACTTTTGTACGCACATTTAAACCAAGGATCAATGAATTCATTGGATGGGGCCTTTCCCATATAAAAGCAAAAGCAGAAGCTATGGGAGCTATTCCCGTATGGATGTTTGTACCTTCCCTCGATGGAAAAAAAACTCCGGAACAAGATGAAAAATTGTATCAGCAAGCAAAAGATATGGGCTTCCTGGTTTTGGATTTGAAAACCTTTAATGGTACGGTTCCGGAACAAGATATAATTCTTGGTTCTTGGGATCGTCATCCAAATGCCTTAGGTCATCAATTACTAGCGAAAAAAATGTATAAAGAACTAATAATGAATAAAGAATTATTGCAGCGCATTAACGAAACCCATAAATAGAATAAAATGGTTCGATTCTTTCTCAAACTATTCTTGTTTTGTGCAGTTGTTGGAGCTCCCTATTTATATCTCCAACAAGAACTCATGGCAAAAAATGATGCATTTTATTGGAAATCTACCCATAAAGCCAATTCCCTAATTATTGGTGGCTCCAGGGCACTAAAAGGTATTGTGCCATCCTTGCTCAAAGAAGAATTAGGGTTGAAAGAAGACGTATTGAACTTTGCGTTTACGGCAGTGCTTTCTCCCTATGGAAAACCTTACTATGAATTAATTAAAAGAAAAGTTGATTGCGACAACACAGGTAGCCATCTATTTATTTTGTCTGTTAATCCGGGAAATATTATGGATTTTTCAGGTGCTAAAGCTCCTCGAGAATCTTCTTTTGGATTTTATAAACTTAAAATTGTAAATATTAACCCGAATTATGAATACGTATTCCGTCATCCCAGAGATGGACAATCATTATTTGCTTCCATAGTGAAAGATAAAGCCAACAATAGAGAGGGCAGGAAAATATCTCACGATGGGTACGCTGCTACTTTTTTAAAAAGTGGGGGATTCGAAAGTAAACAAAAGAATGGGAAAAAACTCCTCAAATATGATTTGATTTCTTCACCTGAACGGGAACATTATCTCATTCAAACAATTACTTATTTGTCTGCATTAGGTCCTGTGTATTTGGTGCGTATGCCGGTGAGTCAACAAATGAAGGACGAAGAGGATCTTTGCTATTCTAACTTCAATGATAAGATGCAAAAGATTGCAAACAATTTCAATAATGTACATTTTATAAACTATGCTACAAGCGATACTACAGGCTATAAATTTAGCGATGGAAATCATCACTTAGAAGGGAAAAGTGCCATCAAGTTTACTAAATCACTAGCAAATTATATAAAACAAAAACCGTGAGTAAACTTTTCAAAAATATATTCTTGCTCATGTTCATAGGTGTACTATTTAGCTGCACTTCGGAAAAAAAAAGCAAATTAGTAGATACAAATTTACCTAATATTGTACTAATAGTTGCTGATGATTTAGGAATTGGATCGTTATCATGTTACAATAAAAATTTAGCTGTTCCCACTCCAAACATCGATCGATTGGCTTCGAAAGGCTGGAAGTTAAATCAATTTTATGCTACCAGTCCGGTTTGTTCGCCTAGTAGAATTAGTATGTTGACCGGCTTAACGCCTCAACAAGCAGGAGTTGAAGTGGTTCTGAAAGCCGCGAAAGAAGATGAACAAGAAGCGGAGCTATCGAAGCAAATCACTATTACCACCATATTAAAAAAAGCCGGATATCAAACTGCTTGCATTGGTAAATGGCACCTTGGCTATAGCGACAAAGATCATCCAACAAAAAACGGATTTGATTATTTCGCCGGATTTCTAAACGGGCATATCGACTACATAAGTCATACCGACCCGAATGGAACCTTTCATCTTGAAAAAGAAAAAAAAGAATGGGGAGCAAAACAAGGCAAACATTTAACAGAAATATTTACTGATGAGGCTATTGCACAAGTTAAAAAAATGTCGGGTAATCCCTATTTTTTAATGGTCTCATATGCCAATCCGCACGCTCCTATCCTTCTCCCCGGTGAGGATGCAATATTTCAAGGAGAACATGGTACACTTAACGATACTCCGGAACGGTATCAGAAATTAGTTGGTTTATTGGATGATGAAGTTGGTAGACTTATATCGGCTATCGAAAAAGAGAATGACAATACATTAATTATATTCTTGTCAGATCAAGGAGCTCCAAAAATATTAGGAGGAAACTACCCATACGCAGGTGGTAAAGGCAATTTACTGGAAGGTGGTATTAAAATACCCGGAATCTTTTATTGGCCCGGAAAATTATCTCCTCAAAGTATAAATAAATTTTTTACAAGTCTTGATTTATTTCCAACACTTTTATCTGTTGCTCAAATTTCTAATTTCAAACAATCCGAAAAAATCACCGGCGAATCTGTACTTTCGAAAGATAAAAAAGAAAATGAAAAAGTATTTTATTGGGAATTCCGCTCTGCACTAGCAGTACGTAAAGGAAATTGGAAGGCCCTCTTTTTCCCGCTAGAAGATGGGAATAAAAAAATTTTGAAGAGGTATACAGATGCTACGCCTGCAATACCTTATGAAGAGTGGACCAATGATAAAAAAAAATCATATTCTGTTTGGCTTTTTAATTTAAAAAATGATTCCACTGAACAAATAAATTTAGCTGAATCTAACATTGAGAAAATAAATGAATTATGGTTAGCACATCAGCAACAAATTAAAATTCAAAATAAATAAACTGATATTCTGTGGGTAATCTCAAAAACCAAATTGAAAGTCCCATCAAAATATAAATTCCCCATCGAATTATTGGTGATCGAAAATTCAACAGATCAATTGCCGGGAGTTTTTTTCTTGAATATTCGAAAATAATTGCTAAGCTTAAGCATACAAATAAAATATTGAAATCCAATTGCAATAATCCGGGATTTAAATTAGTACCCGGTAAATTAAAAATTTGTTTCAACATAAAAATAGCTTCAGTAACACTCGACGATCTAAAGAAAATATTTGCGAAAGTAAATGCATTAAAAAATAAAATGAAACCTATTATCTGAATTAGGAAAGCTCCCAATTTATTCTTTAAAAAATTGCTAAATGGGTTTAGCATTCGTTCAAAAACCAGGAATATCCCGTGCAAAGTTCCCCATATAATATATGTCCAATTGGCACCATGCCAAAGCCCTACTAAAAAAAAGATATAAATCGGACCTAAGGCAATTGAACCTAAATTTTTTTCATCCCATGACAATGGCTTATATACATAGTCTCTTATCCAAGTGGTTAATGTAATATGCCATCCTTTCCAAAATTTTCGAAATGATGTGGATAGTAAAACAAGTGGTTCGAAGTTTTTGGATAATTGTATCCCTAAAATTCTGGCCGTTCCCATGGCCATATCCTGATATGCCGAAAAATCATAATAAATCTGGAAAAAGAAGAGATAACCTGCCAAAAGAACCACCACGCCATGATGATCAACAGGTGATTGAAATACTTCTGTAACGAATACACCCAGTCGATCAGCAATTACCAATTTTTTGAATAGCCCCCAAAGAAATAGTCGAAGCCCTTCGGTAACTCTTTTTGTATCGAATGAGTAATTAAAATGCAATTGAGGGAGTAAATCTTTCGCTCTTTCAATGGGGCCGGCAACCAACTGAGGGAAAAATGAAACATATATGGCAAATGTTCCTAAATGGGCAATAGGCTTCTGTCGATTAAAGTAAACATCGAGGGTATACCCTATAGTTTGGAATGTGTAAAAGGAGATTCCAATTGGTAATAATAAGTCAATTAAAAATGGGGAATACCCGGGATCAAAATACCTGATGACCCATGCAAACTGTTCGGAAAAAAAATTATAATATTTGAATAAAACCAACAATCCCAAATTAATCATGAGACTCAATACTAAGCAGTACTTTTTTATTCGTTGGGAAAGTGTTCGTGAAATAATGAGTGCTGCAAAATAATCTGTTAAAGTTGATCCTGCTAGCAATAAAGCATACCAAGGATTCCAGAACATGTAGAATAAATAGGATGCTATTAAAATTAATACCCAACGATATTTTACAGGCAATAAAAAATAGAGCCCAACAATTAATGGGAAAAAAAGTAAAAAATCAAATGATTGAAATAACATGCATCTCAGAGATCATAGTAACTTACGGAATTTAACTTTTCTGCTTTCTTCTCATCAGTCATATTCTTCAAACAATTATTAACATAAAAATGGACTGCTTCGCCAATATCTGCTCCCGACTCGTAAATTATTTTTCCTTCATCCATAACAATAACCCGATTAGCAACTTTGAGGAGTTTATGAATACTATTTGAAACAAAAAGCACCGCTTTACCTGGTTGCTTCACATAACTTTTTAAATGGTCAAAACATTTGGCTTTAAAAACCGAATCCCCAACAGCCAATGCTTCATCAACAATAAAAACATCGGGCTCGGTAGCAATCGCAACAGAATAGGCCAACCGAGCACTCATCCCAGAAGAATAATTCCCGAAAGGAACTTCCAATTTTTCTCCCAATTCTGAAAAATCCTCAATAAAAGCCATCTTTGACTCAATTTCGGCTTTTGTCATCCCGAAAATAGCTCCTTTAATATGAATGTTTTCCCTTCCTGTCAACAGAGGTTGCATTCCCGCTTTGAGCGCAAAAACACTGGTGATTTTTTGATTTGATCGACCAAAAATTTCACCCCTTTCGAGTGGATAAATGCCTGATACTATACGCATAAGACTCGTTTTCCCGGATCCATTAGCTCCTACAATACCAAGAATATCGCCTTCAAATAAATCAAAATTGATGTCCTGCAGTCCCCAAAATTCTTTCTTTCGCAATGTCATGTAGGAGGCATTAGGATTTAACAGCATATCCCTAATCCCATAGTACATATTATACTTTATGTCTTTGGTGAATTTCTTATAAACATGTTTAACTGAAAGGACAATCCCTGAGTTGTGCATAATAATTTAATCAAACATTTATTAATCGTTCAAGTAACTTTGCTTCATGTTTCATGAAAATTCTCAGACAAATTACAAAGAATATTACACTGAAAAAACTGAAAAGTAAATACAACATGAATTCAGCAAAAACACCTGTGGTCAGCAAATCTCTACTAAAACCTATCAAATAAGTTAAAGGATTATACTTCACAATATTTGCTAACCAATCTAACTTTATTTTTGGAGCATAAATAATAGGAGTAATAAACATAAGTAAATTCAAACACTGATCGGCAAGGCGACTAAAATCAACAGCTACCACCCTCAACAATGCTACAATTAAGCCAATACCGGTTCCTAATAAAATCAAAGGGATAAGAGTGAGCGGAAAAAGAAGTGCAGCCCAACTGAATTTTATACCATAAATTACCAACACTAAAATATTGATTAAAAAAGGAACGATAAAATTAATGCAATGAATGATTATTTGCTGAACAATTAGAACTTCATGTGGAAATTTTGCCGTAATCATAAATTTACCACTCTCCGTAATTATATTGCTGGTTACTTGATAACTGCCATGAAATAAACTCCAAATGGATGTACTTAAGAGCACATACGCAGGATACGGGATTGCTGTTTCTCCGGGATTAAATACTCCGGCACCGTTTAGAAGCACCCACACAAATGCTCCTATTATTGGGGTAATTACTAACCAAGATAAACCAATGAAAGACCGCTTGTAAGCATTTGTAATGTCCACAATAACAAGCTGTCGCAATAAATAGGAAAAACGTCGAATATTTCGTGAATAATCGGCTATTCTTCCGACCAGTCCACGTTTTTCATTTAGATATAAAGGCTTAAGCCCAATGGTTGATAGATCTTTTTCCAAACTTTATACTTTTGACAGATTACTCAAAATATTCTCTTGTAAAGGTAGTTCAATGATTCAAATTCGCTCCTAAAATATTTATAATTCATGTAACATGGGATCTTTTATTCACTCTTTATTTAATTTAAAACATCAATTAAGTTTTCGTATTTTATTGATTATGCAATAGTTATGTAAGATTAATTTGCGGTTTTAAAGGCCTCAAAACACCAATTCAGAAAAATGCAATCTCCTTATAAAAAAAGAAGGCAATAAAATATATTGAAATTAAACCTATATTTGAACCGTTTAATAAGACTCTTATTCCTTGTTGATTCTTGAATAGGTGTTATTAAAAGTATCTTATTCAAAATTGTTATCATTTAATAATTCCATCTCAATCAATATCTTAATCCAACAAATATTATGAAAACTATAATTTCAAGAATAACATTGTTGCTTGTTGTTGTTTTAGCAATAACAAGTTGCGGAGATAAAAAAAGTGAACCGCAGCAAAAAACCGATGCTCCTGTTGTTCAAAATGAAGAATTAAAAACAACTGATGAGTTGGCAAAATCGATGATGGAAAAATTCAATGGTGTAATAGAATTAACTGAAGAACAAAAAGCACAAATAAATGAAATTTTCAAAAATCAAGATCCTGCAGTTTTAAATACCGATGGGAATGCAAGAAAGATGATGCGCCAAAAAATAGAAAATGAAGTTTTTACTCCCGAACAACAAAAGAAATGGAAAGAGTACATAGACTCCAAAAAAAATGAGGGGTCAAATTAAAATTCAAACCTCTTTCTAATATTTTATAAGTATAAAGTTGAAAATGATTTTGTACTATTAAATACACCGAAATGCAACCTTTTCATTATAATTTGGATTGATGTTTCTGATAATTGAATTTTTCTAAAAAAATAAACTATATAAAGTTATTCAGGAGATTTTAAGTATAAATCACCTAAATGATTGCCTAAAAATTGTCATCCTACTGCAACAAAGGGTTTGATTTACCGATCCATGTAATGTATTGTGAAAATCCTTAATTATTTTGCAGAAATCTCACAAATTTTTCTATTTTTGATTGATGAAATACAACTATTAGATTCGAAAACTATAATTGCAAATCTCAATGTGAAAACTTTCACGATTAACAAACTAAATTGAAAAACTGAGAATTATTATTTAAAATATCATGGCAAACGACCAAATTAAAGATCAGATAAGGAAATACATCTTAGAGAATATTGTACAAGATGATTCAAAAGAATTAAAAAATGACACATTGCTGATTTCCGGAGGTGTGATAGACTCCATATCTACACTCAAAATGGTTGGTTTTTTGGAAAATAGTTTTGGGTTTGAATTTAAACCACATGAAGTTGATCGTGAAAATCTGGATTCAATTGATCTCATTGCAGATTTTGTTGCGTCAAAAATTTAATTACCTTGAATAAGGAGATTTGCAAATTGCATCAATATGTTGATGATGCTCTGCATAATAATGGTGCAGATTGTTACATTAAAACTTCTTTAGATTCTTTTAGCTATAATGAAGTTTATGATTTGGCGCTGACTTTTCAAACAGTTTTGCAAGATGCTGAAATTAAAAAAAATGAACGTGTAGTAATTTATGCTTCAAAAAACATGGCTTCTATTGCCATGATGATTGCCTGCAGCAAATGTGAATGTATCTATGTACCTGTTTCAGCCATGAATCCTGCGAATCGGACAATGTACATTATTAATGAAACTTCTTCGCGATTTATATTATGTGACAGGGCTTCTGAATTGGAATTGAAGAAAACTTCTTTATCACTTGAGACAATTTTTAAAGACGCTCATGTAACACTATTTCGAAACTCATCAGAATATCGCGAAAATTCTGAAATTAATGAAGCCGCTTTTATTTTGTTCACCTCCGGATCTACCGGTACTCCTAAAGGTGTGGTTGTTTCGCATGAAGCTGCAATTGCATTTGTAGATTGGGCAGCTACAGAGTTTGAAATTACATGCAACGATATTATTGCCTCTATTGCTCCGTTTAATTTTGATTTGTCTGTTTTTGATATTTATGTAACTGCGAAAAAAGCCGCTACGCTTTTGTTGTATTCAGAATCGGAAACAAAAAATGCATTGTTAATGGCTCAACAAATTTCTATCGACAAAATATCTACTATTTACGCTACTCCTACTTTCTATAGCACCTTGGCACACTATGGGAAATTGCATAAATTTAATTACAATCATTTGAAAAATGTTTTGTTTGCAGGTGAAGTATTTCATCTCGAAAACTTTAAATTATTGCTAAACCATTGGCCCGATAAAAACTATACAAATTTGTATGGTCCAACAGAAACCAACGTTTGTACCTTTTTTAAAATCAATGCAGCGAAAATTAATTTCTCCGTATTTCCTATTGGTATAAATTGCAGCTATGCTAATTTGCTTCTTGTAGACGAAGAAGAAAATGAAATTAATGATATTGGTATGAATGGTGAATTGCTTGTTGCAGGGCCTTCACTTTTTAACTGCTATTGGAATGATCCTCAAAAATCATCCGCTTCCATGTTCAAAAACAAAAATGGAATTTTGTTTTATAGAACCGGTGACCTTGTAAACAAAAATGAAAATGGTGAATTAGTATACATTGGGCGCAAAGACCGCATGATTAAAAAGAATGGATTTCGAATTGAACCCTCTGAAATTGAAATGATACTTACTTCTTATCCTAATGTTTCAAATGCAGCAGTTTTGTTTTCAAAATCCAAAAATCAACTCATCTGCTTTGTAGAATTTCCGGAACACCGAGTTGATAATTTAAACGATGTGAAGGAATTCTGCCAAAAGCATTTACCCGCATACATGATTCCGGATAAATTTGTAATTTTAGAATCCTTACCTCAAACCACCAGCGGTAAAATTGACTTGCAGGCACTTCAAAATCAACTATGATGAACTTTAATTTAAGTGAAGAACAAAAATTATTACAAGAGTCTGTTTTTCAGTCGGTTAGTCGTGTTTCGCCAACTTTATCAATTGCAGAACGTTGGATGCAATTGGCTAATTCCGGAATAATAGGAACATGTGTTTCCCCCGAATATGGAGGAATGGGATTGGGCGCTTTCGAGCAACTCCTCGTTTTTGAAGCTTTAGGAAAGGCAAACACCGATAATGGACTTTCCTTTGCTTTAGCTGCTCATACCCTTTCATGTGTAATTCCAATTCACAAGCATGGAACAGATTCGCAAAAAGAAAAATATTTGCCTCAACTAGTTAGTGGAAAATTAATTGCAGCAAACGCTATGACCGAAAGTGAAAGTGGTTCAGATGTGTTTCATATGCAATGCAAAGCCATTAAGAAAGATGATAAATTCATTTTGAACGGAACAAAAACTTTTATTTCTAATAGTGCTGCTTCTGAATTGGTATTGACCTATGCATCAACACATCCTGATAAAGGTTTTTTTGGCGGGATAACAGCTTTCCTTGTCGACAAAGAAAATTATTCCATTGGAACTCAATTTAACAAAATGGGTTTAGAAAGCTGCTCGTTAGGCGAGATTATATTTGATAATGTTGTTTTATCAAAACAACATCTTTTAGGTGAGGAAGGAAGTGGTGCACTTATATTTAATCATTCTATGGAATGGGAACGTATATGCTTAACCGGTATTCATATTGGCGCAATGAATAGGGTGATGGAGAAAACAATTGATTTTGTAAAACAAAGGAAAAGCCTTGGACAAAACATCGGAAAATTTCAAGGGATATCTCACGCTGTTGCAGATATGCAAGTTTCATTGGAAGTTGCCAAAAACTATGCTTACAAAGCTGCTTGGTTACTCGATAATCAGAAAAATATTAGTAAAGAAGCTGCTATTGCAAAACTTTTTGTGAGCAATACCGTGAAGAATTTTATGTTGCAAACATTGCAGATCTTTGGTGGCTATGGCTATATTGCAGATTATGGAATCGAACAGGAAGTAAGAGATGCCTTAGCAGCTACTATTTATTCAGGAACTTCGGAAATTCAAAAAAACATTATAGCTTCCCATCTTGGTATTTGAAGAATTTTTATAAATAATGTGATTTATGAAGTGAGCGTGCTTTTTGAAAAAGCAACAATTTTTAAAACCATCAATGATCAGCCTCCATTTGCTGGAAATATCTGATGTAACCAAATATTTATTATTAACTTCCTAGTTTTCAATGATATAAACTATATCAAAGGGCAAAACGCGTTAGAACCGTAACAGTCAACTATTGCTAATTTAAACGCCGGCTGCTATTTCTCACTAAAAATAAAAACAATTTGCTTGTTTAATCGCCTTAATAATAGTAAAATATACTAGTCATGAATGGTAAATTTTTGTTTATTTGTATATTCATGCCGGCGTTCTCAATTGAAACCGTAATAGCGCGATTCAAATCAATTCTAAATTCTAAAGATGATAAATAAACTCATTGGCAATTGGGTCATTCAACTATTTTGTATTTTTTGGGCAGTGTTTCTTTTCCTGGATTACATCAATCATTCCGGCTACTTTGTAAAAGCCTGGAAATATAATGCATACACCGATTTTATTTTTGTTTACTTTATTTGTGCGGCGGGTATTGCTTATCTCTTTTCAAATCGAAAATCAATTTCTTCAGAAATAGAGATTAAAAATTTCAGAGCTATATATCATTATGGGTTTGTTGTTTTGATAATGGGGTTAATAATGGCCTTCTACTTAGTAAAGTCATCCATAATCCCAAACGCTGCGTCGGGAACAATTGCTTTTATTTTAAGAACACTTTTATTTCATGCCGGATTTGGAATTATTCTTCTGTCGGCATTAAGTGTTGGATCATTTGTTTTGTCAAAATTACCATTAAATCTGGAAGTCTCATCAAAGGCTTTAATAAGTATTGCACTAGGATTTTTTATAATTACTTTGGGTCTTTTTTTGCTGGGTGCGGCAGGAATATTATATCAATTCGTGGTACTACCCTTTATACTTTTGCTAATAATCCCGGGTTGGAAGCAAACATTTTTATTAATTAAAGAATTACTACTTAAAAAATCTGAACCTTTCAAAGTACATGTACTTGCATTGGCAGCGTATGCGTTTATGATTTTGTTAGTTGCTATTACTCTTTGCTTCGATTCAAAACTTTATCCGGTAGGTTTCGACAGTTTAAGTTTATATATGAATACTGCGAAACTTATTGAAGGGTATCATGGACTTACACAAGGCGGTGATGCTTACAACTGGTCTATTATGATGAGTCTGGGAATGATCATGTATAAGAGTTCATTGGTGAGTATCCTGATTTCGGTTATACCGGGAATTTTATGTTTGGTGGCGATTTACAAAATTGGATTGATGTTGAAACTAAGCCGTAGCTGGATACATTTTTGCTGCTGCAGTGTTCTACTCCCTGCCAAATACCATATGGCAATCAAAAAACGACGAAAAAATTGATCTCGCTTTTCTATTCATTACCCTGTGTAGTTTAATTGTATTCTTATCCATTCAAGCGATCATCCACAACTCAAAAAACCAAAGAAAATATAACTTCCTTTCCCGTTTTCACCGGAAATAACCCTTTGGATTGTTTGTGGTGTTCTAATAGGTTTTGCTTTTGGTATTAAATATATTTCTATGATTAGTCTGTTTGCGTTTTTAGTTATCATCTTCTACAAATACTCAGGTAAGCATGGTGCAATAACTATATTTTTTATAAATTTTGCTCTTATCTTTTTTTTAGATCTTACCAAATTTGCTGCATTTGAAAAAGAGTTGTTTCTATTCGATTTCTAGTTCCCTTATCTTTAGGATTAATTGCTCTCTTTTTTGCTATTCGAAAAAACAAAAACGGAATTTTAATGGCAACCAAAACTGCACTAGTATTTGGAATTGCATTTGGAATCACATTCCTTCCCTGGGCCATAAAAAATGTATCCGAGAATAAACAAGATTTCCATCGAAAGCATCTTAACCGGCAAATCGCCACTAAAAGAATTATATTCCGGACCAAATCCAATCTCACATGGTTCTGAAGACCATTTCAAGAACACCAATAAATTGACCTACACTGGTAACCCCATAAGGCTAAAAACGCCGGTTTTGGTATTTTGCTTCCAACGAAGGCCCCTTCACCTCCACCGTCTTATATTGGAGATCGCAGAACGAAAGAAAATAGAAAGTATGAAACGTATTCAAAGGAAACTGCTTCATCTAATCCTGAGAAAGTTGAAGAAATAAGACGGTATCTTGGTTACGAAAAAGGCATCATTCGTTTTATCTCACTTCCCTACGACATAGTAACTAAAAATAATGTGAGAATGGGTTCTGCAGATACAGGAATTCTCATTGCTAATTTTAATGCCCCTATTCATATTTGCCTTTAAGCGAACAATATTCATTGGAACCTGCTAAAAATGATGTTGCTCCTGCTGTGGCTGATAGTATCAATGTTATCGGTTCATTTAGTAAGTGGCACACTTGACCTTAATGTAATTTTTGAATCATTTAAAACAGAAAGTTTCAGTGATTCTGAGTTTTTAAGAAGCTTGTTTCTTCCTATTTACGTTTTCATAAAAAAACAACTTGCTCTTAATAGGAAATTTATTGCTTCCGTTCTACAATTTATTAACAACACAAGGACTCGCACAGTGCTTTGTAATGATTGTTGTATTCTCCATTCCCTATCTACTTTGTTTTTAAAAGCAGCTTAACAGGATTAAATAAAATCTCCAAACATATAATTCTTTTCGTTTATTGCATAATTCAATATTGGTTATTGTTGGCTAGCGGTATTATTTGGTATGGAATTGTTGGCTTTTCCTTAATTCCACTGGTTATTGCAATATTTGTAACAAATGAAAATCAATTTTCTACCTCGAATATTCAATTTGCTAAAAGGTACATGAGTGTTTGTACAGGAATCTGGTTTTTGCTCATTCTTCCTTTCCAATTTATTCCAATAAGTTTTTTATATCAGAAAGATGTGAATCAAATAAAATTTGCAGTATTTATGGATCCTCCGTTTGTAAAATATGCAATAGGAACCCAGGACGAAAAGCAAGTATTTAAACAATTCTTTTCTCCTGCCGAACAAAATATTCTTAACACCTTAAATCGAGATAAAAAAGCAAAACTTATCAATATTTCTACATTTCTAAAATATCATATCGTAAATAACGATACAAGAGTTTATATGGATAACCAGTTAGGAATTTATAAAACTATATCTTCAAGTGTAAATGATGATAAAACTTTAGTGGCTACCGAATTAAAGAAAAAAGAAATTAAATATATTTTGGTAAGTTTAAATGCTGCCAAAATTGATCGGACCGAGGATAAATCATTAACTAAAAAGTTTGATAATTTCATGAACACTATGATAAACAATCCTGAAATTCGGTTATTGTACACAAATCGACTTGTTAAAAGGCCTGATGGTGATATGCAAACTGTAGTTAATGGTGTTCCTGTAATTACCAAATATGATGTTGTTGGTGAACGAATTATTGAACCCGGCAATGTAGCCTTGTTTGAAATTCTATAATATTTTAAAGCTTAAAATGTCCTTTGATAAAAATCGCGTAGTTATTGTAATTCCGTCATATAATGAGGGCGAACGAATCGTACAAGTGATTTCATCGGTGCTAGACAAAGGGTACACTAATATTGTTGTGATTGATGATGGGTCCTCCGATAATAGCATGGAGTTAATTCAAAATCATAATCATAATATTACCATTCTTCAACATCTTGTGAACAGAGGTGCCGGTGCCGCTACCGAAACGGGTTTAAAATATTGCAGAGAAGAACTAAAAGCCGATATTGTGGTTATGATTGATGCCGATACACAACATGATGTAGATGATATCCGCAAATTAATTGAATCTCATCTTGAGCAAAATGCCGATATTACCATAGGTAACAGATTTCTAAATGAAAATAGTGACATTCCTTCAAAAAATAGATTTTATAACAATGTTGCCAATATTGTAACAAGTATTTTTGCCGGACAAAAAGTAACTGATTCACAATCCGGATTTAAGGTGTTTAATAAAAGAGCTTTGCACCGGATAATTATAGAACAAGATAAATATGAGCATTGCAGTGAAATATTTATTAAAGGTCATAAACATAATTTAAAAATTATAGATGTACCAATTCGAGTGTATTACCCGCCTGAAATAAAAGATAAAGGTCAACATTTTTTTAGCGGTATAAGAACACTTCTAAATTTGTTATATTCAGTATTATTTAAAAATAATTAACATGAAATTCGAAATCTATCAATTGGTTGTTCCCATTGTAAGTTTGGTCGGAATAATTTTTTCTATTCGTCAGTTTAAGAGTGGAATTAATACCCTATTTGAATCACTTATCTGGAGCATGCTATGGCTCTTTATTTCCTTGGTGGCCTTGTTTCCGGATCGAATTACTACTTTTTTGTCGAATTCCATTGGTATAAAGGATCATATCAACGGGATAATTTTTATCGGTTTAGCTATTTCATTTTTTCTAAATTTCAAACTATTTAACTCCTTCAAAAAACAAAATAAAATTATTACCGATCTGGTTCGTAAGATTGCCATTGACAATCGTTTAAAGAAGGAAAACAAAGAATGAAAATTCTATTTGTAGTTGAACATTTTTATCCTTATGTAGGTGGTGCAGAAGAATTATTCTTAAACTTGACTGTTTCACTAGCTAAAGTCGGTTATGATGTAAATGTTGTAACAACTTTACATGATAAAAATATTGATAAATTTGAAATTTTTAATGGGGTAAAAATAACCAGAGTAAATTGTTATAATCGTTTCCTATTTACTCTATTTAGTCTGCCCGAAATAATTCGTCAGGCCAAAAATGTTAATTGTATACATACTACCTCCTATAATTCGGCGATACCGGCATATTTTGCAGGTTTATTTTTAAGAAAAAAAGTGATCATAACTTTTCATGAAGTATGGGATAAACTTTGGTTTAAATTACCATTTACTCCAAAATGGAAACTCAAGCTATTTTATTTCTACGAATGGCTTATATTAAAACTCCCATTTTATAAATACATTGCGGTTTCTAATTATACAAAAAAATCGTTAATCCAAAAAGGTATTCCTGAGAACAAAATTGTTCAAATTTATAACGGATTGAATTATGCAAATTTCTCTTCTTTCGAACACACTCCACCTAATACTTTTACATATTGCTTTTTCGGAAGATTAGGCATTTCGAAAGGTTTGGAAGTTGCATTAGAAGCAACAAAGATTTTTTGTTCAAGGTATCCTGAATCCACTTTTAAATTAATCATTCCAACATATCCTGAAAATTTATTTCTTCAAATAAAACATTTAATTCATTCAAAAGGAATCAAGGAGCATGTTGTATTGTTGCATAATTTAATGAAAGAAGATTTATTAAAGGAAGTTTCAACCTCAAATTGTGTAATTATCCCGTCTCATAGTGAAGGCTTTTGTTATGTTGCCGCTGAAACCTCAGCATTGGGTGTGCCTATAATAAGTTCCGGCAAAGGAGCTTTGACTGAAGTAGTTGGTGGAAAACATCTTACTCTTGAAAATTTGGACGCACAATCTCTTATTAAAGAATTAGAAAAAGCACGATTGAATACCTGGGAAGTAAAACCAACCATTCAATTTCATCTCGAAACCAGTATTAAAGAATACCTAAAAATTTATAAAATTTTAGAATCGGAAAAATAAATAGTGGATCTCTATTGCTGCAAAAATTTAGTAAACATTGCTTTCTGATTTTCATTAAGAATTGCCATTATAGCATCTGAAGACTTAACAACAGAGTTCTTTCCTATAATTTTTGCTTGGGCTAAATCATATACATTTTCCAATTTCTCACCGGAATCAATAAATGTTTTTGTCATAACATTTTCTACTGTAGTTGATTGATCACCTGTTAGTTCAAGCTTTTTTACTAACCTAGCAGTATAACCTGCGATTAATTCTTTGCCTGTAATTGATTCGTTGTGTTGAGCTTTACCTTGAGTGAGGCCCATGTTGGCTTGTGAGCCATCCTCTTTTACCGGTTGTTCAACAACTTTTGATTCAACCGGAGCCGTTGCAACTTGAGGCTCTGCTGCTTTTTTAGGGCCACTGCAAGAAGCTAGATTAATTACCAGTAAAAGTGATAAAATCGAAGAGAGAATTATTTTCATTTTTTGATAGAATTAAATTACTAAATTTAATGCAAATGTACTTAAAACTGCAGAGTTCAAGATAACAAAATTAAAATTGCATATAATATCAATTTGCTGATTAGCAATTACTTACCATTATAAAGTGTAAAATATTGCATGCGATATCGTTATTAGCCTTCAAACGCAACTTACTATATTATAGGTCTGTTATATTAATTCCATGTTGTTGTTCAATACCAATAAAAACAATTGTTAATTTGCAGGAACAATGGTTTGGAAAAACAAAAATAAATTCTCATCTTTCCGTTTCACAAAAATTCTTCAAACATAAATCAGTTCATTTACAAAATTATAATTCTACATTACAAAAATAATTTAATTCGATCGTGCTATTTTCAAAACAAAAATCTCCTGAACTTATTTCTTTACACATTCCTAAAACTGCAGGTACGTCCTTCCGCAATATTTTGAAAAGTGTGTATGGGGATAATCAAGTTGTTCGATTTGATATTAATGAAGCCGGAATGATACGAATGAATGAAGAATTGTATTCTAAAAATGAACTCCCAAAAGTTAAAGTTATACATGGCCATTTTTCTGTTGATATGCTGAACCAACATTTTACATTACCTGAAAACTATAAACTAATTACTTGGATGCGTAATCCTACTCAACGTGTGATTTCCAATTTTTTCTATCTGGAATCAAGGTTGAATGAATTACTGAATGAAAAAAACAACAACTTGAACATTCTCAGCAAAATGCAACGCACACTCATTGAATATGCCCGTGCTGAAGTTAATAGAAATAGACAGTCCAAATTTCTTGCAGGTCGTGATCTCGATACTTTTGATTTTGTGGGTGTACAAGAATATTTTAATGACGAGGTTAAAAGACTTTCCTCAACTTTAAATTGGAAATCGGTTCCGGAAATTCTGTATCACAACAAAACATCAGGAGATGCACATCAAATTCCTGATGAAGTACTTTTTGAAATCCGAGAGTTGAATATGGAAGATGTTAAATTGTATGATGAAGCAATTCAGCTTCGAGAAAATAAATTGAACTTATTGTGATCGATTTAATTTCTTTACATATCCCTAAAACGGCAGGCAGAAGTTTTTTGACTATTTTGAATTCTGTTTATGATCCTGCAATTATTGCACATTATGAAAATAAAAATTATACCGACAAAACTATTTCTCCAATAACTCAATTCAAATCACAATTAAACAACACTGTAAAAGTCATCCACGGTCATTTTAAATTTAAGGAAATTGCAGATTTAAAAATACATCCATCCACTAAAATAATTACTTGGCTTCGTGATCCGGTTGAACGGGTAATTTCTAATTACAGTTTTTTTAAGAAAAGGATATCATTAGCCCCGGAAGACAAAGAATTACAATTACGTAAAAATGAATCAATCCTTGATTATGCAAAAATGGAGGAAAGCAAAAATAGAATGAGTAAATTTATGGATGGTTTGGATATAAATGAGTTTTTCTACATAGGTATAACCGAAAACTTCGATATTGATATTCATGAGTTAAGCAGAAAATTAAACTGGAAGCAATTTACTGTTCCTAGAATTAACGATAATGCTGAATTCAAGTCAGCACTTCCTTCTATTTCTTCTGAAACCAGAAAAATACTTGCTGAACTCAACAGTGTAGATATGGAATTGTATCGAATAGTTGTAAACAAAAAAACGGCTTAATGGACTGTTGGATCGCTTCTTTTCCCCGCTCAGGGAATACCTATTTTCGAAATATCCTATTCTATGTTTATGGTATAGAATCGAGCACCTGGCACAATGAAACAGCCTATCCTGTTGATGAAAATTATGCCGATTTCAAATTTGTAAAAACTCATCTGCTTCCAAAAGATCTTCTTCCTGCAGATCCCTCAATTCCTGCAATATATTTAGTGAGAGATGGTCGCGATGCTGTTGTTTCTATTGCACATCATCGTAAAGATTTAGTTGTGCCAGGGTCCGATTTTGAGGAAAATTTGCAAGAAGCTATTGTCGCTGCAGAGGGCAGTTTCTTTGGTGGATGGTCACACAATGCTGCAGCATGGATAGAAAGAGCACAGTTAGTTATCAAATATGAAGATCTTGTTGCCGATCCTGTTTCAACTTTTAAACGGATCGAAAATTTGATAGCAATGCCGCCAGCTAATTGGAATAATCTACCCGGTTTTGAAGAAATGAAAAAAGGAAAACCTCAATATGGAGGCACTTCCAAATTAGTTGATCCGAAATTTAATCCGGAAAAATTCTCTGATAAATTTTTTCGTAAAGGAAAATCGGGTGGCTGGAAGGATGAAATGTCACAGGAAATGCAGGATCTCTTTTGGAATTATCATGGTTCAATGATGGAAAGTCTGGGATATCTCCATCTCAAATCTTCAGTCAACCAAAATACGTTGCTTGATTATAAAGCCATGAAACTTTTGGGTGTTCCATGTGAATTGTTGGGACCCGAAAAATATAGTGTATTAATAGAAGCATCTAAACTGACAGATCTGGGGAATGATGGTATTAAAAGATACCTAATTCACTTGCTTAAAGGGTTTGAAGAAATAACCAAAACCGGTGACCCTCGCTGGCAATTTCAATTATTAATTGGACGTAAATTATATCCACTTGAGAGTTACAAAATTGTATTTGGTAAGGAAGAGACAGAAATATTACATCCTTATGAAAAAGTTTTGATGGGGTTGAAACAAATCACGCGTACTGTTTTACCGTCTTTTATTTACCAAAACATTTCGAACATTTACAAAAAGACTGATATAAGAAAAGGATTGAAATACATACAACAAAAAACTTTTATTAAACAAAAGTTAGCCTTTTATGACAAGCTCGACTCCATGAAAAATATCGTGGATTTGTTACATGTACCACTTCCACAAAATGCAGAACACTTTAAATCACTTAGCCATACATTTGTAGTTACTGTTCATGATCTCACTCACAGATTATTTCCCCAATTTCATGTTCAGTCAAATATTGCACTTGCGGAAGATGGAATGCAATTTTTGAATGAAAAAAATGCCGAAGTCATTGGAGTTTCTCAAAATACTATTGATGATCTTAAGAAAAGCTATACAGTACCTGCAGAAAAAATTCATCTCGTGTACGAAGCTGCCGATCAGGATTTATTTAAATGGAATAAAAATAAAGTGCTAGCGCTGCTGTTCGTAACAAATATAAACTTGGCGAAGCTCCTTATTTCCTTTGTCTTTCTACTATTGAACCAAGAAAAAATTTGCCAAATACCATTCGTGCTTTTAATATGTTTGTGAAAGAAAATCCAAATTCTTCAGTCAATTTGGTAATTTCAGGAAGCTTTGGCTGGAAAACAGAACATCTTTCCGAAGAGTTACATCTGGATAACGGACGCATCATCTTTACGGGTTATGTGGAAGATCATGATTTAAAAGTTTTGTATTCAGAAGCAATTGCATTGTGCTATGTCTCCTTTTATGAGGGTTTTGGTTTGCCACCGCTAGAAGCAATGAGCTGCAGAACACCTGTGATTTATGGAAATAATAGTAGCATGACGGAAGTTGTTGGTGTGGCGGGATTACCTGCAGATGCTAATGATGTCCTTAGTATAAAATCACAAATGCATCGCATGTTCTTTGAACCTGAAGTAAGAAATAAATTGGCACAACTTTCTCATCACCGTTCATTTGAATTTTCTGCCAGAAAAAGTGTGTATGACACTTTGATTGTGTATCAAAAAACTATTATGCGCGAAAATAAATTAAATTAAAAGCTCCTTCATTCTAAGACTCATGCGAATAGCCATTTTAGCCGATCCCATCGATAATCAGAATGCAGGCATTCATGTGTTCACAAAAGAAATGGTGGATGCATTAATACGCACCAATCCGGGACATGAAATTATTCTTATTCGTGAAAAAGTGGATGATACTCTCCAAAGTGTTAAACAAATTGCAATATGGAATACACGATTGCCTATAGGATTTGCCTCTTTACGTCTATTTTTTATTGTCCCACTGGTCCTTCATATTAAAAAGGTGGATGTTGTTCTTGAACCCGCTCACTTTGGCCCGTTTAACCTCCTAAAATATATTAAAAGAGTTACCATCATTCATGATCTTACTCCAATCCTTTTCCCCTATTTTCACAGATGGCACAGTCAATTTCTTCAAAAAATATTTTTAAAAGGAATTCTAAATAAAACGGACCTCATCATTGCTAATTCCGATAATACTGCCAACGACATCTGCAAAGTATATCCTCAAAACTGCAAAAAAGTAAAACGTATCTACCCAGGCAAAACAGAACACTACAAACACGTAAATAAACCAGGTGTTCTCGCAAAATATAATATTTCTAATCCCTACTTTTTATTTGTTGGCACCATAGAACCACGTAAAAATTTAATGGTTTTACTAGATGCGTTTACCATTTTTAAAACACAAAATAAAAATAACATCCTACTGGTTATTGTGGGAGGCATTGGCTGGAAGTCTGAAGCTTTTACAGCTGCATTAAATGATCATCCATTTAAGGATAGTATTATCTGCACAGGTTTTGCTGATGCCGAAGATCTGCCTACATTATACTCTCAGTCAATGGCATTAATATATCCTTCCCTCTACGAAGGATTCGGATTGCCGGTTGTAGAAGCGATGAGCTGTGGCACTCCTGTTATAACCGGAAATAATTCGAGTTTGCCCGAAGCAGGAGGTAATGCAGCATTATATTTTGATGCAACCGATGCGAATGCACTTGCAACTCATATGGAAACTATATATGTGGATCCTGCTCTTCGAAAAAAGTTATCGATAAGAGCATTGGAGCATGTGCAAAAATTTGACTGGGATAATTTTGCGACATCAGCCTGGAAAGCATTTGATGCTTTAAAACAACATTAATTGCTTTCTAAACCTTTTTGATTCTCATAGAAACAGTGTAAATGGGAAGTGCAGCTAATGTTGTTGTAACTGCCACCAAAACTAAAATAGAATATAAATTGGCATCAACAAGTCCATATGATAAACCGATGTTAGCAATGATCAATTCCATTAAACCTCGCGAATTAATAAGTCCACCAATTGCAGATGATTCCTTCCAACTAAATCCACTAATGAAACGCATCGTAAACATACAGCTGAAATACTTGCTTACAAATGCAAAAAGGACTATCACTAAAGTAGGCCCAATCATATCAATCTGACCTAAATTAAGAATATTCGTATTCAAGCCTGAAAAAGCAAAAAAGGCCGGTAGGAATGCAATCACTGTTATATCTTTAATTCTCATAGAAATTGCTTGAATAAAAAATCCGCTGCGAGGTAATGATAGACCTAAAATAAATCCTCCAAATACCGAATACAACCCCAATTCATCAGTTATTAACGCACAAACCAACAGCAATACAACAACAATTCCAAAATTTGCTGACGAAAGATCTTCAAACGAATTTACTTTTTCGGCAACTTTGGCTAACGCCGGACGCACCAAGTAAAAAAGCACTAATGTCAAAACAGCAACTCCAACTACCATAATTAAAATTCCTGAATATTCTTTTGTAGTACTCATCACCGTTACAAGTCCAAGTAAAATCCAGCTAATTACATCTTGAATACTTGCCGATAATAAGGAGAGCAAACCTATCCGAGTATTAACGATGTTATGCTCCTGAAGAATTCTGGCCAGCATGGGAAAAGCTGTAATGGCAAATGCTGTTCCCAGAAAAATTACCATTGATAATTTATCGATACCTAAGGTGTTGATTTGATCGTTGAATAACCACGCCGCAATACCCCCCATTATAAAGGGTACTATGGTTGCTGCTGCAGATAAAGCTGTAGCATCGTGGACTGCCTTTTTATTGAATAATGTTAAATTCAATTCAGCTCCCACCAAAAACATGTATATGGAAAGTCCTAGGTTGCTGATAATAAAAAGCGCCGGCATAATTTCCTTTGGAAAAATAAATCCGGATACATCAGGTAAAAAAAAGCCGAACACCGTAGGGCCTAAAACCACACCGGAAATCATCTCCCCAACTACTGAAGGCTGCCCTACTATTTTTATTAATCTCCCAAATACCTGAGCCATCACAATGATTATGATGAGCGCAATCATCACCTTAATAAATAACTCCAAATTAGCCATAATCAACCTTTATTAATTGCGCCAAATATATGATATGTTAGGTTACCTTTTTCAAATGGGAACAAGTAAAAACACTGTTTAATAATTGTTTCAACGGCAACCATTTGGATTTGAAGAAATAGTGAATACTAACTTATTGAAAATAATTCATTTTCAATAGCAACAAGTTTAAATTTTATTTCTCGGATATATTATTGAACCAAATATTGCCCGGTTGAAAAACCATATCATAACGATCCATCCCCTCGGCATAAAAGTCATTCGTGATTTTCGTTACCCTAAACCCATATTTTTCGAAAAACGGGTAGGTGTGCTGAGTGGTGTCGATGTAAACCGGTTCCTTAGGAAAATGTTTTCTTATTTCATTCAATCTGAATTTAAGTAAGCACACTCCCAACCCATGCTTGTGAAAATCCTTATGGATTAATCCCCATGCTAGGGTAAGTGTGTTTGTATTGTCTTTGTCACCAAAGCCCCCGCATCCAACAACTTTATCATTTAACTCCACAACAAAATAACTGGTTCTACGATTGGTATCGGCATAAGCCCTTTTGGTTTTAAAAGTAGCTAAAAAAGATTCGAAGTCGGGAAGTTCGTGTTCAGCAAAATATAAAGGAATATTGCTTCTAAATGCAACAAGACAATCTTCCTTGTCGGCATCAACATAGGGTCGAATAACAGGTCGCATGGGAATTTTAAATTACAGAATAAATTTTATTCAGTTACCAATTTTGAAAAAATGACAGAATCTTCAAATTGGTTATTCACAAAATAGTGCTGACGTAGAACTCCTTCCTTAACAAACTTGAATTTTGCCACCAATTTTAAAGAGGGAATATTTTGAGTACCGATGAGTGCTTCAATTCTGTGCAAATTCATTTTCTTAAACCCGTAATCAATCACAGTCTCAAGAACCTCCGACATTATTCCTTTCCCTTTGTATTCCTCTTTGGTAATAACATAGCCTAATTCGGCACGCCTGTGATCGGGGTACCAGTTATGAAAGCCGCAACCGCCAATGATAACATTGCTTTCCTTTTCAATAATTTGAAAATACTTAAAACTACGATTATAAGTGGTATAACCATTTTCATATTTATTTTTTTCTTTTAAGTACTCCTCATCAGAATGATGTCCTAATATTTTTTTGATTTCATTTTCCGAATAATTTTCAAAGACATAAATAAAATCTTCGGGTGAGAAAATTTTTAAAATTATTCTGGGAGTGGTGAGTGATTCTAGTTTCATCTTTATATGAAAATAATTTTAAATTGATCGCGCATCCATAAACAATTATTTCTAAAACAGGAACGAATTAATATTCTCACTATTTAATGCAATTGAGATATACAAATTTATGTTTAATTAAATGAAAATAATAAACAATCATTCCATTTAATGGTTTTAGGATGAGCGAAGTTAAGTGACTTCTGTCATAATAAAATTAACTTTAAATTTGTAAAATTGCCCATTCTTAGAAATGAGTAAAAATATCTTTAAAATCATATTTCAAAATAAATAAATCATCCTAAACTAATGGAAAAAAACAAAAATTCAGATACACCGGTATTTGACACAAATGGAGAGGCTAAATGCCCGTTTTCGAGTGGGGCAATTAAACAAGCGGTACCGGCTGGTAATAGTAATCGTGAATGGTGGCCTAACCAGTTGAGATTGAATGTTCTTCACCAAAGATCCTCCCTTTCAAACCCAATGGGAGAAGTCGTTTAATTATGCAGAAGAATTTAAATCTTTGGACTTAAACGCCTTAAAAAAGGATCTTTTCGCACTTATGACCGATTCTCAAGATTGGTGGCCTGCTGATTATGGTCATTATGGTCCATTCTTTATTCGCATGGCATGGCACAGTGCAGGAACCTATCGAATTGCTGATGGTCGTGGTGGTGCAGGCAATGGAACTCAACGTTTTGCACCTTTGAACAGCTGGCCTGATAATGTGAATCTCGATAAAGCACGTTTGTTGCTTTGGCCGATTAAACAAAAATATGGGAAGAAAATTTCATGGGCTGATCTTATGATCCTTACCGGTAATTGTGCCTTGGAATCAATGGGCTTTAAAACTTTTGGTTTTGCCGGTGGTCGTGCAGATATTTGGGAACCGGAACAAGAAATTTATTGGGGCTCAGAAGGTAAATGGTTGGAAGACAAACGTTATTCCGGTGATCGTGAATTGGAAAATCCACTTGCTGCCGTTCAAATGGGTCTTATATATGTGAACCCGGAAGGTCCAAACGGAAATCCTGATCCTATCGCTGCTGCTCGTGATATCCGCGAAACTTTTGGCCGTATGGCAATGAACGATGAAGAAACTGTTGCGCTAATTGCCGGAGGACATACTTTCGGAAAAACACATGGTGCTGCCGATCCGGGAAAATATGTTGGTAAGGAACCTGCCGCCTGCTTCAATTGAAGAGCAAGGCCTTGGTTGGAAAAATAGTTTTGAAAGTGGTAGTGGAGTGCATACAATTTCCAGCGGACTGGAAGGTGCTTGGACTACTACTCCTACAAAATGGAGCAATAACTTTTTCGAAAATCTTTTTAGTTACGAATGGGAACTTACGAAGAGCCCTGCAGGTGCACATCAATGGAAACCAAAAGGTGATGCCGGAGCAGGTGCTGTTCCTGATGCACACGATCCTTCAAAACGTCATGCTCCTTTTATGCTGACAACCGATCTTTCACTGAGAATGGATCCTGCCTATGAAAAAATCTCCAGACGTTTTTTCGAAAATCCTGATCAGTTTGCAGATGCATTTGCACGTGCTTGGTTCAAACTTACACATCGTGACATGGGTCCTACGGCTCGTTACCTTGGACCTGAAGTTCCTACTGAAGAATTAATTTGGCAAGATCCTATTCCTGCAGTCACACATAAATTAATTGATGCAAACGATATTGAAGCTCTCAAAAGCAAAAATTCTTGCATCAGGATTAACTGTTTCTCAATTGGTATCAACCGCTTGGGCATCGGCCTCTACATTTAGAGGTTCCGATAAACGTGGTGGTGCTAATGGTGCACGAATTCGTCTTGCTCCTCAAAAAAATTGGGAAGTTAATAATCCTGCACAATTGGAAAAAGTATTATCATCACTTGAGAAAATTCAAAAAGAATTTAATAACTGCACTACAAATGGTAAAGCTATTTCATTGGCCGATATAATTGTATTAGCCGGATGTGCTGCTGTTGAAAAAGCTGCAAAAAATGCAGGTCAAAATATTTCTGTTCCATTTACTCCCGGACGTGCTGATGCATCACAAGAACAAACAGATGTTGCTTCATTTGCTGTACTTGAGCCAGTTGCTGATGGATTCCGCAATTACTTAAAAAAGAAATATTCTGTTTCTGCTGAAGAAATGTTGATTGATAAAGCTCAGTTGCTTACTTTAACTGCTCCCGAATTAACAGTTCTCATTGGTGGAATGCGTGTGCTGAATGCAAATTTTGATCAGTCTAAATTAGGAGTTTTCACGAATCGTCCTGAAGTTCTTTCTAATGATTTCTTTGTCAATTTGCTTGACTTTGGTACTACATGGAAAGGCATTGCCGGTTCGGATGATGTGTTTGAAGGACGCGATCGCAAAACAGGTGAGGTGAAATGGACCGGCACTCGTGTTGATCTTATATTTGGATCCAATTCAGAGTTGCGTGCGCTTGCTGAAGTTTATGGAAGTAGTGATGCACAGGAAAAATTTGTGAATGATTTTGTAGCTACCTGGAACAAGGTGATGAATCTTGATCGTTTCGATTTAGCTTAATTTTAATGATTCTATACATTTTTTAAATTGTGCATTTATTTAGAAAAGGTGGTTAGTTATGGGACCACCTTTTTTAATTAAAATACATTTTTTGGAGACGTAAAAAATCGTATGTTTAAAATACCAACTTAGATTTGTTGATAGAATCTAACGGTCGCGGATATTGGTTAATTGATTAGAACTGTTTTTATAATAATTTCCAACTCAAGTTTATACTCTCAATCTTAAAATTCATTTTCAGAGTTTGGATAGTGAAACTTTTAATAGATTTCAAATGAGTGAGCCAAGGATAACATAAATATTCATTGGGAAAAAACATGGTCGAAATTGTACAAAACAGATTGCAGTAATCAAAGCAAGGTTTTATCTAACTAATTATAAAACAATCAATTATATACATTCTACGGAGGTCCTTATTGTATAAGAATTCAAATTAAGATTAATTTTCCTTACATTTGAGCATCATTTAGACTGATATTACCACCTAAAATTATGAAAAGATCCGGATTATTATTTTTGATATTATTGATGACTACGTTGAGTATGCCTGTTTTTTCACAATCAGAAAGTGATTCTGCACTATCAGGTTTGCCGGGTGATAACCTAGACTTAATTTCTGTGTTGGATTTGTTTCAAAAATCTAAAACCATTGAGGAATTTGAAAAATCACTCAATGAGGAGAAAACCGGTGTCAACAACCTCGATTTGGATTTAGATAAAAAGGTGGATTTCATCAAAGTGGTAACAAAACAAAAAGATGATGATTTTACTTTTGTTCTGCAGATAGCGGTTAATGAAAAAGAAACACAAGATGTTGCAGTTATTTTAGTATCGAAAGACAAAAATAAAAAGGTAACCTTACAAATTGTAGGAGACGAAACTTTATATGGAAAAGATTATATTATTGAACCACAAAATACTCCGGCTGTTACCCCTAACCCAGGGTACACAGGAACTGATACTACAATCGTAAAAGCTGCTCCCGCAACAGTAGTTGTGGTTGAGTCTGCACCCATAGTTCAGTATGTTTATTCTCCGGCTTACGTTCCTTATTATCCACCATACTATTACGGATTTTATCCCCCCTATTTCGTTCCTTTTGCAGCAATTTCTGTTGGTATTTATTTCGGTGCTCACTACGGTTATCATGGTGGATACCATGGTGGATATGGGCATAGCACAGTTGTTATTAACCATAATTCTTACAACAACTATAATAGTAACAGAAATACTTCCAATACCGTGAACCACAACCGTAACAATGGAAGTTATGGTAATAATACAAGTGGTACACGTCCTTCTACAGGTAATACCGGAGGTACACGTCCTTCTACAGGTAATACCGGAGGTACGCGTCCTTCTGCAGGAACGCAACCCTCTAAAGGAACTTCCGGAGGAACTCGTCCTTCTACAGGAACGCAGCCTTCTAAAGGAACTTCCGGAAGCACACGTCCTTCCACCGGTTCATCAAGCGGAACAACTCGTCCTTCAACAGGAACTTCAGGTGGAACATCACGTCCTTCTACTGGTTCTTCAAGTGGAACATCACGTCCTTCTACTGGCACTTCAAGCGGATCTCGTCCATCGAACAGTTATTCATCACCACAATCAAGACCAAGCTCATCTGGCTCCTCCCGTTCAAGCGGTGGAAGTAGTTACAGTGGTGGCTCAAGAGGCGGTGGTGGTTATAGTGGCGGTGGTGGCTCAAGAGGCGGTGGCGGCTCAAGAGGCGGTGGCGGTGGTAGAAGGTAATAAACCGTAACCATTCTTAAAAATAATTCATAAATTAAAAGAGGCTGTCCTGATTGGTCAGCCTCTTTTAATTTTATAGTTTTAAATATATTCGAAGAAATATTAATTATTCAAACGGAATATCAGATGTACTCATATCTCTTAAACAAACATATTTTCCATCTCTTTTTTCAAATATACTCATATAATTTCCTGTGTTGATAATTGAATCAGCAGAATCAACTAATTTATAGTATCCGATTTCAACAACATTAATACCATCAGGCGAAACAAACACTTCATTGGTAGTAAATGAAATTTTATTTGCAGGAGCAGCCGTATCTATATTTGTTTTCAAATACTCAACAATAGCACTTTTGCCTACCAATGGAGCTTTGTTTTGGGAATAACTAATAGCATCTTCTGCATAATAACCAATATCTTTTAGTTGCCTCGTATTATAAAGTTCAGCATACTCATTTTCACGGGCTTGAATTTCTTGCTTAACCATTTCTTTGTCTATTTCTGCCGGAGGAGGTGTTTCGTTTTTGGGGCTACATGCAATCGCTAAAAACACTACACTCGATACTAATATACCTTTTAAAAGATTGTTTTTCATAGTTTTAACGTTTGAGTTTGTTACTGAAAGGGGAGTATTTCAAAGGCTAAAATTAATAAAAAAAGTAACGTATTGGCCTTTAATGTCGCTTAAATATATTTTGATCCCTTTCCTAGTTTCTTCGATTTTTGATACTTTATTCCATAAAGCAGAATCAGAAGTGCTACGAAGTTTAACCATTTCTTAACAACAAAGAATTTTTGTGCCCATCAAAAATATTTTCTAAGGAAAATATTTAATTGAAAACAATATTTGGTTTATCAAGTATAAAGTTTGCATGATTACAAACTATTTCAATTATTAAAATTATTTAAATACCATGAGCTTTTGCAAACATTCGGAATAGGAATTTTTTAGTTGTTCCATCAATTCGTGCGAACAATCTATTTTAGCAGGAGTTTTGTTATGAACTATATGACCGGTTCGAATCGTTTTGGAAGGGTCTCCATGAATTCCTGTGAACGACTGTATTGGATATTGTTCATTTAACGGTTCTTTTAAAAGTAAAAATTTTTGAAGTCGAGCAAGAGTTGGATCCGTTTTGTTAACTAAATCATGGTATGTAATGAAAAGTCCGTTAGATTTATTATTCAATCCATTCCCATACGTTGCAAGCATCTTTAATCTTTCAATGTAATATTCAATAGCTTTACTAATGTTCCAACCACTATTTCCTTCTTTTGACAACTTTACCATACTGGCAATAGCAGCTTCTGGTTCCCGAATCAGAAAAATTACTTTTACTCGAGGCGAATTTAAAAGTTCATGATTTGCTAATCTTTCTGTGGCGGTTAATTGATCGACGACAAAATTGCACTGCTTTATAAAATTACGTTGTCTCAAACGCATAGTCATTATAAATAAATCAAGATCATTTTCAGACTTGTAATTAAACATTCTCTCCCCATTACTTATTATTTGTGGATTGGAAAGTAAAATATGATTTAGTAACGTGGAGCCACTACGAGCATGACAAAGTATTAGTACAATTCGTGTTTGATCCAACCCGAACCATCGGTATGGGCCATTGTACAGAGCTATTGCAAATTTGTGTGTTAACATTTAAAGATACACTTTTCGAAGAATGATGTGAAAATAAACATTTTATCATTCTATAGATCAATATCTTCAAATTTTAATTAAATAAATACTTCATCGACTAATTGCATTGACCGAGCAAAAACCAAATTAAAACAAAAACCAGTATGGTTCCCAAACAGCCGCCACCCCATTTGTATGCACCGTATCCGGCTAATATACCTTTAAATAAATTATTCATAATTTTGGTTTTTGATAATTATTGCGATTTTTAGTTTTAATTAAATGATAAATGCATCAATTATGCCAAGTCGTTTTAATTTGAAATCCCTAATTAAAATAGTAAGTATAGATGCTCTATTTCCCCTGAATGGGTAAATTAATACTAAACGACACCCCCGGTGTTTACCGAATCCGGTGCCATTGAAGAACAGAATATTACATTAGATAATTTCAGGTCATTTTTAGAAAGCAGAGAATATAAAAATGGTTTATTCATTATGTCATTTATATCAAGTGCCCATATTTGAACATATCAAAAAATGAAGACTAAATCATAAACAAGATTTAGATTTATTGAACTTGAGAATTAGTGAAACTAGTCTATCATTTATTTATAACTTTGGCAATTATTCTTGATCATTGGAGAAGGTCATTATCCCACATAATTATATACTGCATTGTAAAACATTCATTTGCCATAAACCAAATAAATGCCGTTTTTGAATCACCAAAACAATTTGTTACATTTGGGTAGTAGAAGTGACTGCAAATTCTTATACTTTCCTTTAGGAATTTACAATACCCCTGTGGTGGTTGTATGTCGATATAGGAAAGCTGCGTTGTAATATTGTAATAAAAAATTCTCAATAAACACTAACACGAATAAAAACAATGTATAATTTTTCCTATTTTAAAGAAAAAGAAAGGCAAACAATTTTAGAGTTTCTTGAAGGGTATCCCTTTGCCTTTTTAACAGGTAGCAACTTGACAGGAAATCAGGTTGCGACACAAATACCCATTTTAATTGAAGAAAGGAATGGAGACCTATTTTTACAAGGACACATAATGCGTAATACCGATCACCACAACGCATTCAAAGAAAATCCCAATGCATTAGTCGTATTTTCAGGCCCTAACGCTTATGTAAGTGCTTCTTGGTACAGCAACCCAAAAATCGGTTCAACTTGGAATTATATGAGTGTTCATATAAACGGACAAATCGAATTTATGTCAAATGATGAATTGGTGGAGTTTATGAAAAAGCTAACCTTGAAATTTGAAAAGGGTAACACAAATTCACAAACGATCTATGATAATCTTCCAAACCAATTTTTAAGTAAAATGATGCCTGCAATTGTTGGCTTCGAGATAAAGGTTGAAAAAATCGACAATGTATTCAAATTGAGCCAAAACAGAGACGAAAAAAGCTATCTTAATATTATTTCTAAACTTGAAGAACTAGGGGGTAATAGTGCCTTAATTGCATTGGAAATGATCAAAAGAAAGTCGGATTTGTTTCCACCCGACAGTGAGTGGGACGGTTCAAAATTTGATTCCTAAAAACAAAAAAGTACCAGATCGCCTAGATGGAGTAAAAATTTATTTATAATATTGGAAGGATACTTCACTGCCTATCCATTTTTAGATTTTTTATATTTGTTATGTCTTTTACGGAGGAATAATTGTATTTTCACATCCTGTACTGCTCTTCCGGAGTTTAAGTCGAATCGAGTTTAATTTGAATTTAATATGAAGCCAAGATTACTTATCTTTTTATTATTTCTTTCAGGCACCATTTATTCTCAAGGTATAAATTCTGAATTAGGATTTAATGACAACTATGACCAGAATCCAAAAGCCCTGGTTTGTGTGGATGAATTTTCTTATTTAGTAAAATTTCAAAAGACAAGCAGTTTTTTTTCTACATGTACATTATTTAAAATCGATACTCTTGGCACTATTTTATGGGGATCACCAATTACTCCTATTCTCTCGGAGTTCATAGAAGTTCATGAGATGATACCTTCTGAATCGGGAGGTGTTTACGTGTCAGGGTTTGGGATGCCAACTTGTGATGTTTCGCAAGATTGCTATTGGTTTATTCAAAAATATGATCCCAACGGCAATTTGGATTGGACGAATTCTTGGGTAAATAGCGTATGTTTTTTTTCAACTAATTTAACAGGACTCTCTTTAACTGCAAATAATGAATTAATAATTAATTATGTTGACTCTGCATCAAATTCAATTGTTTATACGATCAACAGCAACGGCTCAATTACAGATAGTGTACAAATTAATCCGAAAGAGCTGAGTGGATTTTGTAAATTATCAGGTTATGAATTTATTGCCTATAAATATGATTCACTAACTGCTTTTGATGCTGCCGGCAATAGTGCAATTACTAAACTATTTAGTTCTGATATCCAAAATGTAAGTTCATTAAACGATAGCCTTTTTGTTCTTACCCTAGACAGTTTATTTATTTTTGATAATAATTTGATTTTATTGCAAGGTTCGGATGTTTCCGGATTTTCTAACTATTCAAATTTAAAGGTAGATAATAATTTGATTCGGTTTGTCTGTACTGGAATTAATAGCCTAACAGTATTTGAATTAGACCATCAATTGCAATTTCAAAATTCCGTTCCTGTTCAAGTTACTTTAAATGCAGATTTTTATAAAGACTTTAGCAACTCACACTTATCTGTTGCTATTAATTACCCCATTACATTGCATCATGCGATTCGGTATGTAGACTATTCATTAAATACCACACAAAGCACACTTGTGAATAATACTGATATCGGAGTAGTGGGTCTGGATATAACACAAACATTTCTGCAGTTAGTATCTTCCCCAGGAGTTTATCAACATAAAGTATGGGCTGCTGCCCTGGTTAAAAATTATGGAAACAATGTGATGAATACTTGTCGAATAAGTCACCGAATAGAGCCTTGGGGAATTTGTTCAGAAGAGTTTTATACAAATGAATTTTTCGGTTTTAATCTGGCTCCGAATGATTCTATTTGGATAAACCTTGATTTGGTACATTCGAGTATTAATAACTTCGTTGATACCATTGATATTGATCTTTGCGTTTATACAAGTTATCCAAATAGTGTAACAGATACCATAGTTCCCAATGATCAATTTTGTACAAATGTATACTTAGGAATGGTTGGCATCAGCGAAAATTTTGTTGAAAACATTTCTATTTTTCCCAATCCGGTAAATGACGTTTTTCATATTGAGAATCCGAATCTAATTTACCTTGCTGTTTATGTTTATGATAGTTTAGGAAAACTCATTTTTTTCATTAACGGCTCAAATGAAAAATTTTCTTTCAATTTGTCCAATCAAAGCGCAGGATTGCATTTAGTTCGCATCGTATCAAAAAATGGTGAAGTCACGAAAAAAATACTAAAACAATAGAAAAAGTCTTTACGTGGATCCATAAATTGCTAAAGGATTATGTTTTGATATGAAAAAGTTGTCGATTTTTAGAAAAATTGCTTTTACCGGGAGAAAAATATAATTATTGAATAAAAGATGATATTTATTGTTTATCGATAAATTATTTGTTATATTATATGCCATAATTTAAAATTACAAATAATACGTCACAAAGCAATAGCTTGATATTTAAGGGTTTATATATAATTGCTTGGCTAATTTTCGTGGGCCAAAGTATAGAGTCTGGAGGTTTGATCGTTAATTTTATTTTCAGCCTCTACAAACCTGAATTTATTCAAAACCTGTATCAAAAGTTAGACTTGATTGAGGTTTATAACCTTAGTAAATGGGCCTTTTTGAGTATGTTTAGCTTTATCCTTGTGATCTCAATTTTGAAGGCTATTTTATATTGTCATCCGGCTCATGAATAAAATTGATATGTTAAAACCATTCAAAAGCTATCTTTCTAATCAAATTTTCATCATAAGTTATATCACTTTTTCCATTGAACTTTTAAGTTACATTGCATCTGAATCAGCGAAAAATATACTGCATCGTGGTTTTGTCACAGATAATTTAAACCAATTTTGGACAGACAGTTAAGCATTTATTTTGATGGCGGCTGCAGTCTATATTATTGCGATTACTTTCAAAAAGGGAGTAGAAATTCAAAATGAAAACGATTTAACAGTTTAGCTTGTGTCAATCATTGTAAATTTAGATGTAATGATGGCAAAGCGAAAGATGTCACTGAATGAATTATCTGAAAAAGTTGATTTAACTTAATCTAATCTTTCTATTTTAAAAACAGGTAAAGCAAAAGCAATTAGATTCTCCACACTAGAAGCTATTTGCAACGTACTGGATTGCCAGCCGGGTGACATTTTGGAATATGCAAATGACACGAGGTGAACAACAAACCCGGTGGAAACGATTTTTTTATGATTTGTTGTTAGAATTAAATAACATGTGTACCTTAGTTGCGAAACAAGCACAACTATTGTAAGAAATTGGAAGAAAAGCAGTTGAATAATACTTTCCTACTGTGTCGGTAGGTGTAGGGCTATGTTCCAAGTTCAGTGATAGCAACTCCTGAATTAACAAAGTTGTTCTCAGGTAGCTAATTTGGAATTTATTTATTTACTTTGGATATTCCGATAAGGAAATTTGAAAGAACGGCAATAGTCAAAATATTAAATTAAAATCTCCCCCATTAAATAGTATTAACTCAGTTAAAAAAATGAACAAAAATAGATTGGAAGCTTTTAGTGATTGGGTTTTGGCAATTGTCGTTACCATTATGGTATTGGAAATTAAAGCACCACATGGTTCAGAATGGGCCAATTTGGTTGCCTTGTCTCCTAAATTTTTATCTTATTTATTTAGTTTTATAATGGTTTGGATCTATTGGAACAATCATCATCACTTATTTCAATCCGTAAAGAAAGTTAATGGGCAAGTACTGTTGGCAAATGGCTTTCTGTTATTTTGTTTGTCGTTGCTACCTTTTGTTACCGCATGGATGGGGGAAAACCATTTTGCCAGAAACCCGGTTATATTAATGGCTGTTGTATTGTTGCTTTCATCAATTGCCTATTCCATTCTTGTTTTTGCATTGATAAAATTAAACGGAAAAGATTCAATATTAGGGCAAGTGATAGCAAATGGTAGCGATAGAAAAGGGAAAGTTTCAACTCTGAGTTATGTAATTACCATTCCTTTAGCTTATATAAACCCTTATATTTCTTGTGGTATTTTTATATGTATTGCTATTCTGTGGTTAATTCCAGATAGTAGAATTGAAAAAGCATTGAAACATGATACAAGCTCAACACAGGAGGTTATTAAAAAGTAATTAACTGGCAAAATGTCTCCTATGTAAAGTTATTAATCTATTTTTTTCGGTCAATAGTGATTGTTAAATTATTTAAGGAGTTAGTAGTATTGTAAAAAATTATTTATATTCTATATCAACATATTCAAAGAAATATATTTTAATACCTATACTTATGGCAAAAGATAAATCAAAGTCAAACAAAAAAGAAAAGTTAAACAAAAAAGAAAAGTCAAACAAAAAAGAAAAATCTAAAAGAGAGGCTGTTGATAAAATGGCTGAATTAGAGTCTGTAAGTAAGAAGGAGCTTATTAACCGGGCAAAAGAGTTCTCAAAGAAATACTACGTTGGTGATGGGAAAAAATTCAGCCTAAAGGATTACAATACCGAACCAAATTTTGATTTAGGTGCTGAAGACAAACCTTTAGTAAAGGAAACCTTGCAATTAGGTGTGGATGCATTAGCAACCATGCAGGAAGTTTTGTATGCACAGGATAAATGGTCTGTTCTTCTAATTTTTCAGGCAATGGATGCAGCTGGTAAAGATGGAGCTATTAAACATGTGATGTCGGGAATAAATCCACAAGGTTGTCAGGTATCCTCATTTAAAGCTCCAACTTCAGAAGATTTGGATCATGATTTTATGTGGCGTTGCACAAAACATTTACCTGAACGAGGACGAATAGGAATTTTTAATCGTTCTTATTACGAAGAAGTATTGGTAGTACGTGTTCATGACCAGATATTAAAATCACAAAAACTGCCTCAGGAATTAATTACTAAAGATATTTGGGAAGAAAGGTATGAGGATATTCGCAATTTTGAGAAATACTTGCATCGAAATGGAACCATAGTTCTTAAATTTTTTCTGAACGTTTCAAAAAAAGAGCAGAAAAAGCGTTTTATTGAACGAGTTGACAATCCGGATAAAAATTGGAAATTTAGTCCTGCCGATGCACGTGAACGCGGATATTGGAAAGATTACATGAAAGCTTATGAGGAAATGATCATCAATACCTCTACAGAAAACGCTCCATGGTATGTAATCCCTGCCGATGTTAAATCGTATGCCCGAATTGCAATTGCTTCTGCAATTATAAATGCAATGGATGGATTAGGATTGGAATATCCAAAAGTGAGTCAAGAAAAAATCGCAGAATTACAAGCAGTGAAAAAAGCACTGCTGGATGAAGAAAATTAAATTAATCTATTTTTGAAATATGTGGAAAAAACATTTTCCGATCTTTCAATGGCTTCCCAACTACAATACAAAACTGCTGAAAGGTGATTTGGCAGCCGGTGTAACGCTTGCTGCATATGGAATTCCTGTTTCAATGGCATATGCTACTATTGCAGGATTACCTCCTCAATTTGGAATTTATGGCTACCTTTTAGGCGGTTTGTTTTATGCATTGTTAGGTACTGGAAAACAACTTGCTATCGGTCCGACTTCAGCAATTTCGCTATTGATAGGAACAACTGTTGCAACGATGGCTAACGGTGATATGCAACGATGGGTAGACATTGCATCACTCACTGCTTTAGTATTTTCAGTGATAGCAATACTTGCATATTTTCTACGGTTAAGTGGCATCATAAATTTTATTAGCGAAACGGTGTTGGTCGGCTTTAAGGCAGGAGCTTGTTTGACTATCGGGTTAACACAATTACCAAAATTATTCGGCGTAAAAGGAGGAGGGGATAATTTTTTTGAACGTGTTGGTGTACTCGTTCAACAAATTCCTGAAACAAATAGTAACATTTTGCTCTTTGGAATAGTTGCAATAATTATTTTAATTGCCGGCGAAAAATTCCTTCCTGGTAAACCGATCGCTATTGTAGTAGTAGTAATTTCCATTTTACTAATTTCTGCAACACCTTTTGGATTGATGGGATTTAGTATAGTTGGAATAATCCCTTCCGGATTGCCTGCATTTCATGTGCCAACACTTCGTATCCAGGATGTTGACGGGGTAATTCCACTTGCATTGGCTTGTTTCTTATTGTCCTACATAGAAAGTGTTTCTGCTGCAAGAACATTATCACAAAAAAATGGATATGATGTTGATCCACGACAGGAATTGATTGCACTGGGTGTTGCAAATGCTGCAGTTGCATTCGGAAACGGGTACCCGGTTGCTGGAGGATTGTCACAATCATCTGTAAATGATTCAGCCGGCGCAAAAACTCCTTTGTCATTAATAATAGCTTCAGTTACTATCGGACTATGTTTACTGTTTTTGACAGGATATCTCGAAAATTTACCCTCTGTGATTCTTGCTGCAATCGTTCTTGTAGCTATCAGAGGATTATTTGATTTAAAGGAACTCAAACATTTATATAAAATTGACAAAACGGAGTTTATTGTTGCATTGATAGCACTTATCGGAGTTATTGTTTTGGGAATACTTAAAGGCGTGTTACTTGCTGCAATTGCCACGTTGGTAATGTTAATTAAGGCAACATCAAATCCGTATGTTGCATTTTTAGGAAGAATTCCCGGCACCAATCGTTATTCAGATAGGGCTCGCCATGCCGATAACGAAATTATTCCCGAGGTTCTGATTGTAAGAGTTGAATCTGCAATACTTTATTTTAATGCGGATAATGTGCGCAATGAAATAATGTTAAAATTATCTGAGGTAGGAAATGTTAAAACTGTAATTATGGATTTTAATTCTACCCCGAGGATTGATATTGCAGGAGCTCGATTTTTAAAAAGACTGTTTACCGATTTAGCAAACAAAGGTATTCAACTAAATATAGCTGAAGCGCGATCTGAAGTGCGAGATAAATTGCGTTCTGAAAATCTGGAAGAAATGCTGGGACAAATAAGTCGATTTGTTTCTGTAAACGATTTGGTGGAAGAAGCCATAATGAAATCATCCATAAATATTACCAAACAACAATAAAAGGATTGAAATAATTTAACATTCAATTTATTTAAAAATATATATGATGGAAAATCAATCGTTGCATAATGCTAAGGAGATCCCAAAAAATAATTTTGAGTTGTACTCTCAACGTGCCATCTCAATAGCAACTTATTTTGGTGGTCCTTTAGCTGCCGGAATCTTAGCAAGGCAAAATTTTATTAATCTTGGGAAAAAAGACTTAGGACATTGGGCCTTATTAATAGGTATTATTTCAACACTGCTTTTATTTGCTGCAGTATTTTCTATCCCTGAAGAGTTTATGGATAAAGTACCTAATGCAGTTATTCCATTTATTTATACCGGAATCATATACTTGGTAATCGAAAAAGTTCAAGGCTCAGCTATAAAGGAGCACAAAGAAAATAAGAGACCTTTTTACTCTGCATGGAAGGCAACAATTATCGGAGCAGGGTCTATGATAGTTTTGTTTGGTGGCATTTTTGGGTTGGCATATTTCGTTCCCGATAATTTTGACGCTGCCAAATATGATGAAGGCATTGCAACTTTTACCAAAAATGAAGAAACGGCATTGCAATTATTTTCTTTGATTGATAAGGGCAGTGGAGATGAAGTACTCTCACATATTGATAACGTTGGAATTCCTGCTTGGAAGGAGAACATCAAACTGTTAGATGAATTGACTGCTATGGAAAATATTTATTCCGACCTAAAAATTCAAAATGAAAAATTAAAAAAATATTCTTTGTTGAGAATAGATTCATTCAATCTAATAAAATTGGCAGTGCAAGAGGATACAGATAAATATAACAGTCAAATTGATGAATTGAATAAGCAAATTAATGAAATATTAAAATGACAGAAAAGTATGAGTATTCAAAAGAACAGATACTGATATCCTAATGTTATTAAATCGTAATCATACCCCGTGTCGGTAAATGCTCCTGTATGAAACTGAAGCTTAATGGAATGCACTTTTGCGATAGGCATCGACACAGTAGCACCAAGACGCCAGTTATCTCTGAGATCACCTATTGTTTTTCCATCAACAATTGTTGCACCCCCATTAAACCAATTTCCATTAATACCTACCCACGCTTGATTTTTCAGATAGTAACACAAATGCGCTTGCAAACTTAATACAGGTTTCTGACTCAAAGTTTTATCTTCCAAGTATTGATCATTGTTTGTGTAAAACCATACACCTGAATACGCTTCGGCATAAAACCTTTCAAACCTTTTTGAGATGCCTATTTCCGGTTTAAAGCCCCAACGGTTACTGCCTAAGTTTACCAATTTTTCTCTATAATAAAGTCCGTTAGGCACAGAAACAACAATGCTTGTTCCTATGATCATTTTTTGTTTATAATTTTTAAAATCCTTCATCTCCAAAGCAGGGGAGCCAAATAAATTTATACCAAGACGAATGCGGGTGTCGCCAAATCCATTACGTACTCCGGTTGTATCCATACCTTTGAACTGAGCCTTTCCTGAAAGGTAAGAATAAGGTAAAACTATTTGAACTCGTGCAAGTTTTTTTGCCAATGCAAAAGTGTGAACATAACCTAATCCAACAATGTGTGCTTTTAATTTGAAATCTTTGATGGGCAAAGCAGGATCCGTTAATACATTTCCAAAAGAATATCCATAAACCAACGCTATTGCTTTGGTTCCTTTTGGCACGTTTGAATATGCTCTAGGCTCTAAATCCTGAGCACTTGTAATGGTAACACACAAACTAAACAACAATACTGAAATAAGTTTATTCATGCTTATAAATGAGATTGAAATTATTAAATTATATACAGTTGCATACTGAGTTGGTATAGTAGTATTGATACAGGATTGATCAAAAGTAGCTTATTCGAAACTGTGATGTTGTTTCAAGGTAAACAATTTAAAATTTACAAATCGGCCCAAAACCATTTTGTTCATAATTAGTATTTTGATTTGGTGTGACTTTATACTTTTGTGGAACCTGCTCCCTATTTGTTTACATAATACCTTCAATCATGTATCTGTTAGTTTTTTCAATATTCCCGTTAATTTGATCCGTCATTCGGTAGTTATTTGTAGGTTCATTTGATCCGGATTTGTCTCCATTAAGAACATGCGCCTGAAGTTGAGGTAGAAAATCATAATACTTGCCTAGTATCAATGTTTGTTGGAGTGGGAAATAGATTTTAGATGAATTCACTCAATGCAGAATATGGAGCTTTAGATTTTAATTAATTAACAAATACCTACTAAAACAATACAGCCATACTTGGGAAATATACTCTGCCCATGCAATATTCATTTTAATAGTTAATCTGTTTTTCAATCAACTTGTACGGAGCTATTTTAAATCTTTATTTTAAAGTTGAAAGCTAATTCAAAACTAATCTTGTTTTCAATTAATTAATACTCTCTACCGTACAACACTAAATTTTAAAATTTGCTTCCTTGATTGATCTTTTACAAAGATAAAATATATTCCTGCTGAAAAGTCATTCGTTTGTATATTTATAAGATTTAATCCTGCCGATACTTCCTGACCAAATGTATTCAACAATGTTCCAAGAATATTATAAATTTCAATTTGCAAGTTGTGCGAATCTATACTGTTTATTTCAAGTGTGCAATAAGTAGATGATGGGTTTGGATAAATCGCGATTGGATCATATTCAATATTATTTTCAGCAACACCTACAGTTGTCACCACTCGGTTATGCACTATATTTGTATAGATGGGGGAATTAAAGTCGAAATATATTCCTGCGCCGTTGGTAATTAAATTTCCGGACACCAGCGTGGACTTTGGACGAATACGATATTCTACAAAACCATGACTGGCGGGCTCGTTAACTATTGCTGCCGGAAGGTTGATGCCATTAAATTCAAATTCAAGTAAATTGGGACTTTTTATCGACTGAGTACACGGAAAGCTCGTAGCAATGAGTTCCAATGATGAAATTTCAAGATCATGATCTAAGAAGTCTTGGATTCGGATTATCTGTGCAGGTGCGGTTCCTAAATTTTGAAAATGAATTGTATACGTAAGCCAATTTTGTGCTGCAATAAATGATAGCTCCACATCTCCATTTGGAAAAACTTCTTTAAAATTCGGATCACATGAAACGATAATGGTATCACTTAAAATATCAGAATTGTTTCCCGGAGTAAGATCATTTATTAGAGGTGTGATATTCGCTGAACAGAATACCGGTGTGCCTATTGAAGCCGATGTGTTTACTGTGGTATTTATTTGGATATTCCCGGAATTAAAAGCCTGAAGTAAAGGAATGGTATAAGTTAACGTATTGCCAAAAACAGTTGTAGGTGTAGGAATTGAATTCACAAATTGGAAAAGTGGATCAAGAGTAATGGTGACTTCTACATTTGTATGAACAACAGTTCCAGTATTCTTGTATGTGATGTGTAGCGGATATGTGTTTCCCGGTATTGGACTTCCGACTTGATTAAGATAAATTTCAAGATCATTCATATTTTGCACAACATCAACAATGAAATCGTTGTTCAATGAAGACGTGAAGGTGTTGGAGTTTAAATTAATTGATGAAGTAGTTGAATATGTATAAAGTGGCAGGTTTGGAATTGAAATATTCCATGTGCCATTAACAATATAGAAATTGTATTTTCCATCAATTGCCGTTGAGGTAATGACATTCCCCGGATTCATCTCCACAATAGTTCCCGAAACTGCCTCGTCTCCTAAGTCGAAAACTTGATTGGAATTAAAATCAATATACACTCTGCCACTAATAGTATCCGGATTTACGATTCCATTGGCCACAATAATTTCATCGTCAACTCTTATTGTGCCAATCAGTGCACCATTTCGATATTCACTCACTTGAATTGCCAACAATGAAAGTTGCAGCATGGAAGGTGTAAACGACATCATTCCATTACCTTCGTTCAGTACGGTAGTATTATTTACAGCCAGCGGCTGATTATAAGTATACCCCGATTTAAAGGGTATATAAATGTTAGGCTCTGATAGGATTGGTACAAATTCGTAATGAAGTGAATCGCCGTCAACATCAATGGCACTATAGTCTTTAAAAGAAGGAACTCCTACACAATAATAGCTTATAGGTGTTGTATTAAATTGAGGAGAACTGTTCCCTGGGAAATCTAAATTGTTGAAAGTCGTTTCAACATGCATGGAGTATGAATCAGGATTAATAACATTTGTTACATCTCCATTGCGACAACAGATGTTATAATTTACAACCCAATCGGAGCAGGGTGGAACGTTGATAATGGACTCAAAAATATATTCCTCATAGCCAAAAATGGTTCCTCCCTGACAATAAGAAGGTGCAAAACCAGCACAACTATTCGTCGGAATTTGTGAGGAATCGACCAAAGTTAAAATATTTGTGAAATTCAACCCGCAAGAAACACTGGAAAAATTAAGAATAACAGCAGAAGGGGCAGAGATGCCACCGCAATCGCGATATAATTTGATACGAAATTTATAATCTGTTCCGGTTCCGGTATATTCATAATTAATATATCCACCAACTATATGAGAAGCATTTGTTGTGTTTGCTATTCCAATTGCAAATAAAATTATGTACAATATTCTTTTTACCATAAATTTAATCGGTGGTTTAAAAATTAAAATAAGTTTGGAATATATATAAAAATGATTGGTTCGCTATCTATATGACGCAAGTTCCTTAAAGAAAGATGCACCAATAGTTAAATACTGGCGAAATTGTATTAAAATTTAATCGCTTTTGGCAAATTGGATTAAAGGTTTTAAGATCACTTTTGACCCATAGACAGAATCATTTATCCCAACCTATATAAATACAGTATAGGAAATAGAATAAGCGTAAAGCTCAGATTCAATAGAAATGGCTTGTCTGCAATATATTGAATATCAACGCCTTTGAATATTCCTTTCAAAACGGAGATTCTGTAAAATCGGAACTCACTGGTTTTTGGTACTATGCAAAATCTTCTTTACTTTCGAAAGTTGGAATCCATCCGCAATTAAAAGAACGACACGGATAAACTTAACTCAAACACATTTTTGATAATAAATAAGTTTATAATGAACAAAGTTGCTCCAATTATAATTTTTATCTTTAAACAATTGAATCATTTGTTGAAGATAAATTTAATTTTGCATTATTTTTCCGAATAATTTATAAATCTATTTACATCCTCATGATACAATCAAAATTTAAACCATTAACAATACTTACCATCAACTTTTGTTTGGGGTTACTTATTCTTTTGACAGCCTCAATTTTTGTTTTTACCGGGAATGTAGCAGATGATTCGGCTATAGCATTTGCAATAATTTTATTGTTTATTTTTTTAATGTTCGTTTGGCTTGTTTGGGGTGAGATGAGGACGAAGATTATAAAAATTGCAATTGAAAGTGATCGTATAAGTGTGAGAAATTATCAAGGCCTTGGCAATAAAAATGTATTTTTCTTTTCGGAAGTGGAGGGTTATAAAATTTGTGTTTTACCATCGGAATATAAAGATTATGAATATTTATACATCTTCAAAAATGGACAAAAAATCATAAAACTTTCTGAATTTTATCACAAAAACTATCCGGAATTAAAATCTGAAATAGCTAAAAAATGTAAGAATCTTGGCCGTGAAAAATTTAGTGTTGTTCAGTTATTTAAGGAACTATTTTCGTAAAATTTAGGTACAGTGAGAATTGAATAAATTGGACTTATCAAACAATAATATCGCACTAAAAATTATATTAAGTGATCATGATTCCATAAACCAGATAGTGCTTATTTTACCAAAAACAACTATTATATGATTATTAAAACAAATATTTCATTTAAGAAATATTTAAAATTACTATTCCGATTAATTTACAAAAAAGCAATTATGAAATTGATTCTTTTTGTTGATTTTGTTATGATTGTGTGGATTGTTGGTTATTATTCTAATATATTTCCTTTTCCGGAGCCAACTATCTATCAATTTATAACTTTGGTTTTAATAACAATTGTTCAACCGGTTGTAATATTTAAAACCGTTTGGCGAAACTATAAATCGAGTAACCATTTGAGTGAACAATTAAAAATTGAGATCACAGCAAGCGAAATTAAACTACAGGGCGAATCCTTCTACACTGAAATTAAGTGGATAAAAATATTTAAAATTGTAGAATTAAATAATTGGTTTTTAATTTATGAAAACACTTTCTCTGCCATTATTATCCCTAAAAATGCTTTCCAAGAAGGTGAATTGATTGAGTTTGTAAATATTCTAAAAGGCATTAAAGGTGTTACTATTAAATTGAAAAAATGAACAGAACAAAATACTTTTCCATTGGACTATTTCGCTAATGCTGATTTTGTGACGATGTAAAAAATGAACATTATATAATCATGATACGCAATAACAAAATAACCATTTCAAAAATCGCTATTATTAGCATTATCCTAGCTGTAATTCGTTGCATCAGTGAACCATTTCGATTGCAATATTACTCTGAATTTGATTTGGTGTTCAGAGAAATTAAACCATATTTGATTGGAGCTCTTTTAGCTTCAATTGGATTGTTTGGAATGATTATCTGTTTTAACTTTCAATTCCATAAAATAGTTATCTCAATCGGAATTTTAATAGTTATTATTTTGTTATTGATTAAGTGGATGTATATTTTATAATAGTTAAAAGTTTCAAAGTTAAGTTTAATAAATCTAAATTAAAAATATTTATGGATAAAAAAGGCGTATTCATTATAGCGTACTTTGAAAATTCAATTGATTCATTTAAATTACGGAACTGCAATAAACTATGAAAGAAAAGCAAAAAACATTACCAATGTGGATTCTTATTGTATCCGGTATTTTTCAACTATTGAAATTGCAGTAGGCGTCTCACTTTGGGTGTCACCGGAGTCAGTTATAGACACCGTTGATAATTCTGAAAAAGGAGTCGACTTCCTGTTTTACATGTGGGCAGTAAGACAAGTAGCACTAGGTGTTATATTCGGTTTTGCGACATTTAAAAAATCAAACTCAATGTTGACTATATCTTATATTTTCCTTTTGGTAATGTTTGTGGGTGATCTCTCTGTGGGTATTTTACAGAATGAAGTTCCACTTATTATTAGTGCCGGTGTGATGAGTTTAATTGCCTTTTTAATGTTAATTGCTGTGAACAAAAGAGAGTAGAAATTTTTATTTTATTAAATGAGAAGCATTAAAGATTAGAGATGCTCTTTTCTTAATATTTGAAGAAAATTGGGATTCATACTATTATTGCAGCACTTTGTATAATAAATCACACCACTGTGTTATTTGGTTTATTTTATCCAGATTAAGACATTTTATTTATATTTGTGTAGGAAAAGGTATAGTTATCCTCCTTTTCTCCATAAATGTAGTTTGAAATCCGGTGAATCTAATTAACTATTTAAATGGAAACAACAAGAATTTTTAAAATGTCATTTGCAAGTGTATATCCCCACTATGTAAATAAAGTTGAAAAAAAGGGACGCACTAAATCCGAATTGGACACAATTATCTTTTGGCTTACAGGTTACGATAAGAAATCATTACAAAAGCTAATTGACAATAAAACGAGTTTTGAAACATTTTTCGCACAAGCACCTCAAATAAATCCCAATGTTTCAAAAATTACAGGAGTGATTTGTGGTTATCGTGTAGAAGATATTGAAGACAAACTCATGCAACAAATTCGCTATTTGGATAAATTGGTTGATGAATTAGCTAAAGGTAGAGATATGGAGAAAATTTTGAGGAAATAATTAAAAAAAATTCCGATTTGAGTGAACTGTAGTGTTATGTTAAAATAAAATTGTATCTTATAGTTTTGAAAATGAAAAGTTATACAACATTATCCGAAGCAATAAATGATTTAACACAAAGAGGTTACACATTCAACTTTAACATTAAAAACGATTGTCTTGAATGCAAAGAAAACAATTTGCAACTTCATCCGGATGAATTTGAAATTGATGAAATATATCGATTTCAGGAGATGTCGGATGTCGATAACGAAAGTATTTTGTATGCTATATCTTCCATTAAAAATGGGCTTAAAGGCTTATTAGTTAATGCCTACAGTATTTATGCTGATACGGCTTCTGCTAAATTGGTTGCTAAATTGAATAAGCGGTAGTATTAATTTGAATTAGTGCCATATTAATTATTTATGGGTAACAAAAATTCTCATAATTCATACAAGTAAATGTCGAATCTGGCTTCAGGATGTGTGAATTTTTTAAGAAAAGTAATTCCAAGGGTCTTGTAATTGTTTACAGGAACAGCAGAAAACATATACTTCCCACCTAACTGTTTGGCTGCATCCGCATTTATTTCAAGGTTATTGACTTCGCAATTCGTTTTCTTATTGCAATCAACAATGCAACAATCACTCAATTCAGATGAAAATAAATAGCATTTGTTCCCCCAGGTATCAAATTTTGTTTTTATCGATTTATTTTTATCCAACTCCTTAGCGATAATTTTTCGAAAGCTGTGTTTATAGGCGAGTGGATAATAATTCTGATAACTATCGAGTGTATAAAACCCATTATATTGGGCAACATTGGGCTCAATCCCTAAACTTATAGTTCGGTAAGATGATTTTGGCAGACCGATATATTGATCTATTTCTTTAAATAATGGAACAGAGTAAATGGATTTATAACTGTCGAAGTTAAACTCATTGGGTCCTTTTGTAATGAGTTGTATATAATTGTTTTTAATCTCTTTGTTAGCATTTAAAACTATTATTGCCTGAATGGCCATCGTTAAATAAAAATACTTAATATTAAATTTGCTATATTTCAAACTAAACCCAATAAGTAAAAACCACATGACAGGAATCAGGAATGAAAAACGGGTAAGCTGAAATGTAGTAAGGATATGCAATACATTACGAAGGCTATATTTAATGTAGGGGTATAGAGCAACAAAAACTGAAATGAGGAAGATGGCTACAAACGGTATAGCAAGATTTAAAACCTTCCTCCTATTTTTTCTAACAGAATATATAACTGCCATTCCGAATAAATATATGGGAAAGGCTGCAAAAGACGCTGAATGGTAATGGCCTGTGAGTATGACTTTTATTATTTGTTTAAATGCCGTTTTTAAGGCATAAGGTTCAACATTCCATTCTGATCGATGGGCAACAATATTACTGGGGACAACATAAGAACTGATGATATTAAAATTTGCTAGTACAAAAAATAAGCAAAGAAGTGCAATTGCAATGAAGTAATTTTTTGGAACAGATAGCTTCATGATAAACCACCTATAAAAAGCATAAACACATATTAGTGCAGTAATAAAAGGTGCTATCAAAGCAAAATGTGCATAAAATGGAAACAGTATAATGATGAAATAATGATAAAATTTCTGCTGTTTTAACATTATTTTTTGAAAAGACCATAGTAACAAAGGTATTCCCATTACACACAACCCATACATAGAAAACAAAGGAACAATGCAAAATAAAGAGGCAACAATTCCTGCTATTTTTTCATTTCTCTCCGGGACAAAATAATCACGCATGAACAAATACATACCTATAAATCCAATTAAACGGATTATAAAATTGTTCACAACATACGCCCAAAAAGAGGGAAGTAGCAAAAATAACACCCTAATAAAGCTGTATTCAGAATGAATATAAAACCGGGGAAGCCCATTCATCATATTTGGTACAATTGTGTCACCATTAGTACTGAGCAACAGACCATTCATTTTTAAAATATGTAAATAAATTAGTTCTCCATCCAGATTGTCTTTATAAAATACAAAAGCATTGGTATTAGAAATAAGAAAAGGAAATGTAACTACCAATAATGCAATACTGGCTAATAGCAACGGTGAAATTATTTTGTTCATAGCAAGAATTAGATTGGGGCTCCAAAACACTGCCCAATTAATTATGATTTGGATTTGATATTCAAATAGTTAATTTAACCAAATGAAAAATGTAAAGATACAATTCTCTTGTTAATTTGCAATAAAATAATTGGTGCAAAAGAGGTTGATAATCAAGGTTTAAGAATTTGTCTGCAATTGGGAAGCCTCTTCATATATAATATGTTGAGATTTGTAAAACTCTTTAAAATCAGCATCCGAAAGTTGTAATTTTATAGTATAATTTATGTTTTTATCAAATCATAATTGGAAAGTTCTGTTTAATGGCTATTGATGAGTTTCATTAAATTTTCTAGAAAATAAATTATTTTCGTGGCCGTAAAAGCGTAACATTAAATACTCAGAAATTGTATTTGTTTGTTGAAATTACTTCATATATTTGTGTTATTGAAACTCAACATGAATCAATCAATACAATAAAATATTTTTTTATGGCTAAGAAAACTAAAAAAGACTTATCCCAAAAACAGCAAGATGAACTTATCTTCATTCTTAAAGACCGCTTTGATAATAACATGAATCGGCACAATGGGATAGTATGGTCAAAAGTGCAAACAAAGTTGGAGAAAAACTCCGACAAGTTATGGTCGCTCTTTGAAATGGAAAGAACTAGTGGTGAACCGGATGTTGTGGGCTATGATAAAAAAACAAATGAATATCTATTTTACGATTGTTCACCAGAAAGTCCTAAGGATCGCAGAAGTATTTGTTACGATACTGATGCTTTGGAATCGAGAAAGGAACATAAACCGAAAAACAGTGCTGAAGGAATGGCAAGTGAAATGGGGATTCAGCTTTTAACTGAAACACAATATCGCGAATTGCAGGAACTCGGGGCTTTCGATACCAAAACTTCCAGCTGGGTAAAAACTCCTGATGAAGTACGAGAATTAGGTGGCGCCCTTTTTTGTGATCGGAGATTTAATAAAATCTTTGTGTATCACAATGGTGCCGAGTCGTATTATGCAGGTCGAGCATTTAGAGGTTGGTTGAAGGTTTAAATATGTATGTAAAGATTCTTGTTTGATCGGGCAACTTATCTATCTATTTGGGCTTTTAAAAATAGTATTCAAACCTTTAAATTGAATATTTTACTTAATATCCAATAAAATGAATTTTCTGACATTACACCAACCCATTTTCAACAATTTATAGGCGTTGATTTATATTTCCGGAACATTAAAAATAAATCCTACACTAAAAACATTTTCAATATTCAAAGAAGGATCATCTTTGAGATATTTTCTGATTTTGGTTATGAAAACATCTAAACTTCTTCCTGCAAAATAATCACTTTCTCCCCATACAACTTTCAATAGATCTTCGCGTTTTATTACGCAGTTGCGATGGCAAATCAAATAATTTAATATTCCACTTTCCTTTTCTGTAATTCTTTTGATGTTACCTTCAAAAGTGAGTGATTGATTTGTGTAATCGAAAATGTACTTGCCAATCTGAAGTAATTCAGAATTAGTAACAATTTTGCTGGCGGGAATTCTTCTAATTAGTGCCTTTATTTTCCACAACAGCTCTTCCGCATCAAACGGTTTCGTTATGTAATCATCTGCACCTAGATTGTATCCTTTTAACTTGTCTTCTTTTAATGATTTGGCAGTAATAAAAATTATAGGAACGGTTGTATTGAGTTCACGTATTGATTGTGCCAAAGAGAATCCGTCGAGAGATGGCATCATTACATCAAGCAGACAAAGATCCCACATACTATTTTTGAATGTTTTTAAGGCAATTTCTCCGTCTTTACAAAGCTTCACATCAAAACCTTCCATTTCCAAAAAATCAACAAGTAGAAGACCTAAATTGAGATCATCTTCCGCTAGTAGAATTTTAAAATATTTGTTATTCATAAGGCAATTTTATTATAAATGAGGATCCTTTACCTTTTTCGCTATTCACCAGTAAAATGCCTTTGTGAAGTTCTACAATTTTCATCACATACGGAAGTCCTAAACCAAATCCTTTAACAGAATGCACATCTCCGGTTGGAATTCGAAAATATTTAACAAATATAGCTTTATGAAACTCTTTTTCAATTCCTATTCCCTTATCAACCACTTCTATAAGTATCATTTGATCGTAATTTGAAGTTTGAATAGTAATATCCGGTTTGTTGATGGAGTATTTTATAGCATTATCAATAAGATTACTAATAGCATTTTTTAAATGAAAAGGATCGCCATTAACAAGTACTTTCTCTGCGTATAAATTTAAAGTCAATCTGCCATCATTGAATTCAATTTGAATTTTAATATTTTTGGATACTTGTTCTATTAACTCATGAATATTAAGTTGTTTTTTATTTAAAGGAATTTCATTTCTTTCCAAAGCAGTCATGCTTAAAACTTGGTCAACCTGATGAATTAATTTTTCATTCTCGTCCAGAATAATAGATGTGTAATTTTTAACTTTATCTTCATCACCAATAGTTTGATCTTTGATTATCATCTTTCCGGCTAGCGAAATATTAGTCAATGGCGTTTTAAACTCATGAGTCATGTTATTTAAAAATTCATTGGTTTGTTCCGAAACTTGTTTTTCTCTAATTAAGGATAAAATTGTTTGCCAAAAAAGAAAAAGTACAACAAGAATTAAAAGAATTGAAGTAATAAACATTATTCCCAATTCCGCAATGATGAATTGTTTTTTTTCAGGAAGAATTAGTTTCAACTCTACTCCATTATTTTTAAAATTTTCATTGAGTGTTTTTATATACGAATTATTTGTAAAGCCGCTTCCATATTGTTCTGAATTGGATGGACGCTTTGTGACTTCAAATTTGTAATCAACATGAAAATTGTAAAAGCGCAAATAGTAATTGAATAGCGAATCTATGATCTGGATTTCCTCTTTGCGCAAGTTGGTTACTAAAGCTGATGAACTATCTCCAACTGCCGAATCTGCTATATTTTTACAGGCAACCACGTTGGTATTTAAGCTTTCTATGGTCCTTGAAAGTACCATATTGGCCTTTTCATTGAATAATTCCGCCTTGATTTGTGCCGTTTGAAGAAGCCAATTAATCTGAATTATCAATATAGCAATTAATGCTATTGATGAAATTGTTATAAATAAGTGATTTCGGTTGAATTTCATTTGGTTTGACAAAAATAAGTAATATTTGTTGTGTAATGACTATATTAACAGGTCATTAACAACCTAATAACTACTCAATAACAACAATACCGTGATTCTTAATATATCTTTGTGGAATTAGTTATTGAATTAATAGTTATTTCTCACTAAAAAAATTATATCCCATGAAAACATGTATTTTAATTTTTATGTTGTTCATTTCAAACACTTCACTATTTTCACAAGAACTTTATTTTGATGTACGTGGAAAGTACGAACATAAAATTCAGAAGGAGAAACTTGTATCTGCTCAACTACTGCGTGAAATTATCTTCGGTTATCCAACATCCTGGATAAATAATTATGAATCGGTTGATGTAATTGTAACCACGAAAGGTGTAACAAAAAAAGCATCCGGTAAATCAGAGGAATTAACAGCTGATCAGAGAGCTCTTTTAAATTCTGCTGAACTGTTTACACTACTTGAAATAAAAGTCAATTATACCACTATAAATGCAATTACCGAAAAATTGGAATTAAGAGTAATGGATTTTTCAATGACTGTGGTTCCTGAAAAGGAAGCGGAGTTTAAAGGAGGAACTATACCGATGAGAACCTATTTAAAATCAAATGCCGTTTCTAAAATTTCAAATTTTATAGCAGAATATATTGTAGATGGAGTTGTTACTTTTATAGTCGATAAAAAAGGTGCCATAATTGGAGCAACCTTAACAAAATCCACCGGAGATTCTATAACTGATGCTTTATTGTTAAATACAATCAAAAACATGCCTCAATGGCATCCTGCTGTTGATTCAAATGGAATAAATGTGAATCAGGAATTTGAATTTATTGTAAGTAAAGGCGGATGCTGATTTACACTGAATTTGCAAATTGACCTTAATCCTAAACCCTAACACCAAAAATATAGCCCACAAGTGCAGATAAACCCATTGCAATTGTGCCCCAAATAGTAATGCGTAAAATGGCTTTTTTTATACTCGAGCCTCCTGTTTTTGCAGCCATAGTTCCTAAAATAAAGAGAAAGATGATGGTGAAGCCATATAACCAATATTCCATCCCTTTGAAAGGAAGAAAAAGTACAACCAAAAGAGGTAATACTCCGCCAACTGTAAATGAAGCTCCTGACGCTAATGCTGCTTGAATAGGGTTAGCCTGACTAATCTCATTTATCCCCAATTCATCTCTGATGTGTGTTCCCAAGGCATCTTTCTCGGTCAATTCAATGGCTACCTGCATGGCTGTTTCTTTTTTGAGTCCTCTCTTTTCATAGATTTGAGCTAATATTTTCAACTCTTCTTCCGGCATATCTTTGAGCTCATTTATTTCTCTTTCAATATCTGCTTTTTCTGTGTCTGTTTGTGAACTTACTGAAACATATTCACCAGCAGCCATTGATAAAGCTCCGGCAACAAGGCCTGCAACCGTAGCTAAAATGATTGGTTCCCGTGTTGAGCTTGCTGCAGAAATACCTATTGCAAGACTGGAAATGGAAATTATTCCATCGTTTGCTCCCAATACAGCTGCTCTTAACCAATTACTACGGTGTATGTAATGATTGTCGAGGTAGTTTTCAATTGTTATCATTTTCCGTTTCTTGTCTGTTTGAATATTGTTAATCATCCTCCTTATCTTTGCTCTCTTTGGACTTAATAAAATCTTTTATTTTATTTCTTTCATTCTCATTTACTCCTTTATTGTTATTTTCTATGTCATGCTCGTTGCCGCTTTTGTGGCACGATGCACAGTTAGTTATATTGTATATCCCTTCCTCGTTGTGTTCAGCGATAATTTTACTTTCTGAGTGTTCGTGGCAACCATAGCAGGTGAAGGAACTGTAATTGTTATTGGTATGGCAAGTAGTACAAGTTGCATTATGATTTTGGTCTAATGTAAAATAAGCAGAATGGTCGAAAGTGGATGGCACCCACTTACTTGTGCCATGACATTTATCGCAATTTTCATTCAATAATTCATGAAAATTATCTTTAGGTTTTTGATGACAGGAAGCGCAGTTATTTTTATTTAAAAGTATTTCGTGATTAAATGAAATTGAACTTTTCCAGCTTTGGGTTTGATGGCAACTATTACAATTTGCAGGAACTTGTGTATGTAAAGTATCAGCAGGTTTATTATGACAACTATTGCAATTGTTAATGACAGAGGCTGAGAGCAAATCATGTTTAAAACTGCTCAAAGAATGTTCAGGAACTATTCCCTGATGTTCGGCATGGCAGGAACTGCATTCCTGACCGGAAAGGTGTTGATGAAATAATACTTTGTTCTGTTTCCCACCTTCTGCCTTTCCAATGTCTGCTGGTTTGTGGCAGGAGATACATTTTTCGTTTTCAATACCTCCAAATGGTTTATGGCATGCAAGACATTCGTTATTTAGTTTTTGATGTACTTTTGACAATTCACCGGGATTAATCATTACATGAGGAAATTGATTGATTAGAAAAATAACAAGCCCGACAGAAAGGAGAATAAACAGCTTTTTCATCAGTTAAATATTAAAATGGTGATGATATGCAGCAATGACAGAATACCCAGCGTAAACGCAATTGGCAAGTGAACTACTCTCCATTTTTTCATTACGTCAACTGTTATAGTGTCAAAAAATAGTTTCTTATCGGCCTCTTCTAAAGTCATTCCTGATGCGATTAATTCTTGTCGGCTTGCACTCAATGACATACTTGCATTTTTTAGCAGAAATTTACCAACCAACCCACTTGCTACATTAATCAACAACATAAAAATTGCAAGCCAAGGTAGCAAGGCATTGAAATGAATGCCTGCATGAACTAGAATTAATACCGAACCTATCCATGCAAGATATTCATGCATTTTTAAGAGTTCCTTTGGAGACCCTGTCTGTATTATTTTTCGTTTCCTTAATGAGTAAACAAACGAAATAAGAATAATACAAGTGCCAATTGAGCCAAGATACCGACCTATAAAAACTAAGTGATAATTATGAAGAATAAAATCAATGATAATGGTAATAAAAATCATCAACGAATATAAAAACAGAAATGGCAAAACCTGCCTTATAAAAATGGGAAATTTCATACTTTTTATTTAGTCTTTATCACCTTCTTTTTCATTCTCTAATGCATTGACACTGGAACCAGAATTGATTTCAGTATGTCTTATTTGTCCGCCTAAATAACCAGTTCTGGCAATAAGCCCAAAGCTGACTAGTGAAATAAATAAAATAACAAATGCTGTAGTTCTTGTCAAAGAAGATTTTCTGACAGTAAGCAAAAGCCCTATGATGGAAGCAACTCCTAAAATGATTAATGAAATTAAAGCAAATAGTGCAAATTCTTCGTGTGTTTTGATAGTGGCTTCTACCACCCCCGGCAAATTTTCAACACTTTCTTCTGCACCTTCTCCGGTAAAATAGGCTATACCTGCTCCAATGGCAGATAGGATAAAAAGATTATAAGCTGCAATTTTTGTTTGGTAGCTACATGTCCATAATCCGTGAGCGAGTACGAATGCACCTAATATGGAACCAAAAATCGGGAGGTGCGTAATGAGTAGGTGAATATGTGTTTGGTTCATAATAAATTTATGAACAAAGGTCGTATCGATATTTCGATATTAATATGATAGATATCATATTAAGAAATGAATTATTGAAATACGATAAATTTTTCTCCGTCTGTTAATGAAAAGCCAAAGTTTATTAATTGCTCAAATGCTAATACTCACACTGTCCGCCCACTAACGCAAAACCCGTGTTGGGGCATCGTGCCTTCTTTTGTTTTGTTTCTAATTTCCTAACCTAGTCATAGGTTTTCATAAGAGTCTGGTCAGGTTTACCGAATTACGAAGACGCAATCTTATTTACCCTGAGTGCTAGCACGATTATTCCAAACGAGAGCATCAGACACATGATTCGTTGAATGTATCCATGGCCATAGCTTCCGTCCGTAATTATGTAACCAATCAAAGCCACCAAGAAGAATATTCCAAAAATGATCGTTTTCGATTTGAGATCTTTCCAGCCATCAAGATTACGCATATGTCTGGATAACACAAAGGGTGCTATCACTGTAAACAACACACTTACCAAGGCCACAATAATATGGAGTTTACCTTGTACAGATGCAGCCGCAACTTCTTGTGTACATCCGGGGTCAATTGCACGGCAATCGAGTTGGAAGAACATATCGCTGAAATTGTCGAGTCCCATAAGCGAGAGAGCGAGGAACCAGGCACCAATCGGTCTTCGAATACCTGAGATTTTTAGAACAGGTCGCAATGCTCCGATGCTAAACCAAATTGTCACGATACCGGTTATGCCCGTGGGTAACATATACATCCATGGGTTAGGCGCTGTCTTTGCACCCATGTCACTGATATCATGGTGCGCAATGGAATATCCGTCCCCCTGTAATAACCCAGCAGTGATCCATCCAATGGTAAATAATATCTGGACCGCGATGACGCTTTGGGCAAGCCGAATAAATCTCTGTTTGAAGGGAGGGGTTAGAAGATTCTCCATTTCATTCGCTTGTTGCTTTGTTTTCATTTCATTAACTTTTTAAATTGAACAAGTTCGATTTTAGTTTCTGTAATGTTACTCCTGCTTAATTTTGTCAATTGAGGTATAGCTGCCGTGTTTCAGCATGTGCCCCAACTGTTTGGGTATTGACGAAGTGGGGGCATTTGAAAACTGCCAGTACAAAAATAACACAAAAGCTGATAGAAGCTCATCCGTTGATATACTTCCATCAAACCCCATTTTGGCAATACCTTGATAGCGTATCGTTGTTTTATTTATTTGGCAATCCCCATTTTTTAACCAATTCGGCATTCAAGCCACCTTCTTTTCCGTTTGGTTTGCCTATTCCTGTTTCAATAAAATTTTTCAAACTTCCTTGTATATAGCTTGTCCAAGCATCGTTGCAAACATTATAACATTCGTAGTCTGGCACTAAACCTTCGTGCGTAAATACTATTTTGGTTTTGTTTCCTTCGGTCGATAAATCAAAAATGAGTTTAGTATTAATCCATTCTGTTTTGTCTTTTGTAAAATTAAATTCATTGTCTATTACCTGATACACCAATTTATTATCGGCAACCATTTCAATGAGTTTTATTTTGCATAAATGCACATCTTTATAATGATAAAAGAATGTTTCGCCAACCTTGTCTGTATTTCCTTCAATTGCTTCCGACCACCAACCTCTGATATTTTTTATGGAATTAAATGCACTTGAAATGTCTTTATCAACTGAGATTGTAGTGGTATAATTTTTACTTGATGTATTGTTCATTTTTGTATTTTGATTTGATGTTGTTATTCTTTTATTACAAGAAAGCAATGCTATGATTAAAATAGTTGGAATTAAATATTTCATTGGAGATATTCTTGAAGATTTTGCAGGTACTGTGTCCAAGCATTGGAGCAACCACCATAACATTCAATTTGCGGAATTAAACCATCGTGTGTAAATGTTATTTTGGTTTTGTCGCCAACTTTTTCAATGTCGAAACAAATTTTTGTTCCTGCCCATTCGTTGGTGTTTTTTAAGAACGATAAATTACTTTCGGTAACCAACCAAACTATTTTTTTGTCGGCAACAAATTCTATTAATTTTTGATTGGAATAATGCACACCATCACCTGCTCTGAAAGAAAATTCATCGTTAACGCTCTTCGCTTTTTCCTTCTATTGTTTCGCCAAATAAACCTACCCACCAATTTTTAGGATTAATTAAATGTGCAAAGACTTCGTTTGTGTTTTTGAGAGTGGTAAAACTGTATTGAAAATTTTGATTTGTCATATGTTGTTATTTTTAATTGAGTAAAACAATTTGTCCGGTGTGGTACTGTAAATGTGAAGTTCTAGTAATGATGATGTTCAATTTGTTGCGATGCGGTTCATTTGCAAAATCTTCTTCAGAAACGGCAGTATGTTTTTCAAACCATTCTTCGGGTTTTAGTTCTTCAAATTTTTCTTGCAAATGTGCATTTTGTTTTTCCCACATTTCCCTCAATTCAGCAACTGTTGGCGTTTGAGTAGCCACTTTATCGGCTTGTTTAATAAAAGGCTCGAATAATTCAGGATATAATTTTTCGCCCATATCCAACAGTATTAACATATCATCGTGAACAGCAATAAGATGTCCCAACAAATACGTTCCTCTGTTTTTGCCTGGTGCAATTTCTTTTTGCAATTGCTCATCGGTCAATGTATTCAAGTGTTTGTTTAAATTAACAATGGAACCATTCCATCTGTCAATGACCATTTTTACAAATAATTCTGTTGTTATCATTTTAATAAAATTTTATTTTACAAAGGTAATGTCTAAAACGTGATTTCATAAGGTGCTTTTAGACATAATAACGGGTTGATTTAGACATTTGTTTTACTTAACTTTGTCACAAAATTGGAAATGAAACATTTGAGCATTCTGGTTCCAGATGAACAAACCAATATGAGTACAATTGCTTGTATTGTAGGTGCATATCAAGTTTTTAGCGAAGCGAACAATTATTTTGCGAGAAAGAATCGAGAAAGCCATTTTTAAAATTGAGTTGGTTGGTGCTACAAAAAATGATTTTTTGAATAACAATTTACTTTCCATTAAGCATCAAGTTGCTATTAATGAAATAGATAAAACCAATCTTATCATCATTCCTGCATCTTTAATTCGTAGTTATGAAACGGCGTCTAAAAACAATAAGCTATTAATAGATTGGGTAGCGAAACAATATAAGCAAGGTGCAGAAATCGCAAGTATGTGTGCAGGAAGTTTTATGTTGGCTTCTTCCGGAATCCTTGCAGGGAAAACTTGTTCTACTCATTGGGCTTTAACTGAAAATTTTAAAGAATTGTATCCTGATGTGAATTTGCAAACAGACCAATTAATCACTGATGAAAACGGAATTTACACCAATGGTGGTGCCTATTCGTTTTTACATTTGTTGATGTATTTGGTTGAAAAATTTTATGACAGACAAACGGCTATTCATTGTGCCAAATATTTTCAAATAGATTTAGACAGAAATTTACAAGCCGAATTTTCAATATTCAACGGACATAAAAAACATAATGATGATGAGTTTTGATGGCTCAAAAATTTCTTGAAGAAAACTACCAAGATAAAATTTCCATCGAAAAATTGTCATCAGATCTAAACATTGGCAGAAGAAATTTTGATCGAAGATTTATAAAAGCAACAGGTTTTACACCGCTGGATTATTTGCAAAGAGTAAAAATGAAGCTGCCAAAAAGATGTTTGAAACTACTCGAAAAACAGTGAATGAAATAATGTATGAAGTGGGTTACAACGATGCTAAAGCGTTCAGAGAAGTCTTCAGTCGAGTAACGGGTTTGTCTCCAATAGATTATAAGGCGAAGTACAACAAAGAAAGTAGGTTGTCTTTATAGTGCGGTTACCATGACCACTAACGTTTTCGGCTTGGCGATGTGGCGGATTTTTAGCACAAAAGTTCTATAGAATTACTGTTGTTGAACCTTGCACAAAAGTTTCATAGAAGCACTTCAGACGCCATATTGCCAAACCGATGCTATGTCTTCGTGCTTTCATTCTCGATCTTGTTTTTGAGATCAATTAATCGCTGTTTCACATTTGACTGCAAGTTGTTTTTTATAAACTTTGTCAATAGGTTAAATGGAAACTTAAGCGAGAACGAATATAAAAAAATCACTTCTGTTTTATTATCAGGCAATTCTTTAAATGTCCACGAACCTAAAAATGATTTGAACAAGTAAGGCCCCTTTGTCATTTTGATAGCTGTCACTTTTGGTCTGTTGAATGTGACGTATTCTGTCACCATACCAATACCATTTTTTGCAACACAATATGCTTTAACACCTTTGTCAGCATTTAATGCCCCGTCAATAAGATCAGCTCTTTTTAAAAATGTGTCCCATTTAAGTCGATTGCTGTAGTCTTGCGTGAAATCAAAAACCATTTCAGCATTGTCGTCAATTATGATTGTCTCTGTAAATTTTATTCCTTCCACTTATTCAGAGTTTTTTTTTATTGAAGTCAACAAATAGCGTTGAAACGCTTTAAGGATTAATCTTGCAGGAATATTGAATAAAAAATATAGTCTTCTGTCAATACTATAAGTTGTTGTAAGTTTTAATCTGGTTGTTTGTCCTGTTGTTGTTAAATTATAAGCTCCATTTGGGATTTGAAAAACTCCTTCGGAAAGTTCAAAAAAGTACAAAACTTTGAAACCTTTTTCAGGGTTGAATGAAAATGAATATTCTGTCAAAGGCTTCCATACCAATATTTTTTGTATGAACTTTTTCCCACTGTCGAAGTATGCAATTCTTCTGCCCCCTTGTCCTTCTGAAACAATTTCTGCCCTTAACGGCTTGGGAATGTCAAGAAGTTTGAAAAGTGTCGGGTCAGAAAACTGTTCAATTTTTACATTGGTTATGTTATTCCAAATAGTTTCAGGTAGTCCGTTTATGTCAATTGCCGAACCGAGTGTCTTTACGATATGTCTATTTTTTGTTGTCAATTTCGTTTTGATTACGGTCGTTTTAGTATGAGGCATCACGTTTGGCAGCTACAAGAAGTTGGCGATTTCGTAGCACAATAAACTGCTTTACTTAGGAGGTGTTGTTAGGCGTTCGTTATTTTTAATTATTGGTTTCAGCCCTATGTCGAATTGCTTCTGTCAGTATTTCTAAATTAATTTCTTTTATCGACTTAAATACGATACCATAACTACCAACTTTTGCTTTGCCTATTGTTTTACTGTATGTGTCTATTAAGAATTTTTTATCCTCCATACCCATTATATGAACTGCAAGTCCATTCGGATTAGCCAATAACCCAATTCTGAAAAATTCTTTAGTGCTTCCGTCTTTATACGTTATCGTGTAATTACCATAACCAATAGTTGGGTGGGCTACTTGTTTGCCATCTTCATTTTTACCGTCAAAATACCATAGTTTAGAGTTTGGCATCAATTTAAGAATGAGATTGTGTAATTCTTGCATTTCACTCTGTTTTGGCTCGACTTGGCTTTTAATTAACTCTTTTATTTGAGATGCTATTTCCATTTCTTTAAAATTTGAGACTTTTCTTTTAATTTTATTTAAGTTCTGATAGTATTAACTTTTTCTGTTTAAGTGTATTTTTCATCGCTTTTTCTCTTACGATTGGGTCGTTGCTGTTAATAAGGTCAAAATATTCAACAGGAACAACCTGCCACGATAAGCCATATTTGTCTTTACACCACCCACAAGAACTTTCTTGTCCTCCGTTTGCAGTTATGGCATTCCAATAATAATCTACTTCTGCTTGGTCTTTGCAGTTAATGACAAACGAAACTGATTCATTAAATTTAAAAAATGGGCCTGCTGCTAAAATACTTAATTCCATATCTGCAATTTCAATAATGGCAGTTTCAAAGTCACCTCCACCTGCCTCCGGTGGATTTTTATATTTGTGATGCTCTTTTAATTTACCATCTTTAAATATTGATAAATAGTAATCCACTACTGCTTTGGCATCTGTCGTCTCAACCCAAATGCTTGGTGTTATTTTATGTTTAATCATATCGGTTTTGTTTGTCAAAGTTAGGTTAGAAGTTGTATCTGTTTTATTGTTATTGTTTGAATTCTGTTGGGAGTTTCCACAACCCATAAGACTCACTATCACTAATGTGGTCAAAAATTTAAGTGTATATTTTTTCATTGTGTTACTTTTTTTAGTTTTGTAATATTTTTCCAAAAGTGTCTGTTTGTAAGGTGTTGCTCTACAATGACGCCTAATCGGGTCACGCAGGGGAATTTCACCCCTACTTTCCCACACCTGCCTGCCGAACTAGCCGTTTGGCTAGCAGGCAGGTTGTCCTCCACATTTTTTTTGCACTCTAAACGTGAGAGAGTGTTTTCTACATCGTCTATTCCGCTTACGAGGCTTAATAGGAGATTCAATTTATTCAGCTCGACTATAATCACCTACAAGAATCGCTGTTCTCGTTTTTCCTTAACGTTCAGCACAAAGAAGGTTTCCTTTCAAGGCACTTTAAGGTGGTTTGCTAACTCTTTCCCGACGTTCGTCGGGACAGGCTTTGACAAGCGTCAGCGGAAGTTCATTTCTTTCGCCTGTTGATGGTGATTCTTTGCTCAGTTCGCTCGGCTGAGTTTTCGTTCTATCTCCTCTTAAAGTCTTCCCTGATTGCTGCAGGCAGGCATGTTTTACACAGCATTCACCTTCAATAAAACGAAGGTGATTCAAGACACTCCACGGTTCGCCATTGCCGCAGGGCGGGCATACCAAAGATAATAATTAAAAAGAAACATGCCCACCTGTTGTAAACAAGTTTGTAAGTGGCAGTAAAATTCTTCGGATATCAGGTTCTAAGTATGATTTCATTCAGTGTATGTCCAATATGCCTTTAATTCTGATTTAGAATTAGAAATATAAGAATCAATATTGAATGGTTCAATTGAACGTTTAGTCCCTAGAGATAAAAATTTTATCAAATAAAATCATGATTTCTCTCCAAGTGATTAGGTACTGGCTAATTAAAGATTTTGCATTTAACCCCAATTTTTAAAAATCCTTCAAATCCACGGATATTAAACGAATATGGTATTCCACCAGGGGAGTGTCTATCTTCTTCATACATTCGCATAAATATCGAAATTTTTTTGATATTGAGCAGATACGTTTATCATTTTTGACAGTTGAAACCCAATTCCTCCACTATAACTGCCTCCTATCTGAAACGCAGTAAATTCATCTGGATTATAATTGTAGTATGTGGTACGATCTGTTATGGATAATAAGACACTACCGTAAATACCGAGGCCAAGAATTAATTGTATTTTATTTCCGGGATGAAATTCAATTCCAACGGGTAAACGGAGGTAATCAAAAACGGTACCATGTGAATTCCTCTGATCAAACATTACTCCTGATTTCAAACTAAATCCTGCACTGTCGGGGGTATAAGTATAGTTAACACCTATCCTTCGGAATTTGTCTTCTTCCTGAAGTAAAGGAGGAATAAAAAAAGTTGAATGCCTATCAATAATAGTTTGCCCTGCGCCCAGTTCGATTCCCAACTCATGGTTTTGGCCATATAATTTCCCCATCAATAAAATCAGGGTGCTTAACAAAAGGATTTTCATGCTTCGGCTTGGTTACATGAAATAATTGCCAAGGCGACTATTAATAAATTCTTCATGTTTAGTTTTTATTGCCCATAACGCACAAGGAATTAAAGCAGTAATAATTTGAAGGGATTAAATAGCAGAACTCTCTCAGCAAAAAGATTGCGCCAATTAAAATCTCCAACAATCCGCAACGATCCGGCGCAAGCTTTTTGCAAAACGCAGGACGCTTATTACTTGCACAAACTTAAAGAACGGAAACTACCCTTCAAAGAATTGTTGCTATTAATTTTTATGTTAGCGGCATGTGCAATCTAAATATTTACGAGTATCAATTTATATACTAATTTATTTTCATTAAATGGATATTATATAATGCCTAAATTAACCTAATGATTTGATAAATTAAATATTAACCATTGCAATCATGAATTATTCGATAAATAATTTTCGGGTATAAACAATTTGGTCTTCAACAATTATCAAAAAATAGATACCTGATTCAAAATTATTTATGTTGATTTTTATTAGCTGAGCATTATTATAGATACCACTACTTAATATTTGTCCGCTTATATCAGAAATTTTAACTTTCAAATTATTATTTGTATTACTATGAATGTAAATAAAATTGTGAGCAGGGTTTGGATAAACAGTAAATGATTGCGAATATTGATTCTGGTAGCCATTTATTAAACAGGTTGATGCAAATAACCCATCAATATTATTAGGTGGTTCGTATTTGCTAAATGAATTCCCCAAATAAACGGCATTAGTAGTAAAGCTACAGCCAATTCCTAAAACATCCGGATCGCTTATCACATGAAGGTAATGAGTTCCACTCGCTGGCATATAAATTTTGCAATCATGTGCCAGCATCAGCCCTTCGCCATAGGTAGTGAGTGAACTAATAACCAAGTATGTAGAAGATATGTTTGAAGCGGTTAAATCAAATTGAACCAACTTAAAAGGAAATGCGGTTCCATCTAAGAGATATAAGATGTTTCCATTCGGAGAAAATGAACTTCCAAAACCACCATTTACATTTAAGTTTACCTGATTCGAAACAACTCCAGTCGAGTTATTAAAATTAAACAGGAAGGAACCAGAACAAGCTGCTAAGCAAATTTGTGTACCATATGCGTTGGCTTTTAATTGACAAATACCACATGACCCTGGCCCAATTAAAGAAGAAACGGGTGGCTGAATGCCTGACGAGTTGACCAAGAAGGCTTTGAATTCGTTTGTGCTATTACTGTGAACTAATACCCAAAAATCATTGCCATTTGAATGTACTACTCCACACATTGATTCGCTCATGCCATTTTCTACCAATGTATCCTTAATAGTAATGTCTCCATTGCCGGCATCAAGGTTCATGTCAATTATCGAGTATCGAAACCCACCGCCAAAAGCATCTTCGGAACAATCAAGTGTGAATAAATAAAAGAGATTAGTTGTTCCTGGAAAGGGAATAATCAAGGATGATTGATCCGAACTTTGGCAACCACTGAATCCATTTAAATCACCATTTGGCATTAAAACATTATTGCGGTTCCATACTCCTCCCGCATACGAATTGAGATCTCCTCCATTCGTATAAAACATAATATTTCCTGAAGAATCACATATGCCTGCACAGCCTTCGAACGCAAACATTGCACTATTATTTAAAGCCACTGGAATACCGGAATTAAAATCAACGCCTGCGTGATCTCCGAAATACCAAACATTATATTGATTCTGACAATATCCTGAAGTATTGATCATAACTAGATTAGTTAAGATACAAAGTAATCGATACATCTTTACTTTAACCATTGAATTTTGTATTATACTTATTATTAATCATTTCATCATAGCGCTGATATACCAATAGAACTTAAACATATTAATTAATTACTATTATTGTCATTTAAACCGGCATTGCCGCTAACGTCAGACTGTGAAAATACTAATTTCCTCAATTGATTGTTCATTAATTCTAATAATTATTTAAAAAAAGTGGCAGAATACTGTGTAAATTTGAGTCAAACAAATAACAAATGCAACATATTCTCCCTTACGACCGACACCAGCTCTCCTTTGGCTCACTGGAAGAGCAAATTTCGGCTCACGATCCCGTTCGTTTCTTGGATGCCTTTGTAAATAAATTAAAATTAGAAAAGTTGGGATTTATTGTTAAAGAGATTCAGACGGAGGGCCGACCCTCTTTTGAGCCCAAACTATTTTTAAAGATTTATTTGTATGGTTATCAGAACGGCATACGCTCCTCTCGTCGTCTTGAGAAAGAGTGCCACCGGAATATTGAGATGCAATGGCTGTGCGGAAAACTGGTTCCTAATTATCACAGCATAGCCGATTTTAGAAAAGTAAATGGGAAAGCCCTCCGGAATATGTTTAAGTTGTTTGTTTCGTTCTTAAGTGAGGCCAATTTAATTGGAGGAAAAACTATTGCCATTGATGGAACAAAATCAAGAGCACATAACGGTAAGAAAAATAATTATACAGCTAAAAAGTTAGAGAGGCATTTCAAGTATATTGAAGAAAAAACAGTCGAGTATCTTAATCAAATGGATGAACTCGATATGGAGGAGGATGCCGGTACTATATCAGAAATTGAATCAAAACTTGATCGGCTAAATAAAAATCAAATTAAGTACGAACACCTACATGAGGAGTTAATTGCAAGTGGAGAACCACAAATTAGTACCACTGATCCTGATAGTAGAAGTTTGTTAGTGCAAGGTCAAGTGGTGGAGGTTTGTTACAATACCCAAGCTGCTGTTGATGATAAGTATAATCTAATTGTTGCCACTCACACCATTAATCGGAACGATCGCAATGCGTTATCATCCTTTGCACTGGAAGCTAAAAATAATCTTTCCAAACAATCTTTTACATTGCTCGCCGATAAGGGTTATCACAATGCTCGAGAAATTGAAACTTGTCAGAATAATGATTTAAAAACTATTGTTGCGCAACAGGAATCTAGTAAACAGTAATCCCTTTGGAACCACCAAAGCATACCTTAGTAGACCAGTTTCAATACAATAGAACAACACGACACCTATACATGTCCTGCCGGACAAACTCTAGAACTTTTGGCACCTGGCATACGAAAAAACGAGAGGATAAAATTTCCTACCAATATCAAGAAAGTACCGCACTCCAAAATGCAAAGATTGTCCGGTGAAACATTTATGCACCGGCCGACAAAAAGGTGGACGAGAAATAGAACGTAGTCAATATGCAGCAGCAGTAGAACAGAATAATAAAAATTACAAAAGGAACGCAAAGCTATATCGCAAACGACAGGAAATAAACGAACATATATTTGGAACAATAAAACGAAAGTGGGGCTACTATTATACCAACCTTATAGGACTTGAAAAAGTAAATGGTGAATGGAGTTTGATTATGTTAAGTTACAACATCAAGCGAACCTTAAACATACTCGATTTTGAAGATTTAATGCAACAACTCATAAACTGGAAGCCAAAATACCGCAAGGAGTGGCTTTTTGTGGGATTTACAAGGCATTTAAAAGCGATTTGTCGCACAACTATTTATTGGAATAAAATGGCAGCCTGATTTTCGCATGCGCTTACAACGTTATAATGCTTCAGTAAAATAATTTTTCGAATGCGTTTTAAAGAAAGTGTAGGAAAAGGTAGTTTTTTCACAACCTGATCGGGTCACGCGAGGGAATTTCACCCTCACGTTCCCACAGAACCGTGCTTGAACCTCTCGATTCACACGGCTCTTCTTGTTTGAATCACCAAAGTATGAATACTTTATGGATGTACCAATTTCCAGTGTGGAAAAAGTAAAGGGATTCCTTATACTTTTTCCTTAGCCATCGTAAAGATGCCATTTTGTATAGCCCCTTCTCCCATTTTACCCATTTAAGCAATCTTGCATTTAGTCTGATTCCAGATGTACCGATGATGCCCTGTTGAAAACTTGCCGTAGTAATTCATTATTCCCTGAAGAATAGGTCTAAATCTTTGCGCTAATTCTTCAATAGGTACTCGGCGCTTGTGAATGTGCATTTGCCCTCAATTTGTCCAAGTACGGCAGTCTCCGATTTCCCGCTTATGAAAATGCCTGGCATAAGCATCAGCTGTCTCCATTTATCTTACACCAGTGTGGTCGGATCGTGAATCCCAGAAAATCATAACTCTTTCGGGTATTTCTTTTCCGCTATTCCTCGCAAGATTCACAATTCTGGTTTTGATCAGGATGTAGTCCTAAGTTTGCAATTACTGAAGTCGTTGCGTCAATTTGTTTTAAAACAAATATCGCTTGTTTCTCCGTTTTGCAATGCACCACACATCATCTGCATAACGTTCAAATGGCTTTTCAGGATGGTTTTTATCCATCCATTTGTCAAAACTTACATGCAAAAAGATATTTGCCAGTAGCGGACTAATTACACCTCCCTGCGGAGTGCCTGTTAGTCGGTCTATATACTTGCCGTCCTGTTGCACGATTCCTGCTTTGAGCCACCGTTCGACGTATAGCAAAACCCATTTGTCCTTGACAGTAAAACGCTACCGCTTTCATGCAGCAATCTCATGGTCAATTGTGTCGAAGAATCCTTTGATGTCTAGGTCAATAGCAAAGTCATGGTTGAAAGCAATTCTTGCATGATTGCGCTACCGCCTGATGACAATTTCTTCGATGGTCGATAGCCAAACGAACTGTTGTGAAAACGTGGTTCTACTATTCGTTCTAAATGTGTTTCTGACTACTTGTTGAGCGATACGGTCTATTAGTGTTGGAATGCCTAATTTACGCTCTCCCGCCTTTCTTCTTTGGAATGGGTACTTCTTTTACTGGCTTTGGAAAATAACTGCCAGAAGTTAGACGGTTCCATAGTTTGATATAGTTCGGTTACGTCTGGTTCTTTATCCAACCATTGCCAAGTCATATCGTCTATGCCCCGACTTCCTTTGTTGGCGCGTACTTTCTTGTATGCCTGCCATACCATCACTCTGGTAATTGGTTGTGATTTTATTTCATAATAGTCAATCATCCCATTGCTGCTGGTTGTAAATTATTGAAATACTAAACAAGCTAAGCCCTTCGCTCCATTTCCTTTCAGAAACTTCATCACTACTACGAGCTTAGTCTGCCACCGATATCTCATACTATCCTTGTATGACTGTTTCCCGTATTCTTGGTTACCAGTACAGTATCGACTTCTCCTGTTCCGTACAAAAGCCTGTGATACAGTCCTGCCTGCTTTACCCCGAGTGCTATGCAAACAGAAATCAGGTCTCCCTTACACTTTTTGTTTGTCGTAGCCGCAAACGTAACCGTCTACTTTCAGCACTGTCTAACCGCTTACGAGGCTTCATTCAGCTGATTTAATTTCTTCAGCTCCGTATCACACAACTACAAGAGTCTTATGCTCCCGTTTTTCCTTATCGTTCACCACAAAGGATGTTTCCATCCATGCAGCATAAGGTGGTTTGAAGACTACTCCTGAAAGTCGTCTTTGGAAGGCCGTTCAGATTTTGATATAGGTATTCCAGCCATTCAGTTCGCTTGGACTCCGCGCTTTCGTTTTCCCATCTCTAAAGTCTGTCTTCCATCTTTTGTACAGCATTCTTTTCAATTCAATATTTGGATTGTCCTGATTCAGGACACACACGTTCCGCCGGTTTGCGCAGGGCTGGCCTACCTTGTCCACAGAAGCGGGAGGTTTTTCCCGTTTCGGTGGACCAATTTAATAAAAGTAAAAAACTTCAGGCCGGCCTTGCGCAAGACCGGCTGTTATGCGCAGTAGGTCCGAACTGTATTCAAATGAAGCTCTTAATCTCCTTAACAAGTTGAAAAACTGAAGTTGAAGATTCTTCTTTTCCAGGATTAGTATGATCTAGCCGGTTAAATATTTTTTCCGCTCTTATACACGCGATATCTGATCGTGAAAAATTATTTCCATTTCTATCTGTTTTTACAATTTCCATTAGAATTTCAAATAAGTCTGTATTAACATTTTTATTCCCATTATGTTCGTAAACAATACCAAGTTTATGCAAATAAGAATTAAGCTTATCACCATATAAATTCCTATTCATTGCACCACCCTGATGGTCTTCAAAATGCAATAGTAACCAGTATTCAAATGCTTGATTAGAATATGCTACTCCAAATCCGTATTTTTGAGCCTTCTGAATTGCTGCATTAAAATTTTTTAATTGATTAGGGTTATCTGGTTTAGGGTCTGCATCAAACACACACCAGATTTTATCATACTCCCTATTTTGCTTCTCAGCTTCATCTGCTAACTGTTTAGCCCTTTCCACAAGTGTTAGTGTATTTTTCCCTTCACCAAATGATTCGATTGTGACTGTAGAGAGTTTAAATTTCTTAAAATATGAAGGTTCAGTATTTTTGCCTTCACAGTAGATCAAATACAATGGATTTTCTTGAAGACTGGGTGGCGTCCTTTCAAGTGAAGAATTTGTTTGACGCTTAAACTTCGTTTCTGAAAAACGATTTCGATTCTTATTTCCCTTTTGCTCTTCTTTAATTCCTTTTCTTTCATATGCAGTTCAGGAAATCGTTAAATAAAATAATCAAATTCTGAAAGAAAAGGAACGGCACCATACTTTCCCCTTATGTAGTTTTCTTCAAAAGCTTCATTTTTTCGGACTTCATCAGTTTTGAAATCAGCTAATGAATATAATATTGATGCCCCAAAGTTGTCCCGTTTTGTAAACCAAATTTGATCTCTTCTAAATAATCCTGAACTTAAGAGGTTGGTGTCATGTGTATTAAAAATTATTTGCGCATTATGTGGATTACTTTTTTTTGAATTGAAAAGTGAAACAATTCTGCAAACTAGATTTGGATGTAATTTTGAATCTAATTCATCTACTACTAAAACACTACCTGTTTCAATTACCTGTATAATTTGTCCAATCATTGCAAAATACTTCCGTGTACCGGAAGATTCATCCTCTTTTAAAGAAAACTCAACATTTCCAATTGATTTACCTTTTGAATTAAATTGTTTATGATACATAATAACATCGGTAAATACTTCTCTATTCTCTTCTTTCGAAGTTCTCATAAAGTATGAGTTTAAGCCTTTCAATGCACTTTTCAATTCATTATCTAGTTTTTCATTCCCTTCCATTTTTTCAATTTCTTCTTCGAAATTATTAAATGCATACTTTTTTAATTTGAAATCTTCTATCCCGATATCTGCATTCTTTAAAAATGATAAAATTCTTTCTTTATGTTTATTATCTTGTGACATTTTCATAGTATCATTTAGATACCCTTCTTCTTTTAAACCAGAGATAGTTTTTAGATTTTGAAACCATTCCAATATTAATTCAGCTTGTTTGTCATTAAACTGTGCAAGTACGGATAGAAATAATGCATTATCTCTTATCAGCTGCTCTTTAATCAATGTTTTAGCTTTAGGAATTTTTATATCATTTGTTTTAATTTCTTGAAACTCTCGATAAAACAATTCTATTTCTTTTGATTTACTTTTTTGATAGAGCCATTCAGCATTAACCTTTTTATTACTTACTTCAAATCCATATCTATATAATTCACTCTTCAAGAGAAATATGATTTCAAATTCACTACCCTCTTTTAAAGTTGAAGAACTCAAACGAAAAGGTTCTGTTGCAATAGGTTCACCTTGTTGCGTATTCTTAGAAGAATTCAAAGCAAATTGTCTCATAAACATTAATGCTTCCAGATATTTACTTTTTCCACTTGCGTTAGCACCATATATAACTGCACTTTTCAATAGTCGCAATTTATACTTGCTGACGTTAAATATGTTCAAATCTTCACGAGTATTCTTGTCGTAATTTGATGCAACAAGATTTAGAATGGAGTTGTCTTTAAACGACCTATAATTTTTAACTGAGAATTGGACAATCATTTAGTATTGGTTATTTGCAATTATTCTGCAAATATAAGCTCTATTTTTAAAATAAATGAAAAATTAGCAAACTATTTGCATGTAATTCGCTAATATGAATTATTTTCTAATGCGATGAATATTAGGCAAGTAGCGCAAAAGGTAGGATATTGCCTATTTACAAACAGCTATTGAGCTGACGTTTTACGAGTAGCTATCCACACTCTTCAATAATAGTCTTTTCAAGAATTTTTGGAGACCAATTTGCAAATGCTTCTGCTCTTACAGCATAACCAATATTCCCTTGTTCTTTTTCACCAATATATAATCCTATTACTTTACCATATGGTGGACTTTTTAAAATTATTGGACCACCGGAATTGCCTTGACCTACAGTTTCACTTAATTCGTAAAATTCGACACCTCTAAACAATATCGTTGGATATAATGGACCACTAATTCTTCTTCTGATATACCCTTGTGTAAATATTAAATCAGGTCGTTCCATAGCATTTTCATCAAGCTTTTGGAGTTCTTTCGCCACATCACGAGGATACCCCCAACAATGATATTCAATTGCAGCATGTTGTTTGTCGCACAATACTTTAAGAAATGAATCTCTTTTAAAGTTCTTTAATTTGATAATAGCTACATCTTCCGTTTCATGTTTTTCATAACATTCAATTGAATATCCAAACCATTTGGTGTCATCAGCGAAAATGGCTTGAATATTTTCCAGATTTCTATCTCCTTCCATTAATTGCTCAACCACATGGGCTGCAGTGATTGCAAATCCGCGATTTCCAATTAAGAACCCAGTTCCAATTAATTCTTCATATTCAAACTCTTCATCGAGAGTCCGGGCTTTAATTAAAGGGAAGATAAAATCTCGAATAGGTACATTATCATTCATAAATTAATTATTGCGCATAACGGTTTGGCAGTTGGCGACGGGGCCGGCTGCCAATTTAATAAAAAAACAAATAGCACCAGCCGGCCCTGGCGTCCAACTGCCTGTTGAACTGAAACCCTCCCTTCGGTTCGGGAATTTTTGTTTATGTTTCAACAAATATAAACAAATAACAACATGAAACTAAAAAAAAATTAAATGAGGCTGCTCAGGGATACCTCGAGCAACTTGCAGGCACCATGTCCATCGGGAACTACTCGGTGATGAGTATTCGTAATTATGTGAGGGAAGCCCGATTTCTGTTCGAGTATTATCCTGATTGTGACCCGGGTTCGATCACTCAGCAGCAGATTGAAGCGTATATTTTGTACCTCAAAAAGACCTTCAACGCAAGTCATGCCAAGTGCCGCAGTGTGGCCCAAAGCTTATCCTTCTTTTACAAACAGATCTTAAAAAAACCTTACGAATTACCCTCTAAACTCTATCCTAAAAAGGAGTTTAAACTGCCCAATGTAATGAGTGAGGAGGAGATGTTAGTGCTACTAGGTGCCTGTGAATCGATTAAGCAACGCGCGCTGGTGGAGTTGTTCTATTCCAGTGGTATTCGACTAGAGGAATGCAGTAAGTTAATGCTCGTTAACATCGATTCCAAAAACATGCGCATTAAAATCATTCAGGGAAAAGGTCGCAAAGATCGCTTTACCATTTTGTCGCATTCGTGTTTAAATACCCTGCGCAGTTATTTTCTGAAACATCGGCCTGTTACCTTTCTTTTTGAAGGACAAACTCCTTCCCAACCCATGCATGTGCGCAGCATTCAACACGCCTTACATCAATGCATGGTCAAAGCCAATCTGGCTCATCTGGGATACAATACGCATACCCTCCGCCATTCCTTTGCCACCCACATGCTCGACAACGGTTCCGATATCCACACCATCAAGGAGCTACTAGGTCATAGCAAGATCGAAACCACCATGATTTACCTGCATCTGCAAAGTAAAAAGCGATATGGACTGGTCAGTCCGCTGGATGCCTTGCACAAGAAAAATCCGCTGGAGTATATTCCTGTTAATCAGAGCTCGCTATGTCAGCCGCCTGTCAAGTAGGTCGCCCGCACGCCTCTGTTCAACTCGTATTGCAAAAGTATCCGTCGTGGCCTGCTCATGTTGGAGTAGGCGCCGTGCGCACGTTGAGTAAAATTGAACAGTGTCGTACTGCTGCGATGGGTTACCACCACACCGCATGCAATGCTAACGGGTGCGAATACACGCAAGTAATATATCACAGTTGTCGCAACCGACATTGTCCCAATTGCGGCAACTCCAAAAAAGAAGAGTGGATCGAGTCCCGGCTCAAAGAACTCTTGCCCTGTAAATATTACCATGTGGTATTTACACTGCCTCATGAGTTAAACCCTCTGGTGATGGGCAACCGAAAGCAATTGTTCGATTTACTCTTTGATGCTGCCTCTTATACGTTACTTCGTTTTGCAGATGATGAAAAATATATGGGCGCTAAACCCGGAATCATCGCCGTGCTGCATACCTGGGGACAAACGCTCAGTTTTCATCCGCACCTGCATTGTATTGTAAGTGGTGGTGGCGCTACGGCGGATGATCAGTGGATCGCGGCCAAAAAAGCAAAGTATGGGGTATTGTTTCCTATACAAGCCATGGAGAAAGTCTACAAAGCGTACTTCCTTAAACAACTTCGCAAACTGCGTGAAAAACAAAAGCTAAAACTTACTCATGAACAAGAGCTCAACTGGAAAGGTTTACTAAACAACTTATTTGCAACAAAATGGATCGTACATGCTAAACAACCTTTTGGTGGACCGCTCCAGGTGATGGAGTATCTGGGAAGGTATACCCACAAAGTAGCCATCAGCAATCACCGAATCAAAGAGGTGGATGATGTGGGTGATGTAACGTTCACTTACAAGGATTATGCTGACAAATCAAAACAGAAAGTGATGACCTTGAATGCTCCTGAGTTCATTCGTCGGTTCGAGCAGCATCTTCTACCCTTTCGTTTTGTTAAAATACGGCACTATGGGTACCTAGGCAACAACCAACGCAAAATTCGTGTGAACCGCATTCTGCAAAAAATGCAAGTACCCCAACATACTCCTCTCACTAAAATACCTTTCCTCCAACGAATGATCGAACGTACCGGGCGTGATCCTATGCGCTGTCCCGGTTGTAAAAAAGGACGTCTCGTGCTCCTGCAATCCGGCAAAATCCCATCCGACTAAAACGATAACGGTGTAGCATATATATTTTTTTGAACGACACGTTGTCGTGTGAATTGGTAGTGCCATGTTACGAATTATGCATCTTCTCCAACCACTTTATAACACATGAACCCATTTAAAATGTTCCATCGACTACTATTTTGAAAACATTCACACACCAATCGATCAAAAATAATCTCCTTATAGTAAATTGATAAAATAATTTCCGGTCTACTTTGTACCCTAGCAGTCAGGTTTCAGTCAACACCGAATAGAACAAAAAAGCCCCGCACACACACGGGGCTTTTGCTTAGGGCTTTTTCGTCTACTCGGCTAAATGTTAGCGGTAGTGGTTTTGACGACCTACTCTCCGTATTCATATCTTTCTATACAAAGTCTCTCGTATTCTTCTTTTGTTATTTGTCCACTAGAATCAGCAGTCATACTAACAGTCATACTATTTATTTTGTCAAAATGAATATCCATCAATAGTTTATTGTAACCAAAAATTATAAATTCAAGAGTTGATTTGTCATTAATTATTTTGTCTTGTGGAATATGGATATAAAAATACCCCTCAAAGTCTGCCCTTGCACTTTTATATTCAATTTCAGAAAAGAAAAGCGTTACTAACACGAGTGGCAATGCTTCACCACTTCTTCCATCAATTATGCGTCCTTTTATAATTTTCATGCGCTCTATTTCTGAGTCGATTGACTGAGCAACTAGAGAATTAGAAATTGTTAATAAAAGGAATATGATAATTAATTTTTTTATTTGCATTGGTCAATCGTATCCATTACTTTTTTATAAATGTTCGTAACCATTACCGCTAACGTCAGTCCGTCTAAAAACTCCCGCCACCTCACAAATATAGCTCATTCCAAGTCGATTTACCAAACGTTAATTTTGAAGTTGAAAGTTTAAGTTGGGAAAAAGTAACCCCCTTATTTTGAAGCTTATGGCTTTCAATGAGTCGAAAATTCCAAAAAATAATAGGCAAAGTTCTCCCAGGAACTTTTTTAGCACTTCTTGGCTCAAAATATTCATGATTCGGCGCAGGTTGTAGGCGATGAACATAAAACCAACATCGGAACTGGCCCGCTTTTTTCCTCTTTTGGTCATAATATAGTAGAAGCCCCACTGTCTTTTCAAAACTCCATAAGGATGCTCAACTATGGCTTGTCGCTTTTTGTAGATCTGTGGATGGGCTTCGATATTTAGTTTGTTTTGCTCAATGTAATTTGCATATTCACTACGTTCTATCAATCGACCCTCTTTATTCTTTGTACATAAACTGTTCACCGGACACGTTTGGCAAGCACCTGTTTTGTAATGTTTCACCATCACTATCGACTTACCTCGATCACGTTTATACCAGCTTCCATTGCTTGCTAAAACTTGCTGCTGCGGACAAGTAAACGTATCTGCTTTTTTATCATATATAAAATTGGATACATCGTAATTGATATCCGGTGCATGAGATGCTACTAACGGTATGGCTACCATCACTTCAATGCCAAGATCGTGAGCCATTTTAAATTCACTTCCTGTATGATATCCTTTGTCGTATAATGCTGTAAATTCATTACTTTGTAATATCACTTTGCTTCTTCTGAGCATGCCTCCCATCGCCTTACTGTCGTTCTCATTAGTGACTTTATAATCAATCGGAATGCAGTGCTTAGCATCCACCACCGTTTGCACATTATAGGCTACTTCTGTAATGTTGTTGCGGGTAATGAGCTGGCGACTCTCAGGATCAGATGTGGAAATTTGTACCTCACCGGTTGTTTCTAATTCCCGTTGCATCGCTTGGTAATTCAACTTACGCTTGGTATGCTTTTCTATTTCCTTATCGATAATTTGTTTGTTATCATCATCGGCAGCAGCCAGAGCATTGTTATACTCGTTTAATTTGTTATCAATGTAGGCAATATGTTTTTCGATTTTCTTTGGAGTGAAATTATTCTTCTTGCTGTTCTGAGCACGTAACTTGGTGCTGTCACCAGCCACTAATTTGCCGCCAATCAAATCAAAATGCTTGGCCAGACTTACCGTATAACGAAACACTTTACGAATAGCTTTTTCATTATCGCGTCTGAAGTTTGAAATTGTATTGTGATCAGGAACAAGTTCCTTCATCAACCATTTTACTTCTATGTTGCGTTTGCATTCTTTTTCCAACACCCGGCTGGAGCGAATGCTGTTCAGATAACCATAAACATACAGCTTTAACAAATCCTTAGGGTGATAAGCAGGGCGACCTTCGATGGTGGTTTTAATTTCAAACTTAAAATCACTCAGGTTTATGCTCTCCACAAAAAGATCTATAATCCGTACTTCGTTATCCTGCTCAACAATCTGATCCAACGACTCTGGAAACAGAACGCTTTGAGTTCGATTTTTACCTTGTATAAATTGCATGTCTAAAGATAAAAACAATGCTGCAACTAATGTAAATTAGTTTTGAAAAGTAATGAACAAATGAAGGTTAGTTTTTAGACAGTTTGACGTTTTGCAGCTACCCGAAGGTGGCGATTTCGAAGCACTTCACTGTCAACCAAGCACAAACTTTGATAGAAGCACAAAGCTTGATTGAACCACTGAACCGCCACTTTTGGGTAGGTGCTGTTATGCGGTCGGCTTTCTATTTCTGTCAGTCGTTTCATTTTCATTTACAGCAATTTGTCCCGGCTTGGATTGGCGGACATTTTACTGTCCCGTAACTACAATAAACACAACAGTCTCCTTGTTTTGGCTTTAATACTTTGTTGCAGTTCTCACACTCGTAAAAGTATTGGCAAGCGTCTGTCGGCATTGTTTCTTCTTTCTTATGTCCGCAGTCGGGGCAAGTGATTGTTGATTGTAATATTATGTTCATTTAATTTCTTTCTTTTCAGTTACCGAATAACCTGTCTTTTCAATGGCTTTTTCTATTTCTTCAATGTCGGTTTGGGCTTGGTCAAATTCAATGATTGCGTTTCCGTTTTCGTATGAAACAGTCGTCTTGATTATGCCTGTTAACTTATTTACTTCAAGGTTTACGTGTTCTTCGCAACCTGAACAAGTCATTCCGTTTATTTTAAATTCTGCTGTCTGGATTTTTGATTGGTCTGTTATGATTGTTGTATTTTCTGTCTTTGGAAAAAAAACGTGAGCATAGGTTGGGAACGCAAGCATAAGTCCTGCAAAAACTGTCACGATACCCAAAAATTTCTTTGTCTGAATGAAAGGTGTTTTTTCTGTCGTGTCGCAGTCGCAGTCCATTTGTTTTTGTGGTTTCAGTTTTTGATACCAAGCAAATCCAAGCACCAAAACTGTCAAGCCGATTAAATACGGTCGCAAAGGGTCAAGCCAAGAAAAAGCCGAAGCAAGTCCACTTGTCCCCGCCAATAAAGCCAAAACAGGTGTAATGCAGCAAAGTGAAGCCGAAATTGCTGTCAAAAGTCCAAGTCCCGCAAGTTTATTTTCTGATTTCATTTTCTTGTTGTCAATGTCGTTTGTTGTCGTCTTTTAAGCTGCCGCATAACGTTCCCGCAGTAGCCGCTGGCCGGCATAAGAATTCCAGGTGCTTCCTGCTTCCCAAAGATAACCAAAAGATCTGAAGCCGCAAAAACTTCCTACAGCCGGCTAGCGTGCTACTGCGTGTTACCTGCTGCCATTTGGCGACTGAAGAATAAATTGTCATTATTGGCGTAGATAATTTTGATTGTTTTGTCTCTTGATAGTTTTATGTTATCTTGAACAATTTTTACAAGTCTTTTACTCTGCCTTCCCATAAACCTGTTCCAATGAACAACAATGACAAAATCAGCATTTCCATTAAATACTTCTTCTGTCTGTGAAAGTGGAACTAAATATTTTAAATGTGTCGCAAGTGGTAAAATGCTGTCCAATTGAGCTTGTTGGCTTGGAATAAAGGTGCTAAAAATACTGTCTCTGTCCCATTTAAGATTAGGAAAACCACCTGCATAACAGTTAACTTGAAATGATTTTAAATTACCGTAATTATTGTAATAAAGCACCTGTAATGGCTGGTAGTGATTTTTTATTTGTTTACTAAATTTTATGGTGTCTAAAGAAAAAAGAAATGAAATGTAGGTAGTGTCGACTTTGTAAATGTCATTAAGTGGAATATTGTATTTCTTTCCATAATTCAAAATGGTCTCTATCGTCAATGTTTTTGACAGATTTCATCCCATAAAGTCCAAGCACAATTTTTGAACAACTTGTTAATGTAAATATAATTATAAAAAGTGGAATGATACTCTTAATAATTAAGTTTCTCATTGCTGTGATTGTTTTACGGTAGCAGGTAACGGTCCGGCTGCTGCCGCAGGGCCATAAGAACCACGTCAGCTTCCTACTTCCAAAAGTAACCAAAAGATCTGTAGCTTCCAAACTCACTGCTGTTGGCCTTGCGTGCAGCAGCCTGTTATGCTCCGTTGCGCTTACGGTCAGCTCTCTCGCGGAGATGTCTGCGCGCTGCAAAAAGGTAGCCGTCTGGGAGTTTTTTTCGCACGAATTCAAGAGGTGTCTATACTATTGTCTGACGAAAACGAAGTTTAATGTCTAACGCTGCTCCAAAAATGCGATCAATTGTCTATGAGAAACAGACTATGTTGATGTCCTAAGCTGGCTACCTTTTTTGCGTCGGCACGAGGATGGTCTTGGGGTAGAAAATTAATTCGCAATGGAGCATAACGTCAGACTGTGAAAATACTAATTTCCTCAATTGATTGTTCATTAATTCTAATAATTATTTAAAAAAAGTGGCAGGATACTGTGTAAATTTGAGTCAAACAAATAACAAATGCAACATATTCTCCCTTACGACCGCCACCAGCTCTCCTTTGGCTCACTGGAAGAGCAAATTTCGGCTCACGATCCCGTTCGTTTCTTGGATGCCTTTGTAAATAAATTGAAATTGGAAAAGTTGGGATTTATTGTTAAAGAGATTCAGACGGAGGGCCGACCCTCTTTTGAGCCCAAACTATTTTTAAAGATTTATTTGTATGGTTATCAGAACGGCATTCGCTCCTCTCGACGCCTTGAGAAAGAGTGTCACCGGAATATTGAGATGCAATGGCTGTGCGGAAAACTGGTTCCTAATTATCACAGCATAGCCGATTTTAGAAAAATAAATGGCAAAGCCCTCCGGAATATGTTTAAGCTGTTTGTTTCGTTTTTAAGTGATGCCAATTTAATTGGAGGAAAAACTATTGCCATTGATGGAACAAAATCAAGAGCTCATAACGGTAAGAAAAATAATTATACAGCTAAAAAGTTAGAGAGGCATTTCAAGTATATTGAAGAAAAAACAGTCGAGTATCTTAATCAAATGGATGAACTCGATATGGAGGAGGATGCCGGTACTATATCAGAAATTGAATCAAAACTTGATCGGCTAAATAAAAATCAAATTAAGTACGAACACCTACATGAGGAATTAATTGCAAGTGGCGAACCACAAATTAGTACCACCGATTCTGATAGTAGAAGTTTGTTAGTGCAAGGTCAAGTGGTGGAGGTTTGTTACAATACCCAAGCTGCTGTTGATGATAAGTATAATCTAATTGTTGCCACCCACACCATTAATCGGAACGATCGCAATGCGTTATCATCCATTGCACTGGAAGCTAAAAATAATCTTTCAGAACAATCTTTTACAGTGCTCGCCGATAAGGGTTATCACAATGCTCGAGAAATTGAAACTTGTCAGAATAATGATTTAAAAACTATTGTCGCACAACAGGATCTGGTAAATAGTAATCCCTTTGGAACCACCAAAGCATATTTAGTAGATCAGTTCAAATACAATAGTAAAACAGACACCTATACCTGTCCTGCCGGACAAACACTATCCACTTTCGGTACCTGGCACTTGAAAAAACGAGATGATAAAATATCCTATCAGTTCAAGAAATATCGTACACCAAAATGCAAAGATTGTCCGGTAAAACATTTATGCACCGGCCGACAAAAAGGTGGACGAGAAATAGAACGAAGTCAATATGCAGCAGCAGTAGAACAGAATAATAAAAATTACAAAAGGAACGCAAAGTTATATCGCAAACGACAGGAAATAAACGAACATATATTTGGAACAATAAAACGAAAGTGGGGCTACTATTATACCAACCTTATAGGACTTGAAAAAGTAAATGGTGAATGGAGTTTGATTATGTTAAGTTACAACATCAAGCGAACCTTAAACATTCTCGATTTTGATGATTTAATGCTAAAGCTCAAAAACTGGAAACCAAAATACCGCAAGGAGTGGCTTTTTGTGGGATTTACAAGGCATTTAAAAGCGATTTGTCGCACAACTATTTATTGGAATAAAATGGCAGCCTGATTTTCGCATGCGCTTACAACGTTATAATGCTTCAGTAAAATAATTTTTCGAATGCGTTTCTAAAGAAAGTGTAGGAAAAGGTAGTTTTTTCACAACCTGACGTTTTGCAGATTTGCGATGGGCGGGTTTTTCAGCACAAAAGTTTTTTCGGTGAACTGAACTTTCGGCAACCACAAAACTGTCAAGCGGAGACGAAACCCCGCCTATTGCAAATGTGCTGTTGAACTGAAACCCTCCCTTCGGTTCGGGAATTTTTGTTTATGTTTCAACAAATATAAACAAATAACAACATGAAACTAAAAAAAAATTAAATGAGGCTGCTCAGGGGTACCTGGAGCAACTTGCAGGCACTATGACCATCGGGAACTACTCGGTGATGAGTATTCGTAATTATGTGAGGGAAGCCCGATTTCTATTCGAGTATTATCCTGATTGTGACCCGGGTTCGATCACTCAGCAGCAGATTGAAGCGTATATTTTGTACCTCAAAAAGACCTTCAACGCAAGTCATGCCAAGTGCCGCAGTGTGGCCCAAAGCTTATCCTTCTTTTACAAACAGATCTTAAAAAAACCTTACGAATTACCCTCTAAACTCTATCCTAAAAAGGAGTTTAAACTGCCCAATGTAATGAGTGAGGAGGAGATGTTAGTGCTATTGAGTGCCTGTGAATCGATTAAGCAACGCGCGCTGGTGGAGTTGTTCTATTCCAGTGGTATTCGACTAGAGGAATGCAGTAAGTTAATGCTCGTTAACATCGATTCCAAAAACATGCGCATTAAAATCATTCAGGGAAAAGGTCGCAAAGATCGCTTTACCATTTTGTCTCATTCGTGTTTAAATACCCTGCGCAGTTATTTTCTAAAACATCGGCCTGTTACCTATCTTTTTGAAGGACAAACTCCTTCCCAACCCATGCATGTGCGCAGCATTCAACACGCCTTACATCAATGCATGGTGAAAGCGAATCTGGGACACCTGGGTTACAATACGCATACCCTCCGCCATTCCTTTGCCACCCACATGCTCGACAACGGTTCCGATATCCACACCATCAAGGAACTACTAGGTCATAGCAAGATCGAAACCACCATGATTTACCTGCATCTGCAAAGTAAAAAGCGATATGGACTGGTTAGTCCGCTGGATGCCTTGCACAAGAAAAAT
>CAWFDA010000023.1:0-249502 GCA_963814475.1 uncultured Bacteroidota bacterium | reverse complement strand
CGACGGGGCCGGCTGCCAATTTAATAAAAAAACAGATAGCACCAGCCGGCCCTGGCGTCCAACTGCCTGTTAGCGGAAGCCTGTAAGAGAAAAATTAATTATTACTAGCCGATAAATTTTAAGCAAATTATTTTAGATATTAAACAGTAACATCACAAATTTAATTCATGAAGATTTAATTTCATTCGGTTATCTTTTACCCTGAAGATACGATAGGCTTTAATAACTTCCCCATTTGAATTTAAAATTATGATGTCAGGTGATAAAATATTTATTAAATTTGTACATTATTACATGGATTGGGGTAAGCGTATAATTTGTTTTTACTTATTTTTAATTCTGCTTTATACTAATAATGTTAATGTACTGAATGGAAGAAATTCCCAGAAATCATTATACATAGGCATATATTCACCTGCGGCAATATATCCATTTTCTGCTAATTGCATAGCAAATTAATTTGCTCTACCTGGTGCTGGGAAGTCTGGTAACTGTGTCCAAGAATCAGATACTGGGTCGTATTCCACAAAATCAAACAAGGTGATAAGATTGCCATGTCCCATCCAACATATCCTTTTGATCCTATCAAAAAGCCAGAAGCTCCTTGTTTGCCATGACCACCAAATCCAATTTCCGTGTCCAATGATAAAGTTCTGATTCTATCTCCAAAAACTTGTTCAGCCTCCTCATAGGATTGCCAAATGATATATCCTTTATTACCGATAGAAAAACCAAATGCGATTTTTGCGCCATATCCTGGAAAATAATACTTAGCCTTTTCATTCCATGTGTTAGTAATTGAATCACATTCCATATGAGTTCCAATGATCGAACCCATTGCCCCATAACCAAAATTGCCAGGTACCTGTCTGCAGCACCGTGAATTTGGGACGATTAATATTCCATTAAATAGTTCACCAATTGATAATTGGTCCCACTCCCAAAAATCATTAAGATGAACACTTCCATCGTATCTTCGCCCACGTAACCTTTATTGCCAATGGGAAAATCCAAAAGCATATAATTGTCCATTAATGGTATCCAAGCCTTTTGAGTCCAGCTATTTGTTCCTTGATCCACTTCCCAGAGTTTCTTGGGTGCAAATATTTGAAACAGTTATATAATAACCTGTTAGATTTCTCCGTTTTGATATGATATCCAACGCCGCCATAAACTTCCAACTATTGGTAAATTAGGTAATTGATGCCAATAATTAGCAAATCAAATATCTAAATAATACAATAACACTCATATCAATCTTTACGATATTTTCAATTAAGAGTATTTCTGCTAACGTTCCGCCGGTTTGCGCAGGGCCGGCCTACCAATAATAATCTCCTTAAAGTAAATTGTTGAAATAATTTCCGGTCTACTTTGTACCCTAGCAGTCGGATTTCAGTCAACACCGAATAGAACAAAAAAGCCCCGCACACACACGGGGCTTTTGCTTAGGGCTTTTTCGTCTACTCGGCTAAATGTTAAGCGGTAGTTGCAACCACCTATTTTTAATATATTTAGAAATATTATTTAGGGCTAGACGTCTTTTTACTTTGGTTTTTCCGTTAAGAATTCTATTAGTAATAAAATATGTTGGAAATATCATTAAAAACTGTAAATAGATTATAAACGAATTGTCTACATTTTGTGCAAAACGAATAAAACAACTAATACAAGTCACTGGAAAAGTCAAAAATAAGATCAATGCAGACCAATCACCATAAAATGGATCAGATGGATAAACTGAAAAAACTGCAAATGTTCCAATTCCAACATACAGAAATGAAAAGATTAGTGAACGCTTATCAAATATTCTCATAAAATGATTTTGAGCAATTACCGCTAACGTTCCCGAAGTAGCCGCTGGCCGGCATAAGAATTCCAGGTGCTTCCTGCTTCCCAAAGATAACCAAAAGATCTGAAGCCACAAAAACTTCCTAAAGCCGGCTAGCGTGCTACTGCGTGTTAAACGCCGGTGCGCTTCGATCCGCACTCTCGACAACTTCCAGCCCTCATCACTCGGAAAAGGAAGCCGACTGAGTGTACTGGTCTGAGTTTGTATGGTCCTAACAAAAAGAGATTTTTCGCAATCGAAATATTTGGAGTGTCTCTGAGAAGTCTTGCGAGGAAATTTGAGTCTGCAGAAATTAAAAATTGTCTCGTCACTTTAAGCGGCTTGCTTTTTCCGTCGCGTCACGGTGATTATCAAAACGAGTTGAAAGCTATTCGCACTGGTGTTTAACTCGTTTATACCCGCTACCCCCTTTCCCCCAACATTCCAATTCCGGATATTGTGCGTATGTTTTCTTGCGGAATTAACATCTATTCGGTGGCTTGAGGAGGTGGTTTGGGCTTAAATTCTCTTTTAACAAATTTACACCTTTATTTTGATACAACCAAACATTTATTTATGATTTCCAAACAGGCAGGTTGGTTAATAAAAAATGAGGAGCATTTGTTTAGGATATGAAATACTTCAATAATTGTTGCCAACCGTGTGTTTTTTCGAATTCAACAGCGTGCTTACATATTCAAATTATCAAAAGGATTATAAATCTTCTGCAATAGTGTCTTGCTCACATGTGTGTAAATTTCGGTGGTCTTTATGTTTTTATGACCCAGAACTTTTTGGATAACATGCTGGTTGGTGCCGGCATCCATCAAATGAGTTGCGTAACTATGCCGGAGATCATGAAATTTGTGTTTTGAAGAAAATTTACACCGTTCCAACGCTTTCCTGAATACCAACTGCAAACTCCGTTGCGAATAGCGTTCTCCTTCCTTCTCTCCTTCAAAAAGCCATACTTTTGGCTTGTAAATTTTGAAATATTCACGCAATTGTGAAATCAAATTCGCTGATATTGGTATCATCCGGTCTTTGTTTCCTTTACTCTGAAGTATTGCCAACATTCCCTGGTCAGAATGAATATCTTCCGGTTTTAGTTTTATCACCTCTCCCGATCTTAAACCACATCCATACCCAACACTTAACATCATCCGGTGCTTTTGGTTCTTTACCGATTTCAGCAACTTTGCCACCTGCTCCAAACTGAAAATATTAGGAAGTGGGTGTCCCTTTCGGGGACGCTTTATAAAATCCGGATCGACTGCCTTCCCGGTATTCACCTCATAAAATCGTTTAATAGCACTTATCATTGTATTCTGATAAGAATAAGATAAATTCCTGTCAATAATCCGCTCCTTCTGAAAACGTTGCATATCTGTTGCATTCAATTGCTTCCAGTCTTCATCAATAAAAAAATTGAGAAACTCAATTACCGCACTCGTGTAATTTTGAATGGAGTTTTCGGCGTACCGGATGACCCGCATGTGCTCCTTAAATTTTTCCACAGCCTCCAATACCGATGCACTCAAAACAACCTTCTGCTGTCCACCTAACTCATCAACTTGTCTCCCGCCACCGCCATCAGCCGCCACTTCATCAACCTGCCTACCGCCACTTTCAACCTCATCAACTTGACTCCCGCCACCGCCAACTGCCGCCACTTCATCAACCTGCCTACTGCCACTTTCAACCTCATCAACTTGACTCCCGCCACCGCCAACTGCCGCCACTTCATCAACCTGCCTACTGCCACTTTCAACCTCATCAACTTGACTCCCGCCACCGCCAACTGCCGCTGCCGCTACCACTGCCACTGCCACTGCCGCCGCCTTTTCCTCTCCAAATATCATGGAAATCAAATATTTCAACTCCGCAGTGTATTCCCCATACCAACAAGTGTTCGTCTGCGACCATCTAATAACCGGAATTTTTCTTACTAAAGCAGTTCGTGTGTCTTCTTTGCTTAACCTCACCCCGATGCAATCCTTGCCTCGGTGGTGTAACCTAAAAATTTCAAAATCCATGATGTGAAAAAGTTTAAAAAGTTTATAATTTGAAAACTCAAAGATATAAAAATTTATCAATAAAAAAACCCGAAGAAAAATCCCCGGGTTTTTTATTGAACGGTTTATAAATTTATTTCGAAACTAAAAACTTGCCGCTTTTTACGCTGCTTCCTGCACTTTTAATGTTATAAAAATAAAGACCATCAGCCATTTCAGATACTCTTAATTTAGCCACAGCAGTTCCTTTTTTCAATACCAAACTCTTTACCAACTGACCTTCCACATTCAAAATATCGATGTTAATATCTTCATGGTTGTTGATAACGTTTTCAATAGATAATTCAGATGAAGTAGGGTTCGGATATACCATAAAATCACTTAACGAAATAACCTCCAAATCACTGGTAAGTAACTCATACATATCCACCACATCGGAAACTCCTGTTGGGGTTGCACCTCCTCCAAATATGATTCTGTTGTTAATGGATGTTGCAGCTAACGCAAAACGACGAGTAGATAATGGGGCCACAGTCCATGTGCCTGTTGTTGTATCTAAAATATCAACAACGTCGTAAGCAGATGTACCGTTAAAAGACGATCCTCCTCCAAACATAACCAAATTTCCTGACGCTGCAGCGCTAAATTTTTCACGACCAATTGATAAGTAATCAATCGACCATGTATTGGTAACTACATCATAAATATCAACGCGGTTGCTCACTGCTGTTGTGGTGCTTCCACCACCAATATAAATTTTTGTTCCCAATGCTGTTGCTGATAAATTGGTACGTGCTTCCGATAAGATAGCAGTGGTCCAAACATTTGTTGTTACATCATAAATATCAACAGTATTAACAGGTCCACTTGCAGTAGATCCACCGGCAAATACAATTTTATCACCTGCACCTGCAGCACACAAACTATGGCGTGCTACCGATAACTGCGATGTTGTCCATAACCCCGTTACTGCATCATAAATATCAACGGTATTGTAAACCGCAGGTGCATTTGGATTTTGTCCTCCTCCAAATAGTACCTTGTCGCCTGCACTGGCTGCTGCTAAGTGTGAGCGTGGTACCGACAACGAATTAAACGATAACCAGGAAGAAGTGGTGGTGCTATAAATATCTACTTTGTCATAAACATTAAGAATCCAATCGTTTGCTCCTCCACCAAAAAGAATTTTTCCATTTGAAGCAGCAGCAGCCAAACTAGTTCTACCTTGTGATATGGAAGAAGGCCCCCAGGAATTTGAATTGTAATAATATAGATCTGCTGCCGGTGGAGGTATACTAATTAGACCAATTCCCCCCGCAAAAATTGCTACATTACCGCTCGATGCCGCCGCTAAGGCATAGCGTGCCGAACTTAAATTTTCTGTTGTCCATTGCGCATTTGTCATGGTAAACATCCCCGAAACCAGCATCATGCAAATTGTAAGTAAATATTTTTTCATCTTATTTTTGTTTGCCACAAAAGTAAATAAACATTTTTTTTGTTTTTAACAATATTTTGTCAATAATTAACTACAACAATTTTTTAATTCAGTAGTGAATTCAGTGGTTGAGCTGGAGGTTGATTTAATAATTAATAAGATGTTACCATCAGATCCCTGCCCGCAACAAGAAGACACATCAACTCCTCCACACTGCGTCCTCCGAAGCTCTCAGAGAATGCTATTTTTAAAAATTTATTTTTATAGAGCGCAGGAGGAAGACACATCAACTCCTCAACACTGCGTCCTCCGAAGCTCTCAGAGAATGCTATTTTTAAAAATTTATTTTTAGAGCGCAGGAGGATCAGCAAATCAACTCATAACCACATCAACAAATCATCAAATCACCACACTGCGTCCTCCGAAGCTCTCAGAGAATGCTATTTTTAAAAATTTTGTTTTATAGAGCGTAGGAGGATCAGCAAATCAACTCATAACCACATAACCAAATAAACAAATAACCAAATCATCGAATCATCACATAACCAAATCAACAAAACCAAATCATCGAATCACCACCCGCCCTTCCCCGCACAGGCCAACAAGGTCGGGCAGGCCTGCCTGCCAAGCCAAAGACAAGCTTTTGATTGGCGATGGCAGGCAGGCATCAACTCACCAACACATCAACACATCAATTTACCCGTTTGTGACAAAAGTCCCTTGTAAAAGTCTTTTTTTATATCTACTTTAGCGGTGAAAATCAGTAAAGTATGGTGAATTTCAGGTGTTTGAAAGTATTTCAGACATCTTTTTTTATCCTTCAGCTAAACTAAACAGATTCTCAAAGTGTTAATAATCAGCAAACTAACCTAAAATTTAATATCTAAATGAAAAAATTGTACGTGATTTTATCGGCTCTAGTATTGATGTTGCCAATTAGCTTGTCAGCTCAGTCAACAGCTGTTCAAAATGAAAAATGCCTTGCTCATCATTATTATCTCGATATGATGGATCAGGATCCTGCCTTCAGAGCTGCTCAGCAGAAACTAGAACTGGAAACACAAACTTTTACTTCACAATATGTAGCTGCAAAACAAGCTTCATCAGGACAAAAAAATGCTGCTGTTGTGAGAATAATTCCTGTGGTGTTTCATGTGATCCACGAAGGTGGTGCCGAAAATATTTCCCGTGCACAAATTGTTGATCAAATTGATTCTTTAAACAAAGACTATCGTCGACAAAATTTTGATGCTGCAAGTACCCCTGCCGTTTTTCAATCACTAGGTGGTGATGCCGAAATTGAATTTCGCTTAGCAACTCTCGATCCAAATGGAAATTGTACCGATGGTGTTGTGCGTATTAATAGTCCACTTACCAATGATGCTCGTAACAATGTAAAAGCACTCAGTTACTGGCCAAGCAATAAATACCTAAACATTTGGATAGTAAAAACTATTGAAAATACGAGTGGTGCTGCTGGAACTATTCTTGGCTTTGCTCAATTTCCCGGTGGCGCTGCTGCTACCGATGGCGTTGTTATGCGTAGCGATGTTGTAGGAAGTATTGGAACTGCAGGATGGAACAACGATGGTCGTACTGCTTCTCATGAAATTGGTCACTGGCTCAACTTACGCCATATCTGGGGTGACGCTACCTGCGGAAGCGATTTTGTTGCTGACACTCCTACCCATCAAGAAGCTAATAATGGTTGCCCTACGTGGCCACATGTCTCTTGTGGAAATGGTCCCGATGGTGATATGTTTACTAACTATATGGATTATACAAATGGCGATTGTCAGGATATTTTTTCTATTGGTCAATGTGCTCGAATGAATGCTGCTTTGAGCTCTTCTACAAGTGGAAGAAATAATCTTTGGTCTGCAACTAACCTTGCTGCTACAGGAACAGCTACAACTACCGGAGCCGTTTGTGTACCTATCGCTGAATTTGTAAATAACGTTCATTACATTTGTGAGGGCACAACTATTAACTTTACGGATGGCTCTTGGAATGGTACTCCTGATACCTGGAACTGGGATTTCCCCGGTGGAACTCCTTCCAGCTCGACTGCACAAAACCCATCTATTCAATATAACACTGCAGGCACATACGATATAACTCTTACTGTTACTAATAGTGCAGGAACAGATTCTTATTCTGAAGTAGCTTCTGTTGTAGTTATTCCGGCTATCGGTCTCAATAGCATCCCTTACTCTGAAGGTTTTGAAACGCTCACCTTCCCGGGAAATGAATGGGTAGTTGAAAATGGTGGCGGTAATACATGGACTTTAACAGGAAACGCAGCTCACTCCGGAAACAATGCTGTATACATTAACAACTATACTGGTAACACCACTCAAACAACCGACATTTTCTATACCACTACCTATAATCTCAGCAATGTTACTCAAGCAAACATGACCTTCTGGCTGGCATTTGCTGCACGCTCAGCTAGTAGCACCGATCAATTAAAAGTGTTTGCATCAACTACTTGTGGACAACTTTGGAATATTCGTTACAATAAAACAGGAGCGACCTTGTCAACCTCCGGTATTATCACCTCCAACTATGTTCCTTCCGCTGCACAATGGCGTGAGGAAACGGTGAACATTGCATCATCGTCCTACAATAACAAACCTAACGTACGGTTCAAATTCGAATATTTGCAAGGTAATGGTAACAACATTTACATAGATGATATTAATATCGATGGAACAGTTGGCTTAAATGAAGTGATGGAAGAATCTCTTGGCCTAAACGTTTATCCCAATCCCGCTATGGCATCTGCTACAATTGATTTTACTCTCACCGAAAAAAATACTATCAAAATTGATGTGGTAGATGTACTCGGTCAAGTAGTAAATGAAATTGCAGAAACTACTCTAGACGCAGGTGAATATCAATTCGAACTTCCTGCCGGTTTATCTTCCGGAATATATAATGTTCGCCTAATTGTGGATGGATATTCTACATCCCGTAAGGTTGTTATCTACTAAATTTTAAAACTAACTTAATTATCTGATGAAAAAATTATTACTGGTCGTTGTCATCTTAGCTTCAGGCCTCAGCAACTCTTTTGCCCAAACGTACAAACCTTGTGGTACCGACGAAATGATGCGAATAGCAAAATTGCAAAATCCCAATTATGCAATTAGCCTCGATCAATTGGAGCAATACACCGTTCAGTATATTCAGCAACATGGAAATCAAAAAACTTCAGGTGCGGTGATCTATACCATCCCTGTGGTGTTTCACGTTATCCACAACTATGGCTCCGAAAATATATCGAAGCTTCAAATTTTGGATGCCGTAGATATCATGAATAAAAGTTTTCAAAAATGGTATGCCGATAGTGTTAATGTCGCTTCTGCCTTCAGACCTATTATTGCTGATGTGCAAGTTCAATTTCGTTTGGCGCAAATAGACCCTAATGGAAATTGTACCGATGGTATTACTCGTACCCAATCGGAATTAACTTATGCCGGTGACGATCAAGTAAAACTACTCATTAACTGGCCTTTCAATAATTATTTTAACATTTGGGTAGTTGAAACCATTGCTAGTGGTGCTGCCGGTTATGCTTATCACCCCGGAATTAATCCTTCATATAAAGAAGGTGTGGTGATGCGTGCCGATTATGTTGGAAGTATTGGTACCAGCAATGGGTCAAACTATTCAGCTCGTTCACTTACACATGAGGTAGGCCACTATCTCAATTTGCCTCACACTTGGGGGGGAACTAATAATCCTGGGTTACCCCAGAACTGTTCAGATGATGATTTTGTACAAGATACACCAAACACTATTGGAACTAATAATTTCTCATGTGATACCAATCAGGTTACTTGTGGTACTTTAGACAATGTTCAAAATTATATGGATTACGCAAGTTGTCATCTTATGTTTACTGAAGGGCAAAAAACACGTATGCACGCAGCTTTAAATTCATCTACCGGTCAACGTAATAATTTACACTCCCAATCTAATCTAATTGCTACCGGCACCAATGATGGTTACGTTCCTGTTGCATGTGTTCCTGTTGCCGATTTCTACAGCAATGTAAAATATATTTGCGAAGGCACTACCATCACCTTCAACGATCTTTCCTGGAATTCAGATCCTACTGCATGGCAATGGGATGTACCGGGAGGATCGCCCTCTGTGTCAAACGATCAGAATCCTTCAATTCAGTATAATACCCCCGGCATATACGATGTTACTCTTACTGCTTCAAATGCAGCAGGTAGTAATTCGGTTACTCATAATGCTATTATTGTGGTGAGCCCTTCAACAGGTGCCAATGCCGTTCCTTTCCTCGAAGATTTTGAAAATACCGGCTCCATTCCATCTTCATACGATTGGATTGTTGACAATGAAACAGGCAATGCTTGGGAGAATTCAACGGTTGCTGCATATAGCGGAACACATGCAATGCGTTTGCTTAATCACTCGGGAAATCCAAATGGTACCAAAGATATATTTATTACCCCGGGTTATAATTTAACAAATATCATCAACGCTACCATGACCTTCCAATTATCTTTTGCAGCTCGTTCTGCAAGTAGCACTGATCAGTTAAAAGTATTTGCCTCTAATAACTGTGGTGGTCAATGGAATATTCGTTATACTAAAGATGGTTTGGCACTTTCTACTGCAGGAATTCAATCAGCTACATTTGTTCCTACACAAACTGCTCAGTGGCGAATGGAAACAGTAAATATTAACGGTGTTGCTTATAACAACAAACCAAGTGTTCGGTTTAAGTTTGAGTATTTACAAAATACAGGCAACAACATTTACATTGATGATATAAACATAACGGGTACCTCAACAGTTGGAATTCAGGATGTGGAATTTTTGGCAACAGTTTCGGTCTATCCAAACCCTGCCAGTGGTTCTTCAGTTATTGCTTTCAGCTTGTCGGAGCCTTCACAAATGTTAATTGAAGTTACTGATATCACAGGAAGAGTGGTAGAAAATGTGGAAAGCAAAAAATTAAGTGCAGGAGATTATCAATATGCATTTGGTACTGAATTGTCGGAAGGAATTTATTTCGTACGATTCCAATCTAACGAAAACGACCTGACTAAAAAAGTAATCTTCACCAAATAATCAGCAATTGAATGGCTGCCGTTACATCAGGTTCAAAAACATTTTCGATTAGCATGACATACATCATTTATGCTTCTCCCGAAAAAGTATTTGATGCTCTCACCCAAGAAGGAATAATTTCACAATGGTGTGATGGCGGAGGAAAAGTCGATTTAAAAATTGATGGCGAAGTAGAATTGTTCGAGGGTTGGGTAAAAGGGAAAGTAGTTGCTTTTGATCAGAAAAAGAAAAAACTTTCCTACACCTGGAAACCCTCCGAATGGGATAAAAAAACTCCCCCTTCACTGGTAGAATATGAATTAAAAAGTCATTCCGCCGGCACCGAAGTACTACTAAACCATTCCGGTTTCCCCTCATCCGAAGAAGGCACCAAACACGAAAACGGATGGATCGATTACGTGTTCGAACCCCTGAATGATTATTTTACCTTTCAATAAAACTTAAACATCAAAGGCGTCTCCAAAAGGCGCCTTTTTTATTAAAATAACTGTCTGACTCGCTGGCGAAAGCCGCTTATGTCATCCCGTGAGCCTTTGTGCGAACGGGAGAGTCATTGGCGATGTACTGCTAGCGCTGAGGTTATCGATGCCAGAACGGATTGACAAGAAACGGGTAGAACACTACAGCATCTCAGCACACCAACCTGCACATCAACAAATTATCATATTACCACATCACCACCCGCCCTTCAACACACAGGCCAACAAGGTCGGGCAGGCATCAACACATTACCAAATCACCACCCGCCCTTCTCCACACAGGCCAACAAGGTCGGGCAGGCCTGCCTGCCAAGCCAAAGACAAGCTTTTGATTGGCGATGGCAGGCAGGCATCAACAAATCACCCTGCCTGCTAAGCCAAAGACAAGCTTTTGCTTGGCGATGGAAGGCAGGCACATCAACTCATCATCACCCGCCCATCTCCACACAGTCCAACAAGGTCGGGCAGGCCTGCCTGCCAAGCCAAAGACAAGCTTTTGATTGGCGATGGCAGGCAGGCATCAACAAATCACCACATCACCACCCGCCCTTCTCCACACAGGCCAACAAGGTCGGGCAGGCATCACCACATCAATTCTTGCATATATCTCCATTTTAACCTATTTTCGCACCTCATAATTTTGGACTAACCACCCAAAATCGGGGCCTATAGCTCAGTTGGTTAGAGCAACAGACTCATAATCTGTGGGTCCTTGGTTCGAGCCCAAGTAGGCCCACTTTTCGATATAAAAAATTATCGAAAACCTCTGAAACCCTTGCAGCACGTGGCTTGCAGGGGTTTTTGCTTTTTTAAATCGTATGCAAATTAAATTACGATTCAATATAATTTTTTATATTGATTACTAATGAATTATAAAAATTCAGATTTTTAATCGTTGCTTTTATGTATCTAATTAGATACATTTGATGTATGTTGTTATGGCACCAGAATTAGAAAGAGTTGAAGGGATAATCTTAGCAGTTTATGGTAGGGATCATCTTCCTCCACATTTGCATGCATTATATGGCGACGATGAGGCATTAGTAAACATCCGGACAGGAGAACTATTGAAAGGAGTACTTCCACCAAAAAAACTAAAGATTGTTCAAGAATGGCTGGCGGATAATCGACAACGAGCAGAGACTAACTTTTATGAATTGAATCCGGGATTAAGTCAAATAATTTACCAGAAGAAAAAGAAAACTCCCGTTCAGAATAAAAGAATTAAAAAAAGAAAAAATAAATAACATGAAAAGTAATAAGTCCAAACGAATTCCGAAAATATTACGGATTAATAATATCGACAAAAAGAATTTAAGAGTATCCGTTTTGTTTAGTAACGGAGAAGACAGGATACTTGACTTCAGGAAAATACTTAACGATATCTGGAAAATAAAGAAAACAGATTTTGAATTTAAGCTATTAAATCCAATTGAATTTGCAAAAGTAAAGGTTGCTAATTATTCATTATCCTGGGATAATATTGAAGTAAATTTAACCGGGTCTGATAATAAAAAAATAAAGGTCCCCTATCAGGTAGGAGCAGATACTTTATTTGAATTAAGTGAAATAGATACCAGTTTAAATATTTCGATTGGTGAATTATTTAAAAAAGCCCGATTGAAAGCAAATAAATCACAAGAACAAGTTGCTGAATCAGCAGGCACATCAAGAACTTATATTACGAGACTCGAAAACAACAAACAAGATGTTGAATTTATGACCTTAAAAAAACTCATTGAAGCGGGGTTGAATAAACATCTTAGGATTTCTATTGATTAGCAAATTTCTTCTAAAATAAATCCAACCCTATTGCTTCACCAGTTTTGCCGTTTGCGAAGATCCGTTATTGGTATTTCTGATCCGTATAAAATACATTCCCTTATTCCACTGTGATGTGTTTAAACGAATCTGTTTGCGCTTACCCACACCGGTAGTGCCAAAGTATATTTCTCTTCCTGAAATGTCATACACATTAAATTCTGAAACGAATGGACTTTCGTCTGTAATGTTAATTTCACAATAGTCGCTGAATGGTTGTGGTGAAATGCTCAACAATGCATTTCCTGAAATTTCGTTTATTCCCACCGGTATGGAAGTCACCAATGTTACAAAAGCGGTATTTGTAATTACAGGAGGATTAAAATCAAAGTAGATGCCCGCTTCATTTTCAATAATTGTTCCATCGGGCAAGCCCGGAAATGGAAGTATTCGGAAGGTAACAAATCCCTGACTACCCGGGTCATCAATAGATTTATAGGGTAAAAGAATATTTTCAAATCGAAACTCAGCAAAGTTAGCCGCGTTGACAGTAGAGGTTACCGGATGACTTGAACCCACTAATTCCATGGTGTTTCTATCGAGTAAATTCGAAAGTTGATCGCGGATAACAACCGTAAATGCAGTATCATTTCCTTCATTCTGAAACCTCACTGTATATAATAACGAATCGGTTTTTAAAATATAATGTGCTGCCTGCACACCCGGTGGAATCACTTTTTTATCGTTAGGATCAAATGAACAGGTGATGGTATCGCAATACAGATGTTCGATGAATGGCTGATAAGTAGTGCCATTAAATACACTCGCCAATGTGTTGGAACATAAAACCAAACCCGGAGTAAGTGGCATTTCATAGTTGAGTAAGATTGTTGATGTTTGTCCGGGAAATAAATTAGAGAAATTAAAATACAAAGTGTCGCCCGATATACTATCAGGTGCAGGAGTTGACGAAACAAAAGTCATCGAATCATCCGGTACATAACGGACTATTCCATTTAAAATACTAGTACCAATATTGGTCATGGTGATCCATGCCGGAACAGTAAATCCACATCGATACTGAGACGCACTATAATTTATTGAAACATCATCAAAAATAGAAACAGGTGTTAATCCGAAATCTTTGCAACAAACAGGCAAAGTATCAACATGCAATGTTGTAACCTGAACTTCCCTGTGTCACATTCCATAATGGATCTACCGGCATTTGCATAAGTATAAGATCCGGAATCGAGATAACTTAAAAATTCACCGCTAGAATTAGTGGATAACAGAGTATTGTTAGGTAAGAGCAAAACGTTTTTGTTAAACATTCCATATTCACCTACATCTTTTTGACCGTTTTGGTTGGTGTCGTAATATACCATTCCTGAAACTTTCTGATAGAATTGGTACACAATCGAGGTTTGAAATAATTCCCGGATAAGAGGTGAAAATGCTGGTTTGCATTCGAGTTCCCTGACCTACTGTAAACAAATTCATACAGGCATCATCGGTATAATCCATAAAATTCATAAACATATTCCCATTCGGACCGTTGCTGCACGAGACTAGTGGGAAAGTAGGACAACCAAAATTCGCACTCTGTTGAACAGGTGTATCGGAAACAAAATCATTGCCACAATTTGAATCGCCCCAAATGTGCCGAAGATTAAAAGCGTGGCCAATTTCATGAGTTGCTGTCCTACCTAAATTATACGGTGGTGAAAGAGTTCCTAGTTCTTCCAAAATAACTATATAAAAACACCACTCCGCTAGTAGCTGGAGCATTCCCCGGAAACTGAGCATATCCTAAAAGTCCACCACTCAAATTACAAACCCAAATGTTAAAATAGGTATTCGGATCCCAAGCATCCACTCCTCCTGCAGATGAAGATTTGACATTATCATTTATAGAAAAAACCGATGTCGCCGTTTGAACTCTGTTAATTCCAATGGTAGGGTTGCCATTTGGATCGGTAGTGGCCAAACAAAAATGGATGCCTGTATTTGCTGCTAATGACGAGAAAACTGAGGGTGTATTAATTGCGTCGGCATTATACCTATTGTAATCCTCATTCAACACATCAATTTGTGAAAGTACCTGAGCGTCGGAAATATTTTGTGTTGGTGTATTCCATACCACATGAACCACCACTTTCACAACAATTGGAGCATTGGCAACTCCCGGGTTAACGAATCGACCGGAACTAATGTTCTCCTGAATTCGTTGCTCCTCAGCTGCCATACGGCTCTCAAGATTCGGATCCTGTTGTTTAAGATACTCTAAATGTTGCATGGTTCCGCAACGTTCTACAGGATTTTGAGCATAGCTTGATGCCGTTATTAATAGCAGAAGAACTGCTGTGAAGAGGTTTTTTGGAAAGGTCATTTTTGTGAATTTTTATTAAAAGTAGGATATATTCAGATAACTACCAAATTCATTTGTTTATTTGTTCAATGAATGAACGACATGAGAAATTACTCGGCTGAATGAACCTTTACTTATTTACAATTAACTTGGCACACGTTTGGCCTGATCTAACAAAATAGATTCCATCAGAAAATGCAGAAACATCAATTTCAACTATGTCAATATTATTTAATGTTTTTTTATAAAGTACTTCACCTAATAAATTAGTTATTTGAATTTCATTATTTGAAATCCCTTGAATGGTTACACGGGAAGAAGTTGGATTTGGTAATAATAGTAAACTCGGAGCAGAAGAAGAAATTTCATGCAATGATACCGGAGTTTGTTTATATATTACAATACCTCCCGAATAATTTCCTGTCAGAATTTCTTGCTGCAAATCGTTGTTGATATCAGCCACATCTATGGTCAACCGGTGCTTTTCGTTTATACCGCCATACATGGAATCTACCAATGTGAATGTACCCATCAAATTGCCACTGATATTTCCATATCTAAAAATGGTACCACTTTCGGAGCCTACAAAGAGTTCGAGAGAACCGTTTTCAATATAAATTACAGGGCAACTGTAACCGTATACACTGTTTCCATGAGCAACGTCAACATTTCCCCAAAGTGCATTTTCAAGAGTAAAAATTGGAGCATTAATAGTACCGGTATTATGAAAATATTGAACTACTCCATATCTGTTTCCACAAATCAGATCCAATAATCCATCTTGATCAATATCGAATAGATAAGGCGCGTTATTAGCACCAACATCAATACCCTGATAATTGGTTGCAGTAATACTAAAGTTACCGGAATTGTTTATGTAACAGGAAATGGTCCCATCGTACAAGCCAACAAGCATATCATTATCCTGATCACCATCAATATCACCGAATGTTGGAATCATTGCTCCATATTGCGGAGCAATCGAGTTTGCAAAATTATCCGTAACAAATTCAAATGCCGGAAATGATGCAGTCCCCGTATTACGAAAATAATATATGGAAGATGAATCATTACCACTTGGATGATGTCGTACAAAATTGCCAATGATAATGTCCAATAATCCATCAACATCAACATCTGCGAATCGAACATTAGCTCCCGATCCAACATCAATCATCCCGTTACACAAAAAATTATTCATTACATTTTCAAAACTTTTTACCGTTGATGAAGAGGTGTCTTTTAGTAGCCAACTATTATTTATATTTTGCATTGAACTAAATTGTGGAGAAACAATAATATCAGTCTTTGAATCATTGTCTGCATCAAACTCAAAAGCAGCAGCAAATCCACGCACACTTGCAACAGCATTTGCGTTTGGGAAGGAATCCTGGACTAAAGTTAAGTCAGCGACTAAAGCTGTTCCCGTATTTTCATAATACTTAATAATATGAAGATCGGTGTTGCCAGAAACCGATACATTGTTTGTAAGTAAATCCTTATCTCCATCTGAATCCATATCCAGAGCCAGATAATGACGTGATTCGTTACCTCCACCTCTAAAAGGTACTCCTCCCCATTCAACGTTATCAACAACGAATTTCAATGAATCGCATGTGCCATACAAATCAAATGATAAATTTTTGTGATAATTAATTCCCGGCACAGGTGAAGGCGTTAGGATATCTAAATCACTATCGCCATCAACATCTATAAATGTCGCTAAACCATGAAATGGGCAATAAAGATTTGCAATAAAGTTCCCATAATCTGATACCAACATTGAATCAAAAAGTACAAATTGAATTGAAGTTGTTGAAACATTTAAATACACTTTCATACCTCCGGAAGTTGCATCCGTAAAAATATCTTCCTTTCCGTCACAATTAAAATCAACCAATTGAACCCAATTAATTAATTCAGGAAAACTGGATATGTATTGGGGTGCATAATGATAATCGATTTGCCCAGGTGTACCATTGTTAAGGAATGTGGAAATTCGATCAGACAGTCTATCAAAAACAAACAAATCTTTAATATTATCACCATTCAAATCGATGGTGGAATATTCAGGTGCGTCCATCCCTCCGGCCCATGGATTCACCAAGGTACTTCCGTTCATACTTGCCGGAATTAAAATATCTCTTTCAAAATTCTGTGCATTTGCAATGCAAGCAATGAAAATAAAGAGCACAGTAAAAATAGTTAGCGTTTTCATAAAAGTTACATTTAGAAGTTTAATAACAAATGTAGCATTTATATCTTAGGTTTTACCTATGATATAAACTCCTTAATGACAATATTTAGATAAATTAATTAGATATATATAGTTGATTTATAGACTATTATAAATATTAGTAATCAGTTCTTTAAATTGGAGGAATAGATTTCAGAATCTTCATCACGAACAAAAATCCTATCCTATTCTCCAATATCTTATTAAAATGAATTTTGATTGAAATCAATCACTCCCAAACATCAATTTTATATTCTTAATAATAAATACTACATTTGGTCAGATAACTCTCAACAATTTGAAATTTATGTCCTCTTTTAATAACAGAATTATTTAAAGGATAAATAATTATTATAGTTTAAATTCACAAGCCGCCATGAAAAAATTGATTTATTTATTTTTGACGTTTACTTTTTTGACATGTTTAACTCATGCTCAATCAAATTTGATTGGCACCAACAGGATGGGAGGAAATGGCTTTGGTACAATTTATAAGTATACTGCTGGTGATACTTCCTTGGAAGAGGTCTTGAAAATTAATGGTTCACTATATTCAATCCAAAATCATTAATTAAAATTGGTTCAATTCTTTTATGGTATCTGATTATTCAGGCGGAGGTGCAAGGATTAGGAAGCCTGTTCAAATATAACATAACTACAAAAACATATTACTAATCTGCATCAATTTTCAAGAGATTCAGGATCTACTCCCTTTTCAAGCCTTTTGCTTGCATCAAATGGTAAATTATACGGCGCGACCTCGCAGGGTGGACATTACAATGGGGGTACATTATTTGAGTTTGATCCCAATACAGGAAAGTACATAACAATTTTAAATTGTGATTCAATCAGTGGTATTGGGTGAATTCAGATTTTATTCAGGCATCGAATGGAAATTTATACATTACTTCAACCAACCAAGGAAGTGGTGGATTATGGTACAATTCTAGAACTTGAATCTAAATACCATGATCGTACAAAATATATATGATTTTACATCTACTGTTGGACCACCAAATTCAGTCAGCAGGGGTGTAGGTCTCATTGAATCTGTCAGTGGAAAACTATTAGGATTTTCACCTTAAGAGGTGGATTAAATAATTTTGGTTTTATTTTTGAATTCGATACTTAACACGCACACATTTACTATTAAATATAACTTCGACGGAATCAATGGAAATAAATCCTGAAGCTATTTCTAAATTTAATTCTACCCAAACTAATCGGTTCCACTTATGAAGGAGGTTCAAATAATAAGGTGTTCTTTTTGAATATGATTTTATATCTCGGATACATATGCAAAAAAATTTGATTTTACAGGCATAAATGGTTCAAATCCCAGTCGCAAAATGATAAAACTTGCCAATGGAAAAATGTATGGTACAACTTTTCAGGTGGTATTAATAATCGTGGAGTAATTTTGAATATAATTTTACAACAAATGCTGTTCAAAAGTTATATGACTTTGAAGAGGAAAATTTTAATTATCAAAATCAACTTGCTACTGACAACATTGGCAACTTGTATGGAAGTCAGAGTTGGCAAACACTAGATTCTGTCCTATAATTATTTATTTAAATATAATCTTCCAACTGGTAACATGGCAATAGATGCGTATTTTGGATTAAATGATGGAAATGATTTGCCTGGAGGTTGTGTATTAGCTTCCAATGGAAAATATTATGCGGCCACAAATAAAGGAGGTAATAACAATTTTACTTTATTTTACAATTGTGGTGCAATCATTGAATATGACTATAATAGCAACTCAATCACCAAAAAGTTAGACTTAAACGATTCTATAGGGTACAGTTCATTTAGTTCACTTGTGCATGCTTCTAATGGTAAAATTTACGGGACAACCAGTAAGGGAGGCGCTTATCAATTATGGAACACTTTTTGAATATGACTACACTGCTAATACTATTTCTAAAAACATGACTTTAATCCTACAATGGTGTTCAATGGTCACTGGTGGATGGTTAATGGAAGCTTCAAACGGAAAAATTTATGGCACTTGTCAATGCTGGTGGATCATTTGGAATGGGGACTTTTATGAATATGACTTCGTATCAAATGTTTTCACGACGAAAGCCATTTTTAGTGATTCACTGGGAAGTGAGCCCTTTGGCGGCATTGTGCAAGCATCCAATGGAAATTTATATGCAACAGTGTCAAATGATGGACAATTAGCTATGGTGGAATAATTGAATATAATATAATCACAGAATCTATAATAATGAAATGTAATTTTACCGGAACAGGTGTTTATGGTCTTCCGATGGATTCCTTATTGAAATTGCTCCGAATAAATTGTATGGACTTTCAATAGGAGATGGTGCAAACGGTCAGGGTGCATTGTATGAGTATGATTGCTTAACAAATCAGATAACTATTTTGTATGATTTTTACCTGCAACAGGTAGACTAAACGGTAGTTTGAAATCAATGCTTCTAATGGCAAATTATATGGTGGTACAACCGAAACTACCGCAACTTTTGGTGGAATCTTTGAATTTGATATTGCAACTGGCGTTTACTCACAAAAAGTTAATTGGAATATATTAGAAACAGGTTGGAAAACGGGTAATCGATTGCTTGAAGTAGGTTGCATCGCACCGGGGATATTAGCATCCGGGCCAATTTCGTTTTGTCAGGGAGATAGTGTAACCCTTACAGCCTTCGGAAGCAATTCCAATTTTTTCCAATGGAATCAAAATGGCATCGCTATTCCCGGAGCTAACTCACAAAATCTAACAGTTAAATCTCCGGGCAAATATTCAGTTTCGGTCACAGACACTCTTTGCGCATTACAATTTACTTCTAATTCAGTGAGAGTCCGTGTTCCATGCATAACTCCTATAGATAACCAGAGCAAAATTGCCGGCCCCAATGAGGAAGAAATTTATCTTCATTACAATGCAGGCAATCAACAAATTGAACTTTATGCTAGTGAAATTCCAAATGATTTCTATAGAATTATTATTGCAGATGCAACCGGAAGAATATTGTTAAATGAAAATTCATCCATTACGGGAAATACCATTTCACGTCAAATCAATTGCTTCAATTTTGCAAAAGGATTATATGTAATGAATGTAATTTACGGAGATAATAAAGTGTCTCTGAAATTTGTGAAGGAAGAATAATATGATTAAAAATTATCAATATCTCAAGTCTCTGTTATTTAAATACCTTTCTTTACTTTAGGTTACACGTAGTTCATCATCCAACAGTTTGGTTTTTAATCCGGAAAAATTAATTTAAATAAATGTTCTAACTTTTTGAATAATCCGTTAAAAAAAACTAAAACATATTAAAGCTTAACTATTTTCTTGAAGTAGCTGTTTTTATCCGTTTCAATTTTTAAAATATAAATTCCTTGAATAAATGAACTCATATCGATAATTTTTTGATTGCCGTTATTTGATTCACTGAAATAATTCAATTCTCCTTTTATATCATATAGGTAAACATTAAATACACTAGCTTTTTCCTTCAATTCAATTGTGAACTTATCCATCACCGGATTTGGATAAAACAGAAACACTTCATCCGAAAATAAATCTTCCAACCCGGTAGGCTCAAGAATGGTATTTAGTGTTGTGGGCAGTTGTGATTGGAAGGTTATAATCAAAATAAATTTCTGCAGAATTATGCAATTGTGTTCCATCCGGTAACCCCGGTTTTTGTTTAATGAAATAATTAATAAAACCATATTTCTCATTCTGGTTTGAACTATCCGCAAGCAAAATATTATCGAAGCGGAATCGCAATATTTTCGAATGTAAAATATCCAATTTGTAGGAATGACTAACTGCTCCTATTCTTAAAGATGAAACATCCAGATCCTGATCAATTGTATCGATAACAGTTACAGTAAAAGCAGTATCGTTACCATAATTTTCAAAATTTATTGTGTAATGAAGAATAGAATCCGCCGTTGAAATAAATCCCTGTGACCCCACTCCAACGGGTTTAACAGTTTTATCATTTGGGTCGAATGAACCTGTGACACTACCCTGATCTATTACAAAATTATCGCCGGGATTATTATCCGGAAGTGTGGTAGAAATCATGGTTTCGTTTGTGAACATTGTACCTATTCCTACCGAAACCGGTGTGTTTAAAGTAATGCTAATTGTTCTTGATTCTCCAAATAACAAATTAGAAAAAGACCATCTAATTGTATCTCCTCCCGGAAATGTAGGTGTTTCACTCGCCTGAACAAATGTGAAGAATGATTCCGGAACAAAGTCTATTGTACCGGATTGTATACTTCCTCCATTATTTTGATAATTAATTACAAATAATGTATTGAAGCCCGGCCTAATTTGACCCCGTCCAACATTAATGGAAAGGTCATTAAATAAGGGATCAATAAATTTACCGAAATTTAAGTTTTGCACCGGGGTGCCATTGCTTATTGTGATACTTGCAGGACTTACGGCACATGAATTTGAAAAATTTAAGTAGGGGGCACTTGAAATACTATAGGTGCTGTCTGGCAAATAAGCATGATAATAACCGGTTGAATCCGTTACAACATAATTTCCTCCCGGAGAAATTTCAACAATGGCATTTTTTAATCCTAGTTCAAGACTATCCATCACACAACTGCTATCCGCATCAAAATAAACTTTACCGGAAAGAGTAGTTGGACAATTAGTGCAGTAATCAAAAATTTGGCTCTTAGAACCAAATTGCAGGTTGAATCCATTAATGTTAGCACCAGTCCATATATTAACGTATGTGATTGAGGTAACTACTTCGTGCTCTAATATCACTCCTGTAGTATCTAGTTTAATGATAAAAAATTTATCTGTTAGAGTCATATTTTGTTGAACGTAACCGGTAGGATAAAATTCACCAACAAGAAAAAGATAATTGTCAGGATTAATTACTGGAAAAACATCATAATACTTGCTCAGTCCACCGTCATGTCCAAATTCATTTACCCATAATAAATTTCCATTGGAATCCATCTTTGCTATTTTCAATTCCATAGTATCTGAATTAACAATTGGATCCATTGATTCTATATATAAATTATCATCATGATCTAGAACAATATGCTTGATCGTCCCAAATGAAAGTGGTCCTGAATCCCATATTAAGTTTAATGAATCATCATATTTTTGCACTGAAGATTTTATCGAATCAATATAGTTTGTATAGTAAACGCTAATTAAATTATTTTGAGAATCTAATCTAAAACCACTTGTTTTTTCATTTATATAAAGCGAATCAATTATTGATCCCGATAGGTCTACCTTAAATACCTTTTGAATCGTATCTTTGAATGCGAATAATACATTCCCAAAGGTATCAATCATAGGTAATTGTCCATATGAACCACTGGTAAATGGTCTGGAAGCAACATACTGCAATACCCCTGTTGAGTCGTACTTCCATAAATTCATTTGCCCCATTGAAGTTCTTTGATAATAAATATTTCCATTGCTGTCAAATGCACAACTTGCATGTTCTACATTCAATGGCATTGCCCATAGAAGATTACCCGAAGTATCGCATTTTAACAAATTATAATTCTCCGAAACAGAATCTAATACTTCAAATTGAATAAGTGGAAAATTGAGCTCATCGATATAAAAATTATCAAATTTCAATTGGTTCGTAGAAGACGTATCGGAATAAACTATTTTATCCCACAATTTGACTCCTTTGGCGTCATACTTTTTCAACATTAAATAATCTCCTAGACTATCAGACACAAGATAATGAATATAACAATTACCTAATTGATCACTTTTAAATTTTGTAAATGTATAAAAATCAATAACCTCATCCCATACCTTGTTTACTTGTCCGTGTGCAAGATTGAAAGAACCAGACAGAAGGTATAATATAAAAATCATTCTCAAAATAAGTGGTCTTGCCATTTTCATAAATTTAAAATTACAGTGTCAAAAACTAATGATCTTGTGGCTTAAGTAATTATTTTATCTGTTTTCGAGCCACAATACAATATTAATCATTTTTGGCATACAATCTACCAGGTAGTGTAATAGGTTATTAAGTTGTCAGGCCAAAAAAGTATTTGAAATTTAAATCAAGACATATTCGGGAATTCTATGTTAAACAATTAAATACTAACTATTTACATGAATTGCATGCTCACTGCTGTCATCTTTCAAGGTGACATCTCGGATAAGGAGTTTGGACATTCAACTTCTCCCTTATCCGTTCTTTTATGATTGTATTAATAACATTGTGTAGTTGGCGAAATAATCATAATAAAGATAAAAGGGTGAAATGTTTAAGGGAAATGGAGAATATCAGAGGTAGATGCAATCATTTTAAAATGTGATTTCTAGCAGATTCGTGCTCAATGGTTTATCAGTAATCTCACAAATTAGGAATTTCATAAAAAACAAATGGGAACTTAAAATAGTAGATTTCCTACTTTAAGAGTTAATTACTACATTTGATCAAATCATTCTTTCCCATGTCCAGAATACTCCTTTCCCTCTGTTTTATTTTTCTCACCTCCCAGGTTGTTCAATCTCAAAACTACATTCAGCAATATCCAATCAATGCGATTGTTGATAATGCCGGAAATCAAAATCGGGTTATTTTTTCTGTTTACGATTCTGTACTTGCTTCTATTCAATATTACTTCACCCCATATTATGAAACCGATTTGCTTATAAAAAATAACAACGGTGCATTTGTTAGCTATAATGCAATTGGAACAGGGAGTGCCGATAGTATTTTTGGTTACATCACCTATGATCATTTTTTACATCAGTTTGCTGCAGTAGAAAAATTTCATAGTGATCCTCTGGATCCTGGTGCAAGTATTTCAGCAAATGATGCTGGAATAATATATGTCCGGCAATTTTACATTACCTCTGATCAACAAACAACTGTTGAAAAATATGATTTGAATCAACATTCATGGAAAATCGCAAATACTTATCAAGATCCCGATTGGTATATGACTCAAATTGAAATGTGGGCAATGACCTTTGAGAGTGCAGATAATCAAACAGGTTATGGTTCTCGTCATGTTTTTGATCCTTCCATTGCTACCTATAAGAGTGTTGGGGTTGGCTGTGATTTTGCAGGAGGCAGCCACATTGACGATTATTATACTTCCGGTTCCGGTCCGTGTGAAAATGATGGAGTTTATGCATACAATTCGCAACTGCATGCCTGGAATAGCTATTTCCCAAGCAACAGTTCCTATGGCACTATGCACAGGGGCATTTTCAAAACATATACTACTTTTGCACCCTTCCATAATTATTTTGCATACTATGATGAACAACTAAATTTATGGCAGAAGGATACTTTATTTCATATTGTTAATGGAGATATTGAAATAAAAGACAGAATAATCGCTTTTGTTGATAGTACAACCAGTGGGAAAAAAGTTCATTGCATAACTTATGATTTGATAACACATTCCTTCAAAAAAGATTCCATACCTGCACCGGGAGTCTTTTATGTTGATATTCAAAATGGCACCGTTTTATGGTACGATATAAATGGCAATCACATCAGAGGATACGATGACTCACTCGGGTGGGGGAACTATCCTACTACCATTGTCCCTCAATTTTATTTGACAGATTTGTATTCTCAAACCGGTTTACCTATCATCCATGTACGCAATTACACGATAGGCACAGATACTGTTATTTATGATTTTGGTGATGGAATTACCTCTGTAAATAACGGACATGTGCTATGGCATCAATATAACGGTCCGGGGCCATATACTGTAACTGTTTCTGATAAAACGGGAGTTTTCAGCTCTTCTCAAACTGTTTCATTCCCATGTATAATCTCTAAAAGTTTTCAAAATAGCTGCGGTCAAATATGTAACGGTTCCATTGAAATTATTCCCCCTCCTACTTCCACTAATTATTCCATAATTTGGAATACTGGAAGCACTGCTCTCAATTTAGATTCACTTTGTGCCGGAAATTATACTTATACTTATACAGATAGTGCCGGATGTTCTAAAACGGATACAATCGAAATATTTGAACCCTTAATAGATGTTATAACAACTAATGCTTGCATTGATCATTGCACGGGTGATATTGCAGTTTCCTACTTAGGTGGTCCATCACAAACAACATATTTATGGAATACTGGAGATTCAACTGCATATATCCTCAATCAATGCCCCGGTACCTATTCGTTAACGATAACATCCGCTAATCAATGCATCGACACCTTATCAGTGACCCTCGATAGTGCTTTTACTATGACTGCAACGGTGACTAGCCCATATTGCTATTATGGTTATGGTGGTTCATCTATAACTGTTAACCCAACAGGAGGCATTCCTCCTTTTCAATGTTACTGGCCATTTATTGGATGGGTGACTAATCCGTTAATTGATGAAGGTGCTGGAACATTCGAATTATACCTCAGTGACTTTACTGGTTGCACAGATACTTTTTTAATAACAGTTCCCAATCCTCCTCAAATAGTAATTACCGGACTTTCAACAGATCCTTCCTGCTCGAGCTGTAGCGATGGGATAATCGCATTAAACATAGCAAATGCAACTCCTCCATACACAATTACATGGACACCAAACATTGGAACACTCTCAGGGGATTCCATTATCAATTTACCTGTAGGAATTTATCTGATTGAAGTTACAGATTCTAACTCCTGCGATAAATTTTATCGTGATACCTTAAACTTTTTTGTTGATATAAATGAATTATTTATAAACGAGAGTGTAACCATCTCACCAAACCCTGCTTCAGATAAAGTCACAATAAATTTCAATACACCATTTTTCAGCAATTGTTCACTACAAATTAACGATGCTCTGGGTAAAGCTATAATTAATAAAGAAATAAGTGCAGGAACAATCCAAACTGAAATCGATATTTCGAATTTACCTCCCGCAATTTATTTCGTTAATATAAAAGGAAAAGGACTTAATTATTATAGAAGTAAATTGGTGAAATATTAATATGAAAGTTAAATACGTTTTCCTCGCACTCTTCACGTTGCTCTCCATCCACATTAACGCACAGCCTCAACTGTTGGGTAACTGCGGTCGTGGCGGAATTCAATTTGGAACAATTTTCAAATACACAGCGGGAGATACAAGTCTGGCAAGTGTTTTAAATTTGCCTGCTAATCCATGTAATTTAAATGATTTGACAAAGGTTGGTAACTATTTTTATGGTTGTTCATCCGCCGGAGGACCCTATGGATATGGATATCTTTTTCGTTATAATTTGGTTTTAAATACTTTTGAGATTATTCATTTTTTTGATTACATTAATGGAACCTTTCCAACTGGAAAACTACTCTTGGCTTCCAATGGGAAACTTTATGGGACAGCAAACGGAGGTGTTGCTAATCCAGATGGGATCATCTACGAATATGATTTAAATACAAATACATATTCTCTTAAATATTCATTCTCCTCATCAATATCCGCATCAAATCCATCTTCCAATCTTATTCAAGCATCAAATGGAAAATTATATGGAACTTCTACGTCCGGTGGTGCGCACAGTCGTGGTACTTTGTATGAATATGATCTATTAACAAATACCTGCATTCACAAATTCGATTTTAGTCTATCGTTTGGGTACTATGTTGTTGGACCACTTTTTGAAACACCTTCCGGAAGTTTACTGGGAACAACTTCTTATGGTGGTTCAAATAGTATTGGGACCATTTTTGAATATGATTTAGTTTTAGATACATGTTATAAAAGGTATGATTTCTCCTCGTTTGATGGAAAACATCCTATGTGTTCATTTGTAAAAACTTCGGGCTCCAAAGTACTGGGCTTAACTTCTGAAGGAGGGACCAATAGCAGTAGTGGTGTATTGTTTGAGTACGATTATATCACTTATGCTTATTCAAAAAAATTTGATTTTTCCGCCGCAAATGGAAAATCTCCCAGAAATTCATTAATGAAAGCACAAAATGGTAAATTTTATGGCGTTACTTATGAAGGCGGAAACACAAACAATGGTGTTTTATTTGAATATGATTATCCAACTAATACCTATCAAAAATTATTTGATTTTTCGGGTGTGGATGGAGAAAATCCCTATTGTACTTTAATTAGTGGCAACAATGGAAAAATATATGGTTCTACTCCTTTTGGAGGACAATCGGGCGGTGGTGTGCTTTTTGAATATAAAATAAATGCTCATGTCTTTACTAAAAAAGCAGACCTCGGATATTTTACAGCAGGTGAATTCACTGGACCATTTATTCTAGCCCAAAATGGTAAATATTATGGAGTTACCAACTATTATGGAATTATTTTTGAATATGACTACAATAGCAATGTCTTCACTAAACTGTTGCAACTTAGTGATTCCCTTGGTTCTTATAGAAATGGTTCATTAGTACTTGCGTCAAATGGAAAATTTTATGGTGTTACAGAAGTAGGTGGAACTTATGATCAAGGTGTTATATTTGAATATGATTATCTTTTAAATATTTATACTAAAAAGTATGATTTTTATTTGGATGGAAATCGTCCATTAGGTACTCTCATAGAGGCGTCTGATGGAAATTTATATGGCACAACATCTTTTGGCGGAGCGAATGCCAGTGGAGTTATTTTTCAATATGATTTTATGAATAATATTTATTCCAAAAAATTTGATTTCTCTGATTCAGTTGGAATTATCCCTAAAGGCCCCCTCTTTGAAGCTTCAGATGGTAAATTGTATGGAATGACGAGTGAGGGAGGTACAAATATTGCAGGCGTAATTTTTCAATATGATATAACAACTGATTCATTACAGAAAAAATTTGACTTGACTTCTAGTACAGGTATTGTTCCTGCTGGAGCATTTATTGAAACTTCACCTGGTATGTTAATGGGATTAACTTCTAATGGAGGTGCAAACTATTGTGGAACAATTATTCGGTACGATTTTATAAATAATATTGTAACAAATGTATTTGATTTTGTAGATGCTATACATGGGAAAAACCCAACTGGTAACTTATGCCTTGCATCTAATAATAAATTATATGGGATGACTCCAAAAGGTGCCGCCAATGGTCGTGGAACTATTTTTGAATATGATTTAGCAACTGATTCATGCTTTAAAAAAATAGATTTAGAAATGGCCAACACTGGTTGGTTTCCCGGTAAATCCTTTGTAGAAGTTGGCTGCATCGCTCCCGGTGTAACAGCTTCGGGTCCACTTTCATTCTGCCAAGGTGACAGTGTTACTTTAACAGCCGGTGGAATTGCCGGAACTTCCTACCAATGGAATAGAAATGGAACTATTTTACCCGGAGCAACCGGTCAGAGTCTTGTTGTAACTAAAAAAGGTAAATATTCTGTTAGCGTAACAGATCCCGTTTGCACTTCACTGCGCACTTCAAACCCTCTCCAGGTTAAAATTCCTTGCATACCTCCATTCGATCCGCAGGAAAGATACCAATTTGATGAAGTTTATGTTAATTATAACCACGGAAACCAATTCGTCGAAATCAATGCAAATAATTTGACAGGCACTTCGTCCACTATTTTCATTACCGATCAAACCGGTCGGATTCTTGTAAATGAAGTTGAAAACATCTACAACTCAACCCTATCCAAACAAATAAATTGCAGTCAATTTGCAACCGGAATCTACATCGTCAAAATCATCACCGACGAGGAACAGGTAACACTTAAATTCGTCAAGGAATATTGAGGATAGTTGAAATTTACTCCCCGGTCATGATTATTTTCCCCTGGTAAACTCTTTTGTCACTATTAAAAACATTTACCAGATAATATCCTGCATCTAGAGCGGTCAAATCTAATTTCGTTATACTATCATTGTTCTTTAAACTTCTTACGGTTTTACCGGAAAGATCAGTAACTGTAATCACGTCGCCTTCTACACATCCTTGCATATATACCACACCGTTAGAAGGAATTGGATAAAGACTTCTTTCGTTTTTTGTAATTTCTCCTGAACCCGTGGTGTTCAGAGGGAATGTGAGCTTCCATACCTTCGGAATATTTGGGCCACCAGGATAACCATTTTCAATAACGTATAATATGTTTCCCACCAGTTCGGCATCAACAGGACTTTTAAAACCCGATCCAATCCGTGTTGTGGTAAGTACATAATCATTATTGAATGCATCAAAAGTAAACTTCATATGAAGCAAATCTTCTCCAACATCGAGAGCAGGAGATAATCCATAACCTGAAACAAATCCCGATGAATCGGTGCAACCCATGGTGTAACCCATTACAAATCCATCTCCTGTATAATCACCACCCAGTATATCATTGGTATCAAACACCAATCCCAATGGCGATTTATGTGAAGTGAAAGTACGAATACTGAATCCTGTAGTGTCGCTGGTATTAATAACGTTACCTGTTGCAGGATTTCGCCAAACATCGGCATCGGGTCCATTATTGCGAAGGCCTTGTGTTATAACTAACCCCGGAGGCATTTGTGGATAAGTGGGGTCATTATAAAAGCAATTGTTTTGCCACGCCAAACATCCATGATTTATCAATAAGTCGGTGTTGGGGTCGTATGAAAGAGATTGTTGTCCGGTGAAATTTCCTCCCATCACCCACGGGAAACCGTAATGCTTTCCTTCCTGTATCCAATTGAGTTCATCGGAATCATCTCGATCTCCCGAATTCTCTACTCCAAATAAATTTCCATTTCTATCGTAAGCAACATCAAATGCATTTCTGAAACCTCGTGCAAATACATACCCTGAACTATCTAACCACGCTGAATCATTGAATAGATATAAACTGTTTGCTAATGAAGGAAGTCTGAAAACAGTAGTTGTAAGTGGTACTTCTCTGAGTCCGGGAAACATTCCTCCGGAAATTTGCACCTCACCATGATCGGTGCGGGAACCACTACAAACAATAACAGAATCCTTTGTTGGGTTAACACAAATTCCACTGAAAGCATGATCAAACAGATGCGCAGAACTCGCATAGGGTTCTGTAGTCATTAAATTACTCCATACCCATGTTCCATCTGACTGCAATTCTCCTCTTGTAACAATTCCATATCCGGGCACACCCTGTTCCTTATGATTGCCACATAAAAACATCATGCTGTCACTCATTGCGAGACCCTGCAAATAATTTATACCATGATCAGCTTCGGTAGCAATTAAAACGTCCACAGTCGGCTGACCGGAGGATTCATCTATCCGATAAACATCACCACTAAAAGTAATGTAATACAAATGCCCGTCACCGTTACACATAGCAATTCGAACCGCCATAGATCGTGCCTCCATCAACACCTCCGATTGTATGTCAGGATTGATCACTAACGACTGTCCCTTTACGGATGACAAACAAATAATTAAAGGCAAAACAAATAAACAGACTTTTCCAAAATTCATGGTTCCAAAGTTTTATAAAAGGGTGAATGTCCGTTTAAGATACTCTGTTTACAGACATGTCTACTCAATTAATGACCAGCAGGGATATTTCCTAGGTAAAACAGCGGTTTAGGGGGGTTAAAAACTGTAGAAAGCCTTGGTTTTGAGAAATAAGTTCATGAAGAATTACAAAATCTTAGAACAACATGATATCAAATTATTTGGCTAATTGATTAATTATCTAAAAATATTACTTCATCGGCAAACCCACTTGTATTTCAGTTGTTGCTCTAATATGGAACCTGTGTACACATTACACTTTATTCAATTTTAATAACTATCCCATGACACGCACCCCCTGGATACATCGCACCTTTCACTTCGGAATTCCTCCCGGCTGGATGCCCAATATTTTAGAACGGTTATTGTCAACTGAACTGCGTATCAAAAATCTAACTCAAAACCTCTCAGAGGAGGACGCCATAATTAGTTTTAAAAACAAATGGTCAATTAAGGAGCATATCGGCCATCTCACCGATCTTGAAGACCTTCACATCGGTCGTGTAAATGATTTTGTGTTGAGGAAACCTATTTTAAGAGCTGCCGATATGTCCAATACTAAAACGCAAAAGGCAAATCATAATGAAAAAAAATTGCCGGAATTAATTGAAAATTTTCAACTTGCCAGAAATAACTTTATTTTCCACTTAACACAACTCGATGAAATAAGTCAAGGCATTACCTCAAACCACCCCCGCCTAAAACAACAAATGCGACCAGTCGATTTAGCCTTTTTCACAGCAGAACACGATGACCATCACCTGGCTTCTATTAGAGAATTATTGACTTTTATTTGATGTTTAATTTAATACTGTAAATTAAATATCCGGTTCCCCTTTTTAATAAACGCTTTCTCTGATTCTCAAAATTTTTAGTCGTTAATTAATTCCTTATCCTTATTTTTCCAATATTTCTCAACCAATGTAAAGCAGGGTAGACTTTTAATATTTAATTATTAAAGTTTTATTTATTTGAATACTAATATGTTACCTATTCTTTAAATCCATGGACAACCCCTAATTTTATAATTAATTTCTTGAAACTACTACTTTATTCGGGTTCACTTCACTCGAGTTCCATTTCAATCAAACTAATAACAGATCATTAATTTGATTACATTTGATACCGAATTCGATCTGAAAAATTTACGTGTAGTTAAATTAAATTTTTTGAAAATAATATTCAATAATAATAATAATTTTAAAAACAGTTTTTTATGAACAGAATTCTATTCTTAGTTCTCTTTGTTATGTTGAATGTCATTGCAACGGCACAAAATTATTATCGGCAATATCCCGTATCAGCTCAAATTGATTCTTTGAATAGTAAATACCGTGTTTCATTTTCGGTTTTCGACAGTGTTCTGGGAAATATTCAATATTATAAAACACCTTATTATGAGTATTTGCCTTTTATTGGTAACAACAATGGAGGTGTAGTTGCATTTTCATCTCAAGGGCCAACTATCGACAAAGTGTTTTATGGTTTTGTAAATTACGATCATATTTATCATCAATTTGTAACAGATTTACATACAGGTGATCCGGCAAACAACCCTATGGTTGGCGTGTATGCACGGGACATTGGATTTGAGTATTATATGGACAGATGCTTGGACAGGATATGGTCATAGCATACTTAAAAAATACGATTTGAATGCACATGATTTTGTAATTACCGGTTCTTGTTATGACGTAAATTGCGGGATAACTCTTTTTTATCCTTGGACAGGTACCATTCATTCCTACGATTGGTTGGATAATGATGGAAGTATTGAAATATTTGATCCGGCTGTCCATATGATCAAATACAGTGTTGTCGGTTGTGATTGGGGAGTTGATATTCAGGATGATTATTGTTCAATCTGATAGCTCTCCTTGTGCATATGATGGTTTCGGTGCCTATAATCCTTTAACACACCAAATGGTAGGGGCAAATACTCCCGGTGAATCATATGGAACCATGGAGCGTGGAATATTCAAAACTTATGATACCATGTTTGGAAATAGTTACTTTGGCTTTTATGATGGGTATTTAAATACCTGGCTTTATGACACACTTTTTCATGCATTTAATAGTACAGTTTTAACCAAGAATCGAATTTTTGCATTTTTAGATAATACACCTAACGGCTTAAAAGTTTTTATGTATGCTCATAATTTTTCAACACACACTTTAGATGTGGATTCTGCTATTCTCTTAGGAGGTGGGGGCGGGTTGTCAATAACCAATAGTACTGTTTCCTGGGTTGATACATCGGGAACTCATTTGCGTGGTTATAGTGACAGTACTGGCTGGGTGAATACAGCTATGAACATCCAACCAGCTTTCCAGTTAACTAATCTTTACCCCTTAACTGGTGAACCTTTAATTCATGTGCGAAATGCAACAGTAGGAACCGATAGTGTTTATTACGATTTTGGTGATGGAGTAACCAGCCTGGATAATACACATGTATTGTGGCATTTGTATGAAAGCGCCGGCCCCTATGAAGTGTGTGTTTATGATATGAGTGGAACTTTCATGTCCTGTCAAACGCTATCTTTTCCGTGTGTTTCAACATACACAATAACAAATTCATGTGATGGATTGTGTACCGGATCCATTAGTGTCGATTCATTAGCTTCCGGATTTCCCTCTACTATTTTATGGAGTAATGGTGCCACAACTTCTACGATTGATTCACTTTGTCCGGGAATATATACTTATACAATAACCGGCAATTCCTGGTGCAGCTCAACAAAATCCTTAATGATTTCCACACCTCAACTTGTTGCTGTACCAACGATTGCTTGTTACGACTCTTGCAATTCTTCTATAAATGTTTACTTTAACAATTCACTGGCACCCTTATCCTATTTGTGGAATACCGGTGATACCTCCGACAGCTTAACAAATCTTTGTCCGGGAAATTATACTGTAACTGTTACAGACGCTAATCTCTGTGTTCACTCAGCCACTAGCATAATCCCCAATAGTCTTTCTATTTCTACATCTTCCACTGCACCTACATGCTATTGTTGTGATGGCTGTGCTGTTGCAACAGGAATTGGTGGAGCAACTCCTTATTCTTATTATTGGGTGGCATTATGGGATTCATCAAGTAGCATTTGTGAGGAACCTGATTTTTATGAAGTGCACTTAATTGATGCTTACGGTTGCCGAGATACGGGCTATGTGAATATCTTGCCATGGCCTCCAATGACCATAACCACTACAACTCTAAATCCTTCATGTATCGGATGTAATGATGGGTCAATTGCCATAAATTTAATTGCTAATGGTACACCACCTTATACTATTTATTGGTATCCAAATATAGGAATGATTAGTGGTGATACAATCTATAATCTACCTGCAGGCCCTTACATGATAAGAATATATGATGCGGATGGTTGCGAAGAAAGATTTTATGATACCCTTACTGTATTTGTTGGCGAAATGGAATTTTCAAATGACAATCAATTTACACTTCATCCCAATCCTGCCAATGATCAAATAGTGGTTTCTTTTAAGAATCCCAATAACAAAACTTATATTATTGAAATCCAAAATACTTTGAGAGAATTAGTGTTCAAAATAGAGCAGCTTCCCGTCACAACCGAAAATGAAATTGATATAAATTTTTTATTGCCAGGAATATATTATGTGAGCATTATATCAGATGGAATTAAAAGTAAAACATTAAAGATGGTGAAGTATTGAAGTGATTAATTTTCCCCTTTTACAAATCATTTTGCCTATCTTTAATTAGTCATTTCATTAGCCGTTACTTGTCATCCCTTCGAGAATAGGATGCACTAATTACTGTGACTGATCACTGCCGACTGGTCACTGGTCACTGGTCACTGACTGTCACTGGTCATGGTCACTAAAAAATTAAAATGAAAACTAAAAACATAATCTTCGACCTTGGCGTAGTTATTTTGGATGTCGACTACAACCTCGCCGCCGATGCTTTCAAGAAATTGGGTGTTCCTCATTTTGATGAATTGTATTCTAAGAAAAAACAAGGATCTTTTTTCGACGACTTCGAAACGGGCCTTCTTTCTAACGAAGAATTTAGGGAAGAAATAAGAAAACATATACCCCATACCGTTATCGATGATCAGATTGATGATGCCTGGAATGCCATGTTGCTTTCCGTTCCGGAATCTACTTTTGAATTGTTGGAAGATATCGGCAAACAGAAACGAATATTTCTACTCAGCAACACCAACCGCATTCACATAACGGCCTTTTCAAAAATCATCGAAAAACAATATGGATTTCAAAAGTTTGAGGCCCTCTTCGAAAAAACCTATTACTCCTGCAACATCGGAATGCGAAAACCTCACGCCGATATATTCGACTACGTCATCAAACAAAACAACCTCACCCTCTCCGAAACCCTATTCATCGACGACTCCCCACAACATGTCGAAGGCGCCCGCAAGTATGGACTAACTGCGTTGCATCTGCAAAATGATACTAGAGTGGAAGACCTTATTCCCTTGAAGTGAAAATGTGGCAACGGCGGTAGCTGCAATGTGCAATAAATGGCTGCGGGTGGCGGTGGCTGCAATGTGTGAATAATAATATGAATGATTTCGCATTGAAATGAAAAATAATCAAGTGGTAGCGATAACATTTCCTAACCCTTGGCTTTAGCCTTGGGTGTATCCTGACAAAGTTCAATCAACACCCCATTCGTACTCTTCGGATGTAAAAAACAAACCAATTTATTGTCAGCGCCGGGTTTTGGTTCCTTATTTAAAAGCACAAAACCTTCCGACTCCAGTCGTTTCATTTCAGCAACAATATCTTCCACATCAAAAGCAATGTGATGAATACCCTCACCCTTCTTCTCGATAAACTTCGCAATCGGACTCTCCGGATTTGTGGCTTCAAGCAATTCAATTTTATTTTCGCCGGTCAGAAAAAAAGAAGTCGACACTCCCTCACTCTCTACAACTTCTGTTTTATAAGGAGCTTTACCAAAAAGTTTTGTGAATAAATCATTGGATGTTTCGAGGCTCTTAACGGCTATGCCTATATGCTCAATTTTTTTCATCGTCGGGTGATGTAGAAGTGTTATTTTTAGGTGTGTAAATATAATGAATGTTAATACGATTAGTATCCTCTGCAGAATCCTGATTAACAGAAGGTGACTCCGGTAACATCGTCGGCTCCTCTGCAGGTAACTCCTCTTCCATTTCATCAGAATCCTCTTCCCACACATAAACTTTACGCTGTGGCCCTTCGCCTCTGTAAACAAACGCAATTAATAATCCCGAAAGACCACCAAATAAATGCGCCTCCCACGACACTCCAATAAATAATGGAAAAATTCCCCAAATCATTCCTCCGTAAAGGAAAACTACCAATAATGAGATCGCCATCAATCTAGTATCTCTTCTAAAGACGCCACTGAAAAACAAAAAACTGGTTAATCCATAAACAACACCACTAGCTCCTATGTGATACGACTCGCGACCTCCCAGCCAAAGCCAAAATCCGCCAAGCAAATAAACCCAAACAAAAACTCTGAATGCTAAGCCTTTATAAAAATATACCAGCACAGCTCCCAATACTAACAAAGGTATCGAATTCGAAACCAAATGTTTCAGATCTCCGTGAATCAATGGACTGGTTATCACTCCTTTAAGTCCTTCAACTGTTCTTGGAAGGACCCCATATTCTGTGAGTAGAAATCCCGATTGCATCTCGATCAATTTTATGAGCCAGAGCAACAAAACAAAGGCAGCTACCGGTATAAAACTCTTTAATAAACTTTGTAATTCTTTATCCATAAGTTATTCAAAATTCCTCTGCCCCAAAATCATTCCAGCAGGTATGAATGAATATGAATGGCCAGGTTTGTCATGTTTTTCTGCCCTATTAGACACAATCCTGCCAACATTAGGTACCTTTGCCGCAATGATTCAGGAAGTAAAAATAACCAAAATTGCTAGTCTTACAGGACACGCCGGATCGGTATATGCGTTAGAGGAATCCCAAAATTCCAATGATTTTTTTTCGGGTAGCGGCGATAAAGTTGTTGCTCGTTGGGACCTCATTCATCCCGGCGATGGTCAGTTGGTGGTTAAAACAAATGATACTATCTATTCACTCTGCATCGATGCCGATCGTAATTATTTGTTAGTTGGTCAGGCTGCAGGTGGTGTACATGTTATAAATCTTAAAAATACTATTGAAGAAAGGCTCCTGCAAAATCATCAGGCTCCTGTTTTTGATATCGCATTTTCCAAAAAAAATAATTTACTCTTTACCCTTTCGGGAGATGGAGAACTAGGTGTATTAAATTCAGAAGATTTTACACTACTCAAAAAATTATTTCTGGGACCTGGAAAACTACGTAGTGTTGCAATTAATAATGATGAAACACTTATGGTTGTTGGTGCTGCAGATGGAAGTATTTTTTCTTTTTCATTACCCGAATTGAGTCCTGTTAAACATTGGCAGGCACATCAGGAGGGATTTTCGGTGAATGCATTAACATTCTCTCCCGATGGTAAACATCTGCTTTCAGGATCGCGCGATGCTCATTTGAATGTATTTGATGTGCAAAATGATTTTGTGTGCATAAAAAATATTGCAGCACACAACTATGCTATCTATTCTATTTCTTACAGTCCCGATGAAACTTTATTCGCAACCGGCAGTCGCGATAAAACCATAAAAATTTGGGATGCTAAATCCTATGAAGTAATTTATCGCATCGACAAATTAAAAAACGACGGTCATGTAAATTCCGTCAACAAAATACTCTGGCACAAAGAATCCGGCCACCTCATCACCGCCAGCGACGACAGATCTGTTATGGTGTGGAAAATTGAAAATGTTGTTTAAATATAAAGTTATCCTTCTCATACAACAAACAAATATATAACTTCGTAAATCGATTTAATCAGCACATCAGCACATCAGCACATCAGCACATCAGCACATCAGCACATCAGCACATCAGCACATCAGCACCCGCCCATCATCGCAAAGGCCAACTGGTCGGGCAGGCCCGCCCTTCATCGCAATGGCCAACTGGTCGGGCAGGCATCACCACCCGCCCTTCATCGCAATGGCCAACTGGTCGGGCAGGCCCGCCCTTCATCGCAATGGCCAACTGGTCGGGCAGGCCCGCCCTTCATCGCAATGGCCAACTGGTCGGGCAGGCATCACCACCCGCCCATCATCGCAAAGGCCAACTGGTCGGGCAGGCCCGCCCTTCATCGCAATGGCCAACTGGTCGGGCAGGCATCACCACCCGCCCATCATCGCAAAGGCCAACTGGTCGGGCAGGCATCACCACATCACCACATCACCACATCAAATTTGAATCCGAACCTCAACCCCGACGAATCTGCACTCAACAACGTTGATCGTGAAATAGAGAAAGCATTACGTCCTCTCGATTTTAGTGATTTTACCGGACAGGCAAAAGTTGTAGAAAATTTAAAAGTGTTTGTTAAAGCGGCGCAACAACGTTCCGAATCGTTGGATCATGTTTTATTGCATGGCCCTCCAGGATTAGGAAAGACAACACTCGCAAATATTATCGCCAACGAGTTAGGTGTAAACATTCGAATTACCTCGGGTCCTGTGCTTGATAAGCCGGGAGATCTTGCAGGGTTGCTCACCAACCTGGAGCCCAACGATGTTTTGTTTATTGATGAAATACATCGATTAAGTCCTGTTGTTGAAGAATATCTTTACTCGGCAATGGAAGATTTTCGCATTGATATAATGATTGATGCAGGACCAAATGCACGCTCGGTACAAATAAAATTAAATCCATTTACTCTGGTAGGTGCCACCACACGATCGGGTTTATTAACTGCTCCCTTACGAGCACGCTTCGGAATAAATTCACGACTCGAATATTACGATGCCAAACTTTTACAACTCATCGTGCTGCGTTCTGCTGAAATTTTAAATGTGCCTATTGAAGATGCAGCTGCGTTTGAAATTGCAAGAAGAAGTCGTGGAACACCACGTATTGCCAATTCACTTTTACGCCGCGTTCGCGATTTTGCACAAATAAAAGGAACCGGAAACATCGATATCCCTATAGTAAATTATTCTCTCAATGCACTAAACGTTGATGAGCATGGTTTAGATGAAATGGATAATAAAATATTGTCGGTAATCATTGATAAATTCAAAGGTGGACCGGTAGGAATTAGCACCATCGCAACCGCAGTAGGTGAAGAAGCAGGTACCATAGAAGAAGTGTACGAACCGTTTTTAATTATGGAAGGCTACCTCGCACGCACTCCACGAGGAAGAGAAATAACCGATAAAGCATACAAACATCTCGGCAAAAAAAGATCAACCCCTCCAGGCTCCCTCTTCGAAGAACTCTGAGCCCCGGAGCCTCCGCGTCTCCAAACCTCCGCGTCTCCAAACCTCCGCGCCTCCGCGCCTCCAAACCTCTGCGTCTCTGCGTCTCTGCGTTCATCACCCCCAGCATGCCCATCCAAAAAACCACCCACCTCCTCAAAACCGAAGCACACCGCCTCGGCTTTTCCCACGTGGGTATTTCCAAAGCCGATTTTCTCGAGCACGAAGCACCGCGGTTAGAACAGTGGTTAACAAACAATATGCATGGAAGCATGTCGTACATGGAACGGAATTTTGATAAAAGACTAGATCCTCGTTTGTTGGTTGATGGAGCTAAATCGGTTGTGTCGCTATTCATTAATTATTTTCCCGAACAAGAACAACATCACACCGATGCACCAAAAGTCTCACGGTATGCCTATGGGAAAGATTATCATGTAGTGATAAAGGATAAACTTAAAGAGTTAATTCAGTTTATCCACGACAACATTGGTGAAGTGAGTGGACGAGCATTCACCGATTCGGCTCCTGTGCTCGATCGTGCCTGGGCAAAAAAAAGTGGGTTAGGATGGATTGGAAAAAACAGCAACCTCATTAATCCAAAAAATGGATCATATTTCTTTATTGCTGAATTAATTCTCGATCTTGAATTGGATCACGACGCACCAATGAAAGATTATTGTGGTACTTGCACACGGTGCATCGATGCCTGCCCCACCGAAGCTATTATAAAACCACACGTTGTGGATGGAAGCAAATGCATTTCTTACTTCACAATTGAATTAAAAGAATCCTTTCCTGCTGATCTAAAAAATAATTTCGACAACTGGGCATTTGGATGCGATGTGTGTCAGGAAGTATGTCCTTGGAATCGTTTTTCTACTCCAACAAAAGAACCGGCTTTTCAACCCAAAAAAGAAATTCTCGAAATGACCTCAACCCAGTGGCATGAAATCACCGAAGATGTTTTTCATAAAATTTTTTACGACTCCCCCCTCTCCCGCCCCGGCATAAAAGGCCTCAAAAGAAATTTGGAGTTTTTGAAAAAACCGAAATCATCTTACTAATATAATTCTGAATGTTAGATTTAAAATTACTCACTTTTTTTCCATGTCCTTCAAAATTTTATCATAGTAATCCGGAGTATTTCTTTTTTTATGATGCTCTTCTTGATTCCTGATATATTTTCGTACAAATTCGATATCAAGTGGATTAACCGATTCAGCAAAAAATTTAGATTGCCAAATAAACTTTTTAGGTGTTAAAATCTTATCATTAATCCATTTCGAAGATTCTCCTTTTATTAATTGGAGAGTATCTGAGATACTAATTGTTGGATTCAGGCAGATTAAACAATGCATGTGATCTGCAATACCATTTATTGTATCAATATGAATTTGTTTTTCGATCGCATTTTCTTTTATATGATCAATTACTACATCCTTAATTGATGGAATCAAAAAAGGGTATCTGCATTTTGTGGCCCACACAGCGTGGATCCAAACATTAACATAAGACATAAATTTTCCTTGTTTAAAAAATTATTAAAAATAGAACTAAAAATATCTAATAGCCCAACCCTTCAGGTTGGGCTGGTTAAGTCATCATTTTATAGCCCAACCCTTCAGGGTTGGGTTGGTTGGGTCATCATTTTATAGCCCAACCCTTCAGGTTGGGTTGGTTGGGTCATCATAGCCCAGCCCTTCAGGCTGGGTTGGTTAAGTCATCATTTTATAGCCCAACCCTTCAGGGTTGGGTTGGGTTGGGTTTATTTTGAAACGTGCCTAAATGTCTCAGCAATAATATCCGAGTATCGGTGTCCAAAAGTGGCTATACACCACACCATCAACATCGTTCGTTCCTCGTTTTTTAGCCATTTTACTGCCTTTTTCAGTTCTTTCTTGAACAATACTCTGTCGAAGCTAACCTTCAACAAAATTTCTTTGGTGTACTCAAACATCTCTAGTGGAATTTGGTTTGAAAACTTAAATTTACAACCTTATTAAGTTAAAAGCAAGAATATTTTAAATAAATATTAATGCCCCCTGTTAATAACTTCAGACTAATACCTGACATTCAATTTTTTGACTCGTTCCACCGGTAGGTTGTGTGCTGCAATCCTACCAGATCTAATATTCTATCAACAACTGTTCCTGCTAATTGTTCAAAGGTTTGTGGTCGGCTATAGAACGATGGTGAAGCCGGACATAGTATGCCACCTGCCTCTGTTACCATCTTCATGTTATTTATTTGTATAAGGTTCAATGGGGTATCGCGTGTTACCAACACCAATTTTCTTCTTTCTTTAAGGATTACATCGGCTGCCCGTGTGGTAAGGTCGTTGGAAATCCCGGTTGCTATCCGCCCCAGCGTACCCATTGAACAGGGACAAATTATCATGGCGCCATAGCGAGCAGATCCAGAAGCAAAAGGTGCCATGAAATCATTTTTGTTATAGTGTTTGAATGGGTAATTGTTGTACTCTTCATTACCCAATTCAAATTTCCAAACATCCTTTGCATTGTCCGACATTATAACGCCAACGTTTTCGATCTGTTCCTGCAAAGAAATTAATTTGTCAAACAAAACTTTTGCATAAATCGCACCACTAGCTCCGCTGACCGATACTACCAGTTTTAATTTTGAATCACCCATTAGGTTTCATAAAAGTATATTGTAATCCAAACATCAATTCAGCGTTATACTGTCCATAATTCAATCGATACGATTCACCTGATTGATGTGGACGTACCGGAAGTATTGATGACGATACACGAAATGTAAAACTAAATTTTTGTGCAAAGTTAACTTTCATTCCTCCTGTAATTCCTAATTCAAAATCATCAAATGGTCTTGGGGGATCATATGGAATATCACCTAATTCATTTTCTTCTTTTGCCGATAACAAGTACCCGAAAGTAGGTCCAACTTCAAACGTGAATCGTTTCGTGTACCTCCATTGCAATAACAGTGGTGCTTCAAAATAGTTTAGTCGTAAAAAATAAGATGAGTAGTCAAAATTATCAGGGTTAGGATTTTTCTTGCTTCCTTTTTGAATGAAAATTATTTCCAGTGCCAGATCCAGCTTCTCCGATAATTCTGTTTTCACCATCCCACCGGCTATCAACCCGGCTTTATCAAAACCACCCAAATTATCTCCTGAAATTTGTGTAGCTGATAATCCTACAATCAACCCCGCCTTGAAACCTTGTCCATTAACCTGAAAAAAAGTTAATGAAATAAATAATGCCAAAAATAGTTTTAAGTGGTTACCATTCATATCAGTAAACTAAAAAAATAGTTATTCTATTATTTCTTTTTGCTCTACCTGAATAATTTCTTTTGTTAAATCATTATACAAATAAGCAATAATTGAAAAGTGTTCATCACTCCAAGCAGCATCCAATGTTTTGGAATAGTTTAATGTACTGATATCACCAAGCGAAGTAGTTCCAATTTGTACACCGTAAGTACCATTCATAGAACCACGAAATACCTCTTGGTGTACATAAAATTCGATGTCTTCAGGGGAGGCATCATAATCTTTTTGCCAGTTTACAATACTATCCTCAACCATAAAAACACACATTTTATAAACTCCCGATAAATTTGCAAAGAATTCTGTTTTAACTTCTGTTTGCAGCGATCGTGTTGCACTGTTATAAACGTTGTTAATGGAAATACTTAGAGGTAATGGTTCAGGATTAGTTAATACAGCAGAAATTTCATCCAACCATTTTGTAGGGGGTAAAATGTACGATCCATTCACCTGCCGACGGTTTACCATACCATTCGGATTTCCTGCAACAGAAATTCCGAAATCAGTATCCAACTCCGTTCCTTCAGGAGTTCTGAAATCGTATGTGTAATAAGGAGCAGATGGTGGAAGTACATTTGCAAAACCTCCTGCATGAATTCCCATGATTATTAAATTGTCACCATAGGTAGCTTTTAAATCATACACCGATTTTGCAGCACGTGGGCAATTTCCACAACGATGTCCGGTATAATCTTCAACTAACACATTGCGGTCGCCTGCAGGTGGTGGCAACACTTCTTTAACCGGCCCCTCTACCTTATCGCATGAATTCAAAATAATTGCAACAAGTATTACAAATGTTGCTCTGATAAATGTTTTCATTTTTCTATATTTATTATATAACATTCTGTTATTGCTGATTGATATTTAGACTGCTGAATTAATATTTCAAACCTGTTGAAGATCAAATATACTAAAAACTACTTGTAACTGACAGCGAGAACCCATTAGAGGCTGGAACATTTCTACAAACACCTCCCACGCACAACAATCCCTCACGCTGTTTTCCATATCCCATACTTATTCGGTTCGCGCCTTTGGTGTACCCCATTGATGCATTAGGATAGTGAAGCCTGTCCTCTGATTTGTCGTTTCCATAGTTATATTCGTCAAATACTGCAAAGAACCAATGAGGAGAAATGGTATATTCAACCAATCCCATAGCCCAGCTTTGCATATCTTGTTTAGTATACAAATGCTGTAATTCAACACGTACACTATTGATTTTGTTTATTTTATATTGAATTTCGGCAATTCCGATGTTTGCATAAATAGTTCCATAGTTTTCTCCTAACCCTTGCACAACTCCTTTGTCGTATAATGTATAGGTATAGGTGAGGATGAGTTTAAGGTCTTTGTTGATTTTTTTCTGCATTTCAATATTTACCTCTTCAAAATATTTTACATCTCCCATTTTAAAGAAAGAGCTCTCATAGCCCAACTCATCGTTGGTGTTGGTAGTATCTAGCCCGGTAGCTCGTGAATAGTTCACCGAAATGTTAGTTCCACTCTTCCCGCCAAGGGCAGTACCCGGCTTAAATAAGTAAAAAATATCAGCCTGATATCCTACTTCACCATTTGGTTGAGTAGCATAAGGGTATAACGTTGTGAGCCTATATGTTTGTTGCTTGGTAAGTGCAGGCAGGTAACTCAAGTTAAGATCATTTCCGGTTGCGTTACGATCCGATCTGAAACTCATGTTATCAATGTACTTTGCAGAAAGTGAAACCCCTAATCCTTTTTTTGCATAGCCTCCATTTAAATAAAGTGCTTGTCCCTCTTTATAAATCCCATTAGGGTATTCAGGTGTAGCATTTATTAATGAAGGGTCATTGTATTTGTAAGCATACTCACCATACAAACTATAATTTCCTCTGTTCAATCTTGCACGTGTTGCAAACGACAACACGTTCTCCGGCAATACATATAAATCGTTATCGTCTTTCTGATATTTACTCACCACACTTCCTCCAACTGTAACTTTAGTTTTATTTTGTTGCCATGGTTTTATTGCATCCATCAATGCTACTTCACCATCAAAACCTCTCACCAACCCTGCTTTATCAAAATAGGATCGCTGTTGTGCGATAAATCCTTTAACAAATACTCCATCCCAAGGATTATATTTTAATCGAATCCCATCCATAGCATTATCAATTCCTAATCCTCTTTCCTCATAACTTCTAAAAATCAAACCACTTCCAAACTGATCGTAAAAATTTCCAAGTGTGATTTCAAGATTCTCCACTGTGTATGTGGCATACCTGTATGTGATGCCACTACCCTTATAACGGGAATCAAAACCAAGTAGTGCATTTTGATATGATTCATAACGCAATCCGGCATTAAAATTCCCTCTAGTAAAATTAAGGTTCCCAAAACCATTCGATAATATTTTTTCAGGAACTATTGGAGCGCCAATAGTAGAATCTTCCAAATAGTATTGGGCATCTATTTGAAAATTTCCGTGTACCTCAAAAGGTAAATTTATTTGCGCTTTCGCAGATGCTGCCAGAAGTACCAGCCCACCCATCACCAATATTTTTTGGATCGTCTTCAAAGGGTTGTGTTTTATATGTTTTCGGGAGGTGAAAATAGCCCAAATACATCAAAATCGCTACTTTATTAGTAACGATTTGATTATCAGGGTATCAAGTTTAAGATTTACTTATTTTACAGATTCTGCTGCTGCCTCTTTTACCTTTTCGAAGAGTTTATCTTCGTCGCCGGGTGCATAAGAAGTGTGTTGACCCACTACTTCACGATTCCCATTCAACAAAAAAGTATGTGGCACCATGTTCACATTCATTGCTCTCTTAAAATCACCGTTAGGATCCAGATAAACCTCGTAATCCCAGCCTTTTCCACTGATAAAAGGAGCAACCGCAGCTACGGTACGCGCATCATCAATGGAAATTGCTACTAATTTAACACCGGTTTCTGTTTGCCAATCGGCATACACTTCACTTATTGCATTTAGTTCAGTTACACAGGGTTTGCACCAAGTTGCCCAAAAACTAACGATCATGGGTTTACCATCATTTACAATTTTATCGGTACTCACAACTGAACCATCCAAGGCTTTTACATTTGCCAAAGGAATGCCGGTACCTGTGGCCTTGTCTTGTGCATTTACCCATGTAGTAGTCACTAGGATAGCAGCCAATAGAAGAAATTTTTTCATGCAATTTGTTTTGTTTGAGGGCTTAAAGTTAGAGATTTATTTGATGGCCACTACTATTGTGGCCGGATGCGTAATCAAATATATTGCCATCTTCAGCAAAAAGTGGCAAAACTGTGACGTTTGAAGAGATCATTAAACACATTCACTTTATTCTTCAACAACAGCTGCTTGTTCTCCATCGCCATCGGTGAGGTAAAAATTATTGAAGCCTTCGTTGATCACTATTAAAACCAATCGCGATTGAATGAGATCGAGTAGTGCTAAGAAGGAAAAACAGGCATGGATTTTCGATTGACAATTTGCAAATACGTCTAGAAAAGATACATTTGCTTTTAACTTTACCAGTCTTTTTATATTGTCTTTTTCTTCATCAATGGTAAAAGGAAATTGAACCACTGTGTGTCGAACTCTTGCTTCTATCATATTAAATCGATCCATCACCTTTTCAAAAGTAACCATCAATTTAAAGAGTGTGAGTGCATTTAATTCCGATGAATAATTGCTGCCATCTGCAATCATAGCAATAGTTGATAATTCGGTTTGTGTATTTCCTCGCTCTTGTTTCATCGAACGATCTTCTTCCATTTGTTTCAGTTCAGCGGCAGCTTCTTTATATTGTTTATATTCGAGAAGCTGTCGTACAAGATCTTGGCGCGGATCAATATCATTACCCAATTCATCTTTTGGAAAACGTGGCAACAACATTTTTACTTTAATACGCATGAGTGTTGATGCAACCAAAATAAACTCACTGGCTAAATCAATGTTCATGGCATCGGCCGCTTTGATGTAATCAAAAAAGTCGTTGGCAATTTTTGAAATAGGAATGTTATGAATGTCCAACTCATCGCGTTCAATAAAAAAAAGCAATAGGTCAAAAGGACCCTCAAACTGGGGTAATTTAATTTCGTATTGGTTCTGAACAAGGACTGCTTCCAAAAGATGAATTTTTTTAGGAAAACAAAGATACAACTACCTATGGAAATACAGCCCATTTCTGAGAAACATTTATAGAGGTTCTCCATTGTCGCAAATAAAGTGTAGTTTTGCCAAACCATTAATAATCAATATGAAAAAGATTTATCACCTCGGAATTTGCACCACCTGCCAGAGGATTTTAAAAGAACTAAAGCCCGGAAAAGAGTTTGCGCTCCAGGAAATTAAAACCGATCCTATCACAGAAAAACAACTCGACGAAATGGCAAAACTGGCCGGGAGCTACGAGCCTCTCTTTAGCCGTGTCGCCATTAAATATAGAGTGATGGGATTAAATGAAAAAACCTTAACAGAAAAAGACTACCGTAAATACATCCTACAAGAATACACCTTCCTTAAAAGACCTGTTTTTATTATTGGCAAGAAAATTTTTATCGGGAACTCCCCGAAAAATATTGAAGCTGTAAAAAATGAAATGAAGGAATGATTCTTTGGATCCATATGATGATTATGATCTCTTAAGATTGATTTATTATGATTTAATTCGATTAAACCCTGCATTCGTAATTCAAGCCTGCAACTAGCAGGTAAACATAAATTCATAAATTCCTGCTTGCAAAGCAGGCCGTCGTACGGCGAAGCCGATTCCCGCCTCTTCAGTCGGGCAGGCGTAATTCGTTACGTTATTTAGTTATATGAGTAAAAACAATCTCTTCGCACATCTTTCTGTTTTAACCGCCAATTTAATTTATGGCGCGAACTATTCTATTGCCAAAAAAGTGATGCCCGAATATATTCAACCTTTTGGATTTATTTTTATTCGAGTGTTATTTACTGCATTACTCTTTTTCATCATCAGTATTTTCGTTAACGAAAAAAAGGTAGACCGTGAAGATTTTCTGAGACTATTTTTTTGTGCGTTGTTTGGTGTTGCTATAAATCAATTGTTATTTTTCAAGGGACTCGATTTAACCAATCCCATTAATGCCTCACTTATGATGACCACCAACCCCATTATGGTTTTGTTGGCTGCAGGAATATTGATTCGTGAAAAAATAACTGTTCGCAAAATTGCAGGAATAATAGTTGGAATAACCGGTGCTTGCTTGCTTTTACTGTGGGGGAAAAGTTTTTCATGGAGCCAAGATTCTGTGTTGGGCGATAGCATGGTACTCATCAATTCTCTCTCATTCGGAGTCTTTTTAATAATTGTGAAACCTCTAATGCAAAAATACCATACCCTGACGGTAATGAAATGGGTGTTTTTATTCGGTAGTATTCTCGTATTTCCTTTTGGATTTACCGAATTCAAACTCATACAATGGTCTACCTTTGATACTTCTACTTGGCTATCGGTAGCATATGTGGTGATCGCAACCACTTCAATTGCTTACATGTTAAACACCTTTGCACTTAAAAATCTATCCCCTTCTTCGGTAAGTATTTACATTTATTTACAACCTCTGTTTGCCACTTTCTTCGCAATACTGCTTGGGCAGGACCAGCTAAGGCCGATTCATGTTTTTTCTGCCGTTTTAATTTTTGCCGGAGTATATCTTGTTACCTCCATAAGCTTAAAAGAAATTAAGGGGAAGGTAATGTCAACAAAAAAAAGTTAATTTTACACCCTAAATAAAAACTTATGATAAGGTCAATGACCGGCTTTGGTAAAGCCACTGGTAGCTCCGGAAATAACATGATCACCGTTGAGGTAAAATCGCTGAATAGTAAATTTCTTGAGTTGAATCTCCGACTCCCTACTGTTTATAAAGACAAAGATTTAGAACTCCGTAATGAGATCACTAAAAATGTAGAAAGAGGAAAAGTAGACTTTATTGTTACTATTGAACAAACACCGGGAGCTCGTAAAAGTGCATTTAACAAAGAAGTGATCAAAACATATTTTGAAGATTTTGCTGCTCTTAAAAAAGAAATGAAACTGAGTTCCGATGATTATCTCAGTATAATCATGCGCCTTCCCAATGTAATGAACCTTGACAAAACGGAGGCCGATGATAAAGAATGGAAAACCATTGAAATCCTTTCCCGTAAAGCAATGAAAGAATTTAATGACTTTCGAATTAAAGAAGGAAAAACACTTCAGAAAGATTTTGAGCTACGCACTTCATCTATAAAAGAACACCTCAAAAAAATAGAGAAGATTGAACCGGAGCGTATGAAAGCCATCAGAAATAGAATCCATAAAGGGTTGGAAGGTCTCGAAGAATCTATCACCGTTGATAAAAATAGATTCGAACAAGAACTCGTTTATTACATCGAAAAAATAGATATCTCTGAAGAAAAAGTCAGATTACGTTCTCATCTTTCCTTTTTTACGGATACATTAAAAGATGACGATTCTAATGGGAAGAAACTAGGTTTCATCATTCAAGAAATAGGCAGAGAAATTAATACCATTGGCTCTAAAGCCAACGATGCTGCTATGCAACGTCATGTTGTAGATATGAAAGATGACTTAGAAAAAATGAAGGAACAGTCTGCCAATATTATTTAATTTTAAAACCAATTATTTGTCGAAGTATTCAGATTAAAATATAAAATGAAATCGAAACTTATTCTTTTTTGTGGACCTTCAGGGAGTGGAAAAACCACTATTGTTCGTCATTTACTCAATACTTTTCCGGAACTTAGTTTTTCCGTTTCGGCAACTACCCGTTCTAAACGACAAAATGAGACTGATGGGAAAGATTATTATTTTCTGACTGTTGATGAGTTTCATAAAAAAATTGAAACTGATGAATTTTTAGAATGGGAAGAAGTATACTCCAATGGTTATTATGGTACGCTTCGCTCCGAAGTAGATCGTATTAACTCCCTTGAGAAAGTGGCTATTTTTGATGTTGATGTAGAAGGTGGGATTCATATTAAAGGTCGTTTTGGGAAAAATTTACTCGATGTTTTTGTTAAACCACCATCTATCGAAGTGTTACACAAGCGGTTAATAGCACGTGCCTCAGAAACTTCGGAAAGTCTCGAAAAACGAGTTTTAAAGGCTGAACTTGAACTTACTTATGCCGATCGATTTCATCATGTAATTGTTAACGAAGAACTTTCTGTCGCCTTCGCAGAAGCAGAAAAACTAGTGCGTGATTTTTTGAAACCCTAATTTCTGATGGTCCTTTTCTAAGCCATTCAATACTCCTTTATTCATTGTTAAAAAGGTTTTAAAGTGTCTCTTTTCCCGTTCAGTGCCACTTTTTCCCCTTACAACCATTTTCTCTTATTTCTTTTAAAGGATTAAAATACTTTCGATGTTCCATTGGTATTTTAACAATTAATGAGAACAACATCAATAAACCATGAAAAAACTCTACCTCTTATGTAATTTCATCTTATGCCTGCTGCTATTTCATGTTTCGCATGCCCAGGCACCTGCAAAAATGTGGGAAAGATTCTTTAATGGAAATTTTACCGGTAAAGATGAGGCCCGCGCTGTGATTACCGACGCCTCGGGAAGCGTTTATATCACCGGAACCTCCTACCACTTCTTTGTTGGTGGTAATTTCTCTACTATTAAATATGATGCAGCAGGCACACAACAATGGGCCGACCATTACTATAGCGCTCAGCAAGGCTATAAGAATGGTGGTAAAAAACTTGCCATTGATAAATGGGGAAATATATATGCTGTAGGCACTCTCGCAATCAATGATGGCGATTTGGCTATAATAAAATACAGTCCTAACGGAAGACTGTGGACCACGAATTACCAACCTTATTCCTTTTCAACATATGACGATTTTGGTATTGATATGGGCGTAGACAGTTCCGGAAATTTTTATGCTATTGCTCAGGTAACATCTCCTTCAGGAAATCTTGAAGATATGTACATTATGAAATGTGATTCGGGTGGAACAGTATTATGGGACGAGAATTATTCGGGTGCAAGTGCGGAAGATTATCCAACAGCATTGGCCGTTTCTCCCTCCGGAAATGCCTATCCTGTTCTCTCTTCCTTTAATTTTTTTGGATCCGGTAATCATGATCTTGCCACTATGAAATATACAACTACCGGCATAAATCAATGGACCTCCAACTACAATGGTGCGGGCAATGCTACTGATTATCCTGTAGCGATATGGGTGGATAACGCAGAAAATACTTACGTATGCGGAACAACAGATGCAGGTGCCACAAATGATATGGTTTGTTTTAAACAAAATATTTATGGTACCCGGCTGTGGTCGGTAACTTACAATGGTACGGGAAATGCAAATGATACCGCCGTGTCCATTCAATATCTTCCAAATAATTTGGTGGTTGTTACCGGAAGTTCAAAAGAGTTAGTTAATGGTGTTGCTAAAAATGCAATCGTAACCATGCTCATTGATTCGGGAACTGTTTTGTGGACACAAAAATATTATGGTGCTGCTGATCTTGGAGCAACACCTACGGGAATGATCATAGATGCAAATGGAAATTTTGTTATTTGCGGTTACGAAGACACTCCCCTTGTATTCAAAAATGGAACTATGGTTTGTTACGATGCTGCAGGTGCTATTGTGTGGTCGGATTCTTATGATAGCGGTTTGGGTTTGGCCGATCGATTTAATGCACTTACATCCGACCCCTTTGGAAATATAATTGTAACAGGCCAACGCTTCTCCACCGGAACCACCGATGCCGATTATCTTACTATAAAATATGGCAATGCAGGTACCAGTTCGGTGAATGAACTTCATGACAATAAAATTGTGCTTTATCCGAATCCTGCGTCTGCAGTGGGTGGCGTTACAATTCAAAACTTGAATAACCGGTTTACTGCTCCCATCAACGTTTATTCAATTGACGGGAAATTAATTTCGATAGAAACATCTGTGACCGGTAACAAAATACACATCGCAACAACTCAATTACAACCCGGTGTTTATTTAATCCAAAGCAACGATTTTTCACAACCTCTTAAACTCATCATCAAATGAAAAGAGTTATCGCCACAGCTATTGCACTTTTCACACTTTGGATGACTGCCCGTGCCGATCATCATGTTGCAATGGATCTCACCTATCGCTACACCGGTGTACCGGATCAATACGAAATCACCCTCAATTTTTACAGAGATTGTGATGGCATGTCGATGCCCACATTAATTGATGTGTGCTTTCGGTCGGTCACCTGCAATTTCCTGGGTTCAGTAACTTTGAACCGTATCAGCGGACCAACACTCGTTACATGGCCCACTTGTGTAGTTCGTCCTCCCGGTGCGGGTGGGTGTAACGGTGGAGGCGTATATGACGTTCAGAAAGCAGTGTTCAGAGGAATAGTATACCTTCCTTACCAATGCTCCGATTGGCAATTTGAATATGTCAATTGTTGCAGAAATTATGATATCACCACCATCAATCCTGCAGGAACCGAAAATATTTATATCGATGCCCGTATCGATAATTTGAATTTTCCTGTAAACAGCTCCCCTACATTTAATGCTATTCCCTCAAACGTCTGGTGCCTCAACAAAGAACAAATTTTTGATCCGGGCACTGTTGAAACTGATGGCGATTCACTGGTTTATGAACTTGTTACACCCCGCTCACTAAGTAACATGGTGATCTGTGATCCTGCAAATCCTGCTCCCTATGATGTTATTTATTTGAACGGATATACTCCTCAAAATTTCATGGCATCGGCAAACGGTATTGCTTTTGATCCTGCCACAGGAATAATTAAATTCACTCCATCGTTATTGCAGGTTTCGGTAGTTGATTTAAAAGTAAAAGAGTACCGTAACGGACAATTAATAGGTTCTGTAATACGATCGATGCAGTTTTTTATTACTCCCCTTTGTCAAACATCGATTCCTCAATTTGTAACCGGTACCGTTAATGGGATTACTGATGCTGTATCAGGAACGTGCAACGATCCTTCGGTTACATTAACACTCGACAAAAATATTTTATGCAACTCTATTGCTTCAGATGGTTCCGATTTTTTGATGACCGATCCTTCCGGTAATCCTGTTCCAATTATCGGTGCCGTTCCTCATTCTTGTATTCCTCCTTTCGATAATCAAGTAACATTATACATGGCCACACCATTGATTGGTGGTGTTTCTAAAATATGGTCTAAGTTGGGTGTTGACAATAATACTCTTCTGAGCGAATGCAACGATCAACTTGCGATTGATGACACCGTAAATATTGTGGTGAATCCTTGCACAAATATAGTCACCGCATTTACCGCCAGCGATACAAGTTTCTGTGAGAGAACCTGTATTGATTTTACCGATCAGTCAACCAACAATCCAACAAGCTGGCAATGGTCATTCCCCGGAGCTATTCCACTTTCCTCTACTGATCAACATCCGATTGGAATTTGTTACAATGATTTTGGAATTTTCGATGTGCAACTAATTGCATGCAACAGTTCCGGTTGCGACACCATGACAATGCCTTCAATGATTGTTACTTTTCCTGTGCTGTCAATACCTGCAGTTTCCATTTCGGGAGATACTTTAATTTGTTCTAATGCACAATACTATCAGTGGTACCTCAATGGAACTGCAATAACAGGTGCAACATCTCAAACTTATGTGATTCAACAGACAGGTACCTATTATGTTATGATAAGTGATGATAATGGATGCGAGGCGCCTTCGGTTTTAATTGTAATTACCGGTATTGATGAAACATTGATTCATTTTCCCAATCAAATTTACCCTATGCCGTTTTCTGATACGTTTACATTGACTGGAGAAAATTCAAGTTCAAGAGATGTATTTTTGAGAGTATCGGACATAAGTGGCCGACTAATTGCAACCCGGCAAATAAAAACCATGAATGGAAAATTCGAATCCATTTTAGATGCAAGTCAATGGCCTGAAGGGATTTTAATAATGGAATTGACTTCAGGGAAAAGTACTGTTTATAGGAAACTAACGAAGGTGAACTTCTGATTTTTGCAGTACTCGTTCATGGATAATGTGTAATTTCGTCATCTCTTAAGATAACGAAGTACTCAACCTATGAAAATTGGTCTCTTCTTTGGTTCATTCAACCCTATCCATAATGGTCATATGGTAATTGCAGGCTATATGGCCGAATTTAGTGATCTTTCACAGGTGTGGATGGTTGTTTCTCCACACAATCCACTCAAACCCGCCGGCTCACTTCTTCAAGATCATCATCGTTTTGAAATGGTACGCATTGCCATTGGCGACTACCGTAAACTGAAGGCCTCTAAAATTGAATTTACTTTACCTAAACCTTCCTACACCATAAATACTCTCGCCTATTTGCACGAGCAACATCCCAATGATGAATTTGTACTCATAATGGGAAGTGATAACTTATCGACTTTTAAAAAATGGAAAAACTGGGAACAGATCATTGAACATCACGAAATTTATATCTATCCAAGACCCGATGCTGATGGAGGCGAGTTGAAAACTCATAAAAAAGTTAAACTAATCGATGCTCCACTCATGCAACTCTCCTCAACATTCATCCGAAAAGCAATTCATGATAAAAAAAATGTTAGCTACATGATGCCCGAATCGGTAGCTAATTATGTTGATGAAATGAATTTTTATAAAAAATGATTTGGTCATTCCTAGGACTAAAGTATGAATTAATTTTCGTTTGCCTGTTTTTATAAAAATGATTGATTTTATTAGTAAATTTGATCTAAACATATTGTTAGTAATCAAATTCTTAAAACCATGAAAACACAATTACCCACTTCGTTATCATTGATACTGATTTGTGTCTTGATTTCATCCTCGGGTTTCTCCTTAACATGGCAACAAAAAACCAATTTTACTCCCGGCAGCCGGTATGGTGCATTTAGTTTTTCCATTGGCCAAAAAGGATATGTTGGCAGTGGTGTAATTCAGGCTGGAACAACAATGAACCTTGTAAATGATTTCTGGGAATATGATCCACAGTTGGATACCTGGACTCAGAAAGCCACTTTACCTGCAACCGGACGCGTTGGCGCAGCCACATTTGTTGCCCTCAATGCAGGTTTTGTAACTACCGGTTCAAATTTGGTTAATTATTTAGATGAACACTGGAAATTTGACCCTGCTTTGAATACCTGGCAGGCGATGACCAACTTCCCGGGTGGTAGCCGAAATACGTGTACAAGTTTTGATGTGGGTGATTATGGTTTTGTGGGAATGGGTTATTCCACTTTCTGTTATTCCGATTTCTATCGCTACAACCCTGTTTCAGATACCTGGACTTCTGTCGCACCCATCCCGGGAACAGCCCGCCAATCGGCTAAAGGATTTAGCATACTGGATTATGGGTATGTCGTTGGAGGAGCTGAAGGGGGGGCCGTTTATAATTGTAAACAACTGTGGAGGTATGATCCTATTGGGGATGTATGGATACAAAAAACCGATTACCCCGGAAATGGCTCACACGGCTTGTCGGCATTTGTGATATCCAGTGAAGGATATGTTGGTGGAGGTACCTCTTTGAGTATAGGATCGAGCAGCGTTTTCGATGATTTTTATTCCTATGATCCTACATTGGATAGCTGGACTTCTATTCCCGATTTTGGTGGAGGTATTCGACAGGGAACTGTTTCCATGGCTATTAATAATCGTGGTTATGTTGGACTCGGGTCTACTTTGATTTACCCTCAAATTGATTATAAATCTGATTGGTGGACATTTGATGATCCAACCGGCATCTCAGATCCAAACATTGATCAAAATGATGTGATTGCCTACTTTGATATTAATCACAATTTGATTCTCAATTTATACATGTCAGTAAAATCTCCATCAGTTGTTGAAGTTTTCGATGCAAATGGAAAAATGATCCGAAGATCAACTTTCAATGAAAATCAACAAAACTTAATTGTCGAAAACATGAATCTCTCCAAAGGAATTTATTATTACTCGTTATACATAGCATCACAAAAACCAGTTTCAGGCAAAGTGATACTCATAAATTAATAAAGGGCAAGTGGGTGAGTGAGTGGGTGAATTAATCTCCCATTGATTCAAAAATTAGTTGTAACTTCACAGGTCACATTACATTTTACACTGGTCACTGGTCACTGGTCACTGGTCACTGGTCACTGGTCACTTGTCACTTGTCACTTGTCACTTTACACTTGGCACTTGTCACTTGTCACTTGTCACTTTACACTTGGCACATTTTTAAGCGATGGTAAACGACCTCATCGAAACGGAACCTAAAACAGTTTGTTCGTTAAAAAAAGAAACCGTTTCATTTTCTTGTTGCAATGCTAATGAGTATAGCATCGGCAAATAATGTTCATTACTCGGTACCGATAAATGAGCCATGGTGCCAAATCGATCGTAATTAATAATATCGGAATGATTTTTTTCAAGAATCAGTTTCTTAATTTTAGAATCGAATTCTGAGGCCCATTCAAATGCAAGATTATTCATGCGCATTAATCGCAAATTGTGAACTATGTTTCCGCTTCCAACAATCAGTACACCTTTCTTGCGCAAGCCAGCTAAATCCTTTGCTAAATCGTAATGCCATTGTGGAGGCTTAGTATAGTCAAGACTCAGCTGATAAACCGGAACATCTGCTAAGGGAAACATACGGCACAACACCGACCAGCTTCCATGATCCAATCCCCATTCATCATCCAATTCAATGTGGGCCTTTTTCACTTGTTCTGCTGTTAATCTGGCAAAATCGGGACTGCCCGGTGCTGGATATTGCATATCAAACAACTCTTGTGGAAACCCTCCAAAATCATGAATCGTTTTCGGGTGCTTCATTGCAGTAACTTTTGTCCCTTTGGTTTCCCAATGTGCCGAAATACATAAAATTGCTTTAGGTCGTGGTAGTTCCTTACCTAACTTTCCCCAGCTTAAAGTGTATTCATTATTTTCGATGGCGTTCATTGGACTACCATGACCGATGAAAACGGCAGGCAAAATTTGATCCTGTTCATCGAGATTTTTCAAACTATTCAATATTGTTCGGGTTCCACTCATGGCTATAGTTATTAATCCGGCATTCTTCATAAACTGACGGCGTTGCATTGTAATTCGATTTAATTTTTCAAGTTATTGACTATCAAATATATGTAAATTTTGTTAACTTAATAATTGATTTTCTAAAATTAAACCTTATTGGGTATTTCTGTTCTCCAAATTATTTGCTAATATTGTAATTCTTTGTAAAGCATCTACTTACTGCTTATGCCTACTGTAAAAATATTAATTGTCGACGATGAACAAGATGTGGAATTGCTTTTCCGACAGCGTTTTAGAAAAGAGTTGAAAGAGGGTTTCTTTTATTTTCATTTTGCTTTTTCAGCTCAGAGCGCACTCGACTTTTTGAAATCTCTTGAACCTTTTGATGTAGTTTTGGTACTTTCCGATATCAATATGCCCGGAATGAACGGATTAGAGATGTTGCGATTAATCAAAACAGATTTTCCTGAATTGAAAGTAATTATGGTTACTGCATATGGGGATGATAACAATCATTCAACTGCTCTTAATTATGGAGCAGATGATTTTATAACCAAACCTGTTGATTTTAGTTTATTGAAAGAACGTATTGAATTGCTCAGTGCATAAGATACTAATTGTTTAGCTTATTTATTTTTTCGATGGATAACTTTCAATGCTTCTCTTTTGCTGAGAGGCATTAATTTTTCGGTAGCAACAAATTTTAGCACAAAGTCGGGATCTGTTTTAGAATACTCACGAAGTATCCAACCAATTGCTTTTTGAATAAAAAATTCTTTTGATGAGGATAGTCGTTTGATATATTTTGAAAGTAATTTCAAATCGGTTTCTTTCTTATACTTCAATTGAAATAAAATACTCGTCCGTTGCAACCAGATGTTTTCGGAGGTATTCCATTTTTCGGTGACAGGTTTAATATGCTCCGGAAATTTTTTAAACCACGCTCCTGCTATTATTGCAGCTAAAAAATCTACAGTATCCCACCACGATTTATGTGTCACCAGATATTCTATTAACGTAACATCTTCAACGGTCCACTGCTTTTTGGTTTTTATGAGTAATTCAATGGCAAAATATTGTAATTCCCTTTCATCTATTTTCCATAGCTCCTTTACAATTTTACGAAGCTCATTTCTTTCGGGAAGCGGATTATTTTTAAGATACTCATTGCACAACAACCTGCGTTCAGCCGCTTTAATCCCAAAAAAATCAAACTGATTCCGCATATATTTTTTCATCGGTAATGCATTTTCTTCATTACGATGTTCATTTAAAATTTTGTAAATTCCCTGGGTGTATAAATGCATTTTGATGTGATGAAGTGGTGAAACCAACAAACTAACAAACCAACAAACTAACTAACTAACAAACCAATAAACTAATAAACCTGCCTGCTATCGCCAAGCTAAAGCTTGTCTTTGGCTTTGCAGGCAGGCTAACAAACTAACAAACCATTTTCAGTTGGCCGTTCTGTTCGCAACAACACCACTTTCCCTTCAGCCTCAACAGCTCCCAAAACCAAACATTCCGACATAAAATCTGCTATCTGGCGCGGGGCAAAATTTAAAACTGCCACAATTTGTTTACCGACAAGGGTTTCTTTATCATAATATGCAGTTATTTGGGCCGAGGACTTTCTGATTCCCAATTCACCAAAATCAATCCATAATTTAAAGGCCGGTTTGCGGGCTTTTTCAAAATCCTCCACTCTTATTATAGTACCAGTACGGATTTCTACTTTCGCGAAATCGTCAAAATTGATTGTTTCCATATACTTTTTTGCTTGCTAAGGTGACTTTTGATCAAGGGGAATCGTAATAAATGTCCTAATTTGAACAAATGATAGCAATTTTAGCAAATAGTTTCTAATTGTTCATATTTTCGCATTCCCTAGTTGTTTGTCATGACGAAATCTACTTTTAAAAAAACCGTACATAATTTTTACGAAAAGCAAAAGTTCACCAATGCTTTCTTGTTTGCCGGGTTAATATGTTTGTTGGCTCTATTTGTTTATGCTGCTATGGAGCAAATACTGGCAAACCGCCCATGGGGTATAAAACCGGTAAATACCGGTATTATCATTGGTCTGGCCTTATTAATACCTACTCCTTTATTAATTGGTTTTTACATAGCTCGTTTTGAAACAATTATTAATGATGATGGCATTTTTTACCGCTGGGCTCCTTTCAAAAAAGCGTATAAGATGGTTCTTTGGGAAAATGTCAAAGAAATTACAATTATTGATCTCAAAAGTGCCGGGTTCTGGTGGCGCTTTTCCAGTAAATATGGGGAAGTTCAATACCTTGGTGGTGGTTTTGGTGTGCAAATAAAAATGAAAAGTGGTAGAAGACGATTAATTGGAACCAAGAAAGCAGAAGAACTTAATAGAATCCTGATTCGTATTGCCGGAAGTCGATACCAACCTGCGAGCATTGGTCGTCTCATTGATCAAGATAATGAATAAAAAAGTAGCTTTTATAAGCCAATTCGAACAAAACGGATTTCCGCTCATTGCCGTTTAATATTTATGCCCGAGGTAATTTTATGAAAAAACAACCTGCCAAAATTCAACCGGAAATATCTCATCTTAAGCATTTGTCATTTACATCGACAATAAAAAAATTAACTTTTATTGGTGCTGCTGTTTGTGCTCTTATTGCATTTGCATTATATGCCAACACCCTTGGTCACGATTATACAGTTGATGATGGAACGGTAATCTCCAATAATAAAATCACAAAGAAAGGCGTTTCGGCAATTCCTGAAATTTTTGCAACTTCGTATCGTGCTGGGTTCTGGGATCGAAAAGAAGGCCTTTACCGCCCTTTATCCGTTGCAATGTTCGCCGTTGAGTGGCAAATTGCACCCGAAAATCCTGCGCTTGGTCATTGGATAAATGTTGTGTTATACGCTCTCACTGCTTTTTTATTGATGATGACTTTGTCGGCAGTGTTCAAAGAATATTCTTTATTGTTACCTTTTATAGCAACGCTCCTATTTGTTATTCACCCTATACATACAGAAGTCGTGGCCAATATTAAAAGTCGTGATGAACTATTATGTTTTCTCTTTGTGACTTTAACCATGATGTATTTGCACAAATATATCACAACAGGAAAAATAATTACTCTCATAATTTCTGCGATTTCGTTTTTCCTCGCTTACCTTTCTAAAGAAAGTGCAATCACCATGGTAGTAATAATTCCCCTTTTCATCTGGTTCTTTTCATCAAAATCAACAAAATCTATTCTAACTACCTCAATGGTATTTGTTGGCGTTACTCTAATCTACATGATAATTCGTTACAGCGTGCTAGGTGAAATTAAAGGCTCTGCAGAGTTGCAACTCATCAATAACTCAATACTTGGAACAGATAGTGCAATTGATCGATTCGCTACAGCTGTTGCCATCATGGGTAAATATTTTTATCTGCTAGTGATTCCTCATCCACTTTCGTTTGATTACTCCTACAGTCAGATTCCACTTTATACCATGGCATCTCCTGCCGCTCTAATTTCATTAATTATTTGCCTGTATTTGGCTTTTGTAGCTTTCAAAGGAATTTCTAAAAAAGATCCTGTCTCCTTTGGTATTTTATTTTTCTTTGGTACCATAGTTCTTGTTTCAAATGTTCTTTTTTTAATTGAATCTTCTATGGCAGAGCGATTCACCTATATGCCTTCATTGGGTTTTACTATTGCTATTTCAGTTGTGCTTTTGAGAATATTTAAATTGCTGAAACCGTTCCATGTAACTGATTTCAAAGGTTTGTTCACTGTTAAACCCGCTCTTACATCAATACTGCTTTTGGTTTTCGTTTTATATTCATTTAAAACTATTAGTCGTAATACCGACTGGAAAAATAACCTTACCCTCCTTGCCAAAGATGTTAAAACTGCTCCTAACAGTGCACGTATACGATATGCTTATGGCAGTGCCTTGTTGATTGAGAAGGCGTTGAAAGAAAAAGATACTCAACTAAAAAATGGATATCTCGATAAAAGTATTGTAGAGCTCGAAAAAGGAGTAGGCATATTACCCAACTACGCTGAAGCATGGAATCATTTGGGTATCGCATACAAAGAACGAAAAAATGGAGCTGCTGCTGTCAACGCATTTGAAAAAGCCCGCTCTTATAAACAATATACCGATGTCGACTTCTTTATCTCTTCCGGCCTGGCTTACGGTATGGTGCAAAAGTACGATCTGGCTATAGCCGATTTTACAAAAGCTATAAGTATCGATCCTACAAATGCCGAAGCTTACAATAACAAAGGAATGTATTTAAGTGAAAAAGGTATGCTCGATAGTGCTCTTAGTTATCTTAACAAAGCCATCGAAATAAAACCCGAATCGTATGAGGCTATTTATAATAAAGCCAATAATTATGCCAAGGCCGGTGATTTTGTAACTGCCATTTCTTTATATAATGAAGCTTTAAAAGTAAAACCCGACTACATCGATGCCGTTTTAAACCTTGGAAATAGTTATGCCGCACTGAAAGATTATAACAACGCCCTAAAATATTTCAGGCTTGTGGAAAAATCCGATCCCACTAATGCAAAGGTGTTGTTTAATATTGGAATCACCTATCGAATTCTCGGTGATGAAACTAACGCCTCTGCCTATTTATTAAAAGCTGAAAAAGTAAAAAACGCACAATGAAAAACCTCATCAGTGTCTGTTTCGTCTTCGCTTTGTTTTTCATTTCTTGTAACGACACTGAAAATACAGTGGTAAATGAAACCCGGTTTTTTGATTTTAATGCTTACTTTTATGATCAAGTTGATCTACTTGAAAAGGCAAATACTCCTATCACAAAAACGATTGTACATAATGGGAAGACTGAAACCATAAAAGAACCAAATGTAAATTGGGAAAATGAACTGAAGCCTTTTCTTGAAATTGATATCACTTTGCCTGCACATATTCTTTCTTACAATATCGACAGTCTTGTAGATGGACGTTCCACAATGCTTCATTACACAGCCAAAGATTCGACTCCTTTGTTGCGTGAAATTAAAATTATGTTGAATGATGGCAAGCCCGATACCATCTACATCCGCAAAGTGATTTCAAATAGTTATGTATCTTCTGTGCAAACCATGAGTTATTTTGGAAATGGCAATTACGAATTAAAAGTAAATAATGATCCTCAAATTGGTAAAAATATTTCATTTGAATTGAGTGGTGTTGCCGGCAACACCAATAATTAATCAGAGTTGATTCTTAAAAGTAGAACAAGTTTCTTTTATTAATTTTTTCTATTTTTGATCTTACATTAATTCACACCGTACTTATTTAAATTCTTATGAGTATTCTTTCTTCAATAATCATTACTACAGGAGTTTGGCGAGCTGTACTTTTAACTCCCGGTGGTGAATTGCCTTTTCAATTACAAATAGAAAAACAAAAAGAGAATTATTCTTTTACTATTATTAACGGTAAAGAACATATGCAGCTAGGTGAGGTAACTCTAAAAAACGATTCCGTCATAGTGCAGTTTCCTGTTTATGAATCCGAGTTGCGTCTAAAAGTTACTTCTTCTCAACACTTGGAAGGTGTTTACAACAACCTCACCCGACTTACACATGCCTCCATTCGATTGGATGCAACATTTACCGATCAACCTCGGTTTCCTCTAAAATCATCAGCCCCACCTAAATCGATTGCCGGAAAATGGTCCGTGACTTTTTCGCCCGGTACAAAAGATAGTTCAGCGGCTATAGGTGTTTTTGAACAAAATAAAAACGTGGTCACCGGAACTTTTCTCACAACTAGTGGTGATTATCGGTTCCTGGAAGGTGTTGTGGATGGCGATAGTTTATTCCTATCCGGTTTTGATGGTGTTTTTGTGTATTTATTTAAAGCACAAATAGTTGATAATAAGCTAGAGGGTGTGTTTTATTCGGGAATCCATCGACAAATTAACTGGAGTGGTGTTAGTAATCCATTAGCTCGTTTACCGGATGCTTCCACTTTAACTACTATTAAAGATGGAGAAAATGGCTTCTATTTCCGGTTTCCCGATTTGGATAGTGTTATGGTGTCAATTGATGACCCTGCTTATAAAAACAAAGTAGTTCTAGTTCAAATTCTGGGATCCTGGTGTCCAAATTGTCTCGATGAATCTGCCTTTTTAGCCGATTATTATGATAAAAATAAATCGAAAGGATTCGAAATAATAGGGCTTTCCTTTGAAAAAACAGATGATTTTAAAAAAGCGGTTGGAAATGTGATTAAACTTCGTAACAGATTGAATATCAATTATAAGTTGTTAATTTCTGCTAATCGGGATAAATTGAAAGTAACTTTGCCGGGGATAGAAAACTTCATGGGATTCCCAACTACTATTTTTTTAGACAAGAATCATAAAGTAAGGAAAGTACATGCAGGCTTTAATGGCCCTGCTACCGGTGTGGAATATGAGAACTTTAAGGATGATTTTTATAGTTTTATGAATAAATTACTAAGTGAATAACCGATAATCCCCCGATTTTTTTCACTGATAAAATCACCATTTCACCCTTGTAAAATATTCATTTAGCAACTTTTTGGTGCCTTTTACCCTCAAATCAACACCGTTGGCGTAATTTATTGCCCATTTAGCGACTAGGATTCATAAATTCGTAGTTCGCACTATTAAATTTTATTCAAACACACCATAACAATAAACATGAAAAAAATTGCTCTACTTGCCATTGGTATTTTACTCGCTCCTTTCTTCGGGAATTCGCAATGTACCACCTCAAACGCAACTACTTGTGTATGCGAAAACTCATCATCTGTTAATTGCGATCTGCTACCAGATATTAAAGTTGGTTTGCCACCCTTGTTGGCTTCAGGTCAATATGGAAGTATAGAGTATTCACAATCCGGTAATGGTGCAAACAATGGAAGATTGAGGATTTCTGTTTCTTCACCAAATATCGGACATGGTCCATTAGAAGTACGTACTACTAACCGTTATATTTGTGGTACCGATACTATTACAGGAACAGCTCCTGCTACTTGTCCAACTTCCGGATTACCACCGAAGCAACTTGTTGTGCAAAGAGTATATCACAAAAACGGGAACTCTATGTCATTTACTGATAGAAATGCAGGTTCAATGACGTATCACCCATCACATGGTCACATGCACGTTGATGATTGGGGAACGTATTCTCTTCGTCAACAAACTACTGATCCCGATCCTCTTAATTGGCCAATCGTTGGTAATGGTGCCAAGCTGGCTTTTTGTTTGATGGACTACGGTTCTTGTTCAACTTATAACGGTCACTGCGTAGATGATAATAACAACACATTGTTAAATGGAAATTTTCCGAATTACGGACTTGGTGGTGGTAATTATGGTTGCTCTGCAACGACTCAAGGAATCTCTTCCGGTTATACCGATATTTACTATCAATCACTTGATGGAATGTGGATCGATATTCCACCAGGGACATGTAACGGAAACTATTTTATAGTAGTACAACTTGATCCACACAATTATTTTTTAGAAGAAGATGAAACTAATAATATGTTGGTTGTTCCTTATACTTTAACTCAACAATCACCAGGTGCTGTTGCTACCATTACTCCCAGTTCAACTACACCTCAGTGTGCAGGTCAAACCGTTTCTTTGAGTGCAAATTCAGGTGCCGGTTATACTTATCTTTGGTCTAACGGAGCAACAACACAAAATATTAATGTTACAACTGCCGGTAGTTATGTTGTTACTATTTCTACTCCTGCATGTGGAACCACAACTTCATCGGCACAAACTGTTTCTTTTACAGGTTCTGTTCCGGTAACAACAGGAAATTCACGTTGTGGAGAAGGCACAGGAACTCTTTCTGCTGTTGCCGATAGCGCTGCAATTATTAAATGGTACAGCACCTCTTCAGGTGGTGGAGTTTTAGGAACAGGAGGAAGTTTCACTACGCCTTCAGTAACTAACACTACAATATATTATGCTGAAGCTACTACAACTACTCCCGGGTATTCAGGATACTCAACCCCTAACGCAAATACTATTGGTGGCGGAGCATACTTTACAGGAAGTCAATATCAGATTTTTGATGTACTTCAATCGTTAAACCTTTCCTCTGTTAAAGTATATGCATCAGCAGCAACAAGTACAACTGTTGAATTGAGGAACTCTGCAGGTACACTGTTAAATAGTCAGGTTGCTAATATCCCTGCAGGTGAAAGTCGTATCACATTAAACTGGACAATTCCTGCCGGCACTGACTATCAACTAACGCGTTCCGGAACAGCAAGTCTTTACAGAAATAATGCCGGTGTTTCTTATCCATACACCATTCCAAGTTATCTTTCAATAAAAAATTCATCTGCAGGAACAGCTTATTATTATTTCTTTTACGATTGGGAAATTAATTTACCCGGACAAACATGTGTGAGTGCTCGTGTTCCTGCAACATTAACTGTTAACTCTGCTCCATCAATTGCTGTTTCAGGTGTTACCGATGTTTGTCAGGGAGGTTCAACAACGATTTCTGCAACCGGTGCAACTTCTTATCTATGGACTGGTGATAATAATGGAAATTATACTACTGCAAGTATAAATATAACACCTACTGTTACTACTACATATACTGTTACCGGTAGTAATGCAAACGGTTGTACTACTTCACAAGATATAACCGTAACTGTTCATGATAATCCTCTAGTAACTGCTTCTGCAAATACCGCTATTTGTGCAGGAAGTTCAGCGAATTTAACCTCTTCTGGAGCTGATACCTATGTATGGTCACCTGCAACAGGGTTAGATGTTACTAACGGATCAAGCGTAAACGCTTCTCCTGCTTCAACTGTTACGTACACCGTAACCGGTACTAACGGAGCAGGTTGTACTGCTTCACAAAATGTAACAGTTGCAATTAATCAATTACCTACTGTTACACTGGCTACTTTCGCATCAGTTTGTAAAAATGATCCGTCATTTGCTTTAGCGGGCGGTACTCCAACAGGTGGAGTTTATTCCGGTGCCGGTGTGAGTAATGGATCGTTCTCTCCTAGCATTGCCGGTGTTGGAACTCATACCATTACTTATGATTTCACAGATAATAATGGATGTGCGAGTTCTGCAACCAGAACCATTTCTGTTTCTAATTGCAATTGTGTTACTCCCGGTACCCCCGGCTCTTTAGTAGGAGCAGCTGTTGTTTGTGCGGGATCTACTGTTACCTATTCGGTAAATTATAATTCTTATGTATCTTCTTACAACTGGGTAGCTCCTCCAAATGCAACCATCTCATCAGGACAAGGGACTCACATTGTTACAGTGACTTTTGGAACCAATTATACAACAGGTACTCTATGTGTTGCTGCAGCTAATGCGTGTGGAAGTTCGTTACCAAAATGTAAAGTTCTTAAGAAAAATCCTAGCCGTACCCCCGGCAATATTATTGGTTACAATTACGGCCATTGTGAATCGTTAGTGGATCTTTCTGTGGCTCCTGTTTTTGGTGCTTCCTCTTATGACTGGACTCCACCTGCAGGTGTTACAATCGTCTCGGGACAAGGAACCAATTCTGTTACTTTATCAACTTCTGCAGGTTTTGTCTCCGGTTTGGTTTGTGTAACTGCGTTCAATGGATGCGAGAATAGTATATCCCGTTGCTCTTATATTTATGGAGCTCCCGGCAAACCGGTTATAAGCGGACCTTCAGCAGTATGTGCCGGACAAACTAATTTAACGTATTCGATTCCGGCTATGTATGGAGCTACTACCTACACTTGGGGTGTTCCTTCCGGTAGTACTATTGTTTCCGGACAAGGTACCACTTCAATAACCGTTAACTATGGCTCTATTGCAGGTAAAGTTGCTGTCACTGCTAAAAATGCTTGCGGCAATAAAGGTACTTCAACACTCGCTGTAGCTATCAACTGCAGAGTTGCAGGAGTTGAAAATCTTGAAGTTTATCCTAACCCAGCAAGCACTTACGTTGATGTAGTATTTAATTCTATTGATGATTCAGAAGCTTCAATCCAGTTAATGGATATCGCCGGCAGAGTGGTTTATACTTCGGAAGTTGCTACTATTGCAGGCAGAAATCAGCTTCAGTTAAATCTGGAAAACCTCAGCAAAGGTATTTATATGCTGAATGTGAATAAAAACAACATCATTACCAGAATGAAACTGGTGATTGAATAACATACCCCCTTTTCATGAACAGAATGGGCCGTCTCTTTGGAGATGGCCTTTTTTTATGTTTTTACTCTCTGTTTTGCTTTTCTATTGATTCCATAAAATTAATCCCCTACTTTTGAAGTGTGTATTCATTTACCGAGTGCTATGCCCTCACCACCAATAATATAGGTGCTTAAAAAACTCTATTCATGATTCTCACACTTTCTGTAACCTATGTAGAGTATAATTACGTTTAAAGAAATACTTATATGTCAATAGTAGAAGATTTAAAATATGATTAAATATTTATTAAGTTTTGCAATGCTTGTTTTTGTTGGTGCACAATTATACGCTCAACAAGCCTGGACCATTTACAATAATGTAAATTCACCCTTACCCGAAAATTCTGTACGATGTATTGCTTTTGCTCCCAATGGAGTAAAATGGATCGGTACCGATTACGGTTTGGCCTCCTTTGATGGTACCACCTGGAATGTTTACAAAACTACCAATTCCGGAATTCCTGATAACGCAATCAGAAGTCTGGTTGTTGATAATCAAAATAATGTTTGGATTGGAACTTTTACAACCGGTTTGGTAAAGTTTGATGGCATCAACTGGACCACCTATTCTACTTTCAATTCTGATATTCCAGACGATTTTGTTCGAAGTTTAGCTTTAGATACCCTTGGTAATTTGTGGGTGGGAACTATTGGAGGATTAGGCTATTTTGATGGTACCACCTGGATCATTTATGATACATCAAATTCCATTTTAATCTCCAACAACATCAGCGCATTGCATGTTGATGAGTCGGATAATTCCTTATCAATTGGAACTATTAATGGTGGAATTGTTTTGAAAGATGGCAACAACTGGACGCATTTAACCCTTTGGAATTCTAATTTACCTGATAATACCACTCTGGGAATTGATAAAGATACAACTGATGTTAGATGGCTTGCAACCCCTGCCGGTGGATTGTCGGGTTATATTAGCGGAATTACTTTTGTAACTTTTAATACCACTACTTCTACAATAGCAAGTAATAGCTTTACGTCAATTGCTGTTGCTGCAGATCAGTCTATTTGGGTAGGAAGTATTGATTCCGGTGTGGTGAAAAGAGAAGGAACAAATTTTATTAATTATAACATCCTCAATTCAGGGATGCCCGATAATTTGGTGCAAGCAATAGAAATCGACGACCAGGGAATTATTTGGATCGGAACACAAATTGGTGGTTTGGTGAGGTTGGATGAATCGTTGCTCTCCTCTGTGAATTCACTTGCTGAAACATCCTCTTTCAATTTATTTCCTGTTCCTGCAGGAGAAACACTTTACATGAATTCAGAAATTTTTAAACCTTTGCTACTAGAAGTTTATGATATGTCGGGAAAACAAATTAGCCTTCAAACTTCCTTTACGGAAAAAAATAGAATCGCTATTCAAACTTCCGAACTTTCAACCGGCACCTACTTGGTAAAAGTTGTTTTTGAAAACGGAACAGTCGGATCGAAATTTTTTGTGGTGGGGAGGAATTAAATTGTTGCCAACAAGTTTTAAACATCAATTTAAATTTTCCAGAACAAACCTAGGGTTAAAAATAACACACATCAGTTTTAGTCCAATTCTGTTTTATTGAAACCAGCAGGTGTTATGCCAGTGAGTTTATATATCCTCATTTATTTCAAATTCTTCTTGTTTTTTGTTGGAGGCAAAAAGTTTTCTCCGGTTACCACACTTTTACCTGTTTTTGCTTCTAATTCTTTCCTGGCATTTTTTGCTACTGCACCGCCTTTCTTACCTGCTTTGGCGTTTTCATTTATACCTTTCGCTTTTTCTGCTTCAGCAATTTGACGAGTCGACAATTCAGCCAATGCTGTAAATATCAACTCAGCTTCGCTCATATGATCTCGCAGGTTTTGCGATTTTATTCCTTTTAAATCTTTATGCTTTTTAACGGTCAATCCTGTCCATTCTTGGTGAATGATATTGGTAAGAAATGCAAACTCATCCGCTTTTTCTACACCACTTTCTTTCCAATAATCGGTCAACTTATTACGCGTCTCCTGTCCGGTCATACGCTGTTGAATCCACTTTTCACTTCTACCCAATTTCTGCCAATTTTCTCTGGCTCTTTCAAGACTCATACCTGGATCTTGAATTTCTTGCATCCTTTCATAGCCCACCCTAGCCAACCATTGCTTGAAAGGTTCTGCCTTGGGTGATGGAATGGATTGGATAAGGCGAAGCAGTTGTTCTGTGTCTCCTACATCTGTTAGGTAAAATTTGCCGTCTGAAGATTCTAATTTCAGTTGGTTACAATTTGTAACCGACTCGTTTCCTTCTTTTAAAAGTCTGTGTTTCAATACTTTCCAATAATTTCGTGGGTTTGGGCTATCTGTTAAAATACCTACCACATCAACAATAGAGAAAAACCACGTCTCTTTTTCTTCATCCCAATGAGCACGGACTGATTTTGATTCAAATAATTTAATATTATGCATATTTTAAAACTAAAAAATAATAATTCAACATTGACCGAACTACAATTGACTTAACTACTACTAACCTCTTTTTTCACTTATCTACTTGCCTTTCACAAACCCTTTTCATCCACCACCATTCATTCTTTTTTTCCAAAGGTCGTTGAATGTTTCTTTCGCAGGTTTTGGCATCTGACGAAGTCCCATGGAGGATTTTGTAAAAATAGTATTCATAAAATAACTGCCGGCTTTAAGACTCTTCCAATTGATTATTTCACGCTTCATCATCGCCTTCTTCCATAAAAAATAAAAAAACTTTTCTGTTGCAGGAGTCGTTTGCTGATCGACTGCTTTTTTGCGATGATCAAGAATTAATTTATTGAAATTAATATTTACCGGACACCATTCGGTATCGGCTGCACTCAAAGTGGTAAGATGATTATAAAATGAATGCGTCCTCATTCCTTCTTTTGCAGGAATAACTACATTTCCGGGAGGACCCATCCATGCAGAACGATAAGGCCGCGCACCTATCACCGTATAAACGGGATCGCTGTATAAACAAGCCCCACATTTTATGCAGGTAAGTACATTCCGCTGTAACTCTTCTGCTATTACTTTTGATCTACCATTATCAATCAATATCACATACATTTCTTCCGGTCCATCAGTCTCACCACTCTTTCGCGGACCTTTTAATAAACTGTTGTACGAAGTAATTTTTTGTCCGGTACCAAAAGTTGCAAGCAATGGCCACAAAACATGCAAATCATTTAATGTTGGAATTACTTTATCTATACCAACAAGTGCAATATGAATACGAGCTCGCGAAGCGGCTAGCATTACATTTCCTTCGTTTTCTGTAATGGCAATCATGCCTTGATCGGCGATGATGAAATTTGCTCCGGTAATTCCTATTCCGGGCTTTTGGTATTTTGCTCTAAGAATTTTCGCTGCTTGAGCTGAAAGTGCCTCAGCATCCTCTTTTGTATTGGTATTAAACTTCTGATTAAATAATTGTTGTACCTCTTTCTTACTTTTATGAATGGCCGGCATCACCATGTGAGTGGGTTTATCTTCAGCCAACTGCAATATGTATTGACCTAAGTCTGTTTCAGTCCACTCTTTGTTATTCGCTTTTAATGCCTCATCCAAATGAATTTCTTCTGCGGTGAGTGATTTTGATTTTACAATGGAGGTTTCTCCCGAACGATTAATAATTCCAATAATTTCGGAAGCTGCCTCATCAGCATCTTGTGCCCAAATAATTTTTCCACCTGCTTTTATAAATTTGGCTTCAAATTCAATGAGATACTTATCCAAATTTTCAAGCGCTTTCCATCTGGCGAAAGCTGCTCTACGTTTTGCCATTTCCAAATTAGAAAATTGAGTAATCGCATCATCAAAACCCTGTAAAAAGAATTTTCGTGCAGATGCAATTTTTTGCTGAAGCTCTTTATCTTCAACATTATTTGCAACATCTTCTTTAAATAATTCGAAAGGGGTTTTCAACTGAATGTTTTGATTTTATGCGAGCAAATGTAAATGAAAAAATTTTAACAAGAAGCAAGTTAATTGCCAAGCTCTTTCACAAATCCTTTTATGAGCGTTTGAACATCCTCAAATTCTGTCAACGGAAGAATAGCTGCAACATCATAAATATCATGATAGGCCTTAGAACCACCGGTGGTATAAAAGAAAAACGCAGGAACTTCCTTCTCGCTAAACCAATAGTGATCACTGTTTCGGGCTTTCCCTCGTTTTCCGATAGTTTTCAAAAGATTTTGCTCTGAGTTAATTTTTTGAAGCAATTCATATTCAGACTCATGAATTTCTCCATTAACCACCATCATTCCATCTTCTCCATTACCCATTAGATCGAGATTGAGTAAAAACCGGATTTTATTTAGTGGCAGTGGTGGATTTTCCGTATAAAATTTTGATCCAATCAAACCTGCTTCTTCCGCTGCAAAAGCAATAAACAGTAGCGATTTACCAGTTTTGTTGGCTTCGCTCGAATAATATTTAGCCAGTTCCAAAATCATTGCCGTTCCACTGGCATTATCATTTGCTCCGGCAAACAAAGCTTTTTTTCCCATCCTTCCTAGATGGTCGTAATGAGCAGTGAATACTATAAATGAATCGGCATTCGTCGTGCCGGGAATCATTCCCATTACGTTGGAAGAAACATAGTCCTTAATAAATTTATTTTCTATGTTGAGAGTAATCGTTGTTCCGTTTTCCGGGAAGGAGTCTTTGAGCACTCTTATAAAAACCTGATCGTTTACTTTTCCCGAAACACTCCAGGTGAGTTTGGTGGCATCTACCACAACTACCCCTTTTACAGGAGGTGGATTTCGAAGCAGTGAATCAAATGCAGAGCTTGCAATGGAATCAAGATTAGATTTGTCGACCAGTAGAAAATCATTTGAATAATTTCTCTCCGAAAAATTGGGCAAAGGCCAGGTTAAATTTGTTAGAGGAAACGTACCCTTTACCGTTGGACAAGCAGGGCTCACAATATAATCTTTACCGGGAACTAATTTTTGTTCTCCAATTTTAACATCCATTTTTCCGGGAAAAGTATTTACAGGAAAAGTAAATTTTTGCAGATACGATCCGTTAACCGGAAGAAGACCTGCTTTCGCAAATTCTTTTTGAATAAATTGAGCTGCTTTTTTATCTCCATTCTTATAATACCCACGTCCGTGAAAAGATGGGGAAGATAATTTTTCTATGTATTCCTTTGCCTGCTGTGCATTGCAAGGAAGAGAACTTCCCAAAATAAAAACAGCGCACATCAGCAAAAAACTACTGAAACATTTTAATTCACGTCTCATACCATGAATCTGCGATCAATCAAATCTTTTAAACGAAGATAAGAATCACTTTCGCCATTCCAATTGTATTTTGGAGTCAACGTTTGTTCCATGTAAATAACAGCATCTGAATGACCATTACTTTTATTCAACAAATCAATTGCTTCGTTGTAGCAATTCAAATCGCCATCGAACAATTCATTAATGAAAGCAAATTTTTCATTTATACCAATCGACTTCTTCAAATCACTTACCGGATTTTTTTGGAGTTTTTCTGCCAAACTTTTTTCTTCTCTTGAAGCAGAAATTTTATCATGATTGGTTTTTGTTCCGGCAACTGATGTTGCAACTGAAGGCGCATCATCAAAAAGTGAAGCCATCATTGTTGGCTTGGAAACCGGCTTGGTAAATTCCTTGGTTCTTTCTTTCGACAAGGTTGTTGTAGTGATCACTACTTCTTCATGAACTTCTTGCTTCGGCTCTTCAACAACTGTTGCTTCAACATTTGTCGAGCAACGATTCCTGCTGCATATGTTCAGGGGCGTTAGTCTCTACAACTTCTTCTTCAATAACCTCAGCAATAAAAAGTTGTTCCTCTTCCTGAACAATCGATGGTGTTGGTTCTATAACCTCCATCGAAGCCTGCAAAGTTTCAATTACCTGAATGTTTGCTATTAACTCATCAGTTTGTTTTTGTTTAGTATCAGGAATAGCCGGAGTAGTCTCAACCTCCATTTTCCGATTCAACCTGTTCAAATCGGTGAGGCGTTCATACAGCTTGCGGACATTAGCCATGAGGATATCCAATTCTATTTGAGGAATGGATTGCTGATGGGTTAGAACCATTTCCTGCTGTTCCTTTATCATTTCCACCAGGTCGTTAATCTCCGATGATAAAATCTCTTTCTTCATAACTAATTGATTATCTGTTTAGAATGTATTGTTGGCGTTAAGACAACGCTGAAAATGGTGTGTAAATTTCGTAAAAAAAATAATCCTATTGTTGCGGTGTTGATAACTGAATTAACTGTACAAGTAATTCATTATTACCTCTTTATAAAAGGAGAGCATTTTACTGGTCTAGAAAAACCTGGATGTTTAGCTTTATAAATTGAACACGTGAAGTCTGAAAATCCAATAAAATAAAGTTGATTTAGCGAACAGTTATTATTTATTGAGTTCATAACCAATGGATATGCGTATTTATATGATGTGAAAAATTAGTACATTTACAAAGGTTATTCTCAATCTCCTCCTCTATAATGACAATTTATCATTTTGAAATGAAAAAAATTCTATCGTTACTGTGCTGCATATTCACCTCATTGATTTTGACGGCTCAACCGGGTAACAATTTTTGGGAGAATTATACTTCAGGGTATGAAATTCATGACATAGCTTTCGAAGGAGATACCATTTGGGTTGCAACAAGGGGTGGTTTAACTCAAATTAATCAATCTGCCGGCACTACTTATTATTACAATGCTTCTAATTCATTATTGAGTTCCAATTACATTAATAAAGTAGTGGTAGATCTTAACCATGTAAAATATATTGCTACCGATAAAGCTTTGTTCAGTTTCAATGGTGTACACTGGAAAGAATTTGCTACCGGGGAAGTAAAATACCTGGAAGTAGATTTAAACAATATTATTTGGTTCCTGGGTAAAAATCCTACAACCGGAATAGATGGATTAATAAAATTTGATGGAAACACATTCACAAACATCACATATGCCAATTCCAATGTACCAAACATGGACTATAAAATAATAACTACCGACAATGATAAAAATTTATGGTTGTTAACAGGTTTTTTGGTAACAAAGCATGTAGGAAACCAATGGCAGATTTTCAACAACACCAACCCCAATTTAAGTACCTATACCGGTTACTGGACATTTGCTGTTGACGCAAATGATGGGATATGGTTGGCCAACAATGACACAATAAGTTATTTTAATAATACCAGCTGGATTGCATTCAATAATTCAAACTCACCTCTTATTAGTCCATATTTTTCTGACATCACCCCTGATGATTCAGGAAATGTTTACATCTGCAATAATTACAGGTTTTATAAAACCGATGGTACGAATTGGCAAACTTTTGATACTACAAATTGTGCTGCAGCACACCATTCCATTTACAGATGCACAGTGGATCAAAATCAAAAATTATGGTTTGGTACTGTTCGTGATTGTATTTACAGCTATGATTTTGTAACCTGGAAGCAATACAACACTTCAAAAACAATTATGCAAACCAATTTTGTCAAAGGGGTTGCTGCAGGAAAAAACAATATGATTGGAATCCACACATCAGGTAACTTTGTTTTAAAAAATGATACTAACTGGTATAATTTTGATTACTATTCACCAGGATTACATCAAAGAGAAGCTATAGCTGTTGATACTTCCAATGTTTTTTGGGCTTGTTTATATTACTTGAGTGCATCAGGTCCGATCGCTTATGTGGTCGACAGTTTAAATGGGTCGGTACCATCCTATTTAAATAACCATTGCAATGATGTTACTGTTGATGGATTAAATAATAAGTGGTTTGCTACCTCTGATGGTATTGTAAAATTTGATGGAACCAACTGGACAAGATTTAATTCATCAAATTCTCCCATCATTGATGATTATGTGATGAGAATATTTGCTGATAAAGATAATACTATATGGGTAAGTGAACCTTATGGTGCATTGCAGAAGTTTAATGGTTCTACCTGGCAAACAGTTAACTTAACTACATTTGGCTTCCCGGCAAATTTCCCAAATAACTTTGCTGAAGACCTCCAGGGAAATGTATATGTTGCAGCAGGTTGGTATGGTACTGCACCTCCTCAACAAATTGGAAAATATGATGGTGTTACCTGGAGTTTGTTGCCAAATCTTCCCGGAACTATGATTGGAAGTATGAGTTTCGACCTGAACGATAATCTTTGGGTTGGATTTATTGATGCAGGATTAGCCAAATATGATGGCACAAACTGGACTCTTTATACAGTCCAAAACTCCGGACTTCCTGATATAAATATTCGGGATCTGTCAGTTGATGAATATAATAATATATGGATAGCAACCGCATATGGAGCAATAGCCGTTTTTAATGACCGCGAACTCAATTTTAGTGTTCCGCTTCCAAACCGGTTAAAAATTTCCGGGAATTTCTTTTTCGATGTGGATTCAAATGGTATAAAAAATGGAAACGAACCATTTCTGAATCATCAAAAAGTAATAGCTAATTCCAGTTCAATGGCTGCATATACCAATTCCTCGGGAAATTATACTCTAAATCTGCAAGCAGGAGTTTATACTTTACAGCCTCAACTTCGTCCTAATTGGTTTGTTACTACCGATTCTAGTCAGTTTACAGTAGTTGTTGATTCAACTTCATTAACTGGTTATAATTTTGGATTGAGTGCTTTGCCCTTTTCTGACTATAGCCTGGATTTCTATTCAGGAATTAACAGATGTGGATTTGAGATTCCTTGCTGGATAAATTACTCTAATACAGGATCCACTCTTGATTCCGGATATGTCGAATTAATTGTTGATAATATTTGTTCTGCCGTCAGTTTTAATCCTCAACCTGATTATAATAACGGATCTGTATTTCGCTGGAATTTTTCACACCTGAGTCCTTTCACCAACAATTCAATCGTTGTCCACATTTTAAATCCGATATTGCCTGGCGACACAGTAAATCATGTTGCTTCCATTCATTATTATAATAACTCTAATGCAATTTTAGCAAATTCAGCAGCAATTGATGATGAAATTGTATGTGCATTTGATCCTAATGACAAACGCGTCATTCCTGCTGGGGTTACTTCCCAACACCTCACCTTACTTAGCGATACACTTAATTACATTATCCGATTCCAGAATGTTGGAAATGATACCGCATTTTTTGTCAAAATTGTTGATTCACTTGATGTTAATATTGATCCCCAGTCATTGGATTTTGTGTCTGCAAGCCATAATTTCAATTGGGATTTTATTAATGGAAAATTATATATAGATTTTCCCAATTGTTTACTGCCTGATTCAGCAACTAACCCGGTAGGAAGTAATGGCTATGTACATTTTAAAGCCAACGTTTTTTCTTCAACACCTACAAATACCATTGTTAAAAACAAGGCCAATATAATTTTCAATTTCAATGAGGCAATAATTACCAATGAGGTCTTTAATACATTAGTAGATACTATTGTTGGTGTGACTGAAAATATGGAAAAGAATTCCTTCACTATTATTCCAAATCCATTTACGAATGAAACTTTAATATCTTTTTCAAATGAAAATAATAGTGTTGCAACCATTTCATTGTATAATTTGTTAGGCGATGTGGTTCTGAAAAATCAAACAACACAAGATCATATCAACATTCAACGAAATAATCTGTCTTCAGGAATTTATATCACCGAATTAATTTTGGACGGTAAAAGGCTTTTTAGAAAATTAGTTATCCAGTAAAATCTTGGGTGACTCTCGAATTTTTTTATTGAGTGAAGATTTGCATTTCAATCAATTTATATTAGAATTGTACAAATTAGGCGGTTTTGAACATTTTTTGATAAGATTCGCAATTGTCATTGCTTTGTCAAAAACCCTAACAACATGATAATAGTCACTTTCCCTTGTGACAAATAAAGATCACTGCCTGTGTAATTTCGCACCGTGAAAAAAATTATTGCGAATATATTGCTGGTTTTACTCGTGCCGATTGCCACTTTTGCTCAGGAAATCAAGATTTTGAGCCCTTCTGCAATGCAAGTTACACAAGCCGTTTTGATCATAAAACCCCTGGACGGAAGCAAAGAATCTATCTTCCTTTCCAACAATTCAGGGTCGGTTGTGGTAGGAGCCCATCTTAAAAAAGTACAAATTGTGATCTCACATGTTTCCTATCTCACCTATGTTGATACCCTGGAAACACTTAATAATGACCTTACCATCACCCTCACCGAAAAAGATGTTAAGCTGAATGAGGTGGTGGTTTCCTCCGAATATACTGCCAGAACTTCCGGCGAAAGTGTGCATCCGGTAACGGTAATAACCAAAGATCAGATTGAAAATCAAGGAAGTACAACTTTAGAGGAGGCCTTGAGTCAACAACTGAATGTGCGCACTTCGCAGGATCAAATATTAGGTTCCGGCATGACAATGAACGGTTTAAGCGGGCAAAACATCAAATTTTTGGTGGATGGTGTGCCGATGATTGGAAGATTGGACGGGAACATCGACCTCAACCAGGTGCTTTTAAATGATGTGGAGCGAATCGAAATCGTAAATGGTCCGATGGCCACCTCGTATGGAACCGATGCCGCCGGTGGTGTGATCAATCTCATAACCCGTCAGCCCTCAGACAAGAGTTTACAAGGTGGCGTAAATTTGCTTTATGAAAATGTGGGACAATATAATGGTGACTTCTCCATAGGAACCGGTTCGGGAAAATCTTCCGTACTATTAAGTGGTGGCCGTAATTTTTTTAATGGGTGGTCGCCTACCGATACCGGAAGATGGCAAGAGTGGAAACCCAAAGAACAATTTTTTGGCAATGTTAAATACCGCTACTCCGGAAAAAAATTCGTTCTGGGTTACCAGCTGAATGCGTTCCATGAAAAAATTTCCAACAAAGGAACACCAAAAGTATCTCCTTATTTCGCCTACGCCTTTGATGAATATTACACAACGAAGCGTTTAACCAATCAACTTAACGGTTCATATATGCTCGGCCGTGATAAGTTTGCAAATGTGATTGTTTCACATTCCTGGTATAACAGAAATAAAAACACCTATCGCAAAGATCTGGTTACATTGGATGAACTTCTTGTTGTTGGACAGCCTTCATCAGATTCCTTAACTCTTAGTCCGGGAAACATCTTATCCAATCAGGATACCACCACCATGAATTCCTGGATGGCGCGCGGTACTTTCACGAAATCAGAAAATAATGCAGTGTTAAATTACCAGGCTGGTTTTGATTTTAATATGGACTATGCCGATGGTACACGATTTAATCAGAGTACAAAATATACCGGCGACTATGCTGTGTTTGCAAGTGCTGAATATCTCTTATCGCCGAAGTGGGAAATAAAACCTGCTATTCGTCTCTCTTACAATACCGATTACAAGGCACCGGTTGTTCCCTCGGTAATGGTTAAATATTCACCTACCGAACGCATGCAAATTCGTTTCTCCTATGGCAAAGGATTTAGAGCACCGGGCATTAAAGAACGCTACCTCTATTTTGTAGATATCAACCATAACATTCAGGGAAACGAAAATTTGCTTCCTGAGTACTCAGATAATTTTTATTTGTCGGTGAATCATCAATCAAAGTGGAATAAGTTAACTAACAACGTTGCCTTCTCAGGATTTTACAACGACATCAGAAACCTCATCACACTGGCACAACCCGATCAAACTGAATCGCTGTTCACCTATATAAATCTTAGGAAAATTTTCCACCCATGGAGTAAGTGTTACCAATACCATTTCCTACAATGCATGGTCACTTTCATTAGGTGCTGCATATACAGGTCGTTATAACATCTATGCCGATAGCGGAGCTTTTGACAAATATCTTTATAGTCCCGATTTCAATGGATCTGTTCAATATGCGTTTCAGAAAATTAATCTTACTACTTCTGTATTTTTTAAATACAACGGTTCACTTCCGGGATATCAGGTTAATAGCGACAATTCGATATCACAGTTTTCAAACGACAGTTATAAATTTTTAGACGCCACCATCCGTAAAGGATTTTTCAGAAATTCATTTTATGTCACTGGCGGTGTAAAAAATATTCTTGACGTAACAACGATAAATTCCTTTGCACAAGGTTCTGCCCATAGTTCCGGAAGCGATGAACAGGCTATTGGTACCGGAAGAACATTTTTTATGAAACTTCAATACCAGTTTGGAAGATGAGATACGTATCAATTTTAATACTCGCCGTTTCCTTCTTATTTACTTCATGTGAAAAAGAGGACACTGCCATTGTTTTACCACCACCCGGTGATATGAAATTGATGGTGGCGAACATGGGTGTTAATTATGATAATCAAGTGTATGTAGATCTTGAAACCGGTTCACAAAAAACGGTTCCATATCGTTCCTATGATCTGGCATTTGAAGCTTCTGCGGATGGTTTTAGAGTGTACCTCAACACCGGAAAATTAATGTTTGTTGCCAACACTTTTTCTGTTGACATGACCTTAGCAGATACAACCGGAAAAGAATGGAAAACTGAAACAGACAATTTGTACGACGACTCTACGGCCTTTGGTATTTGGCAAAATGCATCTGTAAGTTTGAATGAAACCTATGTTATTGATCGTGGACGAACAGAACATTTTGGAGCTGCCAGATGGAGGAAGTTGCAAATTCTTTCTGTAAATAATAACGAATATCTTATTCGCTATTCATTGTATGACAATTCACAAACTACAGAGTTTACTATTCCAAAAAATCAGGCTTTCTCATTGATGTATTTTTCATTTGATGCGGGAGGAAAAATGGTAGATGTGGCTCCACAGAAAGAATTATGGGATGTGGTTTTTACAAAATTTACGCATACTTATTATTCTGAACCTGTGAATTCTCCCTATCGCTATTACATTGTTACCGGTGCATTATTAAACCGTTGGAACAATACTGAAAATGAAATAGCAAAAAAAGATTCTACTCCCGGATTCAAACCTTTTGAAGTGGTAACGGGCCAGGATATGGGAAGTTTTTCTTTTTATAAAGAAGCTGCAGTAATTGGATTTGGTTGGAAGGAATTTGATTTTAATTTGGGATATATTATTTATCCAGACCTATATTATCTACTTCATGATTCCAAAGGATACTATTACAAAATTCGTTTCCTCGATTTTTATGATGATCAGGGAAACAAAGGTGCTGCTACATTTGAATATCAACGCTTATAAATAAAATAAAAACTATGTTACGAATTCTATCTATTATGATGGTTGTGTTACTAACAGCCAATGTTTATTCCTATTCACAAGGAACGGTATACGATGTTGTTTCTGCTGGAGCAGGTTACACCAACCAATCTTTTTACAGTTTACAGAATGGCGAAATAAGTAATGTTAGCAACACCGACTGGGATCTAGCATTTCAAATTTCAGGCTTTCAGGCTTCCATTTTGGTGAACGGTAAAAACAATGTTCGTTTATTTCGTTCAGGAATGGATGTGAATAGCTGGGCATCTATAACTGCTAACGACACAATTGGCGCATTAAATCCTGCTAACGAATTATTCAATCAGGATACCAGCTGGTGGTCGGGTGCATTTAATATTACTAACGATGTAACCAACCAGTTTGATCTTGGATGGGGAGTTTATGATTTAGCTACTCATGCTGTTGTTGGAGATTCCCTATTCTTTATTCAGCTTTCAAATGGTTCTTTCAAAAAGTTGTGGATACAAGCACTTGCAAATAATGTATATAATTTCGCTTACGCGGATTTAGACGGTGCAAATGAAATAAATACATCATTAAACAAATCAAATTTTACTGGGAAAAATTTCGGATATTTTTCTTTTGCAACCGGAACTACTTTTGATAGAGAGCCTAATAAATATACCTGGGATTTAACTTTCGCACAATATATGTCGACCCATCCTATTTCTTACAAAGTAACAGGTGTATTAGCAAATGATAGTGTTTCAGTTTTAAAAATATATCCTGTAGATGTAAACACCTCCTCTCCTTGGGGTAATTCATTTTCAAACTACATAAATACCATCGGATATGAATGGAAATTATATGATTTTAATGCAAATGCTTGGGCAATTGAAGATTCAATGGTATACTATGCTTTTGCAAGAACAGGTGATTTATGGAAACTAGTATTCACGGGATTCAGTGGCTCTTCAACCGGAAATTATGAATTCTATAAAGAGTTAGTTTCAACAACCGGATTAAGTGAAAATGGTGGTCAACCGGCCTTACTGAATATATATCCCAACCCTGCAAATTCATTTGTAAATATTAGCTTTTTCATCAACCAATATCATCCGGAAAACAGCGCCAAAATGTATGATCTGAGAGGCAAATTAATCCGCAATATATCATTACCGGTTCAAAATGGTTTAGGAAGCGTTAGTGTATCTACAGATGGGATTCTGCCGGGAATGTATTTGTTGCAAATGAATGTAGATGGAGTTTCTTCTACTCAACGACTAGTCATTACTCATTAAAAAATATTGGGATCATAAAGAGGTTTAGTTCATTCACTTCTCTTTATGATCCCAAATTCTAAGGCGTACCACACTAAACCTGCAATATTTTTAGATTGTGTTTTCTCAAGCAAACTTTTTCTAATGTGCTCAATTGTTTTTTCCGCTAAGTTTAATATTTCAGAAATTTCTTTTGTAGAATATTCCAAACAAACCAATTTTAGAACTTCTTTTTCACGAGGAGATAATTCAGCAATTGGTTTGCCTTTTGAAACATTGACTTGAAAATCGGCTTTAAAAAGAATATCCGAAACTTCTTGACCAAAATAACGGTTATTTAGCATCACTTGTTCAATTGCATCCTGCAACTCTAATTTATTAGTATTTTTTAATAAATAACCATTAGCGCCCATTTTGAACATTTGATTCACACTAGCTCTATCATCCATCATCGAGAGAGCAATAATTTTAATCTCCTTATTGTCTTTCCTAACTTTGCGTGTGGTTTCAATTCCATCCATCAATGGCATTCTAATATCCATTACAATCACCTGAATATTATCGTTATTCTTCAAAAGCTCTAATACCTCAAGCCCGTTTTCAGCATGTAAAATCTTATCAACCACTCCTGTTCTCTTCAAAATAGTTGCAAGCCCTGTTCTAAAAATGGCATGATCATCAGCTAATATCAAATTTACCGGTTCCATAGTTTGCGGCCAATGGGTATTAATGGAGTAATGCTATATATCATCAATATTTGGTGTCAAATAAATGAATTTGAATCAACAAAATGATGTTACAATTTCAATAATTAGTCAAAGAAACGGCTTTTTTTTATAAAAAACACAATTATAATTGAGTTTATAAAGTCCCTGTTGAGCAACCAATAAAAAAATAACTAGGTTAACCTGCCTATTAGAAGGTGCACCAAAATTACCATTATGTTTTTCTGAACAGAAAATTTGCTACGGCTATTAAAATATTCTAAATGAGCTCCAGACAACAACAAATTTCATTCAGCCCACTTGTTTCTACAAGGTTGATTGTATAGCAACAAAAAAATTGAATCGTTCTAAAGTAACAATTTCATCATTAAGGCTAGCGAGAAATGTTCAATTTTCAGTAAAAATAATTTCTGATGTAACTGTAGCAAATGCTCTAGCCATTGCAACCACCCCACAATATTTGTCAACCGCAATCAAGATCGCTCTTTCTATCTTAGCCTTATCCTGATTTCGAGATTCTACTTTAAATAAAACATGGATTTGATTGTAAACTTTAGGCGTACCGTCGCTCAATTCTCCGGTGACATCAATCTCCAGCCCATCTATTTCTAAACGCATTTTTGTGAGAATAGCAGCTATTTCCATTCCCGTACAACCACCAATAGCGGCTAGTATCAATGGTTTTGGTCGAGGACCAGAGTTGTCACCGCCATGAATTTCCAATTTATCGGTATAAATAAAATGATCATTTGCACTACTTTCAAACTGCATTTTTCCCTTCCAAATCGTATTTACTTGGTGTAAATCTTTATGCACCAAAGTTTCTTTATCTGTGCTCATATTACCGAGGTTAATATCCACGTATTTACATTGTTATCAATATACAAATATTCCAAAATTCAAACCAAAATGGCTACGATAATAATCAGCTTATTTTCATGATTAAAATCATGCTTTCCTAGCACAGAATCTGTGATCTTTGAAAAACGAACTGCCGATTTGTAAGCGGTTCGTTTAAGATACAAAACTCCTATGAATTATTCCGAATTACATTCTTTCCATATCCCGGTAATGGGTATTGGTTTTACAATTGATACTCCCTTAAAAGTTGGCCGATTTGGTATTTCATCTGTAATTTCGATCATTGAAGATGAGCTACTTGAACAAATGCGTAAGTTCTATTGCGAAAAAGAGAGAATTCCGTATGAATTTATTGGTGATAATCAATTTGATTTTCGAGCAAAGAGAATTACTGCATACCTAAATTTAGTTAACAGCATTCTTAACAAACAACTAAAAGAAATAAAATCAGAAGAGTTTGAAAATGGAACTGATCTGGTAAAATATTTTGAAATGCTTCATGACAATTCACCAATCAAAAAACAGTATCATGAAATGAAAGCCTCAGAAGGTACACATAAATTAATATTACAAAATTATTTACGGTCCACTATTTCAGCAGGTAGTATTGATGTTAACATAATGACCAAACTCGATAAAGTTAACTATTCAAAATCAGGTGAGCCTCTACCAGTTGAACACTGCAATGCTATGTCTGCGTTACGTGGATTTGCACAAAGTGATTTAAGTTCATCAGTAATATTTTCTGCAGGTCTTAATCCTCGTCTATTTAGCTATTGTGAAACTTTTAATGACTTCTACCAAGATGAAAAAGGCCATCTTAAAAAGAAAATAATACTGAAAGTTAGTGATTACCGATCGGCTCTAATACAAGGCAAAATTTTTGCAAAAAAGGGTATATGGATTTCAGAATTTAGAATAGAGTCAGGTTTAAATTGTGGTGGACATGCATTTGCTACTGAAGGACTATTGATGGGTCCAATACTTCAAGAGTTTAAAGAAAAAAGAGAGCAGCTCGTTGATGAACTTTATGCTTTATGTAATAATGCACTTAAAGAAAAAAAACTAAATGGTTTTAGTAAGAAACCTGAATTAAAAATAACATTTCAAGGGGGGATAGGAACTGCAATTGAAAATAATTTTTTATTAGACTATTATTCCTTGGATGCGACCGGTTGGGGGAGTCCGTTTCTCTTAGTCCCTGAAGCAACCAATGTGGATGATCAAACCATTAGTGCATTAATAGCAGCTAAAAAGGACGACTATTACTTGAGTCAAGCATCTCCGCTTGGAGTGCGTTTCAATAATTTCAAAAATACAACTTCTGAAATTCAAAGGAAAAAAAGAATTGAAAAAGGCCGTCCCGGAAGCCCCTGTTACAAAAAATATTTAGCATTAAATACAGAATTTACAACCATTCCAATTTGTACTGCTTCAAGGGAATATCAAAATTTAAAAATAAATGAGCTTAAAAATAAATTTTTACCTGCTGAAATTTTAAAAGCTGAAATTGCTAATGTTGAAGAAAAAGACTGTTTATGTGAAGGGTTAGGAGCATCAGCATTGCTAAAAAATCAAATGCCTTCTTCACATAAACTTACAGCTGTAACCATCTGTCCCGGGCCCAACCTTGCCTATTTCTCAAGAACATTTTCATTGGAAGAAATGGTTTCTCACATTTATGGCAGGGTAACCATTTTGAATGATCTCTCACGTCCAAATATATTTATAAACGAGCTGGCACTGTACATCGACTATCTTCAGAAAGAATTAGAAAAACATCGAGTTGAATTTACATTAAAACAAAATAAATATTTTTCTTCATTCAAAGAAAATCTCTTTGGAGGAATTGAATACTACAAGAATTTGGTTGCAGAGTTTAAAACAGAATCAAAATCAAATATTGATTTGTTCAAAAGTGAATTAACCAGAATGAAAGTTGAGTTGGAAAATTTAGCAATTCCACAAATTTCATTCTAAAATAATTTCCAAAAGCATTGAATTTATAAACGGAGAATAATTCCAACGAGGAATTATTCTCCGTTTATAATATATTAAATTAACTACAACCCATACTGGTTCCACAATTTAAACACTTATAACACGACCCGTTTCGTATTGTAATGTGTCCACAGGTACCACACATAGGGGCATCGCCCATTAAACTGCTCAGATAGTGCTGTGTTTGATCTCCTTGAATCTCAAGCTTTAATTCATTTGCTACAATAGGCATTTTCAAAATATTGACTATGGGCTCAAGGTTAGTGTTTTTTTGAGCGCGTTTGACTTGTACCAAATCTTCCCTGTTTAAATATTCTAATGCCAGCAACCGAAATACATAATCGATTACTGATGTGGAATTTTTGATGTTCTCATGATCAACCATACCGGAAGGTTCAAATCTTGTAAAAATAAATTTCTCAACAAATTCATCCAATGGAACTCCATATTGCAAACCTATAGAAATAGAAATAGCAAAGCAATTTAGCAACGACCGGAATGCTGCACCCTCTTTGTGCATATCAATAAATATTTCGCCAAGAGTACCATCACTATATTCTCCGGTTCTGATAAAGATTGTATGCCCTCCAATTTTTGCCTTTTGGGTAAACCCATCACGTTTGGCAGGTAATCGTTTCCGGTTAACGATGTTTGAAAGTTGTCGCTTGAACTTGGTGTCAGCTGAATCCCCAATAATTCTTCTGGCAGCTTCAAGTACATCCTCTGCGGTAAGATTCTCCTTCTTTTGCCGGAAGTGTTTCATTACCTGCATTCTCTTTATCCTTCTTGTTTTCACTTTTAGTAGTTAAAGGTTGTGAGAGTTTACTTCCATCACGATAGATCGCAACAGATTTTAATCCTATTTTCCATCCAAGTTCATAGCAATTTTCTATATCCTTTTCAGAAGATTGGTTTGGAAGATTGATTGTTTTAGAAATAGCACCCGAAATAAACGGCTGAACAGCAGCCATCATTCGAATATGTCCTGAAGGAAGAATAAAACGTGAACCTGTTTTGCCACATTTATTAGCACAATCAAAAACAGGTAGATCTTTATCTTTTAAAAATGGGGCTCCTTCAACTGTCATTGTTCCACAAACATATTGATTAGCCGCTTCTATTTGTTCATCACTAAATCCTAATTCACTCAATAGGTTGAATCCGGAAATCAAGTACTGGTCTTTCTCAAAACCTAATCGACTTAAACACTCTTCTCCCAAAGTCCAAACATTAAAAATATATGATATATCAAAAGCAGATTTCGCAGCTCCATTTAAATTAGCGATATCGTTTGTTGAAAACCCTTTTTCCGTAAGTGATTCAATATTAATATTTGGAGAACCGTTAAAATTTCCTTTGCCATTAACGAAATTAATAATTTCATTTAATTGAAGATCAGAATAACCCAAATTACGAAGAGCTACTTGGACGCTTTCGTTTACAATTTTAAAATATCCACCACCTGAAAGTTTTTTAAATTTTATCAATGCAAAATCAGGTTCAACACCTGTTGTATCACAATTCATCAATAAACCTATTGTTCCTGTTGGTGCAATTGCAGTTACTTGTGCATTTCTGAAACCGTAAAGTACACCCGATTCTAAAGCATCATCCCATGATTTACAAGCCGCACTTAATAAATAATCAGGACAATTTTTTGCGTCAATACATTGAGGTGCTATTTCAAGATTCTCAAATGCATCATCTGCATGATAAGCCGCATATCGGTGATTCCTTATAACCCGAAGCATGTGTTCTTTGTTCTTTTCATATTGCTTAAACGACCCCAACACCCTAGCCATTTCAGCAGAAGTTTGATAAGCAGTACCTGTCATAATTGCAGTGATTGAAGACGCAAAGGCCCTGGCTTTATCACTATCATATGGAATGCCTGAAACCATTAACAACGAGCCAAGATTTGCAAAACCTAATCCTAATGTTCGATATTCATACGAAAGCTGTGCAACTTCCTTTGAAGGAAATTGTGCCATCAACACCGAAATATCAAGCACTACGGTCCATAATCTGCAAGCATGTTTAAAAGCAGTTATATCAAATTGCAATGTTTCGTCGTTAAAAAATTTTCGAAGATTTAAAGATGCAAGATTGCATGCTGTGTTATCCAAAAACATGTATTCGCTACAAGGGTTGGAAGCATTAATTCGTCCACCTTCAGGACAAGTATGCCATTCGTTAATGGTAGTATCATATTGCACGCCCGGGTCGGCACAACGCCAAGCAGCATAAGCAATTTCATTCCATATTTTGTTTGCAGGAACTTTTTAACTATACTGCCGTCTGTTCGGGCAAGTAAATTCCAATTTCCATTTTCTTCTAATGTTTTAAAAAATGAATTTGGTATACGAACAGAATTATTTGAATTTTGTCCTGACACCGTCCTATAAGCCTCACCTTCATAGTCAGAGGAGTATCCGGCCGCAATCAGAGCAGCAATTTTATTTTCTTCTTCTGCTTTCCAATTGATAAACGATTCAATCTCGGGATGATCTAAATCAAGGCAAACCATTTTTGCTGCTCGTCGTGTAGTTCCTCCCGATTTTATAGCACCGGCTGACCGATCACCTATTTTTAAAAACGACATTAAACCTGAAGAGTTTCCGCCACTACTTAATGGTTCCCCTTCTGCTCGAAGAGTTGAAAAATTGGTTCCTACTCCGGATCCATATTTAAATACACGTGTTTCGCGAATAAGTAAATCCATGATACCACCTTCATTTAACAAATCATCTTTCACCGAAAGGATAAAACAAGCATGTGGTTGCGGACGTTCATATGCTGAATTTGTTTCCTTCAACTTTTCTGTTTTCGAATCAACATACCAATGCCCATTTCCTGTTCCTTTTATTCCGTAAGCAGTATATAATCCCGAATTAAACCACTGAGGAGAATTTGGTGCTGCATATGTACCAAGAATCATATATAATAACTCATCGTAAAATATTTGCGCGTCTTTATCCGTCGCAAAGTAGTTATACTTTGTTCCCCACTGCTTCCAACAATCTACAATTCTGTGTGCTATTTGTTTAATTGAATTCTCACCTCCAAGACTTCCATCTTTTTGAGGAACACCGGTTCTTCGAAAATATTTTTGCGCCAGAATATCCGTTGCTACTTGCGACCATTCTTTAGGTACTTCAACATCATGTTTTTCAAAAACCGCATCACCCTGAGGATTGCGAATTATACTTGATCGTTTTTCAAAAATAAATTGATCAAATGGATGTGTTTTGTCATCGGTAAAATGTCGTTGAAATTTCAATCCCTTTTTATCTTCTTTTTTTGCCTTCATTTTTCAAATTTTGGCAAATGTCTCACCTCACGTTTCTACAAAACATGATCTAAATCATTAATTTTATTAGTTAATAACTTTTACTTGTTGAAAAGTTTAAAGTATTAAAGTAATCATAATTTATAAGCAAAATTCGAAAACTGTGCGCGAGGAGACACATTATTCGCTAGAAATCAATTGAATTCAGATTCCTCAGTATTTGGGTCTTGCAAATCTCTCCAAAAAATGGTGATTGCTATTCAATCTGTTAACAAAAAAGTAGTAGCATTTAAATTATTTCATAACCCAACAACTAATTTCTTAGTCGCAATATTTCTATTCGCTTCAAAATATCGTACCAAATAAATTCCGGTAGGAACTGTTAATATTTCTTCCCCATTAGTAGCAGGATACAACTTCACTAACTTCCCGCCAAGGTTATATAATTCCAAACGATTATTTGCAGTTGTAATCCCGGAAATGTAAATCCTATTTTGAAAATAAAATATACTTACTTTTTCATCACCCGAAAAATTTTCTATACTTGTTGTTTCTTCCAACTTCCATAAATCATTAAAATAGATAATATTTCCTATTCCTGATGAAATATATGCATCTGTTGGTGTGTTTAGTCCTACAGGATGAGAACGCTCGTAACCAACCGGAAGATCAGGACCTGCAGTCCAACTATCAGCTATTGGATCATATGTATGAAATTCTCTATAAGTCCAACCAAGACTATCTCCATCACCTCCAACAACAACTTTTTGATTGAACACAACAGCAGTCATTCCTGAATGCCTTCCACCAGGATATGGGGCAATTGGTGACCATGAATCCAAAGTTGCATCGTATTTGTAAAAAGTATCATACATTACATAGGCTCCATTATTTGGTTTTTCGCGCCCACCTCCTGCATAACCAAAATTGTTAATTGCAAACGATGTTGTATAGTACAGTTGTCCTCCGGGATAAGGTGCTTTTGAAGTCCATGAATCGTTGGTTATATTATATGCCCACACTTCATTTGTAAGTGGACCTGAAGCGGAGCCAAAATTTCCACACACTATATATGCTACACCATCTAAAACAAAAGATGACGATCCATACCTGGTAGTACCGGGCAGAGGTGTTTTCGCAGTCCAAGAGTTTCCGATGGGATCATACTCTAACATATCATTATAAAATGTTACAGGAGAATTAAGATAACCACAGGTAACATACCCTTTGTTATTATATGAAAAACCGGAAGCTCCGTATCTGTTTCCTGCAATACTGGAAACCTGAGTCCATGCTCCTGTTTGCTTATCAAATTTCCAAAAATCTCCTAAGCAAACTCCTGTGTTTATACCTGATCCAACATATAAATCATCACCAATTGTAAAACCGGTACCGGCATTTCTTGCAATTCCGGGAATACTGGGTTTTGCTGTCCATGTTAGAATAGAAAATGTCTGACCGTAAACAAAACTAGTAGTAGGGTAATTAGCTGTTTTTTCATAATTAACGTTAATAGCTGTAAAAGTTGTCCAAATATATAAATTGTTTCAAACAAAACACAATACTCCAACTGAATTTTATCTGAATTCAATTTTTGACTTCAAAAATTGTTCCGGATTTGTTTAACTATAGGATAAAAGTATGAGCTGTTGCCTATATATATTCAAGAAAATAGCTGTATCCAAAAATGATGCTACAAATAAAATTGGCGATTAGTATTGGAATGTGTTTTAGAAATCATAAAATAGTAGCTAGCTGAAATATCATTGTTCGCAATAACAACAAGTTTCATCAACCAAATTAATGAATTAAGCTACCATTTAAACACTTAGAATTTCACCTGGTTTATATCGTTTGCTTGACTTTAACTTGTCTCCCATTAAATTTTTACTTAACTCAGTTCAGATCTCATTTACAAATCTCATATTACATCCAGAAATTATTCACCCTCTTCTTCAATTGCTCCATCAGAATTTTGCAGCAAACTTTAAATAGTTACGTATGTTGAAGAGGTTCTTTAAAATGAGCATTGTTTAACTCCATTGCAAAAATATCTGCCTTCCAAATCATTGCTGATCAAATGGTAAATAGAGGTTTCAAATTACTAAAGTCTAAGAATAGCCGGATTATTCATACCTTTGAAAACAATTAAATATTTGAAATAATTTGATATTTTTTACAATTATAAATAGCACAGATTAGCATCCGGATTTTTGATGAAAAAATATTTTAACCTCTTTGATACTTCACAAAAAGTTAATTACAAAACTGAAATTTTATCAGGACTTACCGTTGCATTAGCACTTGTTCCCGAAGCTGTTGCCTTTGCGTTAATAGCAGGACTATCTCCACTAACCGGACTGTATGCGGCATTTATGATGGGGTTAGTCACGTCAATATTTGGAGGTCGTCCTGGCATGATTTCGGGAGCAACGGGAGCTGTTGCTGTGGTGTTAGTTGTTTTGGCAAAGTCGCATGGTATCGAATATATATTTGCCACCGTTGTTTTGGCCGGAATAATTCAAATGTCGGCGGGTTTTATGCGATTGGGGAAACTTATTCGGCTGGTACCACATCCTGTAATTTTCGGATTTGTAAATGGATTGGCCATTATCATATTTATGTCGCAGCTAGCCCAATTTAAAGATGTATCGGGTAATTGGCTGACAGGTTCACCACTTCATATATTAGTTGGCTTAGTTTTGCTTACCATGGCCATCATTTACGGGTTGCCAAAAATCACCAAAGCTGTTCCTGCATCACTTACAGCAATTCTAGTTGTATTTGGCCTCGTTGCATTTTTGGGAATTGAAACTAAAACCGTTGGGGATATTGCATCTATTCAAGGCGGGTTTCCTCCTTTTCATCTACCAAATGTTCCCTTTACAATTGAAACACTGAAGTTGATTTTACCATATGCAACAATTGTGGCAGGTGTAGGTTTAATTGAAAGTTTATTAACACTAAATATAGTTGATGAAATTACTGAAACAAGAGGGAGAGGAAATAAAGAAGCCGTTGCACAAGGTGCTGCTAATATTTTGTCGGGTGTGTTTTCGGGAATGGGTGGTTGTGCTATGATCGGTCAAAGTTTGATAAACGTGTCAAACGGTGCAAGAGCAAGACTTTCGGGAATAGTTGCTTCAATAATGTTGCTTGTTTTTGTAATGTTCGGTTCAAGTTTAATTGAGAAAGTGCCAATGGCTGCATTAACAGGATTAATGATTATGGTTGCTATTGGAACTTTTGAATGGGCAAGTTTAAAAACATTCACCAAAATGCCAAAGTCCGACATTTTTGTGATGGTGATGGTTACCTTGGTAACCGTTGTTTTGCACAACCTTGCATTGGCGGTCATTATTGGTGTAATAATAGCAGCACTGGTATTTGCATGGGATAATGCCAAGCGCATTAGAGCACGAAAGTCTGTTGATAAAAATGGAGCAAAGCACTACGAAATTTATGGCCCATTATTCTTTGGCTCTGTGACTGCTTTTAATGAAAAATTTGATGTCCTGAATGATCCTGAAGAAGTAATTATTGATTTTGCCGAAAGTCGTGTAGTAGATATGTCGGCAATTGAAGCTCTCAATAAAATTACCGAACGATATCATAAAGTCGGAAAGAAAATTCATTTAAAACATTTAAGTCCCGATTGCAAAAAGTTATTGAAAAATGCGGAGGAAATTATTGATGTAAATGTGTTAGAGGATCCCACTTATAAAGTTGCCGTGGAGAACATTTAGTTGAATGTTTGACCTTCAAACTCTCAGAAATTAGGTCGAGGACCGATATTTTTCTCATTTCTTCAGTACAAAATTGTGGATTTTAAATATACTCTTTGAAATCTCAATTTGACAAAGTTGATGGCAAACTAGTGTTCCACATATTCGAAACCATTTTCCATTCACCATTTTCCTTTTTCCAAATATTAATGTATTTCCCCTCATCGATAGTTTCTACATCGCCATAACGCAGGTAATATATACCTTCGTCAATCAGGAACTCACTATTACCATAAAAATTAATACTCTCTTCTCTAAACTCTTTGATTCCATAATTCACCCAATCTGAATTAATTGCAGAAATGGCTGAAAGCCCAACTACCGCATTCGAATTAGGTGGGTACGATTTTGCATCCTGAGCAAAAACACTATTCAGATAAGAAGTATCACGTGTTATATGTGCATGTGTAAATTTTTGGGTTTTGTCTCCAATACTAATTTTCATTGCCGCTATATCAAAAGCCGGAATAGTTGACTCGGCAGAAGGTAAAAATGTACTATTTCCACAACCCAAAATTAACATTGAGGAAAATGATATCGCAGCAAATAAAATAGAATTTGTTTTCATTGATTTCATAGTCGTTGTTACTTTGTTTCTTTCCATTTTTCACAATTAAGTATACACAATTCTATGACAGCAAAATGGAGCTAAATTTTAATGCTTAGTGATTTGCATTTCGTTCAAGTATTGTATCTAGTGAAGATTTTAATTTCTCAATTGCTCCTGAAACAGATAGCTCGACTGTATTATCCTGACAAGAAACAGCTATAGGAGGCTTACCTTCAATTCGAGCCTCAAGTAAACAACGTATATCATTCACGCCATCTTTTTTTCCGTTTTCATCTGATAGATGAACTTCAATTCTAGAAATGCGAGATTCGAATCTTTTCAGTTCTTCAGAAATTAGATCCGTAAAAAAGGCTTGATGTCGCTCATCTCCTTTAATGGTTTTGTCTGTATTAATTTGAATTTTCATAGTAGTTTATGGTTAAAGTCTATTATATACAAAGATATACTTTTTGTTATGTAAACCTATACTAATTAATAGTATGATACTAAGAGGTTAGTCTGGACTGATTAGGGTGTGCTTTTGGTTTATACAAGTTGGCCATCTAAACCAATCATCCGCGTAAAAGAAATTATTTTAAACGGATCCTATATATCATACAAAAAATGCTTCCGTTTCATTCATAAACTCCACCGCATTATCACTCCCCACTATACTTTACAATTCCAATTTGTATGGCGTACCAAACCAGTCCTGCAATATTTTTGGAGCTTGTTTTTTCAAGCAACATTTTGCGGTGACCCTCTACTGTTTTTTCACTTATTGCGAGCATATCAGAAATTTCTCGTGTTGAATACTGAAGACAAATTAAATGCAACACTTCTTTTTCACGATAGGAAAGTTCGGTATTGATATAAGTTCTTTGCGGCATTGGTGTGTAATCAAATTCACTACTCACCATAATTTTTGAAACATTCTGAGCAAAATATCTTTTTCCCGAAAGTACTTGTTCGATGGCTTCTTGAAGTTCCAATTTATTAGTATTTTTAAGTAGATAGCCATTAGCTCCCGCCTTAAACATTTGGTAGATGCTGGCTTTGTCGTCCATCATCGAAAGAGCGAGTATTTTTAATTCTTTGTGATGCATTCGTATTTGGCGTGTAGCTTCAATACCATTCATTTCCGGCATTCGAATATCCATAATAATGATATCAATTGCGGGAGTATTTTTTATTAATTCTAATACTTCTTTTCCGTTTTCGGCGTGATATACATTTTCGATATAGGGGATCCGTTTTAAAGTTACCTCTAAACCCTTTCTAAAAATTTCGTGATCGTCGGCCAGAATAATATTTATCGGTTCCATTTGTTGTTGTGTGTTTAAATTGCTAATGCAGCATCAAATACAAAGGTATAGTTTGTATTCATTCCAAGAGCCGTATTAACGTGGTATTTTCCACTGAAAAGTTTTACTCTGGCTCTGATGTTGGAAAGGCCCATTCCTTTTTTTTTTGCTGCATCGGGATCAAATCCTGTTCCGTTATCACTGTAAACCATCTCTATTTCAGATCCTTTTTTCTTCAGCACCAGCGAAATAATAGTACAATTAGAATGCTTGATGGAGTTATTTACCAATTCCTGAATGATTCGGAATATATTTATACCAAACTGGTTATCGAGTGGCGGTAAAAGTTCAGAAAGCACAATTTCAAATTGAATTTTATTATTGGATGTAAAGTGATCCTTGAATCGGTTTAGTTCATTTTTAAATCCATCTGTTAAAAGATATTTTGATGCCTGATTTCTGACAATCACCCTTAAATCTTTGATAATAAAATCGAGGAACTCATTACTTTCTTTAACCAGAGCAGCTGACTTGGGATCGGTGGTAAATTCGTTAAAGGCATCTATTCTTAGCTTCAGGGCTGAAAGGCTTGCTCCAATATTGTCGTGTAAATCTTCTGCTATTCTCGTTTTTTCATTTTCCTGTGCTTTGTAAATTGCATCTAATATTTTTCTTTGGTTAGCAACTCTTTGCCGGTAAACATTGAGGATGATACCAATGAAAAATGCCGACATAATAAAAAATGACAAGGCCATTACCACCACAAATTGGGTCCAATCTGGTTGACCGGCTATAACTTGCGCTGTGGTGATGGAATACATAATAAACCGAAGGTAAATATAATATTTGCAAGCATGTTAACAATAGAGTGAATGACCCATGTTTGTTTAGTAAGAAATATGTTTCCATCCATAATAAACGTTGCCGAAACAAAAACAGCCATATTCACTGAAAAATAAATGAAAAAACCGGAAGAAATCCAAAACCCGGGATGACTGAATAATTGAACTTCTTCTTCTTTGCTGATCCGTATTAAGGCATACGCCGATAATGCCTGAATCATGAGCGATTCTCCGGCTCTGAAATTTGAATTATATACCCAGGGACCAGGGTCTATTGCTGACGTATAAACACCATAAATTAAGTAAGCAATTCCAATAATGATTACCGGGATTAAAAATTCTTTCTCTCCAAAAACCAAATAATAAAATGCTAACAAAATTATTCCTTCAGTTATGTAAAAAATATCTCCCACCAAACCATTGTTCATATTCTTTAAACTCATGGTAGTGGCAATTCCTTCTGTTATCAAACAAATTAAAAAATAAAATATAATTAATTTATATGGTTTCGTTGCCGACTTATACTTTAGAAGTCCAATTACCACAGGAAAAATTATAGTGTATGCCGATATGTAAGCGAGTGATTTCAATAGGTTGCGGAATGAACAACTTTTTTCTTTTTAATCATTTCGAAGGGGGCTGTCTTCGTCACAAAAAGCAGGACACGGAGTAGACATTTCGGCAAGATCGCCATCAACCTGATCGCGATTATCTTCAGTTGCTCCAACCAAAACTATTACAGGCTCGTTCTCATCATTTATTCCATAATAATAGCGAATACCGGCACAGTTGTCTTGATTCAAAATGGTAAGCAATGTTTCTCTTCCAAAAAAACCTCCATATTTACCGTTAAAGGATTCGCTGTTTCTGTAGTTAGATGTCATTTCAATACCTTCTTCTAAGGTAATTTTGTGATCCTGATTGGGGTCTAATGTTGGCATGATTTTATGGTTTTAGTTGCTCAAAACTAAAGCAAATACCCTTTCAAAAAATATTTTTATTTCACTTTGCCTTTTTAACGGAGTTCGAAAACGCTGAAACCCTCGTAAAATGGGGGTACCCCCTTGTGTAACCAAGGGAAAACCCTTACTAAAACCAGGGAAAACCCTTGTTGTGAAAAATTCAGGGTTTTCCCTCTAGGATTAGATTTTTAGATGGTTTTTATTTGTACCGTGTGTTTAATCCCGGTTTCATCCCAATTGGTTTGCCCCTTCGGTTGAAGCTTTGAATTCCCCTTTTCAAAAGGCTTTATTAAGACAGCAGTAGGTTAAAAACTGCTGCTGTTTTTTGAAAGTCAATAGCGTGAATATAATTTGTGTAAAAAAATTAATTTAAAATTGCTAATTTAAACACAAATTAACAATATTTTATTTGAAATCGGTATCGGTCCAATATTAAAGAAAAACCTAAATAAATATACTATGAAGACAATAATTTTGTTAGCACTCGGAATTTTAAGTTGCTCAATAGCATTTGCACAAGTACCACCTACCAGCGTTAATTTAGTTTCACCGACAGCTGTAAAAGTTTGTGAAGCCAATAGATATTAGGGATCATTCTCAAATGGAGTTGGCAGTTCATTCACTTTGAAAATCAATCCATTTGTTGTTATTAATTCCAATAATTATTATTCGGCAAATTGTCCAAATTCAGGCCAAAATAACATTGGAAAAGTTATTGTGGATAACTCCTCTCAGCAAGGGGTTACTTTTACCCCAACTCTTAATGAAAACGAATGGATTGTTACAGTGAATAGTTCACAAAATTCATTTGAATTTGACTTGTTAATTGATTGCTCCATTACATCGAATATTTCAACTTTCGGAGCAAATGTATTCTTGAATTCAGAATGGTTAATAAATGCCGGATCAAATATTAACACAACAAGTTCAAATGTTCAAATGCAATACCCTTTTTTGATAGACCAAACACCCACCAATTTTCTCGGAAATTACCAAGGAAACTTAGGTAATCCAAATTTGTATTTTTCATATTTAAATACTGGAAATACTTCAAATATATTGTTTGACTTTAACGACATCGTCCAATGTACAGGCATATATTCGATTACAAGTGTACAATATATTGTGAGCAATATTCAAGATCCGACTACGATAATAAATTACCCCAATACATTAACCCTTCCATCAACCAATAATCAAATAAATATTCCTACAGGTTATTATCTACATATTCGCGAAGAGATTAAAATCTTAGGCTGTTTGCCATGTGAGGCACAAAGTGTTGATTTTTCTTGGCATTGCTTTAGTCCTTCTCAGTTCACCGATGCTTGTACAAGTTGTCAAGAAACTTACAATACACCATTTGAAATTAGCCATGATGGGAATAGGCAACTTACCATGAGAAGAGCATCACCTTCATTACCCGATGCTAGAACAGATCTTACGTGTCCCGGGATTTTTACTGATTGGGATTTTTTTATTGAAAATACTGGCACTACAGGTATCTTCGAGGGAATTTTTAATTTGTATTACAATGGACCAAATAGTGGTTTGGTTATGATAGATCAATCAAGTTTAATGATAACACCAAGCTCCGCTATTACAGTCCTCTCTGAGCCAAATAATGGCCCTCCTCTTCAAACACCGGTTGCTTTATCTGCAAATTGTTTTACACCTTGGCCTAACACAACACTATGCAACAATTTCGGACAGGTTCCAAATCCATTCCAACAATTTCAATTTGTTTTCAAAGATTTACCTTCCAACGAAACAATTCGAATTCGATTTAGAACATACAAATGTGTTGAAGAAGCTCCATCTCTACTTAATAATGAAAAAGTATTCAACAACTGGATAATGAGTTTAAGTGGTGAAAGCGAATGTGAAACTGTTATAGATGTTACTAATGCAAGTTCTCCAAATCAAGCCTTCTTAACTCAAATAGGTGGAATTAGCATGTATGCCTTTAAGTTGGATGGAATAGATCAATTAACTTCATTTACACCTTCAATAAGTAATCTGACTGTTACTTCTCCTTTTTGTGCAAGTACGGTAGTAACACTTGGGCCAGCAGTAAATTTTACTATAGATTTAGATGGACTTTCATTAAGTTCATGGGAGGCGCAAACTTTTGGATGTAATGGTAGTCAAGGTAGTAATATGTGTGCCCCTTCTCAAGGATTTTTAAGGGCTAGAATTTTTACCGATCCCGGTCTATACGTTTCATCACCAATAAATAATGAAGTTTCTTTAACTTTTGGAACACAATCGTTTCAGCCCTTTCACTCAAATGCAAGCGTGACATATGATGCAACAAATGAATGTAGTGTAGGATGTAATAGCGGAGTATTTGATTTTTATTATGATTTATCAGATATGTCCAATCCTGCCGATTTTCTCAATGCTGGCAGGTTTAATTTCATGCTTAACTCATGCTGCGGACCTTATAATCAAGCTCATTCTGACTATAGCGTTACGTTTTCACTTCTCCCTAATCCATCCGGAAGTTGTTACAGTAAAGCTATGGTCATGGCAACACCTACATTGGAATGGTTGCCTTTATCTTCAGAAGGGGATTTTATAGATGTTCAGTGTCCTGGCTGTGGTGCCCCTGGTATTGATGTTAATCATTACAACTTGCACAGAACTACATATGGGTATATTGATGATGATGATGATGGAATAGCAGATGTTCCTCTGACTCCAGTATCGCCAAATTATTCCAATTTCGATAAAATTGATACCCTTTCGTCATTTCATGGTGATTTATTGGAAGATCAGCTTATTGCCACATTTATAGATGGGGCATTGCCTGATGGATATCTTTATGAAAATAATATGGTGGCAAATGGAGCCATATTAAGATGGCTTCAATTAGAACGAGTTATGCAACATAAAGATGAAATAACCGGACTGAATATTAGAATTACAGATATTAATTTTTACATTGATGCTCCCACGACATCCCCAACACTAGGGAACTGTCGTGATTGCAATGCATTTGGCGGAGCAACTAGTAATAATTTTGAAACTATGGTTCATATGCAAACTGCAACAAATATCCAGCAATATTTACCGGTTCTTAACACCAACTTAATGTTTTTTTCATTTTTTGATGGTGATTTTGCATTTGGTGCAAGTGGCTCCTCTAACTCAGATGTTATTTGGGAAAATCCGGTTGCTCAGTTCCAATTTGAAAGGTTTAAAGTAGGTCAACGGTTCAGGCTCGAAGTACATTATGAGTATTGCGGGAACTTTACCGCTATTCATCCAGTTGATGGTATGCGAAAAAGTATAATAACTAATTTCATGTTTTTGTCCGGTACAGCACAACCAAATGCAAGCACTGCCGTATCCATCCGACGAACTACATCTTGATATAATTTGAATCATGCTTTTCCTTTGCTGGTTAAAAATATAAAATAATTAGCATGGAAACAAATGAATCAACAAAATCTGCTAAATCATATTCAACGGAGGAAAGACATGACTTAGTTGAGCGCTGGAAACAAAGTGGTTTGTCGATGATGGCATTCAGCAAGCAGCTTGGCATTAATTACCACACATTCGTTTGGTGGATAAAACCCAAGAAGAATAAAGAAAAGAGTAAAGTTAAATCGCCAGTAACCACAGCGGGATTTTCAGAAGTAAAAATAACAACAAACGGAGATGCGCAATTATTTGCCAGACTCACGGTAGGCAAAGTGCAGATAGATTTATTTCAGCCTTTGCAAACTGATTATCTAAAACAACTTTCCGGTTTATGATTTTATCCTTTAGCAATCGGTATCGTTATTTTGTTTATGGTAATGGATGTGATATGCGAAAAGGTTACGATGGACTGAGCGGTCTTGTTCGTAATGAATTTAAGAAAGATCCTCTTTTGGGTGATGTTTTTATTTTCTTGTCTCGGGGCCGGAATAAAATAAAATTGTTGCATTGGCAAGGCGATGGTTTTTGTATTTTTTCCAAGCGATTGGAGAAAGGTACGTTTGAAATTCCAAAAGTAAATGCATCGCAAAATGCAATGGAACTATCTCCCCATCAACTTCAATTTATTCTTGAAGGAATTGTACTTTCATCTGTTAAAAAAAGAGTACGTTATGAGCATCATTTTGTTGATAAAAATTCAGTGGTAGCAGGTGTTTCAGGGGTTGTTTGATGTATCTTTGTTTTGTGATTGAAGCAACACAAAATAAAGATGTTCCTGCGCTTTTGGAAATTATCCAGAAGCAAAATAATCAGCTTCAACAACAAAATCAAAAGATTTTAAAATTACAATATCAGCTCGAACAACTTTTAAGAGAGAAATACGGAAAGAAATCAGAGCGGTTTGTTGCCGATCCATTGCAAGCTTCACTGCCTTTTGACATAACTCCAATCTCTGAACCCGAAAAGAAAACAGAAACCATTACGTATACACGTGAAAAGAAATCGACAACATCCAAACACAAAGGAAGGATGCCGCTTCCGGATCACCTGGAGCGGGTAGACATTATCATTCCACCCAGTGAAGATACAACTGGTCTTGTGAAAATCGGAGAAGAGATTACCGAGCAATTGGAGCACGAACCCGGAAAGCTTTTTGTGAAACGATTCATCCGTCCTAAATATGCAAAAGCGAATGGAGCTGGAATATTGATCGGTGAACTTCCTTCTTCTCCTATCGAAAAGGGAATACCCGGTCCTGCACTGCTTGCTTTGATACTCATTCAAAAATATGTGGATCATCTTCCTCTGTATCGTCAGATCGAACAGTTCAAAAGACTAGGCGTTGAAATTCCTTCTTCCACCATGTCAGACTGGGTGGCTCTGTGTTGTAACTTGCTGGATCCACTTTATGAAGCTCTAAAGAAAAAGATACTTCAAAGCGGATATCTTCAGGCAGATGAAACAACCATTAAAGTACTTGACAAAAACATAAAAGGCAAAACACATTTAGGGTATTATTGGGTATACCGGGATCCGGTATCAGGGCTTGTGCTGTTTGATTACCGAAAAGGGCGCGGAAGAGAGGGGCCTGCGGATATACTAAAAGACTTTACTGGTTATTTGCAAAGTGACGGCTGGAGTGCTTATGAAAACTTTGATAAAAACAATGTAACACTTATTCATTGCATGGCACATGCGCGCAGATATTTTGAACATGCGCTGAGTGAAAATAAGCAGGTATGTGAAATTGCTTTGAATCAAATTCAAAAACTATATTCCATTGAAAGGCAAGCGAGGGAAGGATCACTCTCACATGCTCAACGATATGAACTTCGCCAAAGAGAGTCGGTCCCTATTTTAAATCAAATGCATCAATGGTTGAAGGAAAACATTGTGAAGGTTACTCCACAAAGTGCTGCGGGGAAAGCTTTGGCTTATTCCTGTTCACGCTGGGAAAAGCTGATGTTGTATGCTACCGATGGAAAATTAGAGATTGACAACAACCTGGTTGAAAACTCCATCCGCCCAATCGCTATTGGAAGAAAAAATTATTTGTTTGCCGGATCACACATATCAGCTCAGCGTGCTGCAATGATTTACTCCCTGCTTGGAACCTGCAAGCTCAAAGGAATTAACCCGTATGAATGGCTGAAAAATATTTTGCAGATACTGCCTGATTACAAAGCCAACCGATTAGAAGAACTACTTCCTTGAAACATTTTGAAGTCTCATTTTTTTGATATACCTTTCCAAAAAGGTTCTTACGCAATAACAATGTCTTTAACAATATGTGGTTGGTCGGATGGATACATGCAACATAAAGATGAAATAACCGGACTGAATATTAGAATTACAGATATTAATTTTTACATTGATGCTCCCACGACATCCCCAACACTAGGGAACTGTCGTGATTGCAATGCATTTGGCGGAGCAACTAGTAATAATTTTGAAACTATGGTTCATATGCAAACTGCAACAAATATCCAGCAATATTTACCGGTTCTTAACACCAACTTAATGTTTTTTTCATTTTTTGATGGTGATTTTGCATTTGGTGCAAGTGGCTCCTCTAACTCAGATGTTATTTGGGAAAATCCGGTTGCTCAGTTCCAATTTGAAAGGTTTAAAGTAGGTCAACGGTTCAGGCTCGAAGTACATTATGAGTATTGCGGGAACTTTACCGCTATTCATCCAGTTGATGGTATGCGAAAAAGTATAATAACTAATTTCATGTTTTTGTCCGGTACAGCACAACCAAATGCAAGCACTGCCCTTGATATGCCTAATTCACAAGTTGCTGCAAACATTGATAAATGGACATTTGGAATACCACCACCTAACCCTCCATCAATGAACCTTGTTGACCAAAATTTTGCTGATTCGTATATGTTTTGGTGTGAAACTTATGGAGGAAGACATTATTTTTATGCAACAGATATTTGGAATACTTCCAATTATGAATATTATCCAAATAGTTGCGATAGGTTTATTAAAATAACCACTAAATCGATTGTAGGAGGTCGAAATAATTTGAAAAATATATTTAGTAATGAATATCGTATTCCACCAATAAAGCCAAATTTATGGACAATAAACATTGACCCTGACTTTCAACTATCCACGACAAACTCAAGAGTTAGAACTAATTTTCTTGAATTTTTAGGCAACACAACTACAGATACATGGGGGCCATGGAACAGTTTCAGTAATTTAAATGTTATTGGACAAAATCTGTTTTTAAACTTGAACTCTTTAAATTCATTTCCAAATGGACCCGGATGTCTTACCTCAAATACTGCATCTGGAATTGCTTTCAGTGATCAAAAGTTGGATATGGAAATTGAGCTTAATCTAGATGAAATTATTTGCAGTTCGACTGTTGATATTCCTATCGTATCAACAGAATTTAATGAAAATGACATTTACTGCCAAAACATGTTAAATGCACCTTCTTGTCAGTTTTCACAAACATTAATCAACTCAAATACTACTCCTATTGTAACAATTTCTCCTCACCTAGTATTAAACCTAATACCTTCTACAGGGATTCAAAATGCAAACCAAAATACCGTTACATGGAAGTTTAGCATAGAGAATCAAAATCTCCCTTTCGTTACGTCAACTCAAGCTTATAATGTATTTATTGAAATTCCACAAGGTGTGAGTTATTTATCATTTGATGTTTATCGTTTAAATCCGAATGTAACTCAAATTCTACCAATACCAGGAAACCCAAACGTTTTTGTTTTGGAATTAGTTATGAACAGCGGCGCATTAAATAATTACGAACTTCGTGGATATTATAATCCTTGTGAAACGAATCCGGATCCTATCTCAATAACATGGGGTTGGAATTGTGATGGATGGCCTGCACCTTCTGGTACTACCCCATGCTTTGTTGATAATTTCGACATTTCACTTATTAATGATGCGGTTGCACTGAATCCAAAATCCTTTCAACCTAGTCAATTTGGTTCATGCCAGCCATTATTTATAAAGGCTCAATTCACTTCTTTGCTTGATGGCGGAATTTACCCAATCGGAATTGAGTTGTTAAATCTACCACCCAATCTGGAAGTGCTTGAATGTAATATTTCAGATTGTAATGGCAACAGCTTACCGTTAGTGGTAAGTCCTTCACAAACTGTTTGGGTTATTTCACCAAGTAATCTTTCCTCTATTGGTTATATAAACGGTTTTCTGGATGTATTAAATTGTCTTGAAGTTGAACTAAAAATAAAGCCGCTTTGTCAATATAATGGTCAATTGCCTAGCATTAGTTTGAACACAACAAATTATTGTGGTGACCCTAATTCATATAAAGCCGATTTCTATAACATGGGAGAAGATGTACAGAGCAACTCATGCACCACTTGCTTCACAATAACCAAAAGTCCCTCAACAACCAATATCACCATAAATGCAACAGTAGATTTTTATATTCAAATCTGCAACCTCTCTCCTTCATTAATTCCAGCTCCATCCTTCCAGGTAATAGACTTAATCCCTTCAAATTTTGTTGTTACGAGTCCATTGCCAACAAACTATCTTCCATGGCCGGCTCAACCATGCACAACATTAATTTTATCAGGATATTTTACTCAAATACCACCTGGAGGAATTGCTATTAATAAGGCAGAATTGCTTTTGGATCCGCCCGTGAGCGGTGGCCCTTTCACAGCACAATGTACACTGCAGGTGGTATCAGATTGTGCAAATTTACCCGGTGTGATCGAAATTTTACCTGGGCATAATTCATCATCATACACTATAATAGCAGGTTCAACAGTTTTTATTTCGGCAGATTTTGAAATCGATCAGTATGTTACCTATTCCAATTGTACATTCTATTTAAATCCGGGCGTTGAAATATTAGTAACAGCCGGTAATACCCTTGTTCTGGAAAATAGCAAGGTTTACGCATGTACCGATATGTGGAAAGGGATCAGAGTGCAAGCAGACGGAAAACTTAAATCCGCCGATTCAGAAATATGTGAAGCGGAATATGCTGTTTTACCGGAAAATGGCTCAACGGTTCTCCTTGAAAATACTAAATTTTACCGGAACTATTTAGGTTTATATATTCCAACTCCATCAACAGGAAATACATCGATTACACTTCAAATGCGTAACTGCGAATTTGCTACATATGGAACAATTAGGCCAACTTATATAGGTCAGACAACTTCACCCGGAACGAAATCATTAGCAGGGATTTATGCAAATAAAACCTATATAGATTTGGGATCAAACTATCAACCGAACAGATTTTGCGATATGAGCAATGGAGTTATTTCTTCGAGTACTAATATTTCAGTTTCAAATTGTATCTTTATGGATATTTTACCTGATGCTCACTACCAATCCATAACCGGTTCAATGGTAAATAATTCCACTTATAACGGAAGTGCTATTTATGCTTTTGGTAATAATGGACAATTGTTAAAGCAAAGAGGTTTTGGCATGAATGGACAGGCTTCGTTTATTAATTGTAAATATGGCGTTTTTACTGACAAAATGAATTTAGACTCGCGTGATAACAACATGACCGGAATGTTAACTGGGTACCGTACCAATTTTGGCAGCAACCTCACAACAGATATTTCAGGAAACAAAATCGTATCCCGAAGTACGGCTATCGACTTGCGTTTTAACGACAATGCTTACCATTTATGGGTAAGTGACAATGAAATTTATTTTGGTGAGTTTAGCTCGGCCACTTATAAAGGAATAAGTGCTATACAATCTATTGAACAAAATGGCGCTAACCGCGATTCAAGAATCCATAACAACACTATCTTTTACAATCACGGTGCTAATAAGGCAGCCAATGGAATTAACTTATTGAGTACTTCCGATTATTTTGTTACTGAAAATGATCTTTTTATGGATGATAACCTGGTTAATGCAAACGGCATAATCGTGAGCGGAAGTAACAATACTGAAATTAGTTGTAATTTGGTGGAGGGTTCAAATAATTTCAGCGCTCCTGTTCATCAATCCTCCATTACACATGTTCTTGGTAGCGATCCAATTATTTCCTGTAATATTGTTGACAAAACCATGAATGGAATACGCATGGTGGGTGATGCGGGCTTGAATGTGGTTTTACAAGGAAATGAATTTAATAACCATAACAGGGGGTTGTTTTACAATCAAAGTGTTACAAATGGACAAGACCGAAAGGGCAATCTATGGCTCATTTCCCCTATGAACCTTACGTGGGGTGCGTTTAGTGATAATCCTCAAATTGTTGGCATTTCTCCATACTTTTATGATAACATTAATCCCATTGCCCCTGCTAGTAAAACTTATGAGCCTACAAATTCAACTACAAATCCATCAGGTTTTGATCCACCTGACTGGTTTGAATTTGAAGATGACCTTATTGACAATTTAACATTCCATTGCTTAATAAATAATGATCATTACTGCGATCAGTTTCCACCTTGCCCCGGTTGTCCTATTGATATCGTGATTCACGAGCGCATTGCGCAGGATAGCATAGAGAATGCACCTTATACTGCGGAAACCCTATGGCGGCTGAAAAGGGAATTGTATCGAAAACTGCTTTTAGATTCTACACTACTATCCATACCACTTTTCCAGAATTTTTATAATGAAATGGAAGCTTCTGTAATGGCACAATTAGAACAATTGAACAGCGAGCAATATGAAATCATGCAGCTCGATCAGTCGGTAATCAATAACCTGAACCAAAACAGGCTTACACTCGATGTTCAAATGGCTTTGCTGGCTGAACAAATGGAATTGTACCGCCAGGCTTTGGATGCCGGCGCAGATCCTTCCGTTTATTTGTTGAATATCCAGGCAATTCGCCAAAACATGGAATCCGTAATGACCTATAATCGTAATGTATTTAACATTGCCGACAGTTCATTGGTGCTTACTGCAGACAACATAAGAATGGTTAATGAGTCTATTTACACTTCAGAGACCATAGAAGTAAATGAACAAGTTGTAAATGAAATCTATCTTTCCATTTTAGGTCAGGATCAAATACAGTTCAGTGAGGATGTCATTGACCAATTGGAGATTATTGCAGAACAATGTCCCCTTGCCGGAGGTAACGCTGTCTTCAAGGCAAGGTCAATTCTATCGTTAATCAATGATGAACTTGTTTACGATGATATTAATATATGTTTACAAGCCGGTATCATTCTCAGACAAATTCCTAAGAAACCAACAGCACACTTATATCCTAATCCTGCTAATAGCAGTGTGACACTGGTTTATGAATTACCAGAAAACACAGAAGCTGAATTCCAACTATTCAATTCTATGGGACAGCATCAACTGAGTTTTGAGCTCATTCAGGGCAACACTACCTTGACTTTTTCAACCGGGTCATTAAAGCCAGGCATCTACCAATATCGAATCGCATCAAATCCTGAAAATCCTCTTAATGGGAAGCTGGTCATTATTCATTAAACATGAAAAGAATTATTAAACTGATTTTTGCATTTCTGATGTTTCCTTCCATTCTTTTATCGCAAGGAATTAACAATTTGTGGATGATGGGGAAAGGTGGAAGTATGGCATCTTTACCTTTAGGAGGAATGGATATGGACTTTATATCAGGAACTCCAGTGATTTCGTACTTAACTCGTGAGATGGAGTTTCGAAGGGCGGTATCCACCATTTGTGACAACAGTGGTAATTTATTGTTTGTTACAAATGGTGTTTATGTTGCCGATGCCACGGGCGATACGATGCAAAACGGATCAGGGCTTAATCCCAGTTCGTATACTTCCCTGTACCCGGATGGATTGCCACCCATGCAAATGAATATTATAATTCCAGATCCAGGGAATGCGGATTTGTATTATTTATTCCATACCACCATTGATGATCCGTTTGGGGCTTTGCTGACCCGTTTCTTGTATTACAGCATCATAGATATGAGTTTGAATTCCGGGCTTGGAGCTGTGACGGCAAAGAATCAGATGTTATTGAATGATTCGTTAACTAAGGGAAACTTAACTGCCTGCAAACATGCTAATGGCCGTGACTGGTGGTTGATTTGTCATAAAGCATATAGTACCATATATTATAAATTTTTGATTACCCCTTATGGAATTCAGGGTCCATTCACACAATCAATTGGCATCTTAAGAGAAAATGATCTGGGACAGGCTGCCTTTTCTCCTGATGGGAATCATTTTGCATGCTATAATTTACGTAGTCAATACCCGGCTCATTTGGAAGTTTACAATTTCGACCGTTGTACAGGATTAATAAGTAATCCTGTGCATATAGCCATGCTTGACAGTGCTACCGGTGTAGGGGTTGCGTTTTCCCCAAACTCGAATCTTCTTTATGTTTCATCTACTAATTATGTTTATCAGTTTGATGTAACTGCTCCAAACATTGCTGCCACGCAAACTACAGTTGCGGTTTGGGATGGATTTTATTCTCCTAATCCACCCTTTGCCACTTTATTCAACATTCAACAGCTTGCTCCAGATGGTAAAATATATATTGGTACAGGTAATAGTACATTGCATCTTCATGTCATCAACCAACCCGACAGCGCAGGATTAGCATGTGACTTGGTGCAACACGGGATACCACTACCTGCTTATAATTATAACAGCCTGCCGAATCATCCAAATTATTTTTTGGGCGCATTGGTTGGTAGTCCGTGTGATACATTAACATCTTTAGCATCTGAATTGGCCATCGACAAGCAGCTTAACGCTTTTCCAAATCCTAATAATGGTTTATTCACTCTGGGTTTTAATGCTCAAAAAGAAGTTGGCGTTCTAGAAATATTTGACGCGATGGGAAGAAGGGTTTATAGTGATAAAGTTGCTCAGTGGAGTCAATATAAAAAAGTGGATGTAACGGCGATGCCTATGGGAATTTATTATTGTAGGATCAAATGGGGAGCTAAAGTTGCAGGGGTAAAGATTTTAAAAGAATAGGTCATGCTAAATATACCCCAAAACATGGAGTCCGTAATGACCTATAATCGTAATGTATTTAACATTGCCGACAGTTCGCTGGTACTTACAGCAGACAATATAAAAATGGTTAATGAGTCTATTTACACTTCACAAACCATAGAAGTAAATGAACAAGTTGTAAATGAAATCTATCTTTCCATTTTAGATCAGGATCAAATACAATTCAGTGAGGACGTCATTGCCCAGCTTGAAATTATTGCAGCACAATGTCCTCTCGCTGGTGGTAACGCAGTCTTCAAGGCAAGGGCAATTCTTTCTCTAATCAGTGATAATTATGTTTATGATGATGTGAATTTATGCTTGCAATCAGGAATTATACTTAGAGAAAGTGCCAAAAAAATTACTGCGAACTTGTATCCTAATCCTGCGAATAACAGTGTGACATTAGTTTATGAATTGCCGGAAGTATCGACAGCCGAGTTTTTACTGTTTAATTCAGTCGGAATGTTGCAATTGAAGAAACAGCTGAAAAGCGATATGACTCAAATAAGTTTTTCAACAGAACAATTAGCTCCCGGTGTATACCATTATCGAGTTAACACCAGTAGTGATTTTCAACTGAATGGTAAACTGGTGATAATTCATTAATGTTATGAAAAGAATTATCAAATTAAGCTGTGTTCTAGTTTTATTTCCTGCAATGTTATTATCACAGGGAATTAACAATCTTTGGATGATGGGCTATGCAAGCTACGCTGGACCACCATTTGGAGGTATAGATTTGAATTTTAATATCGGCACACCAGTCATTTCGTATGTGCCTCGCGAGATGGAATTTCGGAGAGCTGTATCTACTATTTGTGATATCAACGGCAATTTGCTGTTTGTTACTAACGGTACATATATTGCCGATGCATCAGGTGATACCATGCAGAATGGTTCGGGGTTAAACCCGAGCGTTTATACCTCATGGTACCCCGATGGATTACCGCCTATGCAAATGAATATTATAATTCCAGATCCGGTGAATGCAAATATGTTTTATTTATTTCACACAACTGTTGATGATCCAGTTAGTGCTTTATTAAATAGATTTTTATACTTCAGCATCATAGATATGAGTCAGAATTTCGGATTAGGTGCTGTTACATTCAAAAATCAGATACTGATCAACGATTCCTTATCCGTAGGTAATTTAACGGCTTGTAAACATGCAAACGGACGAGATTGGTGGTTGATTAAACACAAAGCATATAGCACTTTATACTATTTGTATTTGATTACTCCGTATGGTATTCAAGGTCCATTTATTCAAAATATTGGAAAATACCGGATCAATGATGTTGGCCAAGCTACATTTTCACCTAATGGTGAAAACTATGCATATTATAATCTTGATGGACAAAATGCAGATATGGAGATTTTCAATTTCGACCGATGCACGGGTTTATTAAGTAATCCGGTGCACATTGCAATGCTTGATAGTGCAACCGGAGTTGGTGTTGCGTTTTCTCCTAACTCACATTATTTATATGTTTCTTCTCTGCGATACGTTTACCAATTTGATGTAACTGCACCAAATATTCCTGCTACCCAAACAACAATCGCCGTTTGGGATGGATTTTATTCTCCGAATCCACCTTTGGGCACTTATTTTGACATAGCACAATTGGCACCGGATGGCAAAATATATATTTCCACAGGCAACGGTACACTTCACCTTCACGTAATTAACCACCCCGATAGCGCAGGATTAGCATGTGACTTGGTGCAACATGGCGTGCCCCTACCTGCATATAATTATAACAGCCTGCCGAATCATCCAAATTATTTTTTGGGGGCATTGGCTGGTAGTCCATGTGATACGTTAACATCAACTTCAAATGAATTATTCATAAGCAAACAACTTAATGCATTTCCTAACCCTAATATTGGGTTATTCACTCTGGGTTTTAATGCTCAGAAAGAAGTTGGCGTTCTGGAAATATTTGACGTGACAGGAAGAAGGGTTTATAGTGATAAAGTTGCTCATTGGAGTCAATATAAAAAAGTGGATGTAACGGCGATGCCTATGGGAATTTATTATTGTAGGATCAAATGGGGAGCTAAAGTTGCAGGGGTAAAGATTTTAAAAGAATAGTATAAGAGTATTCCACAATTACTTCACTTCCTCCATCATCACAAAAATCAATAATTCCACAAAAAATGGAAAAATATACACAAAAATTTTATAGGCATTTTGCTGTAATATATTAGTAATCAATTTAATAAAAGCCTTGGCATTGGAATTGACTAAAAAAAACCAACATAATCATTTAATATTCTCTTACTTTAGCCCTGTCAAACAATGTCTACAATAGAAGCCCAATATTCATTTTCGTCAACCCTAAAATATATGGTTGAGATCCAGCAAAACTTACACAGTTTACTAAGGGATTGCGCTGTTTCTGAAAGGAGCACACCTCGTTTTTCGCTGTTTTCTTCTAAACGTATTTTCCGCAAAGAGGAGCTATTTCTGGGTTTGCATAGGCTGAATCACTTCTGTGAGGCTAGCAAAAACTGATAATTTCTGACTTTTTTTCCGTTTTTCGGTAATTCTGACTCATAAATCTGATTATGTTTCACTACTTCGTTTGATTATAAGCGAATCCTTGGTAATTTCGCTGCATCCTAATTTTTTTAAATGTTCCTCGAATCTTCCGGTCATTCCACACGTCGCAAAGGCGCCATTGAAGTCATTTGCGGATCTATGTTCTCCGGCAAAACGGAGGAACTTATCCGCAGGCTGAAACGTGCACGTATTGCCAAAATGAAAGTTGAAATTTTCAAGCCCCTTATCGATCATCGCTACGACGAACAAAAGATTGTTTCCCATGACGATAATTCCATTCTTTCAACACCTATCCCTGCCTCCTCTAATATTATTCTTCTGGGTCACGATGTGGATGTAATTGGTATTGATGAAGCTCAATTTTTTGATAATGAATTGCCTAATGTTTGCGAACAACTTGCCAACAGCGGTATTCGTGTTATTGTTGCAGGACTTGATATGGATTTTCTTGGTAAACCTTTTGGTCCTATGCCTCAACTTCTGGCTGTAGCCGATTACATCACAAAAGTGCACGCCATTTGTATGCATTGCGGTGATTTGGCCAACCATTCCTTCCGCACCGTTTCTGATAATACGTTGATAATGCTTGGTGAAAAAGAAAGCTATATTCCGCTGTGCAGATCTTGTTTTGTAAAAGCTGTTAATAGTCAGAAAAGTTTAAGCTAAACCTATTCGTAAAATTTCAGATTTTAAACACGATTGACTCCCGATATCTATAAAATAAGTGACATTGCACACATCCTTAGTGGATCATTAATTAGTAATGATTCCTCTTTAAGCGAAGTGAGATATTTGTTAACTGATAGTCGTAAAGTTGTTTCTGCTGCATCATCTCTCTTTTTTGCTATTAAAGGTGATCGTCGCGATGGTCACGAATTTATTGCTGATTTACATGAAGCAGGTGTTAGAAATTTTGTGATTTCTGATGAGCTGTATCCATCCAAATATCCTGACAGTAATTTTATTGTTACCAAAAACACTCTTGGTGCGCTTCAAGAAGTAGCCTCTTTTCACAGAAATAAATTTCACATTCCTGTTGTTGCAATAACCGGTAGTAATGGTAAAACAATTGTTAAAGAATGGCTGTATCAATTGTTGCGCGAAGATCACGATATAGTAAGAAGCCCTAAAAGTTATAATTCGCAAATTGGTGTTCCGCTTTCTGTTTGGCAGATGAAAAAGGAAAATGATTTGGCGATTTTCGAAGCTGGAATCTCGGAACCCGGTGAAATGCAAAAACTCGAAACAATTATCAAACCCGAAACCGGAATTTTTACAAATATAGGTTCGGCTCATGATGAAAATTTTGCATCACTCACCGAAAAAGTGACTGAAAAACTCATGCTCTTTTCTAATTGTAAAAACTTATTATATTGCAAAGATTATCTCACCATAACAGAAGAAATAAACAAAGCCGCTTTTCTTCCACCTTCTCTCAATTTTTTTACGTGGTCACGAAGATTAAAATCTGATTTACAAATTGGCAGAATCTCAAAAGAAAACGGCGAGAGTGAAATACAAGGAATCTTTAAAAATAGTTTTATTGCTATTCGCATTCCGTTTACCGATGATGCCTCTATTGAAAATGCAATTCATTGCTGGGCATATATGTTGTTTAAGAATTATAGTCAGGATGTCATCTCCGAAAGGATGATGTTTCTTAGCCCTGTTGCAATGCGACTTGAAATGAAAGAGGGTGTAAATAATTGTTCCATCATTAACGATAGTTACAATTCAGATATTGGATCCTTAACCATTGCCCTTGATTTCCTGAATCAACAAAAACAACATAGCAAAAGAACAGTTGTTTTGTCAGACATTCTTCAATCTGGAAAAGATGAATCGATTCTTTATAAAGATGTTGCCGAGTTGTTGAATAAAAAAGGAATTACACGTTTAATCGGAATTGGTCCTGCAATAGAAAGGCAAGCACATCACTTTAACGGTGAAACACGTTTTTATCCATCTACAGATGAATTTTTAAATAACTATACCGGTTCGATGTTTAATCACGAAACGGTTTTATTGAAAGGAGCGCGGTTATTTGGATTTGAACGAATCTCAAAAGTGCTTCAGCAAAAGGCACATGAAACGGTGTTGGAAATAAATCTCAATTCTTTAATTCATAATTTAAACTATTACCGTTCCCGATTAAAAACGGAAACAAAAATAATGGTAATGGTTAAAGCTTTTAGTTATGGAAGTGGTAGTTTCGAAATTTCAAACATCTTACAATTTCATCGTGTCGATTATTTAGCTGTGGCTTATGCCGATGAGGGCGTAGAGCTTCGCAAAGCCGGAATCACGTTACCTATTATGGTGATGAATCCTGAAGAGCAGAGTTTCGAAACCATGATTAATTTTAAACTCGAGCCCGAAATTTACAGCTTCAGAATATTACAACAATTTAGTGACCTGGTAAAAAGAAAACTCAACGATCAACCGACAATAAAATTTCCCATCCATATAAAAATCGATACCGGTATGCACCGACTCGGTTTTGAAAGTGGCGAAATTAACGAGCTCGTTGTAAGAATAAAAAACAATCGTCAGCTCAAAGTGATGTCGGTGTTTTCACACTTAGCAGCAAGTGATGAAGCTATTCACGATGGGTTTACTAAAAAGCAAGTGGAGCAGTTTTCTACTATGGCCGATACTATCTGCTGCTCATTTTCAACACAAAATATTTAAACACATTTCAAACTCCGCAGGCATCATCCGATTTCCAGAATGGCAATTTGATATGGTGCGATTAGGAATTGGACTACATGGAATATCGGCAACACCACATGAGCAAAAACATTTGCAGTTTGTTGCCACTCTAAAAACTACCATCTCACAAATCAAAACAGTAAAAGCCTCCGAAACTATTGGGTATTCCCGCAAAGGAATTCTAACACGCGACACACAAGTTGCAACGGTAGCGGTAGGGTATGCCGATGGACTCAATCGTAAATTAGGTTATGGAAAAGGAAAAATGCTCGTAAACAATAAAATGTGCCCAATAATTGGTAGTGTTTGCATGGACATGACCATGATCGACGTCACCGATGTAGTTGCTAAAGAAGGTGATGAAGTAATAGTCTTCGGACCCGGATACTCCATTGTCGAAATGGCCAAAGATTTAGGAACAATTCCCTACGAAATTCTCACCGCCGTCTCACAACGCGTGAAAAGAGTGTATTTTCATGAATAAAATAAAAGGCGAGTAGAAAAAAGTTAGTAAAGCGACTGTCGGCTCGACAGTGTCGAGCCGACAGTGTCGAGCGAAGCCGAGACACAATAACCGTCATGGTGAGCGGAGCCGAACCACAACTTACATTACTCGCAATACCTACTCGCAACGACTTACATTACTCGAAATACCCGCCCACTAATCTACTCGCAAACACCTACATTACTCGAATTTATGAAAGATTTCAAAGCCTACTACATCATCCCTGCCTCACCTGAGGACATTTACGCCGCACTTACAAATCCGTTAACAATTGAATTATGGACAGGAGAGGCTGCCGAAATGTCGACTGAACCCGGAAGTGAATTTTCTCTTTGGGAGGGAAGTATTTCCGGAATAAATTTAGAGTTTGAGCAGGACAAAAAAATTGTTCAGCAATGGTTTTTTGGTGAGCAGGAAGAGGCTTCTATTGTTACCATAAAACTGCATCCTCACAAGGACGGAACTTCTGTTGAACTTCGTCATACTAATATTCCGGATGAGGATTTTGATGATATCGTTGAGGGTTGGGAGGATACTTATTTTGGAGCATTGTTGGAATTTTATCAGGATTGAAAATTTTACATAAATTCTTAATCGAAGCCATTGAAAAAGATACTGATTATCGACGATGAAGAGAAGCTCCGCAAGCTACTTACGAGAATCGTGAGTCTTGAGGGTTTTGAAGTAATTGAGGCTGTTGATTGTAAAACCGCTCTCAACAAATTAACACATTCTGAAATAGATGTTATTTTGTGTGATGTAAAATTACCCGATGGAAATGGTGTTGATCTGGTCAAAAAAATAAAAGAAAAATATCCTCTTATAGAAATAATTTTACTAACTGCTTACGGAAATATTCCGGATGGTGTGCAGGCAATTAAGAACGGTGCCTTCGATTACATCATAAAAGGTGACGATAACATTAAAATAATTCCTTTGCTATCCCGCGCAATAGAAAAAGTAGATCTCGCAAAAAGAATTAAACAACTGGAGAAACAATTGGGTGATAAGCATTCGTTCGATTCTATCATCGGAAAATCAAAGTCCATACTCCATGCTATTGATATGGCAAAAAAAGTTGCAGTGACCGACACAACCGTTTTATTAACCGGCGAAACCGGAACCGGAAAAGAGGTCTTTGCTCAATCCATTCATCAGGCTAGTTTGAGAAGTAACAAAAACTTTGTAGCCATTAATTGCTCTGCTTTCAGTAAAGATCTTTTAGAGAGCGAAATGTTCGGGCATAAATCAGGTGCTTTCACAGGAGCGGTAAATGATAAAAAAGGGTTGTTTGAAGAAGCAAACAATGGCACCATATTTTTAGATGAGGTTGGTGAGATGAGTCTGGAATTGCAGGCTAAGCTATTGCGTGTAATCGAAACCGGTGAATTTATTAAAGTCGGTGAAACCAAAACAACAAAAGTAAACGTCCGCATAATTGCCGCTACTCATCGGGATCTTCAAAAAGAAATTGAATCCGGGCATTTCAGGGAAGATCTATTCTACCGGCTTTCCGTTTTTCAAATTAAATTGCCCGCTTTACGCGAAAGAGTTTTGGATATTGATGCACTTGCAAAATATTTTGTGGTTTTGTTTTCTGCAAAGACGAATAAAAAAATGAAATCAATGACTCCTGAATTTGTGGAGGCATTGAAACAACATCACTTTTCCCGGCAATATCCGTGAATTAAAAAATATAATTGAACGAAGTGTGATCTTAACAACAGGTGATGCACTTACCCCGGATTCTTTACCTTTTGAAATTCAGTCAAAAATAAATACACCTTCGGGCAGTAAAATTCTTTCCGCTTTTGATCTTGCAAGCGCCGAAAAAATTCATATTCAAAAAGTGCTGAATTATACTAACGGCAACAAAACAGAAGCTGCCCGATTGCTTAATATCGCTTTAACCACTCTATACCGAAAACTGGAAGAGTACAAATTGAGTTAACCCCTTTCAAAATGCTAGTATCAACCCTTTCAAAATGAAAGGGTTTTTTGTTTAGAATTCCCTTGTTTGCTTTTAGGGAGCTGTCAATCGCTTGTAAATCTGATAGATATCAAATGGTATCACTTTTACAATCGGCTTGGAGTGCCTATTGTTATGTTCTCTGCAAAATATAATAAAATGCTTTCTATAATTCTTACAGTTTCCGGAGTATTATGCTTCGCTCTATTTCAAAAAGCCATTAGCTTCTTCGAAAACATTTAATCGGTTAAACTCTTAAAAATAATCTCCAATAATATGATAGCCCTAATCATTGTCGCAATCGGAGTTTTCGCATACATGTGTTATGTGTTACTCAAACCAGAAAAATTTTAAAATGAATCCACAATTAATCAATTAAAAAAATGAATTCAGAAATTTCAGGAGTAATCCTTATGTATGTGCTGGTAATGCTATTTGCAATACCCTTAGGCAGATATATCGGCAAAATATTCAGTAATGAAAAAACATGGCTTGATGGTATTTTCAATCCGCTTGATAAACTATTTTTCAAACTGAGCGGAATTGACCCATCAAAAGAAATGAATTGGAAACAACATCTGACAGCTCTATTAACTATCAATGTCTTTTGGTTTCTCATCAGCATGTTTGTATTAACCAATATGGATTGGCTTCCTCTCAATCCGGACGGCAATCCTTCGATGAGCGGCGATTTGGCTTTTAATACATCGGTCAGCTTTGTTACCAACACTAACCTGCAACACTATTCAGGCGAAAGCGGACTATCTTATCTGGGGCAACTTATATTAATGCTCTGGCAATTCATAAGTGCCGGAACCGGTATCGCTATTTGTGGAGTAGTGTTCTTTGCTATGAAAGAAAGAACAACTGACAAACTAGGAAACTTCTACAACTTCTTTGTTCGTTCATCCACACGCATATTATTTCCTCTTGCTCTTGTTGTTGCTATAATTCTTGTTTTCAACGGAACACCAATGACTTTCGAAGGCAAGGAAACTATTACAACTTTACAAGGCGACACTGTTCAAGTAAGTAGAGGACCCGTGGCCGGATTTGTTGCCATTAAACAGTTAGGTACAAATGGAGGTGGGTTCTACGGTCCCAATTCATCACACCCTTTAGAAAATCCGAACTATTTAACCAATATGGTTGAGACCATTTCAATATTCCTGATACCTATAGCAATGATTTTTGCAATGGGATATGTATTGAAAAGAAAAAAAATGGCCTGGACAATTTATACAGTCATGACTCTCGGTTTTTTATTACTCGTAATTCCCTCTATATATTTTGAAATGAATGGCAATCCTGAAATTCAAAAAATGGGAATTGCGCAAAACATGGGTAGTATGGAAGGAAAAGAAGTTCGTTTCGGAGCCGCTGCATCCGCATACTGGGCAATAAATACTACCTGTACAAGTAACGGTTCCGTTAATGCCATGCACGATAGCATGACACCACTTACAGGAATGTTCGCCCTCCTTGGAATGATGGTTAACAGTTTCTATGGTGGTGTGGGTGTTGGTTTCCTGAATTTTTATGTTTTTATCATATTAGCCGTGTTCGTGAGTGGCTTAATGGTTGGGCGAACACCGGAGTTTCTTGGCAAAAAAATTGAAGCCAAAGAAATGAAAATTGCAATGATTATTGCATTGTTACATCCATTTTTGATTTTAACGGGTACTGCTGTAGCCAGTCATTTATATGCTACCAACCCCACAGAATATGCAGGATGGTTAGCCAACCCCGGACATCATGGGTTTAGTGAAATGCTGTATGAATTTACGTCATCTTCTGCAAACAACGGAAGTGGTTTTGAAGGACTAGGTGACAACACTCCCTTCTGGAATATCGCATGTGGTTTAGTGATGTTGCTCGCACGATATCTTCCTATTATTGGACCTGTTGCCATAGCTGGAATTTTGGCCAACAAAAAGTTTATTCCTGAAAGTAACGGAACGTTAAAAACCGACACATTAACTTTCGGTTTAATGATTTTCGCAGTAATATTTATTGTCGCTGCACTCTCATTCTTCCCTGCACTTGCATTAGGCCCCATTGCTGAATATTTCCATATCTATTAAATTCAAAACAGAACTTAAAATGAAAAATAACAACAGTTTGTTTCAGAAAGAGCTGGTTAGTGAAGCCATAAAACAATCTTTCATCAAACTCAATCCGAAAATATTATTCCGAAATCCTGTAATGTTCACCGTTGAAGTTGGAACGGTAGTAATGTTTATTGTGTGTCTGTGGATTTTAGCAGGTGAAGAATCTCAGGGAACTTTTATTTACAACTTTGTAGTGTTCATAGTATTACTTCTCACGTTACTTTTTGCCAATTTCGCTGAAGCGATTGCCGAAGCCAGAGGAAAAGCCCAGGCCGATTCATTACGCAAAACAAGAGAAGAAACCCCTGCCAGGAAAATATCCGCTTTAGGTAAAACTCATGCCAATGAAGTGCAAATCATTCCATCTTCTCAGTTGAGAAAAGGTGATTTGTTTTTATGCGAAGCCGGAGATGTGATACCAATGGATGGTGAAATTGTAGAAGGTCTGGCAACTATTGATGAAAGCGCAATCACCGGCGAAAGCGCTCCGGTTATTCGTGAAGCAGGTGGAGATAAATCGTCTGTAACCGGAGGTACGAAAGTCTTATCCGATAGAATAACAGTGGTGGTTACTACTGAACAAGGCGAAAGTTTTCTTGATAAAATGATTGCATTGGTAGAAGGAGCTACCAGGCAAAAAACACCAAATGAAATTGCGCTAACTATTCTGCTGGCTGGATTCACTTTGATATTCATCATTGTTTGTGTAACGCTTCAACCTTTTGCTGATTATGCAAACACACCAATAGCCATCTCCGCATATATTGCTTTATTCGTCTGCTTGATCCCGACTACAATTGGTGGATTACTTTCGGCCATAGGTATTGCCGGTATGGACAGAGCTCTTCGTGCAAACGTAATAACCAAATCCGGAAAAGCCGTTGAAACTGCGGGTGATATTGATGTATTGCTCCTGGATAAAACAGGGACCATAACCATTGGAAATCGTAAAGCCACTCATTTTTATCCTGTAAATGGTACTGATAACAACAAATTCATATCCAATTGTATTCTGGCATCTCTTTCTGATGAAACTCCGGAAGGCAAATCGATTGTAGAACTTGCTAAACTTGAGGGACCCAAATCGCAACCGTCCGATAGCCTCATTAAAGATGCACGATTTATAAAATTCACTGCAGAAACACGTTCAAGCGGAGTGGATCTTGCCAATGGAACCCGAATTCGCAAAGGTGCTTTTGATGCCATAAAAAATATTGCACAAAAAGCTGGAATAGATTTCCCGATTGAAACTGAAGCAAAAGTTAAGGAGATTGCAAGCAATGGTGGCACACCCCTGGTTGTTTCTGAAAACGATAGAGTGGTTGGTGTCATCGAACTACAGGATATTATCAAACCCGGTATCAGCGAACGTTTTGAACGCTTACGCAAAATGGGAATTAAAACTGTAATGGTTACCGGAGACAATCCACTTACTGCAAAATTTATTGCCGATAAATCAGGTGTTGATGATTTTATTGCTGAAGCCAAACCGGAAGATAAAATGAATTACATCCGCAAAGAACAAAGTGAGGGAAGATTGGTGGCTATGATGGGTGATGGGACTAACGATGCACCTGCTTTGGCACAGGCCGATGTAGGCGTTGCAATGAATAGCGGAACTCAGGCAGCAAAAGAAGCAGGAAATATGGTTGATCTGGATAATGACCCAACTAAATTAATTGAAATTGTTGAAATCGGAAAACAACTGTTAATGACGCGCGGAACACTTACAACATTTTCAATTGCAAACGATGTCGCAAAATATTTTGCAATTGTTCCAGCCTTATTCATTACCTCCATTCCTGCATTGCAGGGATTGAACATTATGAACCTTCACTCCCCTGAAAGTGCTATCCTATCTGCAGTTATATTTAATGCCATAATTATCCCGTTGCTAATTCCGCTGGCACTTAAAGGTGTATCATACAAACCAATTGGGGCTTCGGCTTTACTTCGTAGAAATTTATTCATTTATGGATTAGGAGGCATTATAATTCCATTTATCGGAATAAAATTTATTGATTTGCTAGTTTCAATGTTCATTTAATTTTTATTCATAACTAAATAATATTATTAAAGTCAAATAAAATGAAATCAAATATTTTACCCGCATTAAAACTGACTCTGGTGTGTTTAATTTTCTTCAGTGGAATTTATACGGCAGCCGTGTATTCCATAGCTCAATTTGCCCCCAACAAAGGTAAAGGTGAAATTATCACATATAATGGTCAAACTTTTTATGCCAATGTTGCCCAAAATTTCTCAGATGATAAATACTTCTCTTCCCGGCCATCTGCTGTCGGTTACAATGCTGCAGGAAGTGGTGGCAGTAACAAAGGGCCATCAAACCCTGATTATCTGGCAGAAGTACAAGCCCGAATTGATACGTTTCTTGTTCATAATCCTACAATAGTGAAATCTCAAATTCCTTCCGAACTCGTAACTGCCAGTGGTGCCGGACTCGATCCTAACATTTCTGCCCAAGCGGCTTTTATACAGATTCCGCGAATAGCTAAAATCAGAAACCTTCATGAAAAAGATTTACAACTTCTGGTGACACAGCAAATAGAAAACCCACTATTTAACTTTTTAGGAACTGAAAAAATAAACGTTCTTAAACTAAATATCGCACTAGATCAAATAAAATAACCGGAACAATGAAAAAAATATTATCCATCATGATGCTGTTGTCTGCAACATACGCTTCAGCTCAAATCGACACTTCAAAATCAAATCTTGTTTTATCAGGCTACGTTGAAGCTTACTATGGATACGATTTCAACGAGCCTACAGACCACAACCGGCCATCCTTTATTTACAGTCATAACCGCCATAACGAATTTAACTTAAACTTAGGTTTCATTAAAGCCGGTTACACAACAGATAAAGTTCGTGCCAACCTGGCTCTGGCAGCTGGAACGTATATGAATGCAAATTATTCGGCGGAACCGGGTGTATTAAAAAATATTTATGAGGCTAATGCCGGATTGAAAATATCCAAAAAGAAAAATCTTTGGGTGGATGCCGGAATTTTTGGATCGCATATAGGATTTGAAAGCGCGGTATCAAAAGATTGCAGGACCTTAACAAGAAGTATACCGGCCGAAAATTCACCTTATTATGAAAGTGGCGCTAAAATATCATATACTTCCGATAACAGTAAATGGTTCCTGAGCGGATTAGTTCTTAACGGGTGGCAGCATATTCAGCGCCCCGATGGAAATAATTCTCCCGCCTTTGGAACACAAATTACCTTTACCCCAAATCCCAAAATAACTCTTAACTATAGCACATTCATTGGAAACGATAAGCCGGATACATCTAAACAAATGAGATACTTTAATAATGTGTATGGTTTATTCCAGATCACCGATAACTTTCATATTACCGCCGGATTTGATTATGGCATGGAGGAAAAATCTGAGGGCAGCAGTGATTTCAATAACTGGTACAGTCCTGTACTTATTTTAAAGGTGAATTTAAATGAACAGTGGGCTATTGCCGGAAGAGTTGAATATTATGTGGATGAAAACGGTGTTATCATTGCAACCGGTACCGAAAATGGTTTTCAAACAACAGGATACTCACTAAACATAGACTACAAAATTCGTGAAAACGCTGTTTGGAGAATAGAAGGAAGATCTCTCCAAAGTGAAGATAAAATCTTTACAAAAGATGATTCCGCTGAAAACATGAGTACATTTGTTACTACATCAATTGCTATTTCATTTTAATGACTGAAAAAGATAAAACCGTTGAACATTTTCTGGATCTGATAAAAAAATCCAGAAGAGGTAAGTTTAAAATTTACATCGGCATGAGCGCCGGTGTGGGTAAAACTTACCGTATGTTGCAAGAGGCCCGCACGCTTCTGAAGAATGGAATTGATGTCAAAATCGGTTATGTAGAAACACATCAGCGTAAAGAAACCGAAGAGCTCCTTGAAGGGCTTCCGGTCATTCCGCGAAGAAAATTGTTTTACAAAGGCAAGGAACTTGAAGAAATGGATGTTCAAGCCATCATCAATCTTCGACCCGAAGTTGTTATAATTGATGAACTTGCACACAGTAATATTGAGGGAAGCCAAAACGAGAAAAGGTGGCAAGATGTCATGGATGTGCTTGCCTCCGGAATAAATGTGATTTCCGCCGTAAACATTCAGCATATTGAAAGCTTATATGAAGAGATTAAAACTATAACAGGCATCGAAGTTTCCGAACGTATTCCTGATATGGTGGTGGCACAAGCAGATGAAGTGGTTAATATTGACCTTACTGCCGATGAGCTAATTACTCGTTTGAAAGAAGGCAAAATTTATCACTCAGATAAGATTGAAACCGCTCTCAAAAATTTCTTCAAAAGCGATCATATCCTTCAGTTACGTGAACTGGCGTTGAAAGAGGTGGCTTCACAAGTGGAACGAAAAGTGGAATCGGAAGTGACCAAACCCTATGCCTTGAAGCATGAAAAATTTCTGGCGTGTATCAGCAGCAATGACAAAACTGCTAAAAATGTAATTCGTAAAACATCACGCCTGGCAAACTATTACAATAGTAAATGGTATGTTTTGTATGTGCAGAAACCATCCGAAAGTGCAGATAAAATTGCCCTTGATAAACAACGACATCTCATCAATAATTTTAAACTCGCTACAGAATTGGGGGCTGAAATAATTAAAATTGAAAGCTCCGCTATTGCTAAAGTAATTATTGAACAGGTAGAATTACGAAAAATAACTACTGTATGTATCGGAAAACCACATATGAATTTAATGAAGATAATTCTTGCCACCAATGTCTTTAATGAATTGTTGAAAAGTCTTTCCATAAATAAAATTGATCTTGTAATATTATCCTGATGAAAATCAAAACAAAACTACTTCTGGGTGTTGGATTTTTATTGCTGCTGATTGTTGTCCTCAGTTTAGTGGCAACAACAGCTATTAACGCATTAAAATCAGACACCGAAAATATCCTTGTTGCAAATTATAAATCTCTTGAGTATTCACGCAATATTCTTCAGGAAATTGAAAAATCCCACCAAGGATCAATGGAAATTTTGGCAAATAATATTCAGCAGCAAGAAAAAAATATTACAGAACCCGGTGAAATAGCAATAACCGAAAATTTGCGAAAATATTTTGAAGAATATAAATCACAAATACCCGACAGCACACTCTTGTCATCCATGAGAGTAGAAATTTATAAAATCATGGATTTGAACATGCTTGCTATACAACGTAAAAGTTTATTGGCTCAACAAACTGCCATAACAGCTACTTTCTGGATAGCCATAACAGGGACGCTTTGTTTCATATTTGCCCTTGTGTTGTTCTTCAGTCTCCCTGCCAGTATTGCCAATCCTATGCGGGAGCTCACCGAAAGCATTAAACAGATCGCAGCAAATAAGTATTCAGAAAGAGTGCATTTTGAAAAACATAATGAACTGGGAGAACTCGCAAGGTCATTTAATACCATGGCCGAAAAACTTGAAGAATATAATAACAGCAATCTTGCTAAATTAATGATCGAAAAAAAGCGGATCGATACCCTCATCAATAATATGAACGATCCTGTAATTGGTCTTGACGAAAATTTAAAAGTAATTTTCGCAAACGATCAGGCTCTTAAAATTACCGGGTTAAAATCATCAGACCTCATTGGCGAATATGTGCAGACACTGGCAAGTCGGAATGATTTGATAAAAGCACTCATTCAGGATCTCATGATTGCTGAAAGCTCCTATGGAAAAGAAAAAACCAAACCCATAAAAATTTATGCAGACGGGAAAGAAAGTTATTTCGAGAAAACAACTGTCAAAATTTCTATTGTTCCTACCGGTGAACAAAATAAAATTATTATAGGACATGTTATTATTTTAAAAAATGTAACGACCTATAAAGAACTTGATTTTGCCAAGACTAATTTTATTGCAACAGTTTCTCACGAATTCAAGACACCTATTTCATCTATCAAAATGAGTACCCAGCTTTTAGAGAATGATCAGATTGGCGCTTTGAACAATGAACAGAAAAATTTGGTGGAAAGCATCAAAGACGATGCAAACCGTCTTTTAAAAATTACAGGAGAGTTATTAAACATGACTCAAATTGAAAGCGGAAATATTCAGTTAACCATCATTCCTGCCGACCCCAAGGAAATTTTATTATATGCGATTAATGCCACCAAAACACAAGCCGATCAAAAGCATCTTAAATTCGAAATAAATTGTCCTGAGAACTTACCAAAAGTGCAGGCCGATAGTGAAAAGACTGCCTGGGTTTTGACGAATCTAATTTCAAATGCTATTCGCTATTCTAATGAACATGCCAGTATTTATTTAACCATTTCTGCCGACAAAAGAAAAGTGAATTATTTCTGTTCAGGATCGTGGACAGGGTATTCCCCCTCAATACAAGGATAAAATATTTGATCGCTATTTCCGGGTTCCCGGAACCATGAAAGAAGGCACGGGGTTGGGACTTTCCATTAGTAAGGAATTTATTGAAGCCCAAGGTGGACAAATTTCTCTTGAAAGTGAAGTAGGTTCGGGAAGCACTTTTAAAGTGGAACTGAACGCTGTTGTTTGAAAATTTAATTCAGCATATTATTTTAATTGACTTTTTACGTTCAATTGTCCTGTAAAAATTTAAGCTTTTACTTTTCTAATTCATTTAAAACTTTTCGCACTCCTCATTTGTTTTGAATTTTTAATCAAAATCCCCACCTAATGAACCATTTACGTCTACTCATCCTATTTCTTTGCTGTACAAGTACTTTCACCCATGCACAAACCAACGGTAACATCACCTGGGACGGCGTTACCCGTGATTACATCGTTTATCTTCCAACAACATATACACCGGGATCTTCATTGCCTCTGGTATTTGTCCTGCATGGCTTTACACAAACTGCTAATACTATAATGAATGTTACTGATTTTAATGATGTAGCAGAAGTAAATAATTTTATTGTTGTGTATCCTCAGGGTGTTAACAACGGGTGGAATACCAATACCGGTTTGCCTGGAGGATCAACTGCCGATGATATTGGATTTATTGGAGCTCTCATTGATGAAATGCATTCATTGTATACTATCGATACCAACCAGGTTTTTTCCTGTGGCTTTTCTGCCGGAGGGTATATGAGTCATAGTCTGGCCTGTGAATCAACTCGATGTTTCGCTGCCATTGCATCTGTCTCAGGTACTATGACCACCAATGCATTCGACGATTGTGCGCCCTCTAAAAACATGCCTGTAATGCAAATTCATGGAACCAGCGATGCAATCGTAAATTATAACGGTGGCTTTGGAGGGAAATCTGTCGATGAGGTGGTGAACCTATGGGTGACGAACAATAGTTGTCCAACAACTGCAATCGTTACTGTTCTGCCCGATATCAATACAACTGATGGATCAACAGTTGAACAAAATATTTTTACACCATGCACCGATAGCGCTAATGTAATACTGTTAAAAGTAGTTGGAGGAGGTCATCAATGGCCCGGAACAACTTCCATCTTAGGAGGCCTTGGAAATATCAACAGGGATATTAATGCGAGTGAAGAAATCTGGAATTTTTTTAGTGGGTATTCTTGTTCGGTCACTACTCCTACATCTATTACAGAATCCGTTTCCAACACCTTCACTGTTGATGTGCAAAATTTAAATAATGGTGTTTATAATTTACTTTTTAAAAATGTTCCGGAAGGAAATATCAATTATACTATTTATGATATGCAGGGAAGAGTAATTAAAGGTCAAACAACTTTGTCTAAGTCCGCAAATACAATCACTATTGATCTCAGTGAAATTTCAGGTGGAGTGTATTTTGTTAATTTAGTTAATGATTCCTTTTCCAATACTATAAAAATTATTAATTAGTAATGGAAAACAGTTTGGATCAATAAGTTTTTGAGTACAAAGCAAGTATGTACCTCCTTAATCATAATCAAATTTTGACTTTCTTTAGGTGTCTCTGAACTTCCCTTTGGGAGGAAAGCATTTCAGGAATTAATTTAGAATTCGAACAGGACAAAAAATTGTTCAGAAATGGTTTTTTGGTGAACAGGAAGAGCCCTCGATTGTTACCATAAAATTGCATGCTCACAAGGATGGAACTACTTTTGAACTTCGTCATACTAATATTCCTGATGAGGATTATGATGATATCGTTGAGTTTTGGAAGGATACCTCTTTTGACGCATTGTTGGACTTTTATGAGGAGTAGATAGTTTGGGGTGTTATAATGAATTTGGATACTTTTCGACTCAATACTAAATTTTTATATGCTGTTAGTTTGAGTATAAAATTAAATTTTTATTTCAGAATAGCATTCAATAAATTACCGCTATTCGTTTAATATATCGATTGCTTTCATCATCTGTCAAAATTATTGAATACAAAGAGTTGTTTATCTTATCTAACATAACAGAGTTTTTCCCTTTTAAAATTTGTTGATTCGAAATTAATTTTCCGGCCACATCAAAAATTTGAATGTCAAATTCTGATTGAGAATCAATGTAGAATTTTCCTGAGCATGGATTTGGATAAATATTGAAATGTTGGTCGATTTTTTCAATTACACCAACCTGATTTATATTTACACAAGACGACATTTGTGAACAACCGTTTTCAGTAAAAATAACAGCATAATTTCCATTTGTTAAGGCGGTGAAACTCTGAGATGTTTCATTCGGTATAGGTGAAAAGTTGTTATTGCAATCTACCCATTGATAACTGACATTAGTTGCATTGGCGATAATGGTTGGTTGCAAAACAGTAAGCGAAGTGTCAATCGAACAATTAAGTACTCGTGCAATTCTATTTCTTCCTATACCATCGTAAGAAATAAAATGACCTCCTATAATAACTTTCCCATCATTTTGAATGGCAGTAGTAAAAATAGGTTCGTCAGGCCCGGTGCCCGGATCAAAACCGATATCAAGTGAACCATCCGATTCAAGGCGGGCTAAATTTTTTATGGGTGTACCATTATAGGATGAAAATTCACCTCCAATAATTATTTTGCCATTGCTCAACATTGAAATAGCTAGAACGTGCTGACCCACAATTCCTATTCCGGGATCAAATGTGAAATCAAGAGATCCATCGGTGTTTAGTCTGGCAATACGGTTTCTGACAATCCCATTAACTATTCCAAAACCTCCCCCAATCAATATTTTTTGATCATCTTGCAATAGGGTTGAGCTAATATAAGAATTGAATCCTGTTGTTCCTGCATTAAAGCTATTATCCATGGTCCCATTAGGATTTATACGGATAATATTATTACAATTTAAACCATTGTATGTAGAAAACGTTCCTGCAATAATAATCTTACCATCATTTTGAATTCTTACAATTTGAACATTAGAACCCGTCCCAGTTCCTATATTAAAACTTAAATCCAAAGAACCATCCGTGTTCAACCGAGCAATATTGGGCCTGCTTATCCCATTATAATAATCGAAAGAACCACCAATAATTATTTTTCCATCGCTTTGAATAGCAATACTATTAACATAAAACCCGTCAACGCCTGTACCTGTGTTAAAACTAGGATCAATTGTTCCGTCAGAATTGATCCGTGCTAGGCGGGATTTGCTCACACCATTGTATGATGTGAGCGAGCCGCCAAAAATAATTTTTCCATCATTTTGAATTGCAATGGATCTTATTGAGGCATTCGCTCCTGAACCAACATTAAAATTAACATCGTTTGAACCATCAGAAAGTAGACGAGCAATGCGCATTTGTGATAAACTATTATAAATCGTAAAATCACCACCTACGATAATTTTACCATCACTTTGAATAGTTGTACAAATGACATCTTCATTTGCACCTGTTCCGGGATTGAAATTATAATCCAATGTGCCATCAAACAGTAATCGAGTTAAATTATTTCTTGTTATTCCATTCAAAATGAAAAATTGTCCACCGATGATAATTTTACCATCGTTCTGAATACTTGTTGAATATATTTGATTGCCTGTACCTGAAATTGGAATAAAACCAGGATCCGTTACACCCAGAGAATCAACACGGACAATATGAAAAAATGAAGTACCATTGTATGAATAAAATTTTCCACTAACAATTATTTTCCCATCACTTTGCAATGATACACATAGTACATCACCATTGGCTCCACCGGTTTGATTAAATGTGGTATCCAAGGTCCCATCCGGATGTAATCTTGCAAGCCTGAGCTTGGGTATAAGATCGTATGATGTAAATGCACCACCAATAATTATTTTTCCGTCACCTAGAACCTTTGTCGTATATACTGTGTTTGAAGGACCATTTGTGGTTCCGTTTCTAAAAGTAGTATCCATTGATCCATCCGGATTGATTCTAATAAGATTTCTTTTGACAACACCATTGTAGGCAGAAAATTCTCCGCCTATAATTATTTTTTCATCATCCTGTATGGCTAAAGAATGGATAGTACTGTTGGCTCCCGAACCAGGTTGAAAAGTAGTATCCAGCGATCCATCCTGATTGAGCCGTGCAATGCGGTTAATCAATATACCATTGAATGCGGTAAATTCTCCTCCAATTACAATTTTATTATCTTGTTGAATAGCCAAACAACGAATTATGTAATTTGCACCAGACCCTATGTTAAATGTAGTATCTAACGATCCATCAACATCCAGTCTTGCAATTTTTTGTATGCTCACACCATCAATGATACTGAAACTGCCGCATATCAATATTTTTTCGTCGCTTTGAATGCCAATACCATAAACAGGGAGATTGGCACCGGAACCCGTATTAAAACTAGAATCAAGTTTTCCATCGGTGTTAAGTCGAGCAACAGACCTAACAGACCTATTGTTGTAAAAGGTGAGAGAGCCACCAACAATAATTTTTCCATCATTCTGAATCGCGGTAGAAAATATAACTCCATTTGATCCAACACCAAAACCATAACCAATATCCCCGGAATTAAATGTCGTATCCAATGAACCGGCAGTTTTAAATGTGGCTTGCGACCAACTAATTCCCGGCACTATTAGTAAAGCAACCCATAAATATATTTTAATGAAGGCAGCCGTTTGATTCATATTAAAGAAATTTGATATTAGCCTATGATTAATAATGTTTTTGGAAATTAATAATGGAATCTAAAAGTAATAATAATTTGATTCTCTACCTATTTATTCCCTTTTGATTTTAGGTTTGCTTTACATATCTACATATGCTATAATAAATCAATTGCGCATCTTACGCTTATCACGTCTATGCAGCTTTCCTTCTTTTTCCCCATTTATACCCAATGCCTTGATTTGTTAAAGACTATTACTTAACTTTGACATTATTTGTCAAAACAATACTTGTCAAAAATGAATAATTTAGGAAAATTAATTCGTAAACTACGTACTGACAAGGATTTACCTCTTAGGGTAGTTGCCGCTCAAATCGACATCGATCAGGCTATTTTGAGCAAATTTGAACATGGAAAGAGAAAACCTACCCGCGAGCAAGTGGTACAATTGGCGAAATTCTTCAAAACCAACCCCGACGAGCTGCTGGTTGCCTGGCTGGCGGATAAGGTGATTTGTGTCTTGGATGGTGAAGATAAACTTTCGTTGAAAGCATTACAAGTTGCGGAGGATAGTGTTGAATATTTAACTCCAATTAAAATCAACGCAACACATGTCATTCAAAAACTCAAATCATTCTTTGAAAATGACCATCGAGTTTCATCGGCATGGCTTTTTGGCTCTGTGTCCCGAGGAGAGGCGAATGAGAAAAGTGATATTGATGTGATGATTGAACTGTATCCCAATATTAAATTCTCAATGATGGATATGCTGGATATCCAATTTCACTTGCATGAACTATTTGGTCGCAAAGTAGATGTAGTTGAAAAAGGATTTCTTAAAGATTTCGCAGTGAAAAGTGTTTCCAAAGACTTAAAATTAATAATTAAAAAATGATACCAAGCGAAAAAGATCGGGCTCTTCACATCATTAACGCAATCGATCGCATTTCCCATTTTACTTTAAATACAGATGAGTTTGCATTCCTGGAAAATGAAATGTTAAGAGATGCTGTACTTTATCAATTTATAATAATTGGTGAGGCTATTCTCTATATTGAAAAAGAAAAACTTTCCCGTTATTCCTATCCCCTGGCATCTCGTGAGACGTTTCCGAAACTATATCGCACATGAATATTTCGGAATCAATATGAAAATGGTGTGGGAAACCATAGTAACTGATCTCCCGAAACTGAAAATTGCCATCGAAGAGGTGCTACAAAAAGAATTTTAATATTGTCTACAGGCAGGCACCTCATTAAATATTTATCAATGCCCGTTTTTATTGATGGCGAAGGCATATTATACACCACAATGCCACCTTTCGCCCTTTCTTTACGTCTTAACAAGCAATGAGTCAGTATTAAGTATGAATTTTTGTCATTTAGTTTGAGGTCTAAGGTGTTTTAATATATTTGTCTTAACTTACTGATAATTACTTGCAAAAGTGAGCTCTGATACTTCAATGAAGGTAAATCTAAACAATCGGATTTTATAAATTTTAACTGATATCAACTATGAAAACGTACACCAATTTCAAATGGAATAGCACACTACTGTTGCTTATGGGAATCCTGCTTGTTTTCGGTTCCTGTTCTAAAGACAATGACAAGGATTCACCTTCAGGTCTATCTATGCTGGTAACAGGAAGAGTAACTACGCCTTCAGGAAAAAGTGTACCTAATGCACAAATTTTTACCGGTACATTTTCAACCCGAAGCAGTAAGGACGGGTTGTTTACATTGCCTTTACCTGCGGGAACTTACAATGTGACCATACAGACCGGTAACGGAAACATATTTAAAACGATTGTTCCTGTTGTGGTTACCAAAGGTGTAAATATTATTTTACCGGAACCACAAACCGTTTTAAAACAACTTAAAGATCTTGCGTTTATTCCAGGCGCTTATGACCAAATAGAAACTGTAATTGTTGATTCTTTAGGCTATAACGCAACTCAAATTTCTCTCACAACGCTAAATAGTTTAGCCGCGCTATCAGGATATGGTGGCATTTTTCTTAATTGCGGAATGTTGAATGGTATAGATCATATGGATAGTTTAAAATATGCTAATCTGTTGTCGTATGTTACTTCATATGGTAGTATTTATGCTTCCGATTTTGCAGTTGAATGTATTACGGGCGACGGAAACCTTCGCATTCCCGGTAATTTAACAATGGAAAATCATAGTCATGCTAAAATCGGCACCACAGCAATAACTTGTGTTAACCCATTATTGGGAGGATTTATTCCTGACAGCTCTTTGTGTACTCAAAAAATGGGCACCTCGGGTTTTGTGTATCATGCAAATGTTTTGGATCTGGATTTGGTTACTGCTCTTGGTAAAGATTCTTTGGATCTTGAATATGACCTTGGCGGATGGGAAATTGTTCATAGCTATGATGCTCCATTTGTTCCTATCATCGACCATCCCGTATCCGGTGTACTTGCATTAAAAGCTGATTTGGATTTGAACAATGCGCATGGTGCAATATATTTTACATCCTTCCATAATAGCGTTCAAGGTATAAATGATGATGTGGAAACTATTTTGAATTATATCATTTTGAATCTGTAAATGATCTGTTTGTTCGGTTTGTAGAATAAACCACTTACTTTAATACAATTCTTTTATTAAAGTTAAAAGAGACCTCGACAAGTCACAAAAATGTTATATTATCTAATTTGTGATTTGACCCACTTCTCCAATTCAACAGCATGAAAAACAACCGCAGATGCCGCTATGCAAATGGCCAACTCTTCCACTGATAATGGCTCCGTTTTAAAAATTTCGTTGGCGGCAGGAAAATAAATAACGGTTTCAATTTAATCAACCAGCACAATTCTCTTTGACAACACTTTCCCTCCGGAATAAGTGATTAAGAAAATATACATTTCGTTTTTCAATTGACTCAAGTTTATTTTGCTGAAGTTGCTTTTTAACTCCTTCACCATGACCAATTTTCCTTGCATATCATAGCCTTGCAAAATGGCCGGAGAATTAAATTGGGATGATTTGGGCATTTGAATTATCAGAAAATTGTCATCTGTCAGAAACATTTTGGGATTATCATAATTTTCTATTGCAGCAATCGAAGTTGTAGAATCCAGTGTTACTGATACATCATCAACAAAATAGTAAGCACCATACGAGCCTGATGTACCGGGCTGTGTAATGGTGGTTGTGGTATCGTTGTGAAAATTTCCAATGGTAATGAATTGTTCACCGCCTGTAGCAACAAATTGTCCGCTAATTTTTTTCCATACCGATGTATCGGTTATTGAACCTGCTGTGTTTTCTATTTGAGGAAGAACATTAATATGCAGGGCATTTGAAAATGGTCCCGGTGCTGTTGGACTCAGGTATGCTCCCAACTCTGTGATTGCCTGGATATAACCATCGTTTAGACTAACATAAAATTCAACTTTGTATGTTTGTCCTGCTATTAATGATGAGAAAAGTGTGCCCGTTACATACTCACGATACTCTGTTCCGAAATTGTAAGCGATGATTCCCGCATAAGCTTCTCCGCTTCTGGGTGCCTGCACCGTTGGATTTATTCCTGCACAATTGTAATGGTAATAATCAGAGCTGGCAATGGACGGTTTGTTCCAGTTGCTGATATAAACATTGCTGAACTGTCCAAAACCCGGACAAGTAATAAAGATCTCAAACCCCGGATTCAATACCAAATTCTGACCATCCATTTTATTGCAAAATAGCAATAGGAATGCTAATGCAATTGGTGACTTTTTAAATAATAAATGACTCATTTCAGCTAAATGTTTTAGAAACCACAAAACTATAAAACCACAAACTATAAAACTATAAAACTAAAACTTGTCTTTAGCTTGGAAGGCAGCCCAAATTTTTAATAACTATTTTTTAATAATTTTTCCGAAATATTCTTTATTCCCTATTTGAACTTTGTAAAAATACAACCCCGCAGTTCGATCTGTCAAATTAATTATCACAGAGTTTGAGTTGATTACTGCATTTGATAGTGCTGCTCCTGATATATCGTAAACAATAAAAGATTCAATACTTTTTTTGCTAACCAATTTTAAAATCCCGGAAGATGGATTTGGAAAAACACTGTATTGAATCGATTCTGAAATTTCTTCGTTTCCAACCAATGCTGCATATTCCCACCAGTCGTTTAATCGAGTGGATGTTGTATCAATTCCGGTTCCAAAATATGCCTTATCGTTAATTGTAAAAGAGGCGGCTCCTTTGCGTCCAGGAGTTGGTATTGCAGCCACAATCACCCAATTATCGGTAACATCTTCAAAGGCATAAAAATCACTTTCATAATAACCGTGCAAATTGAATCCTGTTCCAATGTAACCATAGGTTGTTAATGCAAAACCCTCTGCAGAAAATCGGGATTTACCTGGAAAATCAAGCTTCTGAATCCATATGTTTTGTGTTACATCGTATTTATAAAAATCATTAAGTATTTGATTTGATACCGTTTTGCCTGTTCCCAAATAACCATTTCCATTAAGAGCAAAGCCGGCAGCAACATATCTGGGTAAACCAATAAAATTAGCAAGAGTTGTCCAATTATCAGTAGCAGGTTCGTAAGAATAAAAATCATCGTACACAGAAGTTCCATCAAAGCCGGTTCCAATATAACCTTTGTCGTTTATTGAAAATGAAACAGCCCCTGATCTTCCTGGTGCAGGTAAATTAGTCTTTTGTGACCATGTGTTATTCGTTGCGTCGTATTCCCATACATCATCACGAAATAATCCGCTATTATCAATCCCCGTTAGCACGTAGCCTTTCCCATTAATTGAAAATGAAACCGCATATTGTCTGGGTGTACCGCCAAAATCTGCAACTTGTGTCCAACTATCATTTATAGGATCATATTGCCAAAAATCGTTCTTTAATTGAAAACCAACATCCATTCCTGTCCCAATATAACCCAAGTTTCCAATTGAAAAACCAACAGCATCATCACGCTCTATTCCTGCAAAAGAAGCCTTACCAACCCATGCGTTTTGACCAAAAGTTGTAAAACATAAAGTTACAAATACTATCAAAAACCCCAATTTTTTCATGCACATCGTTTCTATTCAATTTTCTAAAAGATAAATGTAAGGAAAAAATGCGAATAAAAATGGTTAGTGTGGCGAGTGATGCGTATTGTGGTCATCACATCTAGCTCCATGCCGTGCTTACTGTCTGCAGCAGGCATCCCCTTTTTACCCACTTTTTTACTAACATACTCGCCACACTTTCCACCACTCTAAAACCTCGCTTTTATAGCAAACACCAAATTCCTTCCTGCTCCGGCAATGCCTGAACTATAAGGCCTGTACCGCTGATCGGTAATGTTTTCAATTCCACCACTCATCGAAACCCATTCCGAAAAACGATACATAACTTTAAAGTTCAAAGTGTACCATGATGGTGAGTAAGGATCACCGTTTTCATCAACTGCATAAATTTCAGGTTTTCCTTTTTCCTCTTCGGCCAAATCTTCGTAACTTTTTTCTCCCGAATAAAAGGTATTGAGTTCCAAAGTTAATTTGTTGAGCGTGTAATTAATTCGTGAAATACCAAACCACGGTGCTGCATGTCGAGAAGGACTTGTTGTTCCATCATCCAATTCCTCTTCACCAATTTGATAATTAAACTTACTTCCTAAACTAAATCCTGCAGGTAATTTAATTTCTATTCCGGCTTCAACACCATACACATTTGCTTCTGCTGCATTTTGAATTGCTTGCACCTGACTTAATTCTCCATCATAAATTATACTATCTTCACCATTCAACGTGTAGTCACGACGCACCATTGCATTTTCCAAAAGTGTATAATATCCTGCTACTTCGAATTTTAAAAACTCACCAAATATTTTTGATACACCCACTTCAGCATTGTAAGCATATTCAGCTTCGAGATCTGGATTTGGAACAACCACAGAGCCTGCTTCAGAATCAAAAATCTTACCTAAATCATCTACGTTAGGTGCACGAAAACCGGTGGAAGCATTTACATTAATCGACCATTTTTCGGTAAGGTTAAATACCATACCCAAGCTTCCTGTAATTGCACCATCATTAATTTTAACAGTACTCTCCGGCAGAGGATAAAAAGGTAGATTGTTGGTAAAATCGGCATCCATTAAATATTGATTGTACCTAACACCTCCTGAAGCCATAATTTTTTGAGTAAAGTGATGTTCCAATGAAAGATAAGCAGCATACGACGACCAAGTAGATTGTGGATAACGTGACGGTCCGATAACTGATTCATCTGTGCTAATATTATCATCGGTACCTGACGATTTCACATCATTATTTACAACTTCAGCACCGTAAAATATTTTTGTATTACTTCCAAAAAGTTTTACGAAATCCAAATTCAAAGACAATGCATCCACTTTTTCTTCACGATTATAAAGTATATCATCATTGAAAGCTCTATCGTGTCGTGATTCCTTAAATAATTGTTGTGCTAAACGAATGTTCATGTCATCAAAAAGTAAATAATCGCCGGTGTGAGATATTAACAAATTATTCATCATCCATACCTGTGGCCCATAATACCATTCGGCACTTCTGGGTAAACCATTCTTGTACCTTATCAATCGGTCGTATCGATCGTAATCGCCGGTAGTGGAATAATGAAACCCATATTGAAAATCCCATTTAGCATTCGGCTTAAACCTGAATTTTTGCATGAAATTTGTTTGGTTATAAGCTGTTGGAACTTGCACTTGAGGATCATTATTGGTAATCACTACATCAATACTATCTTGACGCTGCGAATAAATAGGTCGCAAATATTCATCCGGCCCATGACTTCCCATTTTGAGATCCTCATAATCACTAAAAGTGAAACTCGTGACAGATCCCCATTTTTTTCCACTAACACCCAAATCAAAGTGAAATGTGTTTTCGCTGTTCGCGGATGCAAGTCTGGTTGCTGCAGTTCCTGTTACCATAATTGTATCTGTTGCCGAAAGTTGTGGCGTGAGTGTTTGGAAACTCATTACACCACCAATAGCATCACTTCCATAAATTATTGAACCCGGCCCGAAAAATATTTCAGTGTTTTCAGTTGCATATGGATCCAAGGAAATAACATTTTGAAGATTCCCACTTCTAAAAATGGCTGTATTCATTCTTATTCCATCTATAGTAATAAGCAATCTATTGGTAGCAAATCCTCGTATCATAGGACTCCCTCCCCCTTGCTGACTTTTCTGAATAAAAACTTCTCCTGAAGTTCCTAATAAATCGGCTGCCGTTTGAGGATTTTGTAATTCAACAGACTTTGGTGTGATGGTAGTTACTTTTGAGGGAATATCTTTTTTTGATTGATTCCATTTTGTAGCACTGATAACTACATCATCTAAAGAAAACTCTGCCTTATCCATTTTTATTATAAATTGAGTTTTTTCCAATTCAAAATAACTCTGTTGCATTGTTTTAAATCCTACCAACCTTATTTCAATCTTTTCTGATCCTTTAAAATCATAAATATTTACCTGGCCACGAACATTAGTAACTGCAAATACTCGTGGACTTTCACTCGTAATAGTTGCAAGTTCCAAAGGCTGACCTGATAAATTATCATAAACTGTAAGTACTTGTGAATAGCTTGCATAGGTAGAGCAAAATACTAAACACAGCATAATTAATATTCTCATATTTGTTTGATTTATACAAAGTGCAAAATGTTTCGGAATATAATATTCCAAAAATAAATTATCAATTAAATAAAATCAAACTAAAATTTCCGGTGGTGGCGATGGCTCAGATGTATTCACATCTTTCCAAAAGTAATTTATTGAAAGCGTTTTAATGTTTTCTGTCCCGGTAAAAAATGCTTTCCATTCAAAAGGATTTGAATAAAAAAGTATAGACATGAATAATCGTAACTGATTTTGTTGATTACTGCTTTTATTGTTTTGCCTCTGACCCATAGCCAATTGCACAAGTGAAGTCAATTTTTTATTCAATTCTGTTTCTTCGTAATCCCACCAGCAAAAAAATTGGGTTGAGTCGCCTACAATATTTCTTGAAACAACATCATACATTTGTCCACGATATTCAAACTCCTTCGAATGCTCCCACTGCACTTCAGTTTCGAGTTGCTCATTGGAAAATTTCAACTCCACCAATTCCGAGTTCTTCAATCCCGCTATCATTCTCCACTTTACTTCACTTTTTACTTTCTGTTTGTAAAGATAAAGGCAAGTAAATGAAACAGGCAAAATAAACACGATGCAAATCAGCAATAAAATACTTATGACTTTTTTCATGTTTACTGATTTCGTTCCTATTTAAAATCATTTATTACATCCACTACAATTCTTTCATGTCTGTTTGCTAATTCCCAGGCAGTATTAAAAACTAATTTTGCAATTTTAGCTGTCTTATCAAAATCAATTTTATCAATTGTATCGGTTGGTTTATGATAATCCGGATGTATACCTGTGAAATAAAATATTACCGGAATATTATTCTTCGCAAAATTGTAATGATCCGATCGATAGTACAATTTGAGTCTGTCTGAAGGATCATTGTATTTATAATCAAGTTCTAAGTTACAGCAAAATTTGTTTGCCGCTTCGTTTACCTCATGAAGTCCGGTACTTAATTTATTAGAGCCAATAATGTAAGTGTATTCTGTTGTATTTCGTTGTATCGTATCTAATCTTCCAATCATGTCAATATTCAAATTGGCTACAGTGTTCTTGAGTGGAAAAATAGGATTGTTCGTATAATATTCTGAACCATACAAACCCTTTTCCTCAGCTGAAAAAGTCATGAATAAAATACTTCTTTTAGGAGCATTCCCATCATTTTTAGCTTTCATTAACGCTTCTGCCATATTAATCAAAGAGGCGCAACCCGAACCATCATCATCTGCACCATAATAAATTTCACCATCATATTTTCCTAAGTGATCTAAATGGGCAGTAATTATAACTACTTCTTCTTGTATGGATGTGCCTTCAACAAATCCAAGTACATTTCTACAAGAGGTTTTTTGTGTTGCTCCTGTAATAGTAAGCGCTTCGTTAAATGAACCTCCAATTGGGTTTTTCTTTTTGCTGATTTTTTTTGAATAGGCGGAATTTGAATAACCAACTTTAGAAAGCCATTTTTCGCCAATTGCCGGGGACAAATATATTACAGGAGTATTTTTATCAGAACTCCCATCATCGAGCAACATTCTTCCCGAAGGATTTCTTTTCATCATTCGTTCAAAATTTTGTTTGAAATCTTGATTTACTAAAAATATTGCACCTGCTTTTTTCTTCGTGGCAATATTAATCTTCTTTCTTCGATCATTTTTCCAGGAACTGCTTTCTTTTGATTTTGAAATAAGCGAATTTCCGTTCTTATCTGTTGGTTCACCATCAAAAATTAAAACTGATTTCCCTGTTACATCAATTGATGCATAGTCATTCCAACCTGATGCTGAATCTACAATACCATATCCAACAAAAATTATTTCATTGCTGTTATACTCAAATGAGGGAGGACCGTCTACAGTAAAATAATCTTCTCCTGCTACATACTCTTTATCTGCCAATTTTACTTTTATTGAAGATGCTGTTTGCAGCAACAATGGAAATTCTTGAAAATAGGAGCCATTGTTAATAGGAGGAATTCCAATTGATTTAAACTGCTCTGCAACATAATTAGCGGCTTTTACCATCCCCGGCTGTGCCGTTTCGCGACCTTCGAGTGAATCAGAAGCCAATACTGCCAGATGCTTTTTTATGATTTCAGGTTGAATGTAATTACTGTATTTTAATCCTATTGAATCCTGAGCAAAAACAACAGTGCATGAAAACACCCATAAAAATAAAGTAAGTTTTAATATTGATTTTCTATTCATAAAATATTAATTCGATTATACTTTTTTATACTGTTTAGAATTAATTTTACAATTCAATTTTCTCAACACGTTTCAAATGTCGTCCACCTTCAAACTCAGTATTCATAAAGGTTTCCACCATAGCAGTTGCAGTTTCATGTGAAACAAATCTAGCAGGTATACACAGAACGTTAGCATCGTTATGTTGTCGTGCAAGTGATGCAATTTCCGTACTCCAACATAACGCTGCTCGAATATGTGCATGTTTGTTTGCAGTGATACAAACACCATTTCCACTTCCGCAAATAACAATTCCGCAATCAACTTCTTTATCCGCAACCTTTAATGCTACCTGATGTGCAAAATCCGGATAATCTACCGAGTCGGCAGAATAGGTTCCCATATCTATTAGGGCAAAACCCGATGAAACACTTTTGAGGTACTCTTTAATGTACTCCTTGCATTCAAACCCGGCATGGTCAGATCCTATGGCAATGCTTTTAGTTATCATATTTTCTGTTTTTTTTAGTTAAACTGTTGATCAGAAACAGCTAAGCAGGTAATTTTTTAGTAAATTTACTTAATTAACATCAATATTGGTGTTATTAACAACTACCTTTGGGTAAATGTAGAACGTTCTGGTAAATAATGGATTAACAAGACGGGTTTTCAACAAGGTTTTCGTGCAAAACTATATTTTATGGCGATAACTTTTTGAATCTTTTCCTTGCTTATTCCAGGGCTATCTTGGCTTAATAAAATAACAATACCATGGCTGTTAACAACACCACAAATCAATGAAAATGTTTGAACAATTAAATGAACATTTTTGAGTGGTTTTTATCAAAAACTAATGAACAATGTAACCCTGATTAGTGTTGTTAATAAGTATGGTATCATGTGTAAATCAAGTCATTAATAAATCATAACATACTAACTCCTGTTAATAAAGTTTAATAACTGAACAATACTATTATTTACCTATTTAATTATACACATTATCAACAGGCTATTATTAACATATTTTAATTTAAATAAATAAAAAGTATATTATTATAATGGATGTAAGCAATTTTGAGGAAGCGATGAAAAGTGGATATTTGCACCGTCAGGTTGATCCGGCACTCGACCTGTTTGCGGAAATCGAAAAACTTAAAAAAGAAAAAAATGCAGTCATTCTTGCCCATTATTACCAGGACGCTGATATTCAGGATGTAGCAGATTATCGTGGCGATAGTTTGGGACTGGCTCAACAAGCTGAAAAAACTACGGCCAATATGATCGTTTTTGCCGGCGTACATTTTATGGCAGAAACGGCTAAACTGTTGAATCCCAATAAAAAAGTGGTATTACCAGATCTAAGAGCCGGATGTTCGTTGGCCGATTCGTGTCCACCCAATGAATTTAAAGCTTTCAAGGATCAGCATCCCGACCATGTGGTGATTTCCTATATCAATTGCACTGCTGAGATTAAAGCGCTTAGTGATATTATTTGTACCTCGTCTAATGCAGTTAAAATAGTGGAATCGGTGCCTGCTGATAAGAAGATTATTTTTGCTCCCGATAAAAACTTGGGCGCTTATATTGCAAAAAAAACTGGTAGAGAAATGGTTTTGTGGGATGGTGCCTGTATGGTTCATGAAATTTTCTCATTGGAAAAAATTCAGAAGTTGAAACTGCAACATCCAAACGCAAAAATAATTGCACACCCGGAGTGTGAAGATCATGTTTTAGCACAAAGTGATTTTATAGGAAGTACTACTGCTCTGTTAAATTATACTATCAATAATGAAGCAGCAGAATTTATTGTAGTTACTGAATCCGGAATTATTCATCAGATGGAACTCGCTTCACCCGGTAAAACTTTTATTCCGGCACCCCCCGAAAATTCATGTGCCTGTAACGATTGCCCACATATGAAATTAAATACTCTTGAAAAATTATACCTCTGTATGAAGTATGAAGTTCCTGAAGTTATAATCCCTGAACATCTCGTAGAAAAAGCTTTATTACCTCTTAAAAGAATGCTTGAAATATCGGCAAGTAAAGGTTTATGAAAAAAAAATATTTTCTGCTTATAATAGTTCAACTGCTATTTGCATGTAGCTTGTTCGCTCAAAAACCTGAAGAAACAAATCCTAATGGATTTAATAAATTCTATTTCCCTAATGGAAATATTAGTAGTGAAGGTAATTTGGTGAACGGTAAACCGGATGGAATTTGGAAAGCTTATTTTGAAAGTGGTAATATAAAATCGGAAGGCAATAGAATTGATGGGAAATTAGATGGTATTTGGAAATTTTATAATGAAGATGGGAAAGTTTCTGCCGAATACACTTATGTGGATGGAAATAAAAATGGAAGTCAGAAGGAATATTATGCAAGTGGAATTTTACGAGCCGATGAACTTGCTGTGAATGGAATAAAAGAAGGCGTTGCAAAATATTATTCCGAATCCGGTGCACTAGTTAAAGAAGTAACATTTGTTAATGGTGCCGAAAATGGAATCGGAAGAGGTTATGATGAGGATGGAAGAATAATTTCTATTTTAACCTATAAAAACGGTTATCTGGTAAAGGATGAAAAAATTAACAGAATTGATAAGTTTAATTTTAAACAAGGTGTGTGGAAAGATTTTTATCCCGATCAAAAAATTAAAACGGAAGCCAATTACCGTGATGATAAATTAAATGGTGCTTTTAAATATTATACAGCCGATGGAACCATGAAAAAAATGGAGGTGTATAAAGATGGTGAATTGGTTGTTGATAAATCTCAAAATGTTAAATTAGAAATAAAACGCGATTACCATAATAACGGCAGACCAAAATCATCGGTCAATTTAATTGATGGTAAAAAACAGGGTGTATATAGAGAATACAGCCGCGATGGATCAATTACTGCCGCTAAAATGTACCGAAACGATGAAGTGTATGCCGAAGGTCTTGTTGATGAAAGTATGCTCTACCAAGGTCCATGGAAATTTTTGTATCCTAACGGAAATGTTAAATCAGAGGGTGAATTTAAAGATGGAAAAAGAATTGGTCTCTGGAAATTTTATTATGAAACCGGAAAGCTAGAACAAACCGGAAACTACATCGATAACAAACCCGATGGCGAATGGAAATGGTATTTCACTTCCGGAAAATTACTCCGTGAAGAAACGTATCAAAAAGGTAAAGAAGAGGGATACATGAAAGAATTAAGTGACAGCGGTGCCGTTGTTGCTGAAGGTAATTATATAGAAGGAAGAAGAGATGGACAATGGAAATTTTTTAGTGAATCCTACACCGCCGAAGGAGAATATCTCGACGGACAACCAACCGGAAAATGGAAAGGTTATTTTTCGAATGGCAAATTGGCGTTTGAAGGTGAATATTTTGATGGAAACGAAAATGGTGAACACCGCTATTATTACGACAACGGAAAAACCCGCGAAATACGACGATATAAAACAGGCATTCCCGATGGTGAATGGAAATCGTACGATGTTACAGGAGCTCTTATTTTAACTACTACCTACCTGGCAGGCGAAGAGGTCAAATTCGATGGCTCCAAAATATCCGGCGGGAAGTAACTCCCCCGGACCCTTAGTGACATCTTAGGTAAGGCTCAGAGTTGCCCCAGGGGGACCGGGGCCGCCTGCGGTGAGCGAAGCCGAACCGTAACCTTTTTTTTGCTTTTTGAGTTAAAAACCTGTTGCAAAAAATGATTTTGAATCCAATTCAATAAGTCATTTATAATCAACAAATTAACTTATAAATAATCAAATTACGTTCAAATTAAGACAATTATGAAACGAATTTTTTCGGTATTTGCCCTCCTGGCTGCACTTCTTTGTGTTTCGCCTGCCTTTAGTCAAAACAACAGTTCAGCTGTTAAGGCAGAAAAGCTGTACAAATCTTTTGCTTATCACGAAGCAATTGAAGAATACAATAAAGTTCTCGCTAAAGAACCTGATAATGCAACCGCACTTCGCAACATTGCTGATTGCTATCGTCTCACTAACAATTCTGAGAAATCGGAACTGTATTATTCAAAGGTGGTGAAACTTGCCGATGCAAAACCAATTGATAAATATTATTATGGTCAAGCATTAATGTATAATGCTAAATATGAGGAAGCAAAAAAATTCTTCTCTGAATATGCCGCTGTTGCAAGTACAGATGAACGTGCACAAAATTCGCTCTCTGCAATTGGAAAAATGGATGAATTTTTCCGCGACAGCGCAAAATCAATTGTCTCCAAAATTATGGTGAATTCTGATAAGGCCGATTTTTCTCCGGTATTTTATCACGAAGGAATAGTATTTGTTTCGTCACGCGAATCAATGGCGAAAGATCGTACTCATACATGGACAGGAAACCCATTTCTTACTTTATATTATGCACAGGGTAAAGAATCTAACCTCCGTTCTCCGGAATTGTTTTCTAAAGAACTTCAAAGTAAATTCAACGACGGACCCGTTTGTTTCAATAAAGAAGGAAACGAAATGTTCCTCACAAGGAATAGTAGTACTATGACGAACCGTACCGATAAAGTTGTAAAACTTAAAATTGTTACTTCAAAATTTGCAGATGGAAAATGGTCTGAACCCACAGATCTTCCTTTTATTAGTCAGCAATACAACACCGCTCATGCATGGTTATCAAAAGATGGAAAACGTTTATATTTTTCATCTGATATGCCCGGTGGTTTTGGCGGCATGGATCTTTTTTATGTCGATAAACAAGAAGACGGTTGGAGTGCTCCAATGAACCTTGGAAATAAAATCAATACAAAAGGAAATGAACTTTTTCCTTTTGTTAATGATGATAATACATTGTATTTCTCTTCCGATGGACAAGTTGGTTTAGGCGGACTTGATAATTATGAAAGTATTTATAAAGATGGAAAATGGCAGGATCCGCGTAACATGGGCTATCCTGTAAACACCAATAAAGATGACTTCGCTCTGATTCTTGATAAAGAAGGATCAAAAGGTTATTTGTCTTCTAACAGAACCGGTGGTAAAGGTGATGATGATGTTTATTATCTGGAATTACTGAAGAAAATTGTTGTTACAGGAACCGTTACCGATAAAAAAACAGGCAAACCTATTGAAGGTGCCGATGTTATTTTGAAAGATCGTGAAGGAAAAGAAATTGGCAGAACACTTGCTAAAATTGATGGCACCTACGAGTTCGAATTGGAATACAATAAAGAATATACTCTGCTTGCACAAAAAGCAGGATATTCAAAAGAAACAAAACCTGTTTCAACGGTTAATTCTAAAGAAAGTAAAATTGTTGTCGACTTCCAATTGCAAAAGTTAATTTTTGGTGTAGAAGGAATTGTTTCTGATAAAGAAACCGGTTTACCACTCGATAAATCAACAGTTGTGTTGTTGAATAATGAAAGTAAAGAACTTAATTCAGTAACTACCGGTCCTGACGGATATTATTTCTTCGATTTAGAAGCAAATAAAAATTATAGAGTGAAAGCTTCTAAAGAGGGATATTTCTCGAAGAGCGAAGTGGTAAGTACTGTTGGAAAGAAAGAAGGAATTATAAAGCAGGATATGCCTCTCGAAAAAATTGTTCTCAACAAAGCAATTCGTCTTGATAACATTTATTACGATTTGGCTAAATGGAATATTCGTCCCGATGCCGCAAAAGAATTGGATAAGTTGGTGCAGCTTTTAAAAGATAATCCAACTATTGTAATCGAATTAAGTTCGCATACCGATTGCCGTGCAAGTGATGCATACAACTGGGATCTTTCCGACAAGCGTGCGAAGTCTGCCGCTAAATATATTGTTGAAGTTGGAAAGATAGATAAAGATCGTATTACCGGAAAAGGTTATGGCGAAACTATGCTGATTAATCGATGTGCTAACGGTGTAAAATGTTCCGAAAAAGAACACCAGGAAAATCGTAGAACTGAATTTAAAGTGTTAAAGTTTTAGAAACCTCTTGATCACTTATTATAAAAAGATCCCGCATCACTGCGGGATCTTTTTATTTTAGATGATGTAATATACCACCCGGAAAAATAGGTTGCTTCTCCATAATATAACATCTCAGTTAATACTCGATTATTAGGTAAAAATCAATACCCAAAGCACATTAAATATTTAGTTATCAATATGATAGCCTATAGATGTGCGTTTTATACAATAATTCCCTAACTTTGCATTGATAATGAACGTTTTAACAAGGAATGAAGAAAAAAAATAACCATAAAGGATTTTTCTATTTGCTCCTTATTTTTGGTGCTGTTGCCGGAATTTTTCCGCTCGTTTATTTTTATACTCCTTTCATCAATTCAGAACCTGTTTCCCATGTTGAAAAATATGAAATGCGTGAAGAAGGTGGTATTCCCTTACGTGATCGTATCGATTTGGCCATCGCCCAAGAAATAGAAATTACAAAAGATCTTTCTACAAATACGGTTCCGCGTGAACGACTTTTACAAGCTTATGCTTATGCAGATGAATTAAGAAGTAAAGGAGTTAACGGCAGGGTTGCAGGTGCTATCCCAGGAATGAATTGGATTGAAAGAGGTCCTAAAAATGTGGGCGGTCGTACTAGAGCCATCATGGTTGACCCTAATGATGCTACTCACAAAACGGTTTGGTCTGCCGGTGTGGGTGGAGGGTTATGGAAGACAACCGATATCACAGCAGCAGCTCCTGATTGGATTCCGGTGAATGACATGTTTAACAACATTGCAATTACTACTATCGCATTTAATCCTGCTGCGCCGCAAACAATGTATTTTGGTACCGGCGAAGGTTATTTTAATGCCGATGCCATTCGTGGTGATGGAATTTGGAAAACAACCGATGGTGGTGCAACATGGAATCAACTTGCATCCACAGTTAATGCAAATTTTCAATACAATCAAAAAGTTATTGTGCATCCCGTTTCCGGAGATGTGTATGCAGGAACACGGAGTGGCGTCTTTCGTTCTACTAACGGTGGTACTACATGGGTAAAAGTTTTAGGTGCGGGTGTAGGAGCTCTTCAAAATGGAATTTCGGATATTGAGATAGGTGCAGATAATAATATTTATGTCGGTATTGGTTTATTCTCCACCGATGGTGTTTATAAATCAGCAACCGGAAATGCAGGTTCCTGGACTAAATTAAATACCGGAGCTAATGGATTCGCAACAACAGGATTTGAACGTGTTGAATTAGCTTGTGCGCCCTCTAACGGTTCGGTACTATACGCAATTACTCAAAACTCTGCGACTAATGGAGTTTATCAAATTCTCCAATCCACTGATGGTGGTGCCAACTGGACTGTTAAATCAAATCCCGTTGATGCCGATGGAGGAATTGGAAATGACTTTACCCGTGGACAAGGTTGGTACGATTTAATTGGAACCGTTGATCCGAATAATTCCAACACACTTTATGTTGGCGGTGTCGATTTATTTAAAACAACTAACGGTGGTAATTCCTGGCAACAAATTTCACACTGGTATGGAGGGTTTGGTTTTCAGGAAGTGCATGCCGATCAACATGCAATTGTTTTTGAACCCGGAAATTCAAGTGTAATTTATTTTGGTAATGATGGTGGTATTTACAGAACCGCTAATGGAACTGCAACCATACCATCCATAATAACAAAAAGCGAGAATTATAATGTTACTCAGTTTTATGCTTGTGCAATGAACCCCACAGCTTATTCATCACAGTTTATCGCCGGTGCGCAGGATAATGGTTCGCAACAATACAACGCACTGGGAATAAATTCTACTATCGAAGTCACAGGCGGCGATGGATGTTTCACGCACATTGATCAGGATCAACCACAGTATCAGTTCACCTCTTATGTGTACAACAACTATTACCGTTCAACAAATACAGGTGCTTCTTTTGGTGGCATGACCAACAACAATAACGGTTCGTTTGTAAATCCAACCGATTATGATAATGTAAATAATAATTTGTATGCTTGTTTTGGAAATGGAAATTATTATGTCATCTTAAATGCACCCGTTAGTAATACGTTCACGACAGTCACTGTTGCTGCCTTTAACAGTGGAAAAGTAACTCATATCAGTACTTCACCAAACACAGCTAATCGTGTTTTTTTCGGATTAAATAATGGTCGTGTGGTGCGAGTTGATAATGCCCATACTACCACTCCCACTGCAACTAATTTGGCTGTGGCCGGAATGCCTACAGGAACGGTTTCATGTATTGCTATTGAAGATGGAAACGACAATCACTTATTGGTAACCTATTCCAATTACGGATCAAACAGTTTGTGGGAATCTGTTAATGGAGGAACAACGTGGACGTCTGTAGAAGGTAATCTTCCCGATATGCCGGTACGATGGGCGTTGTTTAATCCAAACAATTCTGCGCAAGCAATTATTGCTACAGAGTTAGGTGTTTGGTCAACCGATTTATTGAATGGTGGAGCAACTGTTTGGGCCCCTTCAAATATCGGAATGGCTAATGTGAGAACCGATATGTTGCAGGTGCGCACTTCCGACAAATTGGTGATTGCCGCAACACATGGACGTGGAGTATTTTCAACGGATGTATTTACCGATCCATATCCCGATTTTGTTTCTGATAGAAGACTAACTTACATCGGCAAACCAATTGTGTTTTCTGATGCTTCATACAAATCAAGTTCATGGACATGGAATTTTGGTGACGCTACAACATCTTCCGTAAAGAACCCTGTTAAAATATACTCTACACCGGGATTGTACACGGTAACATTACAAATTAATGGCGACCCTTCACTTCAAAAAGTTAGAACATCCTACGTACAGGTTTTGCCGAACAGAGGCATTCCGTACAATCCTGCAGCGGGTGGAAATTTTGATGTGAACCCATTGGATTTTGGAGCTGAATCATTTTCCGGAACACCTTTTCAGCGAGGGAATTCTGCCATTGCCGGAAAGAACGGAACGTTTAGCGGAAGCAATGCCTGGGTAACCGGTTTAACTGCCACCAACTACCTTGATAACACCGATGCAAGATTGTGGACACCCAATTATAATTTTACTGCTGCCGGTACCTACACAATAAAGTTTTACAGGAAAAATATTTTTGAAATTGGTTGGGATGGCTTCCGTGTTGAGTATTCCCTCGACAAAGGCGATACCTGGATTGCTTTAGGAAATGTTGTTGCCAACTGGTACGATTTTGCCAATGCAGGAGGAGCAACTTCATATCCTGTTAACCAACCCTATTTTAATTCAACTCGCTCATCGTTTACTTTAGGTCAGTATGATGTTTCGTTTTTGAGCGGCAATGGAAATGTTGCATTTAGAATGAGGTTTAAATCGGATGTCACCATCAATGCTGCCGGAATGGCAATCGATGATTTCGAAATAATTGGCCCATCCAATAGCCCCTTGCCGGTAGAACTTGCCGATTTCTCAGGAAAAGCATTTGATAATTTCAATGAACTCAAATGGACTACCCTCTCTGAAATTAATAACGATCGTTTTGAATTGGAACGTTCAGTTAATGGATCGGAATTTATTAAAGTTGGAACTGTAGAAGGAAAAGGAACAACTTCGGCGACTAGCAATTATATTTTCAATGATACTAAAATCGAAAACCGAAATTATTATTATCGATTAAAGCAATTTGATTTTAATGGAAAGTACAAGTACTCGGGAATTATTTTATTGAAACGTGTGGTTTCGAAAAACGATCTAGTAAGTTTAATTTTTCCAAATCCCTTTACGGATGTGGTTAACATATCCTTTAATCAACAAATTAAAGAGCCTGTGTTGGTAGAATTTTATGACCTTGCCGGGAAGCAGGTTTATTCGCAAATTCATTCTTCCGAAGGAGTGCACATCACTGTAAATTTTGCAAACGTTTCAGCAGGTAGCGGAACCTATCTGATGAAAATTACCACTCGTGATGAGGTGAGTTATAAAAAAGTTTTCAGAGAGAAATAATAAATCGTAAAAAGAGAGTTGCTTTTTTGGTTTCAATTATAGTTTCATAATCTTTTTAACAAAGACTCTTTTGTCTGAAACACAATTCAAATAATATACTCCAGATGGAAAATTTGAAAGGGAGAAAGTGATTTCCGAGAAGGCAGTTTGAATGTTTCCATCAAACAAGGTAACCACTTTTGAACCGGTAACATTGTAAAGTTCTATCGTTAAATTTTCTTGCTTATTAGAAGAATAGGTTATCCTAATGTCATCTTGAGCAGGGTTAGGAAAAACAGAAACGGTATTCTCTATAAGTGGATCCTCCAAACCGGTTATGCATGGACTGATTACTCTGTAACCGGCAGGAGATGTTATGGTTGGAGCATATGGAATTCCATCTGCAAACATTTCTACAATGGTGCCATCTATGGTATCACACAATATCGCATTGGGATTTATATCGTAGGTCAGCCAAAAATAATTCTTTTGTGATGGAATCATACCACTGAAAGATGGCGGACCAACATACTGAGAAGATGCTGATAGCATTTGCCAATTAGTACCATGAGGAGGAGTGTAAGTGCCAATCAGTAGCCCTAAGGAGGTATCAAGTGCTGTTGAATCATTATAAAACCATAGGCGTGCATTTACAATATCAGTTATAGGATTTGTACTTCCAATGGTGTTGAACTGCATTTTAGTTAGTGTGACCGGAGTAGCTCCAATTTCTACTTCAACTCGCAAAATCATCTCCTTTCTGGCTCCCTGATTTACCGGAGCCGTCGATGCCTGAGTGGCGGTTGAAGCAATATACTGAGCCGAAAGTTCCGTGAAGAAGATACAAAACAGTATTGGTAGGAGTATATTTTTCATTTAAAAATCTATATTTTGCATGTTAAAATGCTTTTAAAGTTGATAACAATAGAAGTAATTTCTGAGAGTTATAATTTTTTTTACTCAAAAGTCACTATTTATTTAGCAAAAATTGCTTTTAAATTTCCCATCAAATATAGTATTTTTTTATAGAAATACCTCGTGTAAATGAAACAATTAATTTAGAAATTTTCATAGTAAAACAAAAGTCCATCTTTCACATTACTTTGATAACAAAGACTTTACAAGTAATACATCGATCATTTTACTATTTTCGATTTTTAAGAAATAATTTGATTGCCACTGTTGAGATTTTAATGCTTGGTTGTTCGACGCTAAATCCCAGGGAGGATAAACTCTGATGCCACGCTTTCCACCTTTGCCATTTTTTGAAAATATTCCATTTTCCATCAAAACAGATTTAGGAAAAATAAATTGTCCAAAGTTTTTGTCGCTTCTAGCAATGATGATTAAATAATCAATGTTATCGGAAGAGTCAATAGGTTGAGTTAAACCGTTTTCATTTCTTTTCCAAATAGAAACAAACTGTCCTGTTTTTGTCGGAGTGATTTTTGAAACTCGTTGCTCCACCCTTTTACCATTAATCACAAAAGAACAAGCACCGTATGACAAGCTTTCACTATGTAGTTTTAAATTTGTTAGTTCCAACCCACAACGATCATAAATTAATTCTTTCACTATGTTTAAATAGTTATCAATGGTAATTGATTTATCGACAATCATATAGGGTCAAATGAACTTATTGATGGCATTGTTCTTTTCTTAGAAGTTTACCTTGTTTTGCTTCGTTTTTTACCATAGCTTGTTTCTATTTGTACTCCCCTTGCTAAGGTTTGGTACACCACACAATATCTTTCAGTAATTTTTGCGAGGTTTTACATTTTCACAGCAGATTCGGGCTGTTCTCGATATTTATCTTTAATAGGGGACTGTAATTTGCTCAAGTTTTCGGAATCCATCGTTCATCTTTTTTTAAAAGCAATAGATTTATATAAACTTTTGATAAAAATTGGAACGTTTGTATCTTGATTGTGATTTTTATTTTTTATTTATTGCATATATCATCGTTGATGACACAATACACATCACAACAGCACTTATAATAAGTGAAATTTCTTTTTGTGAAATCCCAATTAGAAAGTCTCCAACAAACATCACTAAGAAGAAAACATATGCCACAGTTAACATTGGAATGGATTTTTTAAAGGTGGCAAATGCAAAAATAAAACCAAGTGCAAATTGACGGGAAGCCCATAGGTAAATTAGATAGTCTATTCCCTTTGCATTTAGGTCAACAGTTTCCAAAACCGATTCCGGTGATAGGCATATAGACACGCTAACTCCCAGTTCCATTAAAGCAAATAATCCGGATACTATCAAAATCCATTTTGGTACAGATTTTTGTGTTTCTTCCATTTCTAAATCTGGCATTAGTATTTATGAATTTATAAAAGTTTATTATCTTTTCCGTTTCCCTTTTGACGACTTTTGTCCTGCCTGATTTCTTTTCGGCCTACTTTTTCCTCCGGAATGTGATTCAAATCTATTCGAACGGTTTTCGGAGCTTTTAGATACAAAACCTTCTTCAAAATCATGCAAAACAAAATCAATTTGCTTGCGAACCAGGTCTGTATTTTTAACAGCCACTTTTAATTCATCTCCTAAACGGAAAACATTTCCTGAACGATGGCCTATGATGCAATAGTTTTGTTCATCCAGTTCATAAAAATCATTTCCAATATCTCGTAAACGCACCAAACCTTCGCATTTATTTTCGATGAGTTCCACATAAAAGCCCCATTCGGTAACCCCTGAAATTATTCCATCAAAAACTTCATCTTTATGAGCTTGTAAATACTGCACTTGTTTATATTTCACCGATGCACGCTCTGCCTCCGACGCTTTTATTTCCATGTCGGTGGAATGCTGGCACATTTCTTCGTAATCTTTTTGGTTCACCGTTTTTCCGCCTTTCATGTAATGATCAAGTAAGCGATGTACCAGCACATCGGGGTAACGACGAATGGGTGAAGTGAAGTGTGTGTAATAATCAAAAGCCAGTCCGTAATGTCCAATGTTTTCGGTAGTATAAACAGCTTTCGACATAGTTCTTATGGCAAGCTGCTCCAATACATTTTGTTCCTTTTTTCCTCTCACATCTTTCATCAATTGATTTAAGGAATGGGCAATATCTTTTTCCGTTCGCGTGTTAATTTGATATCCAAACCTTCCAGCAAAAAGAGAAAACTTTGTTAATTTTTCAGGAACAGGTGAATCGTGAATTCGATATACAAAAGTGGGTGGCTTTTTTGTCGATTCTTTTTTTAATTCATCACCATAAACTGCACTATGCTTACCAATAAATTCTGCCACTTTTCGATTGGCAAGAAGCATAAATTCTTCGATGAGTTTATTCGAATCTTTATTCTCTTTCGTGTAAACGCCTATAGGATTTCCTTTTGCGTCGAGTTTAAATTTTATTTCTACTTTTTCAAAAGTGATAGCTCCTTTTTTAAATCGAGCGGCACGCATTTTTTTCGCAAGACCATCAAGTAAAAGAATTTCTGCTTTCAATGTTCCCTCTTTAGTTTCAATAACTTCTTGAGCTTCTTCGTAACTGAATCTTTTATTAGAATGAATAACGGTGCGACCATACCATTCATCGTGAACAACGGCTTCACTATCAATTTTAAAAATAGCCGAATAGCAAAGTTTGTCTTCGTTAGGACGTAAAGAACAAACATTATTGGATAATTTTTCGGGAAGCATAGGAATTACTCTATCTACTAAATACACCGATGTAGCTCTGTCGAAAGCCTCGTCATCCATCTTAGTTCCCGGTTTTAAATAGTAGGAAACATCGGCAATATGAATACCAATTTCCCACATATTATTTTCCAGTTGTTGAACAGAAAGCGCATCATCAAAATCTTTGGCATCAACAGGATCTATGGTAAATGTGGTTACTTCCCGCATATCACGTCGCTTTTTAATCTCACTTACCGGAATCTCAAAAGGAATCTTTTCTGCCTCATCTTCTACATCTTCCGGAAAACGGATAGGAAAACCATATTCAATTAAAATGGCATTCATCTCGGTATTATTATCACCCGGCATACCTAAAATTTCAATTATTTCAGCGTTAGGATTTTTGGAGCCTTCTTGCCATTCAACAATTCTTGCCACAGCTTTTTGTCCGTCGGTAGCCCCATTTAATTTATTAAGAGGAATAAATAAATCAACATTATTTTTGTTTCCATCGGGAACGAGAAAAGCAAATTTATCCGATACTTGAAGCGTTCCTGCAAAATCAGTTTTATTTCGTTTAACGACTTCAATAACTTTGCCTTCTTGCCTTCCACTTTTTCTAGCTGCCGATAATAAAACTTTAACAACATCTCCGCTAAGGGCATTCAGAGTACGATTAGGAGCAATTATTATATCTTCTTCGAAATTCTCATTCATCACATAGGCAACACCGGTAGAAGTAATGTCAATAGTTCCCTCAATAAATTGTTGAATAGGAACCGATTTATATCTGCCTTTGTCAACTTCGATGAGGTCACCTGCGACAACTAATTCCGATAAAACCATATTTATTACTTCTCGATTCGCATTTCTATCATCAGCATAAAGAAATTTGGCAAATAAAACCGGGTCATGCTGCTCTACGAGTTTTGAAACTTGCTTATAATTGAAGTTGCGTGTTGGGTGTTTCTGGAAAACAGTAACTATGGCCCTTCTGAATAGTGCTTGGTCGCTTTCGCGGGAAATAGGTGATTTTTTTGCCATTTTATGGTTTGATAGATTACAAAGATACTCACTGAGATTGCCTTTGCAGAATCACCTAAAATATGATATTAACAACGAATTGTGATGAAAAGAGGATAGATCTGCATGGGTTTTTATCTGAATCATTCTGTACCTTTGCTTCACGATGTATAAACTAACCATAAACGACGACCGAATTATATCTGCTGAACCGGTCAAAGAGGGCGCTTTTTTGCTGGATGACAAAACTATTTCTCCTGATATTGTTTCAATTAGAGACGGTTTGTTTCATGTTATCTCCAACAACAAGTCCTACAATGCCGAAATAATTAAGCACGATGCTGCCGATAAAACCTTTCATATTAAGGTAAATAACAACATTTACAAGGTTCAGGTGAAGGATAAATTTGATGTGTTGCTGAAAGAATTAGGGCTTGATGTGGCGAACTCCAAAAAAGTAACCGACCTGAAAGCTCCCATGCCCGGGTTGGTTGTTGAGGTAGCAATTGAAGAGGGCCAGGAGGTGAAGCAAGGCGAAAAACTCATTGTTTTGGAGGCTATGAAAATGGAAAATATATTGAAGGCACCCATTGATGTTACTATCAAAAAAGTGAATGTTAAAAAGGGAAACACCGTTGAGAAAAATGAGGTGTTGATCATATTCAGTTAATCAAAAAATAAATAATTGAAGTTATGGAAAACGATAATTCAAGAAGAGATTTTATTAAGAAATCAGCATTACTCACTATTGCCGGTGCAGGAATGAGGTTGTCTGGAAACAATTTGTTTGCAGCCGATGGCGAGACATTTACTTTGCCTGATTTGCCCTACCCGGTGGAAGCATTAGAACCACATATCGACACGCTAACCATGAAGATCCACCACGGAAAGCACCATAAAGCCTATGTGGATAATTTGAACAAAGCTGTTAAAGATGCAAAACTCGAGAATATTAAACTGGATGATCTGATGAAGAACGTCTCCAAGTATTCTGTTGCTGTTCGTAATAACGGTGGTGGTCATTATAATCACTCACTTTTTTGGAAATTATTATCTCCAGCCGGTGGTGGAGAACCCACCGGAAAGGTTTTACAGGCTATCAATACCGGTTTCGGAAGCTTTGAAGCAATGAAAGAAAAGTTTAACACTGCTGCATCAACTCGTTTCGGTTCAGGGTGGGCTTGGATGGTTTTGAATGATGGTAAGCTTACAATTGGTTCCACGCCAAACCAAGACAATCCACTTATGGATGTTTCAGAACTAAAAGGAAAACCTGTTTTAGCACTCGATGTGTGGGAGCATGCCTACTACCTCAAATACCAAAATAAACGTGCCGATTATGTGAATGCCTTTTGGAGTTTGGTGAACTGGGGAGAGGTGAGTAAATCAATGTAACGAATTACGCCTGTCCGCCTATTCAGGCGGACCTGCCCGACTGAATAGGCGGAAGTCACTGTGGGTACGAATCTACGAATGGGTATTTGCTCTACTGAAACTTACAACTATCAAGACTGTTAATCAGTCCAAACTGTTTCTTCAATCTGTAAACAATAAATTTTAATTAACTATTCGTAATTCATTAGATTAAACCATGAAGAAAGCAATATTTTGGTTTTTTGCATTGATTTTGACTTGTAATCCATTTAAATCTATTTCTCAGTCTGGCAAGGGCTATGTGTTGATTGCAATAAAACCGAGTGATGCAATTGTCCGGTTGGATACCATGCTTGTACAGTCAAATAAATCACATATACTGATTGATTCCGGTAGCCATATTATTAAAATCTGGGCCCCAGGAATGAAATTAGTTACTGATACACTAAAAGTAGCAGAAGGGCACAATGTTTTATTCCGCCGTAAATTGGAACCAACAATTGAGTATAAAAATTATTCAAAGGAATTGCATAGTTATAAAACTAAAAAAGTCCTCACCCGATACCTCCCTGGATTAGTCACTCTTGGAGCTTCAATTTTCTATTATAGTTATTATCAAAAATATAATACCGACGCGAACAATTATTTAGATAAGGCCAATGCAAGCAAAGATAAATATGAAAGCCTAACCGACATAATACAAATTCAAAGCCATAAAGCTGAATATACTTATTATAAGGATTTGTATGACGAATCTTTTGACAAATCTGTTAAAATTAGTAATCAGGCTAAAATAGTAATTCCTGTAGCGGTTGTATTAACCGGTGTGTTTTATTATTATTCCAAAAAATTAATCAAACCGGAATTTGCAGAGACACCATTATTATCGAATCTGTCATTTAACTATGAACTAGCAGGACAAACAGCCGGACCAAGATTAAATTACAGCGTTAAATTTTAAATTATGAAAGCCAAAATCGCAACGTTTATACTTTTATATTTCTTTATGGTTCTCTCGTTAACGTCATGCGAGAAAAAGGAAAATGAACTTTCGGATGTGACTTTATACAATCCTTATGACTTAGGTAGTGGTATAGAGTTGGTAACTATCGATAGCATGACAAAAAATTATGGTAGCCTCCCGAACTTAAAGGCATTTTTTCATATCAACAATGAATATGTTGATTCCAATTTAGTTCAACGTTTAATTCTTTATAGAGACGGAATAGAAAAAGGTAGATTATCTCCAGGTAATTTTTCATTTTTTGTAGATATTACCGCTCAACCCGGAGGAACTTATAATTATCAACTTTCGATTATTATGAAAGACAGTTCCTACACAAAACTTTCGCAACCATACATAATTTTATTCTAGTCATTCGGATTTCCAATCGTCTTTAGGCAAGCTGTAATTCCCGCCTGTTCAGTCGGGCAGGCGTTAATTATGATTTTTTTTGATCTGTATGATGATTTTGATCTCTTATGAAAGATTAGTTATGTTCTTTTTATGGATTGCTTTCGTAATTCCCGCCTTTCTAGTCGGGCTGGCGTAATTCCCACCCTTGCGTTCGGGCAGGCCCGCCTGAAGGAGTCGGGCAGACGTTAATTTAAAAGGCTTCCCCGAACGAAATATAAAACCCATCTGAGTAATCACCTCTCGCATAATCAAAACGTAGGTTTACATTTTCTTTTTTGTCTATACGAATTCTTAGTCCTGCGCCGTAGGTGGGGTGAATGACATTTCGTTCGTCAGCGTTAGCAGAGACTTTTCCCGCACCACCGAAAAATGCGGCACCAATCCAGTTCCAAATATTCAACCGATATTCGGCCTGCAGTGCACCGAAACTTTCAGCACGATAGCGGCCCTGATAATAGCCTCTCATGATACTTTCACTACCTAACAAAGGAAGCATCCGGAAAGGTGCATCATTTTTTGAAAGAGTGATCACCGATTGAAAAGCCAGTACACCTCCTAGATGAATGGTTCTGTAGAAACGTATGTCGCCATCGGTGCGTGAAAAATTATGATCACTTCCTAATTGTTTGATGAACCAAAGGTGTCCAAACGATACATACAAACCCTTGGTTGCATTCAAAATGTTATCTCTGCTATCGATGAGTAGCCGCGGTCCAATTCCTGATGCACGAATAATTTCACCTCCGGGCGGGAGGTCGGTATTGGGAATGGTTTCTTTCAATTCTATTTGATGATAACGTTGCCGTATACCTGCAAATAATGATGGAGCAAACAAGTAGAGAAACGAATTGTCGAGCTCCATGCGCTGCGCATCATATTTTACTTTATCCGATTCTTTGGTATCGTTTCCTATTCCCCAATAGTCTTCGGGAAATTTGAAATACCCATTCTCCCCCAACACACGAAACTTGCCCTTGCTAATTTGCAAATCAAAATTAGCAGTAAGTATCAGTTGTTTATTTTGTGTGAAATTAATTTCCGTTTCAAACGTGCTTGTTTGTGCAGATGAATCATTGCTGAAGCGCATATTAAAGAAAGCCACACCACCAAAATACCAGCGCGTTTCAGGAGCATATCCAACAGCAGGAAAAGGATATACTTTTATTTTTTTAAATGATACACTATCCGCATCACTACCTCGTCCGCTAATGGTAATCAAGAGAAAAGATAAAATATGCAGACAACGGAAATAATAAGTCATTGAATGGAAAGTCATTAGTTATTATATGAAAGGTTACTAATCACCAGTCACTAAACCACTCTTCATAGGAAAATTTTCTTTTCAGCACTAGTTAACTTGTCACTTTCAACTTGTCACTTGTCACCCGTCTCCTTCGGATCCGGGCAGGCTAAACATTCTTCAAAGAAAAATTTTCTTTTCAGCTAACATCAACTGGTCACTGGTTACTGGTCGCCCGTCTCCTTCGGATCCGGGCAGGCTAAACACTCTTCAAAGGAAAAAATATCTTTTCAGCGATAGTCAACTTGTCACTTTCAACTTGTCACTTGTCACCCGTCTCCTTCGGATCCGGGCAGGCTAAACATTCTTCAAAGAAAAATTTTCTTTTCAGCTAACATCAACTGGTCACTGGTTACTGGTCACCCGTCTCCTTCGGATCCGGGCAGGCTAAACATTCTTCAAAGAAAAATTTTCTTTTCAGCTAACATCAACTGGTCACCGGTTACTGATCACCCGTCTCCTTCGGATCCGGGCAGGCTAAAACATTCTTCAAAGAAAAAATTTCTTTTCAGCTAACATCAACTGGTCACTGGTTACTGATCACCCGTCTCCTTCGGATCCGGGCAGGCTAAACCACTCTTCAAAGGAAAAAATATCTTTTCAGCGATAGTCAACTTGTCACTTTCAACTTGTCACTTGTCACCCGTCTCCTTCGGATCCGGGCAGGCTAAACCACTCTTCAATGAAAAATTTTCTTTTCTACGTTAATCAACTGGTCACTGGTCACTGGTCACTGATTACTAAACCACCCTCCAAAGGAAAATTTTCTTTTCAAGTTAAGTCAACATGTCACATGTCACTTGACACACGTCACTTACACAAGCGTGATATCAAATTGAACCAGGTCCACAAATTCCTGAACTCTTACGTCAACTTCATCTTGGCTGAGATCAATAATTCTTTCGGTTCCGAATTTCTCTACGCAGAACGAAGCCATTGCAGAGCCAAAAATGATTCCGCGTTTCATGTTGTCGAATGATATATCTTTAGTACGCGCCAGGTAACCAATGAAGCCTCCGGCAAAAGTATCACCTGCTCCTGTCGGATCAAAAACATCTTCTAACGGTAGGGCAGGTGCGAAAAAAACCTGTTCAGCATTAAACAACAAAGCACCATGCTCACCTTTCTTAATAATCAAATATTTCGGACCCATTTTCAGAATCTTCTGTGCAGCTTTTACCAATGAATATTCACCTGATAACTGACGAGCTTCGGCGTCGTTAATAGTAAGTACATCTACCAATTTAATTACCTTCATTAAATCATCCATTGCCGTTTCCATCCAAAAATTCATGGTATCAAGAACAACCAATTTTGGACGATTTGTCAAACGTTCAATCACTTGCATTTGAATTGCAGGCATTAAATTTCCAAGCATCAAAAAGGTACAATCCTGATATGCTTCCGGAATCATCGGATCAAAAGTCATTAATACATTAAGTTCTGTAGCTAATGTATCGCGCGTGTTCATATCGTTGTGATATTTTCCTGCCCAGAAAAAAGATTTTTCTCCTTTTTTTATCTGCAATCCTTCTGTACGGATGCCGTGATCGTTGAATTGTTCAATGGTTTCAGTGGGGAAATCATCACCAACAACAGAAATCATATTTATATCTTGAGTAAAATACGAAGCAGCCAGAGATGCATAGGTTGCGGCGCCGCCAATAATTTTATCTGTTTTTCCAAATGGAGTTTCAATAGCATCAAAGGCTACGGTACCAACTACTAGTAAGCTCATGTTTAGGGGGATTAAGGGGGCAAAAGTAGTGATTATAGTAACAAATTCAACAAAATTTGGTAATTTCATTAATACCAAAGTCCTATTTTGATATCAATATTAGGTTGTGTTTATCAATTCTTGTATGTTTACGTAACTGTTCAGGTTATTCTTTCAAATAAATAATCTACCAAAGATGAAATTAAGAATTTCACAAGTTTTATTGGTTATGTTTTTTTTAATGAGTTATTGCAAATTAACTTATTCACAAACTTATGCTTTTAGCAGTGGTCCGATATATATGTGTGATACTAATTATTTTACTGCTAATGTTTCCGGTTTAGGTGTTCTTGAGCCTCCGGGACCGGGTTTTGGATATAACCTTTCAAATATTTGTATCAACATTACTTCTAACCATCCACAAACACTTAAAATCATATTGAGTTCACCACAGGGAACAAATCTTCTTCTGTCTCAATTTAATGGTGCAGGAGGTTCAAATTATACCGGCACTTGCTTCACTTATGTTTCAAATCCTTCAATTACAACTGGCTCAGCACCTTTTACAGGAAATTGGTTAGCACAGGGCGGATCTTTGAGCGTATTTGATTACGAATGGGCTGATGGTATTTGGACTATCACCGTAATTGATACAGCTTGCGGGTCACTCCCCGGTATTGGTGGACCTATGATAGATGGTTTTTTTGATGGAACAGGAGGTGGGGGAATAACTATGAATTTGAATCCACCATATTGTAATGGAGGTATTTCGAATGGAAGTTTCAATATTTGTCAAGGCGAGACGTTTGACCTGGCAGCATACTATCAAAGCATGGACCCATCATTATATTATTCTTTTATTTATAATGGAGCAGCGGTCTCTAATCCCAGTGCAATTACTGATCCCGGCCTATATTACATTGATGCTACGGATCCCAATTTTATATGCTTTTACTCTGGTAGTTTTAATTTAATTGTAGATCCGGTAATCGTATTGGGCCCCGATCAAACAGTTGATAAATGTCAAGGTAATAGTTCCAATTTGAGCAGTCTTTTTAATTTAGTAGGAACCTCTTCTCAATTGTGGACTCACAACGGAGCCCCCATCTCTACGGCATCAGCATCGGCTGCCACTTTACCCGGAACGTATCAAGTGATTGGACTTACAACTGCAGGATGCGGTGATACTGCTGTGGTAATTTTGAATGATATACCGAGTGTAACTCTAGGGCCAAATCAGGTTATAAATGGATGTACAGCAGGAGTATTTGATCTTACAGGCTTGTTTAATACAACAGGACTTACAACCAGTTGGACATTCAGTGGAGCGCCTGTTGCTAATCCGGCTGCAGTATTTACAAATGGAACCTACACTTTAATCGCGACAAATTCAGGCGGGTGTTCAGATACCGCAAGCGTTACTTTAAGTGTTACTCTCGGACCTTCACTCGGACCCGACCAAACATTAAATATTTGTTCAGGAAGCTCTGCAAATCTTGTACCCTTGTATAGTACCGGAACTAACACCATTGCTTGGTCTTTTGGAGGAAGCCCTATTAGTAACCCATCCTCTGTTACTAACGCCGGTCCATATACGCTAATTGTTACTAATGCGAACGGTTGTTCAGATACTGCGATTGTAACTCTTAATGTTCAAGCAGCACCTGTATTGGGACCGAATCAAACCGTAAATATTTGTTCTAATACTAGTACAGATCTTACCGGATTATTCAACACAACCGGTTTTAATCCCGTTTGGACATTCAACAGTGTTGTTGTTTCAAATCCAGCGGTGGTTAGTGCTTCAGGAAATTATACACTCATTGTTTCTGCTGGCGGTGGTTGTGCTGATACTGCAATTGTAAATTTAAATTATTTGCAAACTCCTGCTCTCGGATCAAATCAAACAGTTTCTGTATGTTCCGGAAATAACGTTAATCTTACTTCATTGTTCAACACATCCGGCATGTCGACAAACTGGACATTGGGTGGTGTTGCAGTAACAACGCCATCTGCAATAAATACAGCCGGAACCTATCAAATTATTGCAATTGATGGAACTTGTTCCGACACAGCGTTGGTTTTGGTTAGTGTTGGAAGCTTACCTGTTTTGGGGCCAAATCAGCTACAAACAATTTGCAACAATGAACTATTAGATCTAACAAATTTATTTATTACCACAGGTTATGTAGTGAGTTGGACTCATTCCGGCAATCCTGTTCCGAATCCGGCTGCAATTAATTCTGCAGGAACGTATGTGCTTACCGTTACTAATTCTGCAGGATGTTCTTCAACGGCGTCGGTGGTTGTTTCAGTAAACAATGTCCCTGCATTAGGGCCTGACCAATCTATTAATTTGTGTGCGGGAACTATAGTTGATCTCACAACTTTTTATTCCACATCGGGACTTACAAGTTCATGGACTGAAAATGGGAATGTGGTTCTCGATCCAACATTGATAACTTCCACTGGCAACTATCAACTCGTGGCAACAAATTCTAATGGATGTAGCGATACAGCCTTTGTATCAGTTAATTTTTCTCAGGGCCCGAATCTTGGCCCGGATCAGTCCTATGCTTTGTGTACATGGCAGACAATTGATTTAGGTGCACTCTATTTGACTTCAGGATTTACAACTACCTATTCTTTAAATGGTCAGTTGATTACAAATGTTTCTTCGGTTTATGATTCCGGCACTTATGCGATAGCAGTAACTGATAGTTTAGGTTGTACTGACGAGGCAGTTGTAATTATTACTAACATTATTTGTTTGTGTACTGTTGATTTTAAAGTTATTGCCACATGCATTGAAGAACCGGTTCAACTTGATCTGGTATCTGATTCTTTGGCAACGGATGCCCGATGGACATTCAGTAAGGCAAGTATGCCCGAACAGTATGGGTTAAATACTTCTGTATTTTTTGATGATGAAGAAAGTATTTTAGTTACTCTTGATGCAACCCTCAGTTGTGGTCAAGCAACGACCTCAAAGTATGTTAAAGTGGAGCAATGTGAAGATATGTGTCATTTTTACATACCGAATTCCTTTACTCCAAATAATGATGGAGTTAATGATCAGCTATCATTTATGAGTGATTGTAGGCCCGAAAATTATAGTTTGAATATTTATGATCGGTTCGGAAAATTGTTATATCAAACAGAAAATCCTGATGATATTTGGGATGGGAACAGTCAAAATAAAATGGTTCCTGAAGGTGTGTATGTTTATTTCGTTGAATTCAAACTCCCTTATCAGAACAAGCAATCTAAAAAAGGCACCCTGATGCTTTTGAGATAAATAGATTTATAAAATATTTTCTTGCAATACTTCTTGAACCAATTTGGAAACGGCAGTACTTTTCACATCCACTATTTACAGTGTGAAATTTATTTACCAATTTAGGAACGAATTGGTTTACAAATCAATACCAAAACCGGCTTGAAAACTGTTCAAAATTCCATTTAGGTAATAGGTATTTGACATGTAAGACCACTCATATTCCAAATTGAGGAACATCTTTTTATTGAGATGCACCATTCCACCCAAGGCAATTCCACCATAAAAACCCCAATCATGATCGGCCTCTTCAATTTGTCCGGTTACTTTGAACCGTGCGAACTGCATTCCTATTGCACCACGCGCAAAAACAGAGGCCTTTTCGCTACCTATCATAAACTTTGGCGCATAATACATTGGTATCGTTCTGACTTTAATATCGGCATTAATATCAGCCTCTCTAACAGCAGAATTGGTGATTATATACGCCATTGAAAAGCCATGCAATAGCTTTTTAGGTACCAAAGGACCAATCTCATAAGCACCGGTGATACGAAAACCGGTCCCTTCTGAATGATAATCCACAGCATAATAAGCTGAGTAATCCACCGCTTTGGAGTACACTACACCTCCGCTCAGCGTAATCGTTTCTTGTGCAATCGTTGGTAAACCTGCCAAAATTAGAATGAAGATACCCAGAATGTGCTTTTTCATAAGTGATTAAAATTTATGCAAGTATAAACACTTTTTCATTCAAAACGTGGCTAAAAAAGGGTTAACTTCAAAAGAAGATGGCACTTTTAGGGTGTGAAGGACTTTTGTAAATTGGTGATAGAAAAACAAAATATTTGTTTAATTTTGAAATCAGCAGACAAAACGAACTAATTTTGAGGTATAACATAACCTAAAGAAATTATTAGTTCAAGAACGATCGAACAATTAATATTTTTAAATCTACTATGAAAAAAATAGTCATCACTTTCTGTTTCTGTTTCTTTATTTTAATTACCGGCCAAGCTCAAAAGTTAGATGAATACAAAGCCTCCAACGGCATTACCTATTTGGCCGGCGATACCGTTACTTTGGGTGTTGGATCCTCTTGTGGTGGTTCATTTAATTATGTGTATTCCGGCGTAGCAACTACTATTTTGATGAGTCTTTCAGAAATGGAGGGGTATGATGGTCGATTAACTGCAGGTTCAGAAGGACTCAAGGTAATCATTCGTAAAATAAAAATGAACGGCGATAAAGTACTTCTCACTTTTGTGGATGATGAGTTAGGTGGTTATGTGATTGAAATAGAACCTGCAATTAAATCGTGCGAAGTAGCTTTTTGTCAAGCCAATGATTTTATTTCACAGCAGCAATTCGAAAAACTCATTCTGCTTAATGAGGCATGTTTGAACCAGGAAATTTCGGTTGAGAAGTTTGAGGAGTTGCGGAGGGAAATGATTGGAGTAAAATAAAAAAATTAAGCCCCATAGCATGTACTCTTTACAATGGGGCTTATTAAAATAATCAACTAATTTTTTATCCGGCATTTTTTGTTAATCCAATAGGAATGTGTACTTGTATTCCAATATTTCGACCCATATCGCGAACACCGATATATTTAACTAATGACAATTGGTTGTAGTATCCGGTATTTAGCAAATTGGTACAAAATAAATTTACTGCCAATTGCTGCTGTCCAACTTTGAATTTACCACCAATAGTTGCATCAAACAATGTATATCCATCTGAAGATAGTTCGTATTCTGCAACATCATTTCTTTTTGCAAAATTACTTGCTACAAAAGAAAATGAAGCATCATTAATTTTCCATAATTTGGTTTTAACCAACCTCAACTCAAATATCAATTTATTTGAGGCGAGATAAGGAAGATTTCCTCCGGAATCCAATTCGCCATCAAGAAATGAATACGTAGTTTTGAAAAACAACCATTTCAGAGTTGCCGGGTGAATTTCGAATCCGAATTCTGCACCTGATAACCTGGTATCCGCTTGACGGTAATCGTAAAGAGGAAGCGTGTCATGATGAGTTGGACTAATTCTTATGATAGAATCTCCTGTATTGGCAATATAGATATAATCATGAACTTTGTTGTAGTAAAAACTTGCATCAACAGAAATGAAATCACTGTTCCAAATAAGACCGATATCACCTTCTAGGCTTTGTTCCATTTTTAAATTTGGATTACCCCTTTCGAAACGGTACGTTCCTTCATGTTTTCCAAACGTTCCCAATTGTGCATAGTTGGGAGCTGAATAGCCTGACGCAGCATTTGCTTTTAGTATGAGATTTTTGGTAACATAGAATGCAAACCCTGCAGAAAATGAAATCGGTGTATATTCTGTTTCGAGTTCTGTTTCCTGTTCAGAAATTGTATCATTAGAATTAAGTAGGATGAATGTATCAGCTTCAAATTCTTTATATTTTTCATAACTTTCTGCTTCCATAGAAAGTTGGTTAACCCTTATCCCACAAAGGAAATTGAATTTTTTAATATCGTAACGAAACAACGAGAACGCAGCAAAATCTGAAACATCAGCATCCGGTACTAATGATTCCATTCCGTTATTCTCATTTTTAAGAACAGTTCCCTGTGAACCCAAAGTAACCCCGTATTGTTTTGATTCATTACTCACCCATTTAACATCGTAAGTAATAGCATTCAAATCTAAGCCAATGGCAAGTTCTTTTTCTTTGTTTTCTAGAAGCTCGTATTCTTTCCGTTGATTTGATTGCCATGCCAAATTAAACTGAACTTTCGATTGTCCGGTGAACACAGTATTTTCGGACGATATAATATGTGAAGAAACATCTTGGTAAGGGGCTTCCATTCCTCTATCTCGCTGTTCTTCATCTTCATTTTCTGCTTGGAGCATACCACTTTCATCTTCAATTATTCCTATTTGCTGATTCAGGTAACTGTAGGATAATTTACTGACTCCCCATCTTTTACTCCAGCCAAAATTTGCTTTACCGGTTGTATTCATAAATTTACTATTCGGAGCAAATTCTTCTTCTTCTTCACTTCCTGAATCTCCTGATTCATCTTCGCCTTGTAAATAACTGGTTTGTGAATTAACACCAACTCGAATACCATAAAAGAAACCATTTTTAAAAGTGCTTCTGATTCCTGCATCCAAATTTACTCCTAATGTATTCGATGCAAGTCCAAGATTAACATCTCCAAAAGTTGTTCCGGCTGGTGCTGGTTTTTCATCCGTAAAGATCAAAGCTCCTCCCATTGCGTTGGCACCATAAATTAATGCTGCCGGACCTCGTACTATTTCTACATGCTCAACGCCAACATCAGTAAGTCCTAGATCGTGGTGATCATCCCATTGCTGATTTTCAATCCTGGTACCTTGACTATAGAGCAGAATCCTGTTAAACGAAAGTCCTCTGATCACAGGCTTACCAATACCGTTTCCTATAGTTATTTTGTCAACCCCAGGTTCATAACTTAGGTTTCCCATAAGAGAGGGAGAAGCATGTTTTCGAATTTCATTTATTGAAATGCTATTCACGGAGTAGGGTGTTTTCTCGGATAATTTTGTATTGCTTCCTGTTATCAATACTTCTCCCAATTCGGTTGCAGAGCGCTCGAGTATTACAACAATAGAAGATGAATCATAAGGTGAAATTAATTTTACTTCAGATTTATATCCGACCGATGTAAATTGAATGTACAGAGATGTTGAAGGTAAGTCATCAAAGGAAAATTCGCCTTTGACATTACTTATTGTACTTCGTCTTAGTTCAGTAATGTAAACATTTACATTTTCAACAGGTGTTTGATCTTTTGAATTTATGATCTTTCCGTGGATGTTGTTTTGGGCAAATAGTAATTGAGTGCCAAGTACAAGCCATACCCATAGGGCAATATGTTTAGTATTCATATTTTGAAATGAGTGAATTAAAGTTTTGAAAATAAGATTATTATTCGGTACTTACCGAGAATTTAATGATTCTGAAACACGGAAGTATCAAGAAAATTTGGGTGGTGGAGAAGGAATTTCTTCATACCCTACCATTTTTGGTACTTGAAGAAATGTGGTAGCGAATAACTGTATAGAATGGAAAAATACTATATCGATTTTGTTTGGAGGAGTACTCGTTAATTGCAATAATTTCATAAATCGGATATGCAAGGAATTTTGGGATTTATCGGAACCTTTCGCCAAATCCTTAATATTTTGTAAAACCTCAGCTTCATTTGTATCACAATAAACCATCAGAACAACCTTATTACCATCAAAATGGCATGTTGAAACATCATACATTTTTCCTTGGTATTCAATTTCTGTAGTATTAATTAAGGACTTATGGAATTCATCCGAGGTCATAACCAGTTTTTCAAGAGGAGCATCGTGGTGCGATAAAAGAGCCGCTACTTCATACTTCAAATAAACCTCCTGCAAGTCATAAAAAACAGCCAAACCACCCGATTGTAACAGAGCAGCGAACAGTAATATGGTAGTTCCGATCTTTTTCACGAGGGCAGAAAGGTATAAAATATTTGATTGGAAAGCATTACCAGTTCTTTGATTTTTTTTAGGTTGAATAGTATTCATATTTTAATTTAATTGAAAGAGATGAAAATATGAATGATACGACAAATGACAATTTACTTTAAATTGGGGAGGAAAACAGGAGCCATGCTAAAATTGATCTCTTGTTTAACAGGTGAATCCATGTTAAGTCCAGCCAAATTTTTCGACTGCTGCTCTTCATAAAATTTAACGATCTCAAGTTGAAAGCCCAAACAAAATTTCCGGAGTTATCAATTTTGCAAATAAAAACATCGTAGAAACCGGAGGAGGAAATAGAGCTTACACCGGCATTGGGGTCAAAGTCTGCGGTGCCTTCAAATGTCCCGATGGTAAATATATTTCCTAAGGCATCAACAGAAAGCGCCTTTGCGGAATTAAAATTATTTCCACCATAGGAAACATCAGGATTTAATCCTCCCAAACTTTTAGCCCACAAATAACTTCCGGATGCATCTAGTTTGCAAATGAAAAAATCATACCCGCCGGCAGAAGTCATATTTGATGTTCCTGCACCGGGATTAAAATCTACAGTACTCAAAAATTGTCCTGTTATGTAAACATTATTCATGGCATCAAGCACTAAATCCCAGCTATAGTCTCCATTGTTGTTACCAATTCTTTTTGCCCATAGGAAATCACCGGCTACATCTAATTTACTTATGAAGATGTCGTAATCACCTGCAGCCGTTAAATTAGCTGTACCGGCATCCGGGTCAAAGTGGGCTGTACCGCTGAAATGTCCAGTCAGGTAAAGATTACCAGCGGCATCAACGGCAATTCTTGCACCATCATCCCATCCGTTTCCCCCCATATGTTTAGCCCAAACAAAATTCCCGGCTGCATCCAACTTTGAAACTTAAATATCACTTTTCCCTGTTGCTGTCAGGTTAGCAGTCCCTGGACCGGGATTAAAATCTGCCGTTCCTAAAAAATATCCAATTGTATAAACGTTTCCGGCAGCATCAACTGTTAATGAGGCAGAATAATCACTTTTATTTCCACCTATTGCTTTGGCCCATTCAAAGGTTTGAGCAGTTGTATAGCTATTTGCAAACAAAAAAAAATATAATAGGTAACGAACCATAAGTAAAGAAATATTACATTAAGCATGATCGTATATCCATGCAAAACAAATTTAGGAATAAAATCACACTAGAAGGGCTATTTTGAAAATTAATTCTTGTGCAGCAGCCTAATAGAAACAATTCAAGATTAAGAATTGTTTCTATTAGGCTGCAATTTGTTCAAAGTAGTATTAAAATTTGCCCAGCTAAATCAGTCCTTCGTCAATAAAGTTAAATTCAAGTTAACTCAAAATCCGACAATTGTTAATCAACAATGGAAATATGAAACTTCCGTGTTTTCAAAAATGCATCATAACTTAACAATCTTAACCAATCTATTGGTGGAGGGTGTAGTTAGACGGCAAAAATAAATTCCGGATGGGAATTCCGACATTTCCAAATTGATTTCATGGTCGCCTGTAGCCATTTTTTCAGATTTAATATATTTTACTTCATGGCCTGCAACATCCATAACGGAAACAGTTGTGTTACCTGTTTCATTCAAATAAAATTTCAATTTTACAGAATTGGCGGTAGGAATTGGTAAGGCAGTAAATGCTGTTTTTTCGACAGTAATAAAATTACTGTTTGTAGAAATCGTTCCGCAGCTGTCGGCATAGTGAATGGCGGTCATTGCATATTCTCCTAATACATACAATCCGCAATTTTTATCAATTGCGTTGGTAATACCAATGTATCCCTGGTACGGGTCAGCATCCACCCACTGCAGGGTTCCAGCGCTATATTTTGCGGTAACATACCGGAGGTAAACCGATCCATTAAAACCAACAGTGTCGGGCCCTCCTTGTCCGCTCACATACACATCACCATTTTCAGTTGCAGATATCCAGGAAGGTTTTTCATCATTTGAAGTTGTAAAATTATAACGTGCATCCCAAAGTTTATTTCCATTCAAATCGGTTTGAAAAATAATCCAGTCCATATAGGCAAAGCCAGGTTGAATGCTCCAGCCTATAACTGAAATTTTATTATTAACCAGCGTCATGCGAGTAGCCACATCAGTGGATCCGCCAAAGTCATAATCGTATTGATTCAAAAGTGTTCCTGCCGCATCAATCTTATAAATCTGGATGTCAGAGTTTGTCCCGGGTCCCACTACGTTCATTTGCTGCGTGAGAATGTAACTATTAGAACTGTCATCAATTTCAACATCCATACCTCCCCGTGAAGGGAAGATGTGGCTCCATAAAAAAACGCCGGCGGTATCAAAAGCCACTACACTTGCCTGAGAGCCATTGGCAGCATAGCTGGTAAACACGACTAAATTATTCTTCAATCTCATGGAATTGAAGTTTTGATTTAAGGAACTCGCATTAGCAACATTAAACAAAACATTGCCGTTGCTATCTAATTTTATTAAAACAAAACCGGGGTTTATGCCTACTGTCCCGATAAAGAGATTTCCGTTCGCATCCAATGCGCTCCTCATCGATAACGCCCCGGGCCAAATATGTTCAATCTTTTTTCTCCAAAGCAAGCCCCCGTTTGGGTCATACTTTATAACCACTATTGAATCGGTATATTCATTTGATGTTCCGGAATAACTGTAACCAGTTATATAAATATTATTAAGGCTGTCGGTATTCACCCACCGTGGTTTTTGGAATTTCCACTGACTTCCGGAGGAGTCAATTTGCTCCCACATCAAATTGCCGGAAATGTCAAATTTTCTGGTATAAATATGGGACGCTCCAGCGTAGGCCGGTCGATATCCGGTTATTATTAAATTGTTTGATGAGTCGATGGCAGCCATTGATCCGTTCTTAAAATAATCTGCTGCCGGTACGACCCAGTTGGGATTATACTGAGCAAATAAAATCTGACTCGAAATAATGGCGATGATTAAAATAAAAATTCTTTTCATGGAATTAAAGAAGTGTTGACAGGTGCAATAATTGTGAAATAAGAATTTAAAAGTACTTCTACGAGTCAATCAGGCAAAATAAATGTAGCTGAACGGGGAAAAGAGGGTGGTGAAGTGGATTATAACGTAGTAAAAATTGCATGTCGTTCAACTTACATTGCAATTGCTCTCACTTCGTCTATTTCAATTTTTTCATGCAGTTCCCGGGGCCGATGCTTGCCGGTAAAGCTGTGGGGCGGTTGTTAAATGCAAATTGAAATTGAACTAATTCTATGTAAATACATTTCATAAACTTATGGAAGGAAGAAATTTTACAATTTACAAAAAGTCGCTAGGGAATGATACTAATTAAATTAAAAATTTTACGTAAAAAAGTTACTAATTTGGAAATGCCATTTTGGAAACTGTATACACTAAATAAATTTCTGCACTATTACTCATTCTGATAAAATCCTATATAATTCGTGGTTCAAATAGTAATGAGATCCTTCAATTGTTTTCTTTTCAAGAACACCTAAATTTGTGAGGCGATTTAAATAGTCCCTTGCCGTTCCTTCGGCATAAAGTTTTGCATCTTGCAAATGTTTGACTTTTGTGTATGGTTGAAAAAACAAATGTTCTATTAATTGTTCAGGCTTTCTTATTCCGGTTTTTTTATTGATTAAATATTCCGTTATGTTATTTTTTGCACGTATGATATCATTTATCTTTTTGTAAGTAATGTTTGAAGTCACTTCTACGGCTCTTAACATAAACAATAACCAGGTTTTCCAATCTCCTCGTCCTGAAACTCCCATCAATCCTGCATAATAATCGGTTTTATTCATCATTATAAATTTACTCAAAAACAATATTGGCAGATCGAGTAATCCCTTTTGGGTTAATAAGTGAATATTGAATACTCTACCAGTTCTTCCATTACCATCTCTGAAAGGATGAATCAATTCAAATTGAAGATGTGCGATTCCCATTTTTAATAATGGATCTATCCTGTAAAGTTCATCGTCGTTCACAAAATGAATTAAATTATCTAACATCGGTTCTATAATTCCATCTCCTCTCGGGGGAGTATAAACAACCTTACCTGCATTTATTCCGGTGCCCCCTTCTTTTATCACGGTTTCCAGAAAAGAGGGTCGTATTCCATCTGTGCTTTGTTTGATTTCACGATAAATTTTAATGAAATAATCCCTGTCAAAAATTTTTTTTTGAGATAAATCATGAAACCCCGACCAAAGTGCTTCTCTATATCTCATTATTTCTTTTGATGGACTTTCTTCATAGTTTGAAAGGGTTTTTGATTCACTATATTCTTTATAAAGTTCATCATCGGTTGTAAAAATATTCTCGATTGCACTAGACGCCTTAGCCTCTTGAAGACTTATTGTGTTTATTAAAACCCCTTGATTGGGGATTGCAACACTTCTTCCTTGTAATCTTCCCAGTGCAGCTTTGGCTTCTCCAAGTTGTTCTAATATTTCGGTTTGTCGGTAAAAGGATTCATCAATTGGTAATTGTGGTAAACCATTCCATGGTTTGTTTCTGTCGGGGTTTATTTGATAATTCATATAAGTCTCATTTTTAGCAAATTATATTTTTTCAAAAAAATACAAACATCATTTTTTTGATTTTTTAATGTTTGATTGAATTTTGACATCAAACATAATTAAGTTTTTAATACAAACATCACTTTTTCAATTATTTGATGTTTTGGTAGTTTTTGACATCAAAATCCTTCCTTATTCCGTTAATAAAATAGCTATTTTCATTTTTGATGTTAATTAATTGAGCTCATTCAGCAGAAACGCCTGAAAATGTTTATGCTTTAAAGCCATGATATACTGCCATTTAGGCTAAAGATGAAAGTATTCAAAGAGGGAAATTACCGCTTAATACCCCAAGCAAATCTCAATTTAGCCTGAAAGTGATGAAGAACTGTAATTGCTATTTATATGCAAATAGATATAGTATGATAGAAAATGCACAAATTATATGAATAGACATATAATATAACTTTCGAGGTGAGAAAACATCATCTAAGTCAAAAAACACCGATTGTGAGGATTTAAAAATTACTCCTTCACAAACCTACCCCTTGAAATTCCCTCACCAGCTTCAACCTGCACAAAATAAATACCTGCTGAAAAAGATGCAATATCAATTTGGTGTTTGGTTGAATTTGCATCAAGTGTTTTTGTAAGAAGTGTGCGGCCTGCAACATCGGTCACAATTAATTTGCTTCCGGCTGCTGGAATTTTACGGGTCTCAATGGTAAGCGTTGTATTCGCAGGATTGGGATAAAGAAGTAAATTATCGGATGAAGTTATTTCAGGTAAAGAAGTCGGTAACACAATGTGCGTATAGGCGGTGTTCGTTATGACAGGATCATTGAAATCAAAATAGATTGCTGCGTTGTTTGTAATGGAATCTCCTGCTATTAAATTTGATTTTGGTTGAATGCGGTAACGGACAAAACCATGACTTTGTGGTTCGTTTACGATTGCTGTCGGGTAGCAGGATGTTGTTGAACATAAATTGCATATTCCGTTCCCATGGAATCCAACTGAGATTCACCGGATGTGAAGAAGCAACAAATTCAAATGTGCTTAACTCGAGTTTGGTGGTATCGATGGGATTAAGCACTTTTACAGTGAATGCTGTGTCGTTACCGGTATTTTGAAAACGGATCAGATACTCTAAGAAAGGTGGATTCGGAAACTGCGTTGACAAGAGCGTATCTTGATCCACCAGAATATCATTAGGATCATAACTGCCAGTTGTAAGAACTTCCCAGTACGACTGATTGCAAATCGTATTGGCATCTCCCGCAAGAGGTTCTATGTGAGCTCCTGAATTGATTAAAGTTCCTATAGGCACACCGATATTCACATTAACAGTTATTAATATTTGTCCCGACTGAAAAGGTGCAAGTGGTCCAAAATTCCAAATCAAAGAATCTATAGTTACAGTAGATGCAACTGGATTAGCAGCAACAAAACTCACATCATTATCGGGAAAGAAAATCACTGTTGGATTTAAAGTGGTGGTTCCAACATTTTCATAGGTGATTAGGTAACTTTGATTGAACCCGGAACGAAACGGACCAAGTGGTGTAATGGTAACACACAAATCATTAAAAACTCCTGCCGGCTGAAATGCAAAATCATTCAGACTATCGGTTTGTTGAATTCCTGAAAAAGTAGCGCTGTGAGATGCAGGAACAGCATTGTAGTAATTAATAAAATCGGGAGCAACTGAATAATTTCCTGAATCCAAGAACAGAAACATTATAATTGCCATTTTGTTCAGAAAAACTAAAACGACCTGTAGTGCTTTCTGTAATCTTTTTATTGGTTACTGGCAATTCCCCGACATCCTGAGTGCCGTTACTATTAGAATCGATAAATAAATTACCGGTTAATGAAATTGTATTTATCTGTAATTTTTACAATCCAGTAATCATAGCTTCCATTGACTATTTTCCGTTTTATCGCCTGAAATGTTGGAATTGGAATATCCTCCCAGAATATACCCTCCATCGGAGGTTTGGGGAATTGAATAAGATCAATCATAATCCACTTCCTCCAATGGTATTTTGCCATTGAATGGTTCCCAATACTATCTGTTTTTAAAATCCAATAATCATAAGTCACCATTGCTGTTTTCCGTTTTATCACCTGAAATGTTGGAATTGACTATATCCTCCCAGAATAAATCCCCCGTCTGAAGTTTGAGTAATGGAATAAAGTCTCATCCCATTTACTTCCTCCAATGGTATTTTGCCATTGAATATTCCCTTGACTATCTGTTTTTACAATCCAATAATCATTTTCGCCGTTGCTAGTTTTCAGTTTTATCACCTGAAATGTTGGAATAGGATTATCCTCCCAAAATATATCCTCCATCGGAAGTTTGCTGCTATGGAATGAAGATCCTCAATCCACTTCCCCCAATAGTATTCTGCCATTGAATAACTCCTAAACTATCAGTTTTAACAATCCAATAATCAATACTCCCAATACTATTTTCGGTTTTATCACCGGAAATATTGGAATTGAGAACTTCCTCCCAAAATATAACCTCCATCGGTGGTTTGCATAATGGAATAAAGATAATCAACATACATTCCCCCCAATAGTATTTTGCCATTGAATGGCTCCTAAGCTATCTGTTTTTACGATCCAATAATCCTACTTGCCCGTTGCTGTTTTCCGTTTTATCGCCTGAAATATTGGAATTGGAATATCCTCCAAGTATATACCCTCCATCGGAAGTTTGCGATATTGAATAAAGTATCATCTTTGTCATTCCCACCAATAGTATTTTGCCATTGAATGACTCCTAAGCTATCTGTTTTAACAATCCAAAAGTCCCAGTCACCATTACTGTTTTCTGTTTTATCGCCTGAAATGTTTGAAGAGGAAATTCCTCCCAAAATATACCCTCCGTCGGCGGTTTGGGCAATGGAAGTAAAGTAATCACTCAACACTTCCCCCAATTGTATTCTGCCATTGAATTACTCCTAAACTGATCAGTTTTTACAATCCAGTAATCCATTTGACCATTGCTATTTTCCGTTTTATCGCCAGAAATGTTGGAATCAGAAGTTCCTCCCAAAATATACCCTCCATCTGTAGTTTGATGAATGGAATAAAGCTGATCTATGTCACTCCCTCCAATGGTATTTTGCCATTCAATTACCTGAGAAAGGGAAAAAAGTGGCAGCAAGAAAGAGATTATGGCGGTTAGGAGTAGGTGCTTTTTCATGGGAAAGGACAGTGTTTGAGTAAAGGTAGGAAGAAAAGTCCCAACAGCAAAATTCAGACTTCAGGTTATTCCAGGGCTTTGTACCGCTCTTCCATAAGATTCATATATTCTCTCTGGAATTTTTCCGATAAAAATGAATTTTCGATCAATGCCAGAGCAGCAGGTTTGCTATTGAATACTCTTTTGAAAACACCATCAATCTGTTTTTTATTTAAGTCTAAAATTGTACCCAGATGTTCAAAATTTATTCGCTTTAATTTTTTCTTTTTCCCTTCGAGTGTTAAGGCCAATTCTTCTTTGTCATCAGGGTTTACAATTGTCACATTGAGCAAGTCATACGCAGGAGCCAATACCCAATCCGCTCCCGCCTGTATCATAGAAAAGTTTTTAAGATGCATGTCATTATTTCCTGTAAGGAAACAAAAAACAGCTAACTCAAAATAATTTAGTTTATCCAATAGTGTATTGCTGGAAAACTGTCCAATAGCTTTCCCAACTCTTTCCATGGAGCTCTTATATTTATCCGTTGCTTCTATGATTTGAAACATATCCAGCATGTGAATTTTTTCTCCGTTTTCCTTTCGGTCAACTCTCCTGGTGATATAAGCTAATTCACCCGATTGCAATCGAATCAAACTTGATTTAACAGTATTAATGTTAAACGCTGCCGCCATGCGCATGGTCAAATGTTCATTTTGTGGCATTTCAGGAAAAACATCCGAAGGTGGTTTTAGAATAAAATTTCCTCCGAGAGCACCAACTATGGTTAAGCGACCCTTGTTACCATCTGCCATTGTATCTTTTACTAAAGTCAATGACAACTTAGGCTGAACTCCTGGTACGGCAACACTTCTTTCAACAACTTTTTGCGCTAAATCCGCCATTTGATTTAGCGAATAATGCTAATGCCGGAGATTCTTTTGTTCCAAAAAAATCTACACTACATTGCGCATGATAATCCCCACCGATTTTCGAATCGAGATCCTTATAACAATATAAACACCTCCTATTCATTTTCATCTTCAACATGTATTGGCTTCACACTAACTGCACCAATGCAATTTTGGCAACAAGCCATCAGTAATCCCATTCTGTCATTAGGATTTATTTTCCAGTTTTTAGATGCGATGTCTAATAACCACCCTTCCGGAATAAGGCCTTCAAAAAAAGCGAATAGATATTTCTCAGTGTATATCTCTCCGGTTACCGGCATCGAAAAAGTAATGAATTTATCAGGGTGCATTTTGATATACTCTTCATCATACCGGAAAGTATACATTCCATCATCCGTTTCTGTAAGAATACCGGCAAGTGTATCGTTATAAAATATTTCTGCACTACGCATTCTTAATGTGTTTGATTTTTAAATTCCAGATCCTGAATTTTTACAGGAGCCATTGTGTGACCAAACATTTTAAGCACCTGGTTCACTTTCTCCAGATTAATATTTTCCTTTCCCTGTTCTATTTTTCTTAAAACAGTAAGTGCCACCCCCGATCGTTCAGCGAATTGTTCCTGATTAAGTTTGGCCTCTCTTCTTTTCTCTTTTACAAACTGATTGAGTGGTTTCATTATATGCGATTGCATCTATTTCATACAAATATACAAAATTATATGCAAAAGGATATAGTCTTGTAAAAATTAATGCTATTATATGCAAATGCGTATAATATAATTTGTAAAAGTAATGTAAATAGTTGATAAATAACAATTTACAAAACATCCCAAAGGAATTTTTATAAAATGTTATAAAACTCTACTCCTTCACAAACCTGCCCCTTGAATTCCTTTCTCCATCACCTGCACAAAATAAATTCCCGCTGAAAATGATGCAATATCAATTTGGTGTTTGGTTGAATTTCCATCAAGCGTTTTTGTAAGAAGCGTACGGCCGGCAACATCAGAGATATTAATTTGCTTCCAATGATGGCAACATGCGGGTCTCAATGGTGAAGCGTTGTATTAGCAGGATTCGGATACAGAAGTAAATTATCAGATGTAGTTATTTCAGGTAAAGAAGTCGGTAACACAATGTGCGTATAGGCGGTGTTCGTTATGACAGGATCATTGAAATCAAAATAGATTGCTGCATTATTTGTAATGGAATCGCCTGCTATTAAATTTGATTTTGGCTTAATGCGATAACGGACAAACCCATGACTTTGTGGTTCGTTTACATTGCTATCGGGAAGCAGAATGTTGTTGAACATAAATTGCATATTCCGTTCCCATGGAATCCAACTGAGATTCACAGGATGTGAAGAAGCAACAAATTCAAAAGTGCTTAAATCGAGTTTAGTGGTATCGATGAGGTTAAGAATCTTTACGGTAAATGCTGTGTCGTTACCCGTATTTTGAAAACGGATAAGATACTCTAAGAATGGTGGATTTGGAAACTGAGTGGATAAGAGTGTATCTTGATCAACAAGAATATCATTTGGGTCATAACTTCCGGTTGTAAAAACTTCCCAATACGACTGATTGCAGCCCGGATTGGCATCGCCGGCAAGTGGTTCTATGTGGACACCGGAATTAATTAATGTTCCTATAGGCACACCGATATTCACGTTTACTGTAATTAATATTTGTCCCGACTGAAAAGGAGCCAGCGATCCAAAATTCCAAATCAGCGAATCTAAAGTAACCGTACTTGCAGCAGGAGTGGCACTGACAAAACTCACATCGTTATCGGGAAAGAAAATAACTGTTGGTGTTAATGTAGTGGTTCCTACATTTTCATAGGTGATCATATAGCTTTGATTAAATCCGGAACGAAACGGACCTAGTGGTGTAATATGCACACACAAATCATTAAAAATTCCAGCCGGCTGAAATGCAAAATCATTCAGACTATCGGTTTGCTGAATACCTGTAAAAGTGGCACTGTGTGATATCGGAACAGCTATTGTAATAATTAATTAAATCAGGTGAAACCGAATAATTTCCTGTATCAAGAACAGAAACATCATAATTTCCATTTTGATCAGAAAAGCTAAAGCGACCGGTGTGCTTTCCGTACAATATGTTCAGGAAATTAAGTCTCTCCGACATCCTGAATGCCGTTACTATTATCATCGATAAATAAATTACCAGAAATTAAATTGTAATTATCTGTAATTTTTAACAATCCAAAAATCATCATCACCATTGCTGCTTTCGGTTTTATCCCCAGAAATGTTTGAATAGGAATATCCGCCAAAAATATATTGTCCATCAGTAAGTTTGGTTAATGACTTAAGATCATCATCCAGTCCCTCCAATAGTCTTTTGCCAATTAAAGTTCCAACTGAATCGATTTTTATGATCCAGTAATTCATATGGATTGTTGAATTTTCCGTTTTACTCACCTGCTATATTTGAAACGGAATTTACCGCCCAAAATATATCCTTCATCGGTGGTTTGAGTAACGAAATAAAGTTCATCGCTTCATCATTCCCACCAATTGTATTTTGCCATTGAATAATTCCGATGGAATCAGTTTTTACAATCCAGAAATCACAATTACCTTCACTATTTTCAGTTTTATCTCCTGAAATGTTGGATGTGGACATTCCCGCCAAAATATACCCTCCATCTGATGTTTGGGAAATGGAAGAAAATATTCATATCCACTTCCTCCAATTGTATTTTGCCATTGAATAATTCCTGAGAATCAGTTTTTACAATCCAGTAATCCAATTACCATTGCTATTTTCGGTTTTATCGCCTGAAATGTCCGAATTGGAATAACCTCCTAAAATATATCCTCCATCTGAAGTTTGGGCAATTGAAGAAAGTACATCAAGCTCACTTCCTCCAATTGTATTTTGCCATTGGATGACTCCTAATGAATCGGTTTTTACAATCCAATAATCAGAATTACCAATGCTGTTTTCAGTTTTATCGGCTGAAATGTTGGAACTAGAATAACCGCCTAAAATATATCCTCCATCTGAAGTTTGGTCAATGGAAGTAAGATAATCATATCCACTTCCCCCAATGGTATTTTGCCATTGAATATTAGCCCGTGCATCGGTTTTAACAATCCAGTAATCAGTAGCACCATTGCTGTTTTCAGTTTTATCCCCTGAAATGTTTGAATGGGAATATCCTCCCAAAATATACCCACCATCTGAAGTTTGCACAATGGAAAAAAGAGCCTCACTTCCACTTCCTCCAATGGTATTCTGCCATTGAATGGTGCCTGGCATTGGTCTTTACGATCCAGTAATCTGCCCCACCATTGCAGTCTTCGTTTTTGTCACCTGAAATATTGGAACCGGAATGTCCTCCTAAAATATACCCTCCATCCAAAGTTTGGGCTATTGACCGAAGGATATCCTGTTCACTCCCTCCAATAGTATTTTGCCATTCAATTACTTGAGAAAGGGAAAACAAGGGTAGCAGGAATGTTAAGGCTGTAAAAATAGGAGCTTTTTCATAGGTAGGAAAGAAACAATATTTGATCAAATGTACAATAAATTGGCATATTTACAAAAACTGCCTTAAAGCTGAGCAAGTCGCTATACATGTTTCATTGAAAAAAGGGATTAAAAAATCACAAATTGAAAGTGCTCCCAAAAAAAACAAGGGTACTAATTAGAATGGAAATTTGAACATTCTAATAGGAATTCCATGTAAGGAAATAGTAAGAGTCATTCTTTTTGGAGTAATTTATTTCACTACTATACTCATTATGAGTAAAATTGTACACATTTTTAAACTCAAAACGTCCTTTCCCTCTTTATTTTAATTGGTTAAATTTTTGATTGGTTATAGTTTAATGGAAAATGTAAAGAAATAAAGTTTGTATCATTGTTTCCGGTCAATCATCATTGATAATAATTTTAAAGATTCTTTGAACACTGCAAAATCAAAATTGATGAAAAGTCAATTAAAAAATGACAACTATTAAAATGCAATTCTAAAATTAGCTAACAATATAAAAACACAATCATATGTTAAAATGGGCAGCAATATTCTTCGTTATCGCAATCATAGCGGGAATTTTTGGTTTTACCGGAATCGCAGCAGGCGCAGCTTCCATAGCTAAAATCATTTTCTTTGTTTTTATTGTAATAGTAGCCGTTATGGTTATTCTTGGGGTAACTATATTTAAAAAATAGTTTCGTTTAGTTCAATTCGAGGTTAGAATTCAACTGCACTTCCGGTTTCTCTTGAATCAGAATTGCCATGAAAACGGAGCCGTAATGTTAAGCGCAATCGCATTATTTCACGTTCAGCCATATAACCTAAAGATATTTAGCAGAGTTAAAAAACTGCATCAAATATTTTGTGAGCACACTTTATAAAAAGTAAAAAGCAGGATGCTCATTTGAGCATCCTGCTTTTTATTATATTTTAATTAATAGAAGTTTTAAAAAGAAAGATTTACTCCAAGGGAAGCTATACGGATTGAATTATTGACTGTAACATCAACTTCAAGCGGATAAGCCATTAATGCATTTACATGTTGGTCTTTTTGGTAGATTGCCTGCATATATCCTGCATTTACCGACAACATTTTTGATACTTCATATTTAAATCCTGCGTTAATATTCCAATTATCATCAGGAACAACTTCAAAAGTTCCTAATGAAGCATAATACCCTTCTTTATTGGTATAATCAAATTTTGTATAACCACCACCAACACTCACCAAAAACTTGTCAGTTAATTTGTATTCCAAACCCATGGCGTATGCAGAAGCGTCTCCTGCCAGATCAGCAAGCGGTGCATTTCCGGTAAGCTCCGATGACTTTCCCCAGTCGGCATTTTTCTGCATGTAGTAATTGTATTCACCAAGCACTTTAATCTGATCGTTAATTTCATACGATGCTCCAAAGGCCAGTACACCGGGTAAGTCACGCCTGTTTTTTTCACTGTTTACTGTTACGCCGAAATCATCCGTATTGGTTTTTGTTTTGAAATCAAGTTTAACTTTTGTTTCGTAACGAGCGGTGAATAGAAATTTATCGAATGGCTTCAAACATATACTTATTACTTCACCAATACCGGATGCATTGTATTCAGCATCGAGAACAAGGGGCATGTCGGTAAGTCCAAATGGTGATGAGGTGAGAGTTAATCCTGCATCAGTTGTGTTTTTTGCATTGATATATCTTATGGCCAATGCAACAGAAATCATTTCCGAAAAAGAATAGGTTCCACCCAAAGTGGTTGTAAGATAAAACGAACTTGCCTTTAAGGTTGGATCTTTAACGGCAGTATATGCTCCCTGTGCTTCTCCTAACGCCTGTAATCCGATTAAGTCGGTGGTTATAGATCCTTTTGAATAATCAATGGATGCACCGCCTCCGCTCATAAACGCACCGGTAAAAACAGCCCAGTTATCTTTTTTATAAGTGAGAAACAAATTAGGCAGAAAGAGGTCGGCACTTTGTTGCTCATACTTACGCATTCCTTCGCCCATTCCAATATCATATTGATGATTTGGCTTGCGAAATAAAAACTGGTTGCTAAAATTAATATGTAACCCGTTTTCAAGCTTCGTTAATCCCGCAGGATTGTAAACCACAATATCTGCCGCATCAGTTGCCGCATTTCTTGCTGAACTACGAACCCATTCAGAACTCATATTAGAAAGGTTATCAATTTGTGCAACTGAATAATAACTGTTAAATACCAGAGCAGATAACAGGATTAAGCTGAACTTTTTCATGTCTTTTTTTTAGGCTTTATACTGCCATATTTAGAAAAAGTTGCAAAACGGTGAGATTTCTTACAGTTTTTCTTACATTATGGATTCAGGTTCTTTGAATTACTGAAGTATTCTTCCCTTAGTGAGTTTTAGGAATTTATCCCTTTAAAAGTGTTCGAAGAAACATGAACCATCTGTTGCCTGAAATATGCAAAATGACCCTAAAGTGTGCAAATAAAAAAAGCACCTACAACAATTAAGTCGTAAGTGCTTGATTATTACGCTCCCCCTCCTGGGCTCGAACCAGGGACCCCATGATTAATCCCGACGTACGTCGGGACTCTAACCAACTAGCGCTTTTTTTATTAAATAGTCGATATATTCCTGATCGTTTTGCCGGTTAATAATTTGTTCGATTATTTTTCTGCTTTTCAAATCCTTGAGGTAGGATTCAACTTTCATTGCATCGCCGCGTATGTCTCCAATAGCAATAGTTGCTTTCATTTCCCACGGCCTGTATTTTGAAGTGTACTTGTGATACTTTGGATCATTGTGCTCCAACAATCTTCTTTCAGGATCATCCGAATGACCGATGTAATATTTGTTGAAAGACTTGGAATAAATAATGTAAACGAAAAACATTGTAGAAATAAATTAAAAAGTTTGTAAAAAAAGGCGGCGCTAAACTCACTCTATTTTGATCCATCCGCGACTTGCTTCGAATGAACCAGGGACCCATGATTAATCCCGACGTACGTCGGGACTCTAACCAACTTTGAATCGTCAGTTATAAATGGAATGAATTTTAAAGTTTTTTGATTGATGGTTGTCTTAAACATATTGAAAAAAGTTAAAAAAGGGGCGGTGCTGTTGCACCGCCCTTATGCTCCCCCTCCTGGGCTCGAACCAGGGACCCATGATTAATCCCGACGTACGTCGGGACTCTAACCAACGCTGATTCGTCAGTTATAAATGGAATGAATTTTAAAGTTTTTTGATTGATGATTGTCTTAAACATATTGAAAAAAGTTAAAAAAGGGGCGGTGCTGTTGCACCGCCCTTATGCTCCCGAAGATCAGGAAGTATCAAACCGGTTTAGGGGTGATCTTGTGATATTCAATGAGTTAACACAATATTATGCGTTGCAAAACAGGCCTCAAATTTCATAAGGATTATTTAATAGCTTCCATTTATCGGAATCAGTGCGATTGGCAATGTGGCAAATCAACGAATCAACAATACTTTATTTATCTGAAATCGATTCTCCGCTTCAAGTGTAAAACTGTATAATCCATCAGGATACTCCGAAAGGTCGATTGTATGTGAGTTGTTTGTTGTCTTTTTACTATAGATCAATTGGCCGGTACAATTGTAAATTTTAAGTTGGCCCGGCACTGATTCTACAGAAAATTGACCACGACCTGGATTTGGATAAACCAAAAGCTGTTCATCCTGGTCGCCAGTTTCCAATTCACGATTGTGATTTGGACCTAATGGCACGCAAGGAACATAAACCTGGATTATATTTGATGTATCTGAACAAATCCCATCGCTGGCAATGCAAGTGAACCGCCCCCGGTTTTTTGCATAATAATTTGCCTGAGTTGCACCTGGGATTAAGAAAGTCCTATTGTACCATTGATAGGAGACAAATCCAGGTGTTCCGGACAGCAACACACTGTCGCCCTGACAAAATGTTGTAGATCCGGTTGCAGTTATGGTCACAGTAACAGGCGGAATAATTGTTAAGTTTATGGTTAGAATGCTGTCGCATCCTCCCACACTTGAAATGGTATCGGTATATGTTCCGTTGATATTCCATGTATAGTTTCCGCTGGGAGAATTATATGTGCCGCAACCCAGTGCATTGATGGTGTTGAAGGAAGTGGTACAAGGAATTTTTTTCATTATAAATCCAGCCAATCCATATGCATTTTTATTCAGGTTTCCGCCTATCCAATGCGTTCCATCCGGAAGCACTTGTGTACATAATGCGTAATTGTCTCCTGCGAATTCACCGGAATAAATCAATGTATCAAGCGCATTGCCTGATGTATCTAGCACAAGAGTTAATGCTTCCAGCCAGTTGGTAGTGGAGTTGTATTCAATACCTGAAACTATCAGTTGACTTAACTGGTTATCAAGGGAAATATCCAATGGATTATTATATGTACCTACTGTTCCAGTATAAATATATTCCCAAACCTGGGAACCATCCAGCACTTTTACTTTTTTAATCTTTGTTGCCAGACTGGTTCTGCTGATCAGATACAAATAGGTCTGGGTATCGTCGAGAGCATATTTAATAATTCCGGGTGAAGGAACAAACCCATATGTTTTAGCCCAAATGGTGTCCTGGGCGCCAATATCATAAATCAAAAGCGCTTCAGTTGCAGCATTACCATTACCGGCTACAAGTACGGTATTTGAATTCAGGCCGCGGACATAATTGGGAATAAGCAAATGCTGCAGATTGAATGAAAAGACGTCGGTCATAGCCATTGTAGATTTATTAATCTCAATCACCTTTGCGCCACTGCTCTTCCTCCCAAAAAGATATGCAAAGGACGCATTTGCATTGAAACAAAGTTTGGATCCGGAAGGGTGGTCGTGATGTTTAATATGTGCATTATATTCCGCTGAAATCGAAGTGGGAATAATTTTTCTGCAATAAACTGAATCGTCTTTCTGATAAAAGAGAAGTGCATTGACACTGTCGGCATGGATTTCAACAGGGAACGCGTCAGAAATTCCAACGTAAAAGCCGTATGTATTCAATATGTTGCCGGAACCATTTAATTTGTAAACAATGATACTATCTACCTGATTATCATAAAACGGCGTTTCAGGTTCCGGGCCCCTCAAATAAGCAGTCATATAAATATCACCAGTTGGAGAAACCGTCGCCTGACCTCCGTTTAAAAAATAATATCCCATGATTTCTTCTTCCCAAATCACATTCTTATTGTAATCATACATTTCTAGTTTGACCTTTCTGCCGACTTGTTTCATCACCAGGGTTTGATTCGACAGGTACGGTTCAATTTGAAGTGTCTTGGACGGGAACTGGTAATTACCACCAAGATATTCCAGGCTGATTACATTACCAGAATTTTGATTTAGTTCAACAAAAGCCAAAGTGGAATGTCCGCTGGTTGAGTTGTAATATTGTGTTTCCAGCTCTCCGATAAAATACATTTTATTATTGATAACACAAGCTACCCTGCCAGAACTGGCAACATCTTGAATAGAAGTGTCTAAGGCAATGGTTTTTTCATACACAGGAATTCCGGAAACCCCATCAACTTTTACCACACACCAGGTTCCCTTAGTTGTTGCCTTGGCATAGATTCCTGTTGCATAAACATCGCCCTGGTCATCAATATCCAATGAATTCGAATGCTGTTCATCATAGTTAGGGTCAACCGGAGTGCCAACTCCGGTCACCACGTACGAGCAATGCCACTTTTCTGTTGCAGTGGCCATTTCATATTTGGTGACACTTAGAAAATAGCCCTGGTCGGTAACTATTGATTCCCACATCACATATACATCAGGCCCATGAACTTTAATATCATAGCATCTTTGCAACCAACCAGCTGTTGTGTAGGTTGATACCCAGGAACCATTGAGCGGATTAATTTTTACAATTTTTCCATTGTCATTAACAGTATTTGCATTTCCGATACAATATAACCCGGTTGTTGTTGAATCATGATACAGATGACTGTAATATTCTACAGCGGCAAGAGGATATTGAACCGCCCAGGCGATACTATCTAGATTTGATGCAAGTCGTTTGCAGATCGTATCACCTTTACTGTAATAAATATTCTTCTGTGCATCAATACAAATTCCAAATTTAAAGTAGTCGACAGATCCATTGAACAACACTTTTGTAGAGAGGGTATCACCGGTTGATTTTGCAATGAAAGCGATCTTCATTTGGTTCATTGTTGGTTTAAAAACAACAATAAAACTGGAAGCGTCGTAATCAACAAGATGGAATTGTGAATAGGAATCAAGTGTCAGCCCGTTTATTTTTTTCTTCCAGATCACAACACCACTAGCAGGATTTATTTTCCACCATTCTACTGAATTGTAATTGTAAGTCGATGACCCACACAATGCATATACGAACCCGTTATTTCCATCCATCAATTTCCAAATCCGTTGATATACCCCGGTATAGAAGGCAGTATCGGTATCTGATGTTTTCCAAAGCACATTGCCGGTTGTATCCACCCTCATAACTACCGGCTGATGACGATAACGATCAAAACTTTGTCCCCCAACGATGATTGAATTGTTGTATTTGATATGACAACTTGCGCTACCGTCTTTGGACTCGGCATCGCTAAAATAATGTTCCGTGACTTGAGCAAGAACGGGAGTGATTCCTATTGAAAATTGCAATAGGAACCCCATTGCTATGACCTTTATGAGTAGTTTCATATTTCGAGTTCTTTTTTATAAGGGAATAAATTTTGAGAAGGCAATATATGCTTTTTCTGAATAATTCTGAAAAACTGGAGTTTGACGAAATCTCGTATCGAACCAGCAGAGTGAATGAAGCATTCCTCGTATTGACCTAGACTATCAATGAAATACAGTGGCAGAAAAACAAAACGCCACCGTTTCCGATGGCGTTTTTGATTACGCTCCCCCTCCTGGGCTCGAACCAGGGACCCATGATTAATCCCGACGTACGTCGGGACTCTAACCAACTTTGAATCGTCAGTTATAAATGGAATGAATTTTAAAGTTTTTTGATTGATGGTTGTCTTAAACATATTGAAAAAAGTTAAAAAAGGGGCGGTGCTGTTGCACCGCCCTTATGCTCCCCCTCCTGGGCTCGAACCAGGGACCCCATGATTAACAGTCATGTGCTCTAACCAACTGAGCTAAGGAGGAATAACCTTCTCGCTGTTTTTACAGTGAGAAGATTATAGTTTCCCCGCTTCAATTATCCCGACGTTCGTCGGGACTAGAACACGTGTGAGGCCAATAGGTGAAGAACTACCTTAATACGTTTTTCTACAGGTTGTAGTTTTTATTAAGGGACTGCAAAGATAATGCAATCTGTAATATTTGCAACAGGATTAACAATATTGTTGTAATATGCTAATAAACAGAAGAATACGGTGTTAATAAGCGTATGTTTAGTTTGCTTTTTAATGGATATTTTGCCTCAAAACCTTCATTATTCATATTATTCCGGCTGCAAGAGGACTAGGGTGTGGCGATAATTTCCCCTTAAGGCTCCTTCACAAACTTGAAAACCCAATTCCCTACCCTCAAAAAGTACATACCCGAGCTTAATTCTTTAACGAAAATTGTACCCGACTCCTCAACGCTTCCGTAAAGTATTTCTTTACCTATGGCATTTAGAATAGTGTAATTTGTTGTTTTTGTGATCCCATGAATTTGTATTATTTCCGTTACCGGATTGGGGCCAATTGAAATGTTTTCTGATGTTAAATCAATAATGTCTGTTGATATATGACAAATAGAATCGGTTAATATTCCGCACCCGGGATTTGAATACCAACCATACGCAGCATAACATCCTGTTGCCGTCATAACAATGCTTTGTCCTATGGCTCCGGGAATGGGAGCGCCGTTAAAATACCATTGCGTAGTAACGTTTGGGGATAAACAAAATAGTGTGTCGCCACTTTGTGTTGTGGATAAACCAAATGGAACGTAATGCAGATTTAAATTAAGAATATTTGAAGTAGACATGCACCCATTGCTATCGGTTTGATTTACAAAAAACGTGTTGTAGATTCCTGTAATCGTAAATGTTAACATTGAATCGCTGAAATTTGGTATGGTGGAAGATGGACCAAACCAAACGTTAAACAACATAAGCGGACTAAAATTAGCATGTATCGTTAAAGTAGATCCCATATCGGTCATGCAGAAATCAGGACCATGATTTAACACAGTAAGTACAGGAGGAATTGTAACCGGTACTTCAACTGCATGTGCCGGTGTGCAAGTGGTCCACGATATGCCTGAGGAATCAACACAGGTGAGTGTGATGTTAAATGTAGAGGACGGTATAAATGAAATATTTTGGGTGGTGTCTCCTGTCGACCAGTTATATGAAACCATACCCGGCTCTCCGTAAAGAGTAACAGTGGATCCCGCACAAAATGCAAACGATTGTTCAATGAGTGATAATACAATTCCCGAAGTTGTTTTGAGTGGATAGTTCTGATAGGGACGTACTTGTACATAAACACTTTGTGTAATTGAATCTATCCCCCCGTATCCATTGGCATACATGGTTACCAAATAATTTCCGGTGGATGGAAAGTTATATGTCACGTAATTCCCTGCAGCATCAATCAACCCATCACCATTAAAATCCCACGAAGCCCCAACGCCATTTAAACTGGTATTTGTAAATAGTATACTCGGACAACCATTAGCTGATGTAAAAGAAGGTATCGGAATAGCTCCTCCCGGATGAGCTCCACAACCATTTGAAAGTAGTAATTGTGGGCGAAGTACCGTTAACGAATTAGTCATTCTTTCGCTTTGTCCTTCGCTAAATGATAATGAACAATTGGTATAGTCCATGTAATTTGGAAGTTCATTAACATCTGTAAAAAAAGGACTCAATCCCGTTGTATCATTTACATCTGTTGAGCAGGAATTGGAGGGACAAATATAATCACTGCTCTGATCGGGAGGGGTATCACAAATTTGATCACCATCGAGTAAACAATTATCATTTTTACATCCTTCATAAAAGGTATGATGGAGACCTAAATAATGTCCCACTTCGTGAGTTAGCACATAACTATTATTTAAATATGGATGAAGTACTACAATACCATCTATTGAATTTCCCGCTGAGGAGGGCATTGTCGCATAGCCGGCAACGTTAGATCCCGCAGGGACGACTGTTAATAACCCAAATATTTAAGTAAAGATGAGGTGCCCATCGAGTAAGATTTTTCATATTCCAATCCGTAGCATCAGGAGTACTTCCTTGTTGGTAGTATCAGAGTAACCGTTCGTGTTATTCCGGTTGTTGGACTTCCATAAGGATCAACAGAAGCAAGACAAAATTGAATTTGTGTATCGATTCCTGTTGAATCAAAATAAGAAGCACCATTTTGAAAACGTAAATTGAGTTCATCTATCGATGCAATAACCAACGAGTCTGAAATATTTTCAGGACCGTTCAAATGCATGATGTGAACGACCACCGGAATCGTTAAAATGACAGAAGAATTTCTTTGCTGATAATTTCCGGAAAGAGCCAAATTGTACAAAATTTGGTCTGATTTGGCTTGGTTTTCTTTGAGCCATGGCATTTTTTGAAATGCCTCTTCCTGGTATTTTTCGGTGCTGCACCCTAGCTGTTGCTGAGCGAAAGCATTGAATGTTAACAAGATGGATAAAACTAATAATAGACTTCTTTGCATGGTTATCAAAATGAAAGTAAAGTTTGGACGAACAAAACAAAGACGCAGTTTCGTGCTAAAAAGACGCTCTGCTCTCTAGATTTTAAATCGAAATGTTAAAAGATGACCGATTTCTTTATTCGTAATCAATCGTCTGCATCCGTATTCAAATTATTTCTGGTCAATGAATACAAATCCTTTCTCCTATCAGTAAGCGTTCTCACGGAACCATGGTAGTGTAAATCTTTCAGTAAATCTAAATCTACATCTACAATCAAAATCATTTCGGTATTGCGTGTTGCTTCAGCTTTTATCGCATCAGCGGGGAAAGCAAAATCACTAGGAGTAAACACTGCTGATTGGGCATATTGAATATCCATGTTACGCACCTTCGGTAAGTTGCCAACACTTCCTGCAATGGCAACGAAACATTCATTTTCAATTGCTCGTGCTTGAGCGCAATAACGAACTCTCATATAACCGCTTTGCGTATCCGTAAGGAAAGGAACGAAAAGAATATTCATTCCATCGTCTGCAAGTATCCGCGATAGTTCCGGAAATTCAACATCATAACAAATGAGAATTCCAACTTTACCGCAATCAGTGTCAAAAACTTTTAACGAATCACCTCCACTCATTCCCCATGCAGTTTTTTCACTAGGGGTTACATGTAACTTTTCATACTTTTCAACAGAACCATTTCTCCTGCACAAATATCCAACATTCAAAAGTTTACCATTTCTTATTTGGGGCATACTACCGGTAATAATATTGGCATTATATTTAATCGCAAATTCCACAAATTTTTCCTTTAATTGCGATGTATAATCTGCAAGTTTTCTAATGGCATCTGCTTCAGGCAAATGATTAAAACCGGCCATCAACGGAGCATGAAAATACTCAGGAAACATGATGAAATCACTTTTATATCCCGATGCAGAAACGACAAAAAATTCTATTTGTTCACAAAGTGCATTGAAATCGTTGAATGAGCGCATTTGCCATTGCACCAACGATAATCGAACATTTGATATTTTACTATTGAACGATTCAGGATCCGGGTTATAATAAATATTGTTCCATTCTATCAACGTAGCAAATTCCATTGACTCAACATCGCCGGGCATATAGTTCTTTAAAATTTTTCGAACGTGAAAATCGTTTGCTAGTTGAAATGTTAACGTTGGATCATAAATTTCTCTGCGTTTAACTTTATCAATAAATTCTTTAGGCGTAAATTCCTTAGAATACATTTGATATTTGGGCATTCTACCACCTGCAACAATTCCTTTCAGATTTAGCTTTTCACAGAGATCCTTTCTTGCATTATATAATCTTCTCGCTAATCTTTTTCCTCGAAAATCGGGATGAATAAAAATCTCTATACCATACAGTACATTTCCTCTTGGGTCATGTGTTGAAAACGTGTAGTTGCCTGTAATCTGATTGTAAGTATGGTTATCGCCAAATCGGTCGTAATCAACTATAAGGGCCAATGAGGTTCCTATAATTTTACCATTTGCTTTAATACATATTTGACCCTCCGGAAAAAGATCAAGCAGCTTTTGAATTTGGGACTCTTTCCAATAGGCACCCCATGTCTCGTATGCCATAAGCATGCTCTCTTTCAAATCGAGATAATCTTCCATTTTAAGCAGCTCGATTTCTATTTCAGGATTTTCCATATTTCAATAGCATCTTTTAAATAGTAGTTATTGTTTTTTGAAGTAATTTATTTTTGAAGGGAGAAAAATTTTCTTTAGAAATGCTTTCCATAAAAAAGTAGATTTTCAGGTATTTTCATTATAATCCTTTTAATGTAACAGGATATACATAATTTTGTTTACAATTTATATGTAAATCAAGGGGATCGATTATTTTTAAATGTCCATAATTATTTTCTTTCTACTATAAAGTAAGTTTTCATTTTTTCATCAGACACCCGAACCTTTAACCAGCTTTCAAATTGATTGTAGTCATTTTTCTTAAAAGGTTCATTCAAAACAATAAAAGCAACTGCTATTAACTGTTGCACACTATCAACAACAATTGGTTCTTTACGGATGCTCAATTGGTTAATTGAGGGATACAATGCTTGTGCTTCCTCTAATATTTTAGCAGCTAAAGTTTCGCTATTTTTAATACTATCTAATTGATACGTGGCAAATTTAAGTTCATTTTCCTTCTCAAAAAGAACATTGTTCAACTGTTTTGCTTGTTTATTTTCCTGGTAAGTTTCATTAAGGTAAGCAAAACCTTGCTTTATTTCCAAAGAGGTATTTTCAAGTTCATAATTCTTCAATTTTGCTCTCAATGAGTTTATTTTAAGACTATCAATTTTTGCCCCTCCATATACTAATAGTATGGAATTATTTTTCGGATCTACTACCTTTTTAAGCAAATAATCATTTGGAATGACACCTTCGAATTCAATAAATTTTTCTGCATTTTTCGAAAATTTATTTTGTTGAACTATATCATAACCGAAATAGATGCTTGGAAGTAAAGTCACTATTACAACTACCCATATTAGCCTCCGAACTTTTGATTTTTCACCAATTTCTGGAGAATAATGTACCGGAAATTTGAGAAATCGTATAGTGATAAAGGTTGCTAGAGCGATAAAAACAGTATTTATAAGGAACAAATAAAATGCCCCAAAGAAAAACGAAATTTGGAGAGTTGCCAAACCAAACCCTGCAGTACAAAGAGGAGGCATCAACGCAGTTGCAATGGCCACTCCCGGAATAACATTTCCTTTGTGTTTGCTTGCCGTTGCTACAATTCCTGCAAAACCTCCGAAGAATGCAATTAATACGTCGTAAATGTTAGGTGAAGTACGAGACAAAATTTCTGAATGCGCATCACTTAATGGAGATAATATAAAAAAAATAGTAGAGGTTGCCAACCCCACTCCGGCAGCTAGTAAATAGTTTGAAATGGATCTACGTAATAAAGGCAAATTGTTAATGCCCATCGATAACCCCAATCCCATTATTGGTCCCATTAACGGAGATATCAACATTGCACCAATTACCACTGCAGGTGAGTTTACATTTAACCCAAGGGAGGCAATAAAAATCGCAAATATTAAGACCCATAAATTCGTTCCGCGAAATGAAACACCATTTTCAATATTTTCCGTGATCGTTTGGAAAGTTTCTTTTTCGTGATCTATTTTAAAATTATTGAGAAGTTTGCGAAGCGCTGAATAGCCATCTGCTTGTTTAGACATTATTTTAAATTTTAACCCACAAATTTACTTATCACCAATCCTGCAATAACTGCTGCTGTTGCAGTAACAATTCCGGGAAGCATAAAACTATGATTGAGTACATACTTTCCTATTTTGGTGGTTCCGGTTCTATCAAATTGAATTGCTGTAAGTAGAGTAGGATACCCCGGAATGAAAAAATGGCCATTTACAGAGGGAAATATTGCAATGAGATATATAGGCGACAATCCCAGTGCCAATCCCAGGGGCATTAATGCTTTGGCGGTAGCTGCTTGACTAAAGAGTAGAATACTCAGCGTGAACAGTGCCAATGCAAATAACCACGGGTAACTGGAAACTATTGAGCCTAAAGTTCCCTCTATTATCGCAAAATTATGATCCATGAAAGTACCACTCATCCAAACAACTCCGAATACTGATATTGTTGCCGAACCTGCCGATGAAAACAGACTAGCTTTGGTAACATCACTTGCTTTGGTGTCTGCAAACAGAATGATGAAAGCCACAACAGCCAACATGACTATCATGATCATAGAAGGCATTTGAACTTTACCGGATGGTCCCACAGTAAAGCTTGGAGTAAAGTTTTCTACCCCTGAAAAATCAGGTAGTATAGCAGGAAAAGACCCCATGGCAACAACAGCTGCTACGCCCAGAGCGAAAAAAAGTACAGATTTAACCGCTCCCTTTTTCTGTGTTACCTCTTTTGCTGTTCCACTTCCATTTATTGCTTCAGCGAATGCAGGATCTTTCATTTTCTCCAAAAACTCAGGATCTTTATCCAACTCTTTACCACGTTTCATCACAAAAAGAACTCCTACTAAAACCCCAATTAAAGTTGAAGGTATGCATATTATCAAGATATCGGCCAACCCAACTCCGGATGCAGCTAAAACAGTCAATAATGCTGCCGATGCTGCCGAAACCGGACTGGCAGTAATTCCCATATGCGCAGCCGTTACACTCATACTCAGCGCTCTTTCTGGACGAATTCTTGCCTTTGTTGAAACTTCGGCAATGATAGGTAAAATGGAATACGAGATGTGCGCCGTACCTGCAAATAAGGTAAATAAATAAGTTACAAATGGACCAAGAATTGTTATTTGCCTGGGATTTTTTCGAAGTAAATTACCTGCAATTTCCACAAGGTAATCCATGCCTCCTGCTGCTTGTAATGCTGCTGCTGAAGTTACGACACTCAAAATAATTAACATAACTTCCAAAGGCGGATCCGCAGGCTTCATTCCAAAACCAAAAATCATAATTAATAATCCAACCATTCCCATTACGCCAAGTCCGATACCTGACATACGAGCTCCAATGAAAATACAAATTAATAAAACGATGAGTTGTAGAAGGAACATATTTTTAGTTTTAAAATTATTTTAAATTTTTTAGTTCAGTTGTGTGATCAAAATTCGGGCTGACTAATTAAAAAAGTAAGTCCTATAGCAGAAAATATACAAATACAAAATAATAGTATGTTACGTATCATTTTGGTGAAATTCTGATGGACATTTACCTCCATAAAGTTGAGTTTTGAATTTTAATCAACAATTCTACACAAAATTTACCTTTTTAAACAAATGTAATAGGAATAAATATCAGTAGCCAGCGAATGCCTGGCTTTAACAGCTTTTTCATTATTTACATTTTCACCAAAAATAGATATTATATTAATAGATTATTCAGCCACAGTGATTAATTCTTGATGAAATTTTAATTTTAGAATTCACTTTTAGAAATAAGAAAAATAATTTATTTTAGGGTAATTTTGCACAAAACACAAATTTTAATGGTAATTTCAATGAGATAATTTGCCTTCCCAAAATAGCTCTTCAAATTAGCCTACATAAAAATTTGTTAATATTTTAATTATATGATTCTCATAGTAAATTAACCAGTTTTTAATTTTACTATATCAGTACCCACATTTTTAACTAAATTTACTTTTTATTCCAATTTGAAACACACACTATGAATTTTCCGGGAGCTATAAAATCTAAATTACATAAAACAGGCACCACCATTTTCACAATTATGTCGGGATTGGCCAATGAATGCGGGGCTATAAATTTATCACAAGGGTTTCCCGATTTCCCTGTTTCGGCAGAATTAATCGAACTCATAAACCGAAATATGAAGGCAGGCAATAATCAATATGCCCCCATGCCCGGTTATCGGCCTTTGCGGGAAGTAATTGCGGCTAAAGTCCAAAATTTGTATTCAGCAACGTATGATCCTGATAAAGAAATTACTATTACTTCCGGTGGTACACAAGCCATTTATTCTGCTATCACAGCACTAATTAAAGAAGGCGATGAGGTAATTGTTTTTGAACCTGCATACGATTGCTATGTACCTGCTATTGAACTCAACGGAGGCATCCCGGTGCAAATTCAGCTCAAAGGATCCGATTTTCATATCGATTGGAATGAAGTAAAAAAAATGATCAATCAGCGCACCCGAATGATCTTGATTAATACCCCGCATAATCCTACCGGCGCCATTTTAACTGCCAAGGATATGCATCAACTCGAAAAAATTACACATAATCGAGATATCGTTATTGTGAGCGATGAGGTATATGAACATATTATTTTCGATGGCTATGAACATCAAAGTGTGATGCGGTATCCTAAACTTGCCGATAGAAGTTTTGTTGTATTTTCTTTTGGGAAAACGTTCCATGCTACAGGTTGGAAGACCGGGTATTGTTTGGCTCCTGAAAATTTGATGGCGGAATTCCGAAAAGTTCATCAGTTCCAGGTTTTTTCGGTGAACACTCCCATTCAATACGCTCTTGCTGAATATATGGCGGATGCAAATAATTATTCCGGTATCAGTGCCTTTTATCAACAGAAAAGAGATTTGTTTCTATCTTTGATAAAAGATTCTCGCTTCAAACCATTGAATTGCTCCGGTTCTTATTTTCAGCTTTTAGATTATTCTAAAATATCTGATCAAAAAGACACTGAATTTGCAGTTAAAGTAACTAAGGAACATGGAGTAGCAGCAATTCCTATTTCAGTATTCTATAAAAATCCCAATGACCAAAAAGTGCTTCGTTTTTGTTTTGCCAAAGAAGACACAACATTAGAAAAGGCAGCTGAAAAACTTCGAGCTATATAATGTTATGATGAAAGATCTCAAAATTACTTTAATCCAAACTTCGCTGTTTTGGGAACAAGCCGAAGCAAATAGGGCGCATTTCAGTAAAAAACTAAAGGAAGTTCGGAAGAATTCAACGAACCTCATTTTGTTACCTGAAATGTTTTCTACAGGGTTCTCCATGAACGCCAAAATTCTTGCTGAATCTATGGACGGGCCTTCAATTACTTGGATGTTGGAAGTGGCGGAAAACAAAAATGCCGTTGTCTGTGGAAGTTTAATTATCAAAGAAAAGAACAAATATTTTAACCGACTTATTTGGGCTCAACCCAACGGAAAAATAGAATATTATGATAAACGCCACCTCTTTAGAATGGCTAAAGAGGATAAAACTTACGAGCATGGGGAAGAACGTTTGATTGTTGAATTAAATGGATGGAACATTTGTCCTCTCATTTGCTACGATCTTCGTTTTCCGGTTTGGAGTCGCAGTAAGGGGGAAATCGATTTAATGATTTATATAGCCAACTGGCCCGCACGCAGAAGTTTCCCTTGGAAACATTTGCTTATTGCACGCGCAATAGAAAATCAATGTTTTGTAGCAGGCCTCAATAGAATAGGTATGGATGGAAATAATGTCCTTCACTCAGGTGATAGTATTGTTTTGGATCCACTGGCAATGATTGTGAGTACCATTAAACCAAATAGAGAAGCTGTTGAAACATGTACTTTGAAAAGTAAACAACTTGATGAATTGAGAAAATCATTTCCTGTAATGAAAGATGCTGATAAATTCAAAATAATTTAGTCCTGCTGTTTTTCGTAGTAAGTATAAAAAAATTCAAATGATAAAGTCAACTCTCCCTGAATTACTTTTGCAGGAAGCAATTTTTAAAGCTACCACTTCAGGGGGCAAAGGAGGCCAAAATGTGAATAAAGTGGCTACTAAAGTGGAACTTTATTTTGATATCCCCGGGTCTAAAATTCTAACCGATGAAGAAAAAGAATTGTTGATAGAAAAACTCGTCAATAAAATTAGTGAAGAAGGTGTTTTACGTCTCATAAGCTCAGAGAAAAGAACGCAACTTGAAAATAAAGAAGGTGTTAAGAAGAAGTTTATTTCCTTAATTACAAAATCATTTTCGAAACCTAAACCACGAAAGAAGACTCGCCCATCCAAAGCAAGTAAGGAAGAACGGCTTACGGACAAAAAACTTGTTGGGGAGAAAAAGAAAAGTAGAGCAAAGATTAACTAGTCATTAGTTCATCCCATATTCCGAAAGTAAATACACCAAACTAATCATTGCCGCACTTCCCAAACTCAATTCGCGTTTGTTAACCTTATCGAAGGTATCTGTTTCAGCGTGGTGGTAGTCAAAATACCTTTGTGAGTCAGGACTTAAATCTATTAAAAAAGTACCTTGATCTTTGAGTTGATTAATATCAGCACCAGCACCACCTTCAAACCAATGATACAAACCATATTCTTCAAAGAGAGGTTTGAAGGAAAGAAATTTAGCATTCTTATCTTCATCATTTTTAGCATACGAAAAGCCATGCGGAGTAAATCCACCCGCATCAGACTCAATTGCAGCAATATGATTTTCACCTGCTTCTTTAGCCTTGAGGGCATATTCCTTAGCCCCTTTCAAACCATTTTCTTCATTCATAAAAAGCACTACTCTGACGGTTCTCTTCGGTTGAATTTTTAATTCTCGAAAAGCACGCAACAATTCCATCGACTGCACACAACCTGCTCCATCATCGTGTGCACCATGACCGGTATCCCAGGCATCAAGGTGACCACCAACTAAAACTATTTCATTAGGAAATTGCGATCCTTTTATTTCTGCAATCACATTGAATGAAAGTTTATCAGGTAGCGTTTCGCAATTCATTAGCAATTCTATTTCAGCAGCAGGATTTTCTTGGAGTAGCGCACTTAATTTATCTGCACCAATAGTTGAAACCGCACACGCAGGAATTTTTGTTAGAGTATCGGTGTATCCCATAGCCCCTGTATGTGGATAATCATCGATAGATAAAGTGAGCGAGCGCGTGATTGAACCTACAGCGCCATATTTTGAAGCATTCATAGCTCCTCCCCATCTGTATTTGCCCGACTCACTGTACGCATTAAAAGTGTGAATATGTTTGTCGGCCATTCTTGTATTATAGAAAACGATTTTGCCTCTAACTTTTTCAGCACCTAATTTTTCCAAATCATCCAAACTTTTAACTTCTACTACTTGTGCCTTAAGTCCTTTTGGTGGAGTGGGGATACTACCACCCAAACTGCAAATTCGCAGATCAGTTTTTTTGCCTGATGAAATAACGGTCAATTGTTCCTTGTCATTTCGAACCCAATGCGGAACCATAACATCCTGTAGATAAACACGACCATTATTTTGTGCTTCCATCACAGACTTAGCCCAATTCACGGCCTTTTCGGCACCTTCAGAACCACTCAAGCGAGGTCCTATTTTAGTACTCAAATACTCAAGCCACTCATAAGCTTTTCCTTGTTCAAGAGCATATGTGTAAATATTTCGAATGATGACCGAATCTCTTTGTTGAGCTACCAAAGTGTTGGAAAAAAAGAGAACTAGAAGTAGTGAAGTCAGAGAAATTGATCGCATAGTTTATTGATGTCAGAAAACAAAGGTACTTGTTTTTCTGAATCGTAAAGAATTTCTATGCAATTTCGAATAGTCGGAACACCAAAAATTGGCATTCAAAAGAGATTAATAATTAATTGGCATCTATTCCTATATCGTTATGTCTTCTGTTTCCAAAAAAGGAATGATGAATTGTTGCGAATACGCCAAGAATTCGGGGATTTATTATTATCAACATCAACAAAAGTGTTGTTAAAATAAATAAGTTGACCGGAATATTGGGAAATATTAATTGAAGTGAAATAAAGAAGAGACTGAAAGCAGCCATCATTAACGCCGTACTCCTATGACCAAAGCCATATCTTAAAATTAAATGATGTAAGTGATTTCGGTCTGCATGAAAAGGCGATGTTCCATTGAATACTCTGATAGCAAAGACTCTTGCAATATCAAACAAGGGAACGAAGAGGATGGCGATTATGAAAGAGGGATTAATAGCTATATTCGGTTCATTAACACCTGTATTAAGCAATTCAATACTCAAAACAGCAAGCAGAAATCCAATCACAAGCGACCCTGTATCTCCCATAAATATTCGGGCGGGGGAGAAGTTGAAGAATAAGAACCCAAGCAGCGATCCGGTTATGCAGAAAGAGAGTAACGCATAGTCGAATTTGCCGTAGTGAAAAAACACGGCTCCCATACAAGATGAAGTTACAACTCCAAGACTACCTGCCAGTCCATCTACGCCATCAATAAAATTGTAGGCATTGGTGAACATTATTACCAGGAATAAAGTCAATGGAAATTGAAGTAACACCGGAATTTCATGCAACCATAGAATACCATCAAGATTCATAATTCTAAACCCCCCATAAAAGATCACACTGGTACTAACACCTTGAAAGATCATTTTTTTGATAGGTGGTACATCCATCAAATCATCAAAAAACCCTGTAAAGAACAAGATTAGTGATGCTCCGAATAGGAATCTAATTTTGTCCGGTTCTGAAATTTTGGCAAATACCAAAAAGGAAATAAATAATCCTGCAAAAATTGCAATTCCTCCCATTGAGGGTGTCATAGTTGTATGATGCTTTCGACTATCAGGCTCATCAAATAATTTCCATTTGCTGCAAATTGATATCCAAACAGGTATCAGCATTAGTGTGATCACCAAAGCTAATCCAAACGGGGTGGTAAAGTGTAAAAAGTATTCCATAAAATTTATTGTTTTCTTAAGATGTTTATTTCAACACGTCTGTTTTGTTTTTTGCCTTTTATTGTGGTATTGTTATCTAGTGGCATAGTTTCACCATAGGCAACAGTTTTAATCCTGGACTCTTCAATTCCCTGTTTCATCATATACGCTTTTACCACTTCTGTACGCGACTGCGATAAAATCATATTTTGGTAGGCATCCCCTTCAGAATCTGTGTGACCCGAAAGAATAACTGTAGAATTTTTATCCGCATACAGCACATCAATCGCTCTTTCGATGATGTCGAATATATCATCTGTAGTCATTTTGGTTAACCCTGAGGAGAACAAAATATTATCGTATTTAACTACCAGCTCTTGGTTGTTTTTTACTTTAGGAACATTTGGATCAGGGCATCCTTTGTTGGTAGGAGGACCACTTTCCATTGGACAATCATCTTTCATATCAATAAGTCCATCACCATCGGAATCAGGGCAACCTTTAGTTTCAAGAGATCCTTTTATGTATGGACATTCATCAATGCTATCTTCAACACCATCGTTATCGAAATCGTACACTTTGGTTGCCGGTGCAGTTACTGGAACAGCTTCAGCAATAATTTCCGGTTGAGGGATCGCAATTGTTTCTGTATTTGCATAGAAAGTGAGAGTCAACGGAATTTGAATAGACACTTCCGGTAAACCAATCATTTCCATTCCATCAAGCGATTCGTATGTTTTAACAGAAGGTTCCACAACGGTCACTTCCTTCTTTTTCTTTGGACGAGGTGAATAAGTCAATGATATTTCAAATGCATTGGTGCCCTTTCCGGAGCTACTCAATTCACTCGTGTTAATATCATAACTCATGCCTACAAAAAGCAAATTCATCTGGTATCCAGCGTAAGCAATTACCGCATCATTCATTCTATGGTAAGCACCAAACTGCACACTATTTTTATTATCAAATTGGTAACTTACTAGAGAACCAAAGGTTGTTTCATGAAACTGATCTTGACGCAATAGCATCACCGACGGTTTAATTTCAATTTGATCATTTATAAGGTATCCACCACCACCATAAAAAGTATTTTTGATTGGTGCTTTGTTTTGATCTACAATAAATGTTTCATCCGGACGGTTCACATGCGACATTGAAAATCCCATAAATGGTTTAAAACGTACATCTTTATTCATCCATCCGCGTTGCCAAAACAAACCCACATTCACATCCGGACGTGTTACACTTGTACTGGTAAAGATTTCGTTAGAACTGGTGTTTGGATCGTAACCACCATCCTGATTGTATTGATTATCAAAAGTTAATTTGGATGGATCAAAACTTTTATTCACAAGACCTACTTGCAAGCCTGCAGACAAAGTGTTAATTTTATTTTCACCTAACTGTAAATGGTAAGCAAGGTTTCCAACCAAACTCAATGTTTTAATTCCAACATCTCCGGCTCCGTTTCTGTTGATTGCAAAACCAAGCCCTACACGGTTAACCACTTTATCAATTGCAATTCCTTGAGTGGTAAATGGTGTTCCAAAACCAGCCCATTGGTTTCTATAAATTCCTGTTACTCGAATATACTCAATTCCGTTTCCTGCCAAAGCCGGATTCAGATTTAAAGGAGCATTAAAATATTGTGAATATCTTGGATCCTGTGCCTTCAGAAACTGAGGTAGGATTAGGATCACTGATACAATAAGCAGACGTATAGTTTTAATCATTTCCTTACCTTATTACACTAATATTTCCTTTAAGTTGTTCGGTGCTTCCATTATCAAAAGTCACTTGAATTACATATGCATAAGTGCCATTTTGCACCGTTTTCCCATTTACTGTTCCATCCCATCCAATAGTTTCTTTTGGCGAAAACCAAATTCTTTCACCCCATTGATTGTAAATATGCATTTCGCTGGTGCGGATGTTGTTACCTCTCACTCTGAATATATCATTATTACCATCGTTGTTTGGCGAAAATCCTGTTGGAACAAATAGATTATTGTTTAAAACTACAGATACTATTTTGCTGATGGTATCGGAACAACCAAAAACGTTTGTCACTACAAGCGTTACACCGTAATCGCCGGGTTGATTGTACGTATGTGTTGGATTGGGATCGGATGAATTATTATCCGGTGATCCACTATCGCCGAAATCCCAGAAGTAAATAGATCCTGCTTGAGAGGTATTAGTAAAAGCAACCTCATAACCACTTCCCGATTGTGCAGCAGTTGAACTACTGAACATTGCAGATGGCTGAGGCATTACCGAAGCAACAACTTCAAACCTATTGTTTCCGGTGCAGCCAAAACTGTTTACCAACTCTACATAAAAGGATTTCGTTTGAAGAAGTATTGGAGTAGTAAACGACAATCCTGTTCCCAATACACTTCCTCCGGAAGGAGCAGCGAACCATTTATAAGTAATCCCACTTTGTGGTTGTACCGATAGTTCTGCTGTTGTTCCCAGACATGTTGAATCCGGAAAAGAAGTTACACTGTTCGGTACAGTTTTTAATTCTACCTCTGTTGAATCAGAATATAATGGAGACCCCGATGTAGGAGTGTAGCGCACCATATAAAAACCTGATTGTTTTGCGGTGTATTTCTTTGAGGAAGCTCCCGCAATTAAAATTCCATTTTTGAACCATTGATTTCCTGTGTTGAAATAGGAAGTCAGTACAACGCTGTCACCTTGGCAGAAAACCGTAGGCCCACCGGCAGTTACCATGTTGGAGGAGTTAATAATACTTACCTGCGAAGTGGCTGTACTGGAAGGACAACCATTTTGATCGGTTACAGTAACTTGATATGTTCCGGCTTGTGAAACTGTAATTGATTGAGTTACTGCTCCTGTCGACCATTCATAGCCTGTTCCGCTGTTAGCAGTTAGGATTGTATTTCCGCCCTGAGCAATGTAAACGTTACCCGACGGAGTAATAGATGAATTTGTAGCAGGGTGAAAAACAACTGCCTGTGGTAATGAGATCGCAGAACATCCTGCTCCATTGGTTACTATTACTGTATAATTTCCCGGAGCAGATGCATACGTCACCTGTGCGGTAGACCCATTCGACCATAAAAAACTTGTTGCGTTGCCGGTTGAAAGTTGCAATGAATCGCCCTGACAAACCGGTGAAGTATTTGCAGGTATGATAGTAGCATTTGGTGACTGTAACATTGTTACTGAAACCGGTGTTGCTTGTCCTGTACAACCCTGTGCATTGGTAACGGTGAGTGAATAAACGCCGGCACCTGTTACATTTATCGATGCCGTTGTTGCACCATTCGACCACAAGTAAGTTCCTGCTGCCGAAGAGGATAATTTAACAGTATCGCCATTACACAATGTTGTGCTACCTTGAGAAAGTATCGAAACAGAAAGGCCCTGGGTTATTGTAACATTTAATGGATTTGAATTAATAGTAATTCCCTGTGTATTTGTTGCAGAACAGGTTATATTGTGTAATCCGTTCGATAATGTAGTAAGAGTTAGTGTGCCGGTTGCTGAAGTGCCTAACGTTACTACACCTTCTCTAAAAATATAATTAGATAAATTTCCGGGAGTTGCTACGAGGGTAACGGGAGAACCTGAACAAAATGAGGATCCTCCGGATGATGTTGTTATTGTCAGTGTTTGAGATGCAACTGTCGTCACTTTCCGTACCAGCTGACTAAAGGGATCGCACAGGTAAATAGCGTTGTCGGTTCCACTAAACCAAAGCGAACTTACTCCATTGAATGTTGAGGAAAGCGCCGGTCCATTTTGTGAACCAGCCACACCATCTTGACCTGCATAAGTAGTTACGTTGCCGGATGAAATTTTGCGGATAGTGAAATTATTTCCATCACCAACAAACACATCTCCGTTTGCATCTACACAAACACTCCAAGGTGCATTAAAGGATGCTGACAAAGCAGGACCATTAATTGTACCCATTGAACCATCTCCCGCCAAGGTGCTTACCACACCGGCCGGAGTTACTTTTCTAATCTTATTATTATATTCATCCGCAACAATAATGTTGTTCAATAAATCTAAAGAAATGCTGTATGGATGATCAAATTTTAGCTGTTGCTCCGGGCCCATCGTCGTCTCCTTGAGAATAAACCACACCTGCAAGTGTTGTAACATTCCCTGCTGCAATTTTGCGAATGGTGTGAGTCATCCGATCTGAAACATATATAATTGTCCCCGTTTTATTGACAGCAATACCGGATGGAAATCCAAATTGAGCTACAGCTGCCGGACCATTCGTTACCCCAAAAACACCGGTTCCGGCAATAGTAGTAACTACTCCTGCTGAGGTGATTTTTCTTATCTTATAATTCTTTGTGTCGGCAACATAAACATTACCTAAAGTATCGCAGGCAACTGCCCATGGCTCATTAAAAGAAGCTGCGGTGCCTGTTCCATCATTCGAGCCAACACTTCCCGATCCTGCAAATGTGGAAACGATTCCTCCGGGAGTTATTTTTCGAATAGTATGTTTGTAACGGTTGGCAACGTATATGTTCCCTTGGTGATCGCATGTAACTCCGTGAGGATTATTAAAAGTTGAAGTTGCCGCAGGTCCGTTATTCGACCCAACAACGCCCGCCATACCTGCTACCGTACTCACAGTTTGTGCCGTGGCCAAAGTAACAGTCAATCCGAATAACAATGTAATAAGTGCTTTCATACAGGTTTCAATCTCCTCAAATCTCCTGTATTATACACCAGCCCCTAAAAATTGGTTGACTTGGAAAAGTTCAACCTTACATATGTAAGAAATCTGATTTTTTGTACGATTTTTGCACTTTTAATTATTAAATATTTGCTTCGGTATACCGGAAGCCTTGAAAAGTTTCTAATTTAACAGCCTCATCAGATGATTATTTAAAAGCAAATCATCACTTCTTTAAAAATCAAAATTGTAAGATTATGTCAGATTTTATTAAAAAAATTCTCGATAACAACCAAAAATGGGTACAAAAGAAAATAAGCTCCGATCCTGATTATTTTAATCGGCTTAGTAGTCGTCATGCACCTGAAATTTTATGGATTGGTTGCTCTGATGCAAGAGTTCCGGCAAACCAAATTACAGGCACTGCCCCGGGAGATGTTTTTGTGCATAGAAATATCTCCAACATGGTTGTTCACACTGATATGAATATGCTCAGCGTTTTATCTTATGCCGTTGAAGTACTAAACGTGAAACATATCATCGTTTGCGGTCATTATGAATGTGGTGGAATTCTTGCCGCCATGCAAAATAAATCGTTCGGACTAATCGATAACTGGTTGCGACATGTTAAAGATGTTTACAGAAATCATTCGGATGAATTAAGTGCAATAAAAGATGAACGACTTCGATATAACCGTCTTGTTGAATTGAACGTTATTCAACAGGTTTATAATTTATGCAAAACACATATTGTTCAAGAAGCCTGGACAAAGGAACCATTCCCGCACATTCATGGTTGGGTGTACGATTTGCACGATGGAATTTTGAAAGATCTGGATGTTACCTTTAACAGCAATACTGAATTATCACACATGTACAAATTTGAGTGACCAGTGACCAGTGATTAGTGACCAGTGATTAGTGGAAAATGACCTATGATTATTGACCTATGACCCGTGGAAAGTTTTAACTTTTCAATGATGTATTCCAACACCCAACACCCAATGACCCAATGACCCTTCCGCCAATTATAATGACAAATGACCCAATGAAATAGTTACAACACAACTTGACCTGCAGTTTTGTTTCTGCTTTGTCCGGGTGTGTGAATAGATTTTCCTCCTGATGGTTTTACATGAAGTACTTTTTTGGTGATAAAACCAAATATATTAAAAAAGCTATATTCAATTAACCTCAACAACATTTTGAATAGTGAATTTGATTTTTCTTTTCTCAAACCAACCATAATTTTTAAAACTGTTCCTGACTTTGGCTGGTAGAGTTCGTCAAGATTATTAATGACCAAATCAAATCGCGGTTGAATATATCTGAAAACTTGGGTTCTACTTTCAAAATTAAAGGTTGAAAAATAATTGCGGTACCTATCAGCAAATGCATTCCCTGCAAATTGATAATTCAACATCAAATATTCAAAGTGATGATGTTTGGCTGCAACTAACATATTGTGCTCATTAACAAAGGCTTGTGAACGAATATCTTGTAAGGGAAGGCATGTCAGTGCTTTACGAATCATACTTCTAATTAAATTAAATCTCAACTCTGACCGGTCCTGAAACTCTACTATAATCTCTGTTTTCCGGTATTGTGGAAGTATCCTTAATTCTTTAACCAGTGGATGCGATTCACAATATGAAATAAAATCAGCTGTAGAATTTTTGTCGACAAGCAGATCAATTGTTGAAATATCGTTCAACAATTTTGCGGGTGCACCCGAATGGTTCAGAAAGATGACTTTTAGCAAAGGGGTACTTTGCGCGAATGATTCTAAAAAGCCGTTCCTGTTGGTATTCATTTTATTTGGTTAAAAACCGTATCTCAAAATTGATATATTAATTAGTTACTAATAAAACCACAGTGCTATTTTTCTTAAGAATGTTGGAACTATTTCTTTATCGACCTTGGTTTCAGAAGTGGTATTCATTTTTTTGTAACCTCCTATTTGTTTTGGAGCAATTTTTACATTTCTTGTCGTAGATACAGCGTTTAACAAGAAGTGCATGTTTTCGATTTCATAATCGGTTTTCATTTCACCGGCTTTTATAACCGATTGTTTTCTGGTAGTATTTGCTCTTACAACAAATATATTTAAATCACTTATCTTCATCATCGGAATGGCATCAATGTGATTGGTGGTTCCGGGAGAGTCAATAACAATCAAATCATAATGTTGTCTTAAATCATTTATGATCGAGTTTCTTTTTGTGGAAGATAAGAGTCCGTTAACACCACCGTTTAAATTTCCGGAAACAAGCACATCCAAGTTTGGATATGATGTTAATGATATTGCATCATGAATATCACAACTTCCCATTAAAACATCTGAAAGTGATTTCTCAGGAGTAATTTCAAATTTGGTTGCGATATCCGGGTGATATGCATTCATGTCGATGAGTAAAACTTTTTTATCCATAGCCGCAAACGATTTCGAAAAACTTGCAGCAATATGTGTTTTACCTTCACCACTTGAAGAAGAGGTGATGGTCACCATCTTCGTATCAGGTTTTAAAAGGACCCTTGTACACAAATCGCTGATGGATTCTTCCCATCTGGCCGGGTTCTTATTTTCATTTGCAATATTACCAATAAAAGGAATATTAACAGCATGATTTAGCTCATCCCTTTGGCTTATTTTTGATCGTTGTATATGATCACGGATTGCTGCAATAGTTGTAGCAAAAATAAATCCACACAGAATTCCTATACTAATTGTTAACCAATTAATTGGACTTACAGGAATTGTGTTTGCCGTTGCTTCACGAATTATTTTGACTCCCTCGATATCGGTATTACCTGATACAATTATGCCGGCTCTTTTCTCTACCAACATATCATATACTTTTTTGTCCATTAATAATTTGCGATCCAATGCAAGCAATGAGTTGGCTTGTTCGGGTATCATTGCCAGCTGACCTCTTGTTTGAGATATCGCTCTGTTTATTTCTTCCAGTTGAACGGCATTTCTTTTTCTAGTATTCAATATACGTTCAGAAATTACAGACTTTAAATTTTCTACTTCAGGATTTGATTCCGGAGAATTATTGTTATTAGAACTAGACTGATATATTTCGTTAAGCTTCGCTATTTGTGCTAGAAATACCGGATCCGAAATGGCCCCATATTCTATTTGAGAATTGTTGACGTCTCTATTTTTACGCAAGTAATTACTGATATTATCTAGCGCGGCCATGTTCATTTCGAGCTGTGTTTTTTGAAGCTGCAACTCTTTTAAAACTGACAGCGATTTTTCTGTTTCGATGTTGAGGTCGGTGATTTGATTCTCCTTTTTATAAAGCGCTATTTGGTTTTCTGCAATAGCCAATTCTTCACTCAATGTTTCTATTTTCCGGTCAAGTTGTTGAATAGGATCTGCATCGCTATTTTCATTTTTTGGTATTGCACCTAGTGTATAATAGGTAGCTATTTGTGAAGCTAAATTCTTTGCAATTTCCGGGCTTTCACCTTGTGTTTTTATGGTAAGCACACCATTATTATCTTCTACAGCAAGACGCTCAATGTTTGTAACGAGCTGTTGTGCCAGATACTCTGGTGATGTTATTTTAAATGAATGATTTACAGTTCCGTATATCGGTGTGGATTGATATGGAACTCGTTCTTTTTTGCTTACTGTAATTGCTAAATTATTGTCTACTAACTCTTCTCCAAATTTGCCGTTTTTAATACGGGGAACCCCATGAATCATAGAGGATAGCGTGTATTCATTTTCTGAAATTGCAACAATGGTGTAGTGTTGTTCTTTGAAATTTTTACCTACTATTTTGTATTCAATTGAATAAGGAAAGGAATAGTTGGTTTCCCGGGTTCTTAAATCACTCGTTGTATAATAATTGATTAGTTGATTTGAACCCGTTAATGCACCTGTTAAAAACGAAGTTGATTTTATCTGTTCGGTGGCAGCAGATTGCTTGTTGTTCAAAAGGTCGATTGAATTTATAGTGTTACCAGGTTGCTGATGTTGAATTACCACCTCTGCTTCATACATTGGATGTGCTGTGTATATGTAGGCTGAAGCTGCAACAATTGCAACCAGAAGTGATGTACAATAAATCACCTTGTGACGCTGTACAAGTCCTATTATTTGTTTCATTTTTGATTGTTTTTCCATTGGATTTTTGCTAGAAATACACCACCTCTTACACCTTTTTTGTAAGAAAGGTTTCACTTTTAACATCATTTAATTGTCTGTTTACCGCATACGCGGCCTTCTATAATGATAACTGGAATACTTGTGTTATAGACTGGAATTACTCTTTAAACGGGGTTTTTGGCTATCGGTTTTTAGACAGATTATTAAGAGAAACTGCTCTATAGATTTCATGTTTTATGAATGATTCCTTCGTTACGGATATCTTGTAATTCCTCATTATAGATGCCTCATATTGTAATTTAGGGACAGAGAATTACAGATCCTGACACCTCCTTTTACCATAAAATAGCTGCCTAACGTATTTGATATTGATAGAATCTTTGACGTCGGTTTTTTTTAGAGACATTTTGTTAATGAGTCTATTAGGATTTCTGATTTAGTTATACTAACTCAGTGAGGTAAGTATGGATCGTTCTTGTCATGCAATGGAAATCTAATCTCTATTTATTTTATAAGGTTTCATTGAAAGGATCATTCTTACTTTTGAGAGATTCTACATCTGTTTTATTCAATAATTACATTTGAATTCCATTAAGTTTATACGTTTAATTTTATCGATATGCCTATAAATATTGAGGCTGAAAATCAGTTTCATCAAACTTTATCTGCCTCCAAAATGGTTTTGGCAGACTTTTATGCTGACTGGTGTGAGCCATGTAAATGGCTTGCTATAATTTTGGAAAGTATGGAATTGGATCTCCCGGTCGGGACAAAAATTGTTAAAATCGATGTTGAAAAGCACACTGAACTAGGATCTATTTATGGGATAAAAAGTGTTCCGGTTTTGATTCTATTTAAAAATGGAATTGAAGTTTGGCGGATGAATGGCTTTTTGTTGAAGGATGAATTATTGGAAAAAATCACTGAGTTTTCACGTGGAACGTAATGAGAAGTTCCTTTGAAACTGTATTCAAAATGAAATGTTGATTTTATGTATGGATAATAGTATCTTCTTTTGATATTTTGTGTTATTTCGGATTTTGTTATCTTAAATCTAGTCCTAAGCGAATAATAATAAAATTAACTTTATTAAATTTTATTAATTTGAGTTTCATGTGAAATTCTATTTTTCACGAGAAACTGGCCTTCATAATTTTGATATTTCGAAGTAAAAAATATTTTACATATAAATAGTTCAATTGGCACTTTTTTACTTTAGATTGCCTCTAATGGGCTTTTTTTGTTTGTTTTTTTGCTATTTGTTGGTTTGCATTATAGAATCAAGGTTGTTTACTTTTTCACGTGGAACGAATTAAAGTTCACCGTTGGTTTCCTCTTTTTGTTTTAGTCAGTTTTCTTTGGAAAGTTTTTAATGGACGTGACAAGATTTTTATATTTGAACAATCAATATTATTGAATCGTTAAGTGCATTGATTTATTTTGATTTTTTGACTCGATTATTTTCAGTTCTCTAAATATCTTTCTTAAATATCTGATCGGCGTTTAAAGTGTCATGCTCGTAACCAATTTATTTCCTCTTTTCCATTCAACATTTTTGATATAGTATCGGCTTCTAGATTTCGATGAACTGTATTCTTCATTTTTCCAATCAATTTTTTATCCGATTGACTAATTAAAATATTTGATTCATCTAATCAGATTATTTACTGATTTCATCATTTTTTGTTTCGCCAATTCGAGCTAATTTCTTTTGATTTCTGATCTGATTTCGATCGCCAACTTATTTTGTCGATCGCCAGCTGATATCAATTTAATTTTGATCGAATTTTTTTGTCCGGCTCAATCTAATTTACTAAATTTTATTGGATTTTACAGCTTGGATGGACCATTTTCTATGAACCGATGCGTGTTTATAACTCCAACCGTTCTATTTGACTAATTCCTTTTATACATTCTCCTACCGACAAGCTCAAGAAGCTAATGTGCCTTATTTTGAAATTGACTTGGTATGGGCAATTGGTCGTGCTGAAAATTCTTGCTGGTGACCAGGGCCTTTTGGGAGTAATCCTCCTTGAATTCGGCTCGCATGGTTCCACCTTCTTAAGAAATCCCTGCTCCCTATTCCAACGGAAAATGGTTAGCGGGTGCCCTAAGCAGTGTCGATGGAAGAGCTTGTCGAAAAGAGCCTGTTGAAGGGAGATTGTTTAGCACTATTTCACGTGAAACGTGGAATCATCTGCCCATATGAACCATCAAAATTGATATGTCAGAGGGAGAAACACCGCTGATTCGGCTTGCTTGTCCTAAAGTGCGGGGTTTTATTAGTGCCAATTTTTGACGAGCTTCATTGGAAAGAGACTTAATTTGTTGATAATCATAGTCCCCATCAAGCGAAATATGCTCCAATTTGATCATTTTATCAACCATATCCTGCTCTTTGTCGATATAGCCTTGATATTTCATCAATATCTCGGCTTGTTCAACGGTTTCAGTTATGAAGTGGGATAATTTAGCTTTTAAATCGGGTAAAACATCCTCTAATTCGGCCATTCCAAGTTGGGGGCGACTTATCAAGTTAATCAGTTTTATTTTTTGTCTAATTGGCTCTGTTTCAAGGGTTTTTAACAAATTATTGACCTCATCCGGAGAAACACTGGTTTCTTTGAAAAAAGTGATGATTTCTTCACTTCCTTGTACCTTTTCCAACACTTTTTGGTACCTTTCTGCGGAAGCTAAACCTAATTTATAACCAATTGGAGTTAACCTTATATCGGCATTATCTTGCCTAAGAATTGTACGAAACTCAGCCCTTGATGTGAACATACGATAGGGCTCATCAGTGCCTTTGGTTACCAGGTCGTCTATGAGTACTCCTATATAAGCATCGGAACGTTTTAAAATGAAAGGATCGTTGTTATTTAATTTGAGATGAGCATTAATTCCTGCCATCAATCCCTGACAAGCTGCTTCCTCATACCCTGTGGTGCCGTTAATTTGTCCGGCGAAATATAGATTTTCAATGAGCTTTGTTTCCAAAGTTAATTGAAGTTGAACCGGAGGGAAATAATCGTATTCAATAGCATAACCGGGACGAAACATTTTCACTTTTTCAAACCCCGGAATGAGTCTTAAAGCTTGATATTGAATATCTTCCGGTAAAGAAGACGAAAAACCATTTACATAAATTTCTACCGTATTCCACCCTTCAGGCTCTACAAAAAGTTGGTGTCTGTCGCGCTCAGCGAAGCGACTAATTTTATCCTCTATAGATGGGCAATATCTGGGGCCTAAGCCTTGGATCCTCCCGTTGAACATGGGTGATTTTTCAAACCCTGTTCTTAAAATTTCATGTACTTTTTCATTCGTGTAAGTGACAAAACAACTTCTTTGAATGGATGGAATAGGGGTGTCCGTAAATGAAAATTTGCCCGGATTTTCATCCCCTTTTTGTTCTTCCATTTTGGAATAGTCGAGTGAACGCCCATCTAATCGGGGAGGCGTACCTGTTTTCATTCTCCCGCTTTCAAAACCTAATGAATGCAATTGTTCAGTGATTCCGGTGGATGCTTTTTCCCCGGTTCTTCCCCCCCCAAATCGTTTTTCACCAATGTGAATTAATCCATTTAAGAAAGTACCGTTAGTAAGCACCACGGCCTTAGATCTAAACTCTACACCCATTCCGGTTATCACCCCTTTCAATTGCCCGTTTTCGACAATCAAGCTACTCACCATATCTTGCCAAAAATCCACATTGGGAGTTTGTTCCAGCATCATTCGCCACTCTTCCGCAAAGCGCATTCGGTCGTTTTGGGTACGTGGGCTCCACATAGCAGGGCCCTTTGATCTGTTCAACATCCTAAACTGAATCATGGAACGATCACTCACAATGCCCGAATAGCCCCCCAAAGCATCAATTTCACGCACAATTTGCCCTTTGGCAATGCCACCCATTGCAGGATTGCACGACATTTGCGCAATCGTTTGCATGTTCATGGTCACCAACAAAACCCGGGAGCCCATGTTCGCTGCCGCCGCCGCTGCTTCACATCCGGCATGACCGGCTCCTACAACTATAACATCATATTCAGGGTAATTCATTGTGCTTCAGGCTCTATGTTCCACGTGAAAAAAGGTTGACGAAGATGAGGTTATCAACAGTCGGTTTGTAAATGTTTGAAATTTAAGGATGTAATTTGAGATTTATTAACAATTGAAGTGCGAAGTTAATAAATGTTTTTTGCATGGCATTTTCCCTTCGACTAGCTCAGGGAGCAGTATCGATCTTTTTTATAGTTGACGCCGTATGATCAAACGTTGTCGAAATCCGATTTTAAATGCCTTAATCATGCGAATCACCCTCACAAATATCCTTTAATGTAAATAGCTGCTCAGATTGTCCCGCATCACGGGATAACTTCAAAATTGTGTTTGCATTATTCACCTCTTGTCTGTTTTTAAAAGGTGTTCACGAGAACGCTTCGCTAAGTTCCTTTTCCAATACCAGGATGGTCCTTAGGGTGATTTGTAGGCCTTCGAAGGGTGCTTTTAATTTCAAATTTAAAATCCCCCAGGTTAGCACTCTGCCCCAAAAATTCTATTATCCGTACTTCGCTATCCTGCTCTACAATCTGAGTCAGAGACTCCGGAAACAGAATTCTTTGACTCTGGTTTTTTCCTAATATATTTTGCAAGATTAAAGACAAAAACAATGCTTCAATAATTCAAATTAGTTTTGAAAAGTGAGGGACAAATTGTGGTTACTTTTTAAACAGTTTGACGTTTCGACTGATGTCGCAGGGGTCGGCACGGCTTGCTTTAGTTTTTAATAACTTTCAAAGGTACTATGAACTTAATTTTAACAATAATCATTAAAATTCAAATTTGGAAGGCAAGCACCAACATAATAATTTTCTAAAAACAAAGGCCGACCCTTTCGGCAACAACGTGTTGTAGGTCTTGTTTCTATTCTTTAGTTGTTACTTTATTTTAAAGTTTCACAAACTGTTTCACAACAGTTTTTTTGCCATCACTTACTTTAACATAATAAATGCCACTTTGGAATCCGGTAACAGGTATCACTAAATTTTGCATTTTGTTTAAGGTTTGAACGGAAAGCAATTTTTTTCCAACACCATTTAAAATTACTACATCTATAATTGATTTCTGTAATTGATCAAACCTAATTTCTATTTTGTCTGAGGCAGGGTTCGGCCATATCGAAAATTTCCAAATATTGGTTTGAAAATCCTCAAATCCGGTAGGGCATAAATCGTCGGGTGTGTACTCCCAAAAGTCGTCTTCAATAAAATTGTAATCATCATTTGCAAACCCTGTACCTACATAACCTCTATTTGCAATTGAAAAGCCTACTGCTCCCTCTCTTACACCACCACCAAAATTTAAAACTTGAGTCCACGTATCTGTTGAAGTTTCATACTTCCAAAAATCAGATTGTGCTTGATTCCAATGTCCTATTCTTGTTGTGCCCGTGCCAACATAGCCATCATTACACATCCCAAATGAACAAGCTTCTGTACGACCTATTCCACCAAAATTTGCTTTTTGCACCCATGAATCTAAAATCGGATCATATTCCCAGAGCTCATTTTTTCCAAAAGGCCATAAATTGTTTTCAGTACCTGTGCAGATGTAACCTTTTGTTGAGCTGGCAAATCCTGTTGCAATATAAAGTTCTAAACCCCCAAAGTCAGTTTTCTGTGTCCAAATGTTTGATATTGGGTCATATTCCCAAAAATCCTTAAATCCTGTTCCTGACTGATCGACACCTGTTCCTACATAACCTTTCCCTAGAAGGGAAAATCCGACTGCACTGCTTCTGGGAGCTCCTCCAAAGTTTGCCTTTTGAGTCCAAGAATTTAAATTGGGATCATATTCCCATAAGTCTACATGATCAATGAAATTAAAAAAATCGGCTCCTGTACAAACATATCCTTTATTTCCAATATCAAAACTTACAGCAGCTTCTCGCATCCAACCCAAAAAGTTTGATTTTTGATTCCACATATTTAAAGCCGGGTCAAATTCCCAAAAAGCTGAGCTGTCTCCATTTATATCTTCGCCTGTTCCAATATATCCTTTATTGCCAATTGAAAAACCAATAGCAAAAATTCTAGCTCCACCTGGATAGTCCGCTTTTTGAGTCCAATAATCTGCTTTAGACATCAGAAACGAAAAAGTTATAAAAAGTATTAATAGTATTCTCATTTTTTCTGAAATCAAAACTATTCAAAAATAATAAAAAGTGTACAAAAAAAGGATTTCAATTGTGCCATTGTATATAACGTTCCAACTGCTGCCACAGGGGCATATGAACTATTTCAGCTTTCTGCTTCCCAAAGATAACCAAAAAATCTGTAGCTTCCAAACTCTTTTCAGTTGGCCTCGTTTGCGCTCCGCATGAGCATGACGCTCAAATCGGAAGGGTAAATGCCAAACGTCAGTCCTTCTAAAAACTCAAATTGATTGCCGAGAATCTGCTATATGAGTTTTGGCAAAGACAGGTATCCCTCTAATAAATTCTTCGATATATGTTTTTAGACAGTTTGAGGTTTTGCAGCTACAAGAAGTTAGCGATTTAGGAGAGGAAAACTGTTTACGGGCACAGAACTTGAAACGAGGCACGACTTGTACCGAATTCGCCTAAAAGCTTCATTTTCCCTCTGAAGAGTCCATTTCTTGAAGGTGCCGGGGGAGGCTGCCGGTTTCGTCTTCTTGTGTCTGCAAATTGTTATTTAAGTTAATGATATTTTTAATCATTGATGAAATATTTGCTTTGTGAATCAATGTTCCATAATAGTTTAGGTGGTCGTCATCGTAATATAAAACGTCTTTGTTCAATGAAATTTTAACCTTGTTGTTTTCAATCATATTATTGTAAGCATCATAGATACTTACTTGGGTGTATTTTGATGCTATAGTTCTTAATTCATTATTACGTTTAGCTACTATAGGATATTTTACCTCCATTAAATTATACCCTTCAACAGGTTGTATTCCTAAATAGGTGAAGAATTGACTTGGATTTGTTTTGTCTCCCATGAAAGTCAAAACTGGAGGTTGGTTAAGTAATAAGACTTGTATGTTTCTTTTTTCCAAAAATCCTAACAGATCATAAAATCGTTCATCATTTATGTTATTTTCCCACCGTGTGGCTATTATAACAAGTTGTGGCTTCCATTTTTCAACATTTTCAACAAATGATTTTGCATATTCTGTACGCTGAACTTTATTGAATGACTTGGATGCAACTTGCGAATTAATATCGTTCAAATTAAAGAATGGTGTGAAGGCATTCGCAGTATAAAAAGAAATCGTAACATTGAGCTCATCGGATATTTCATTTAACAATTTAGACCACATTACGCCGTGAGAATCGCCCAATAGAATGATTTTTGGTATTCCATTTTTATTGTTTGTGATAATACCTTCTTTTTTGTAGGCGTCATTAAATTTTTGTAATCGCAAAGGGCTACTTACGTTGTAGTAGAAAGTGTTAAGTGTGTCGGGCTTTTTCGCATTTGGCGCAATGTTATAATAACTGAAATAGACTATTTGTTTATTGTATTTGGTTTTGTAGTATGGGTTATAAAATTCAGATTGTAAGTAGAAAGTTATACCAACAATCAAAGCAATTCCTGCAAGAACGATTTTTGGTGTATGTTTATAGTTTCGGGTTTTATTTTCAATAAAAGTGTAGCTTAAATAGGCTAATAAAAATGTTAAGAAAACGATCAGTCCATTTAAAATATGACGATTCATGAAATAAAAGTATTGTGGTAAGTTTTTACAAAGCAAAATGATTATCCAATGCCATAAATACAAGGAATAGGAAATTTTACCAATAAACACCAAAACCTTTGATGATAGGAGCTTTCCAACAATGTCCTTTGGCGAACAAAATAAAATAATCAAAGCAGAACCTATAACTGGAAATACAGCAAAAAAACCGATGGTTTTACCTGAAAACAAATAAGCATACCCTATTAAACTTATACCAATTATGGGTAAGTAAGTTTGTAAAGTATTTTTTGAATTGTATTGTGCGAATTTATTTTTATTGATTACCCCAACAAGTCCGCCGAGAGAAAGTTCCCAAATCCTTGTTGGCAATAAATAAAATGCGATATTAACATCTTTGTTCAATAAAAAGAAGGTAAACAAAACAAGACTAACAATCGTAATGGTCAATATAGGAATGACAAAATTTTTAAAATACCTGTGTGCGAATAAAAGAAAAAATGGATAAATCAAATAAAACTGTTCTTCCACTGACAAACTCCAAGTATGAAGAAACAATGATTGTTCAGCTTCCCCACCCCAATAATCACCAAAATTAAATAAAGCATGAAAATTAAAATATGAAAAAAGTGAAGGAAAAACATCATTACTGATGTCTTTTACTATTGGTTTAAATAATAAGGGTGCTACGAATAGAGTAGTTAAAATAACCGTCAACAACAATGGTAATAATCTCTTTACTCTACGTATCCAAAATTGATACATTGAAAAAGTACCATTCTCTATATTGTCGGTTAATATTTTAGTAATTAAATACCCCGAAATAACAAAGAATACATCAACGCCATAGAAACCACCTTTCGCAAAACCGTAACCCAAATGAAATAAAATAACCGGAATAACTGCAACTGTTCTTAATCCATCTATCTCTGTTCTGTATTTTATCATTCAAAGTTTTTTGTTTTAATAATGGCATTCATGATCAATAGTTTTTTGTTGGGATGTCACTGTTTCGCAATAAAATAGTGGTCGTACTATTGTGACTATCATTTCGCTAAGTAGTTATATTACAATGTCGTACAAATTTATTAAAACGTAAGCTGTGGAAGTTTATGTCCTGGGAAATAAAATGGGTTGCCACTAAAAGTCAGCCCGTCTAAAAACCCCCTTCACCTCACAAATGTAAATCATATTAACTCAATTTACCAAAAGTTAATTTTGAAGTTGATAAATTAAGTTGAAAAATAGTAAACCTCTTATTTTGAAACTTATGGCTTGAAATAAGCCGGAAATAAAAGCGGTTAACCGCATCGTGAAACATATAATCCTATTAGGAAGCTGCCAGAAAAAAGCTAATTTACGGCAGTTATATCAATTCACTGCCGTATTATAGTTTATCGTATATTTGTTTTTAAATTTCCCTACCGTGGCCACTGATAAATTACACATCGATAAAATCAAAAACTATTTCAAAGACCACAAGAGTTTTGAAACAGCCCAAATTGTTGCCTTTTACAAAAAGTTCGAAAAGGATGTAAAGACAGCCACTATCAATTGGAGAGTGTATACATTGGTTCAAAAGGGTATTTTAATGCGGGTTGGCAGAGGTAAATTTAGCATTGGAGAGGGGAAAGCATATCTTCCTAAAATCTCACCCAAACTTAAGAAGACCTATAAAAAGCTGAAGAAGGAATTTCCCTATTTAGACACTTGTATTTGGAGTACTTCAGCGCTGAATGAATTTATGATTCAGCCCCCGGAAAGAGTTTATATTTTAATTGAAGTTGAAAAAGAAGCAACTTTATCTGTTTTCTCTTTTCTGAAGGAAACTAAGAATTCCATTTTTCTTGATCCGTCTAAAGAGGAACTCGATAAATATTTGCCGGAAGACAAAAAGGCTTTTATTGTGAAGTCATTGGTTTCGGAGGCTCCATTACTTCACACAGAAAAATTATTCACAGCATCCATTGAAAAAATGTTGGTGGATATTTTTTGTGATAATATTATTTTTGCGGCCCATCAGGGTACTGAAATGAGGACAATTTTTAAAGAAGCTTTAAGTAGCTATTCGATTAACCAAAGCAGAATGGTTCGGTATGCCAATAGAAGAGGAAAAAAGAAGAGTTTTGTGAATTATTTAGAGCTGTATTTTTAATCATAAATTAAATTAACGGCAGTATAAGTTAATTACTGCCAATTTATAGAAAGTGATTTTTTTATACCTGTCGAAATTGAATTTGTCGCATTAAAAAAGACAAGTCAGGAGAAACAAACCGGCCTCCGACCTCCGGGCTACGGCCTCCGTAATCAACCAACGGTGCCTTTCCAGATCACGCGCCTACTCGAAATACGCATGAGGGTCTTTCGGAGGCTTTTTGCTCCTTACTTTATTCAATTAGCTGTCTGCCTTTTTAACATTATTTTTTAGAGTATATAGGAGTTTGTCTTTAGGCGGCAGGCCAAATTCCAACAAGATTGCTTCAATAGCCGAAATTTTTGGCATAAATTGCATATCAACTTTCATTTGATATGCTACATTTGATGAATCAAATCAAATTAATATGAACGCTCTATTACAGGTCATTAACACGATTCAAATAAATGCACCTGTTATAAAGGTATGGGATGCATTGGTCAATCCCGAAAAAACTAAAATATACATGTTCGGGTGTGAAACGGTATCCGATTGGAAAGTGGGAAGTACTCTTCTTTGGAAAGGACACCATGAGGGTCAGGATATGATTTTTGTGAAAGGTTTTATTCTAGAAATTAAACCAAACGAGCTCTTAAAATATACAGTTATCGATCCGTTTGCACCCTACCCGGATACACCTGAAAATCACCTCAATGTGACCTATTTACTATCTTCCCAAAATGGCATAACCACCCTTACTGTTACCCAGGATGGTTTTGAAAATGCAGCTGATGGCGAAAAGCGATTTAAAGAGGTTTCTAATCATGGTGATGGTTGGAATCCTATTTTAGTTGAAATTAAAAAGTTGGTGGAAGCTGATTAAAGTAGTATTATTGCTCCGGAATGTTTATTTGACCGGCATGTGCTGATCCAATCTTTTCATTTTTGATTCACAGTCATTATGTAGTTTTCTGAATAGAATTTTGAAAAGAGTCTTCAATTGCTTTATATCAACAAATGGAAATTTCTGCTAAAAACAGAATTTATTCGCTCGATTTACTACGCGGATTAGTGATGATCGTGATGGCACTCGACCACACCCGTGATTTTGTCCATTTCGATGCTTATTTACACGACCCCCTTGATTTGCAAACAACATCGGTGTACCTCTATTTCACACGTTGGATTACCAATTATTGTGCACCTGTTTTTGTTTTCCTCGCAGGGACGTCGGTGTTTCTGCAAGGTTTACGAAAAAGCCCGGCGGAGCTAAGCCCATTTTTATTTAAACGTGGTATATGGTTAATGTTAATTGAAATTGTTGTAGTAACATTTGCATGGACATTTGATTTAGCTTTTCCGGTAATTGTCTTAGGTGTTATTTGGGCTATTGGAGTTAGTTTGTTCCTGATGGGATTTATCATTCGATTGCCATTTTATGCAATCCTTGTATCAGGAGTAGCCATAGTGTTTGGACATAATATTTTCGATTACATCGATAGTACCCATTCGGGTTTTGGCTGGGATTTAATCAGAAACGGACATTTTGCACAGCACACTCTATTTCCGGGCCTTGATGTTTTAATCGTTTATCCTTTTCTGCCTTGGTTGGGTTTAATGATGGTGGGATATGGTTTCGGTAAGTTGTACACTCCTGATTATAGCCCTGTACAAAGAAAAAAAGTGATGCTGATTTCCGGCTTTTTGCTGATTTTATTTTTTATAAGCTTACGCATAACCAATTCTTACGGGAATCCTTCCCAGTGGTCGGTTCAAAACAGCGGACTCTTTACTTTGCTTTCATTTCTTGATGTTGCTAAATATCCCCCATCGCTATTATATTTATGCATCACCATTGGTCCCGCATTAATTTTTCTGGCCCTCTTTGAGAATACCAACAACAAAATAAGCAACGTGTTGAGCATTTATGGAAGAGTTCCCTTTTTGTATTACATTCTTCATTTGTATTTGATTCACGTGATTTGTGCAGTTCTCTTTGTTGTCAACGGACATTCACTCTCCGATCCGGCTGCAACCATTTTTGGAATTCCAACCTATTTTATGGTAGTTGGGGAAGGCATTTCTCTAGGTGGCGTATATGTGATATGGATATTGATAGTTGCCGCTCTCTATCCCTGCTGCAAGTGGTTTAGCGAATACAAAAAGAAAAAAGGTTATTGGTGGTTAAGTTATTTGTAGGGAGAAGTCAAAGACCTGACAGGTGACGACAAAGGAGGAAAATTTTGTGTAAATTTGAATACCCTTCAACTTAAATCAGGATGAAAAATCTTTATCTACTTGTAATAGTGCTTAGTTTTAATGTGTTAACTGTTATGGCACAATCCGGTAACGAATGTCCTGTAAAAATCGGAAGCAGCTATTATTTGAATTGTAAGCATATAATCAGTTTTAAGGATCAAGATGTTTTCACTGTCAATTACGCAAATGATTCTGAAATCAAGATTAATTTTGATGTGTTTAATGACAAAGGAGAGAAAGTCGCTTCTGTTGAAGACAGCAAGCTAAAAGAGGGCAATGCGGAATTCTATACGATCAAATCAACGGCAGTGGAATATTCCTTTGTAGAAAAGGCAACTAGCAGAATTGTGTGTTATGTTAAAAAAGTACAAAATGAAGAAACAAACAAATGTGAATTGCAAATTTGGGCGGATATGTACATGCCCTCCGGCTTTTATTTCCAATGTACTCCTGAAACTACCAATGTGGCATTTTTAAATGGGATACAAGGAGCAATGTTTAAAAATTCGCTTTCGGCAATTCGACTGCAATGAAAAAAATCATATACCCTATTCTGATTTCTCTCGCTCTGCCTTTTTCATCTTTCGCTCAAGGTAAAAGTGCTGAGAAAATTTATCGTCAATTGAATGATGCTGTCGTCAGAATTTATACCCATCACGAGGATAACAGCATGCACGGACAAGGAAGTGGTGTGATTCTTAAAAACAAGGGTTGGATTGTCACTAATTACCATATTTTAGGGGATGCCTCAGTAATATATGCGGAGCATAATGGCAAATACATTCAGCTCGACAGTATCGTGGCTATGGACCCTAAAAAAGACATCCTCATCTTGCAGTTAAAAAATTCTGAAAACAAAGAAGAGTATAAATTAGTGCCAAACATCCGAATCGGCAATAGCGACTTGGTGCGTGTAGGCCAAAGAGTGTATGCAATTGGTAGTCCCATGGGTTTTGAAAATACCATTTCAGAAGGGATTATTTCAGGATTGCGACAAAAGAAAAATCTTGAGCAAAGTATGATTCAAATTTCAGCACCTATTTCTTCCGGATCAAGCGGTGGCGCAGTTTTAAATGCCAAAGGGGAATTGATTGGAATTAGCACTATGGTAGTTGCGGGAGAAACAGCTCAAAATTTAAATTTTGCATTGGCTATTAATGATGTAATGGCTGCGGCTGAAAAGAAATTACCGAACAAGGTTGTTCCCGATCAGAAACAATTAAGCAACTACTATCAGAAAGGATACAGCGAATACCTTTCGAAAAACTATTTATCTGCCATCATTAACTATGAAAAAGCACTAAAGGAAAGTGACCTGGAGGACCATTGGAGTATTTATTACAGTATGGGAATAGCTTATCAGTCTATAGGAAACAATGATTCAGCTTTATTTTATTTGGACAAATCATTACAGTTAAAAAAACATGCAAATACCTATGTAAGCATCGGTTTAATTTATGCAGGGGACAAAAAATATGAGAAAGCCAAAGAGTATTTCATAAAGGCCGTTGATCTAGCTCCTAGCTCTACAGATGCACTTACCAATTTAGGTGTTGTTTTCTTTGTCCTTGAGGACTACCAAAACGCGGCAACCTGCCTTAAAAAATCCATTGAACTGAACAACAAAATGGCACTTCCTTATTACATTTTGGGCCAGGTTTCAGAGGCAACTTCCAATATCGGTGCAGCAATAGGATATTACAAAGATGCCATTTCAATCAACAACAATTATGCAGATGCTTACCTATCGTTATCACGGGCGTTATTAAAAATTGGCGACACCGAAAATGCGATGAAATATCAGCAAATTGCCTATCAAATTAATGCCAAACTCCGAGAGTCGAAGTAATAGTTTGGATTGTTTCGTAATCTCCACCCCTAAAGGGTTAATTCTCTCATCCAAAACATGAGATAACAATGGAGGATCTTAAAAGATAACCTGTCAGGTGGAGGAGGTGGGGTGGAGGTGACCTGTCAGGTGGTAGAAAGGTAAAATAGGCATTATATTACCCTTTTGCCGGTATAATTCAAATTTTTTCATTAAAACCTCTGGTTTCCAAGTTACCAAAAACAGTACCCAAACAAAATTACCCGATAAACAGGCTGAAAATAAAATCGATCCGTTTGAAATTTTAGGAATACCCTAAATGCTTTTGAGCAAGAACCTTTGTTATTCCGGAAGGGTTAAGTTGTGTGAGTAAAAAGCATCAAAACAACCGCAATTTATGCCCATATAACCAATATAAGCAAGGTGAAGGTAAAATGTTCTCTGGATAAATAAGATGTGGATGGGTAAAAAATGAAAAAATAAACAAGTGATAAAGTATTAATTTACAACTATTTAAAGAATTTAAGATTAAAATTCTAATACTTTATTTATGACATGTTAAAAGGCAATCAAAAACTCATATTTTTGTAATAAACCAAGGCGTTAAATTGAGTTTTAAAAATACCAATAACCGGGAAATCGTTCACTGCAGCACTTAAAATCGTTTTGAATTGTCCCCCAAAAATCTCAAACCTCATTTCTGCGCTATGATATTAACGCAGTTAAAGATATTTTTGTATTACATTGAATTTAATTACATTATGAAAATAAACGCAATAGGGAGTTGCGGGGAATAAATGTTGTGTGTAATGCTTGTTGACCGGAATCGACAGAGAAAAAATTAACATGGACCCATTTTACATTTTGGCAATTGTCATTTCGACAGTAGTTTTCATAATTCTTCCACTCTTATTGATTGGACTAATTTTCAAAGTTCTAAAGAAGACAAATAAATTAATCGCTGTAACGATAAGTTTTATATTGCTGACAGCGTTAAGCTATTTTTTAATTACTGATTTTTATCCAACGGAGACATTCTATACAGAAAATTTCGAAGACAACACACAGCTAACATTGCCAAACTCGAAAAGACCTCTTTACTTTTCAGGAAATAGTTCAATTTATAGTTTTGGTGACTACAATATTTCATATAGTTATAAATTTACAATCAAGGACTACGATGACTTGTATACTCAATTAATGAATAATGGACTTAGGAAAACTGAAAAATATCTTGAAACAGACGAAAATAGAATAATACTAGGTTTGGACAGCTCAATAAGGGTTGAAAAAATCTTAACGAAGGACTTGGGTTTTAAAAGCTTTGATGTATTGTTTATGGACGACAACCAGACAATTGTTTTTAATTCAAATAAATGGTAGAAAGCACAACACACAACAGCACCTACAAGAAATTGGCGGTTCAGTGGTTAAATAAAGCTTTGTGCTTCGTAGCAAGTTCAGTGCTGGCAGACAGTTTTGTGCTCCGAAATCGCCAACTTCTTGTAGCTGCAAAACGTTATAAGCCATTAAACAACATGCAATGAAAAGCTTTATTCTTTTAATAATTTTAGCACAATTTACTCCGGTAGTTGGACAATCGTATTACCCGCTATTGAGAAATAATGTTTCCTGGGATGTTTTTTATTATCAAGGATCACAGATTTGCGGCTTAAACAGTGCAGCGAGATATTATATTGATGGAGATACTACAATTAACAGTATCAATTATAAAATTATTAAAGGACATCCGATTGTTTCATTGTTAACACAACCTAATCCATTTTGCCCGCCTTTCGCAGTAGATGGCAATCAGACGTTTTTGTCTCAATATTTTATGAGAGAAGATACTATCCTACAAAAAGTATATGTATTCGCTCACCAGAATAATCAGGAAGATTTACTTTACGACTTTAGCTTGTCCATTGGCGACACAATTAATTCGAATTATCCCGGGCAGGGTTCACCTTTTATTATTGACAGTATCGGAACCTATCTTATGCCAGATGGAACATCAAGAAGAATATTTTATGGATTTCCCTCTTGGAGTACTGAGTACTATATAGAAAGTGTTGGAAGTAGTACGGGGCTCTTTGAACCACTCATGTGGGCCACTGGTGGAGGATCTCGACTTTCCTGTGTACAAGAAAATGGTAGTTATCTATATTCAGATTCTAATGCCGTTTTTGGTTGCTTGGGATATGTCGGACTTGAGGAATCTTCCAATTTAAAGCAAATTGATATTTCACCTAACCCAGTTTGCGGTTTATTAAATATTAATTTGTTTAATGGTGAAAAGGGAATTTTTGAATTAATAGAATCATCAGGCCGAGAAGTATACAAAATCGAAATCTATAAGGAAAAAAACCAAATTGATTTGACCTCATTAAAAAGTGGAATGTATTTCTATCGATTTGAATCAAAGGGACAAATATATATAAATGGTAAAGTCCTCTTGCAAAATTAACGGCTTATAACAGCCGGTATTGCGCAAGGCCGGCCTGATGTTTTTTATTTTTATTAAATTGGTAGGCCGGCCCTGCGCAAACCGGCCAAACGTTACCAGCAAGTGTAAGGACGACCGTGCAACGACAAACAGACGACTATAAACGAGAAAAAAGTAAACCATTTTGACAGGTGACCAACGACATAAAAACGATACAACATTTGGACAGCGAGTAAGCCGACACTCCTTGCCGACCCTTCTGTGTTTTAATTTTTTTCCCACCGCACAAAATATTTTGAAATTCTCTGCCAGCCGCACAAGTGGCACATTTGGTTTTGCCCCGACACAAAGCCAACCCTTCGGCAAAACCAAAAGAGCCACTTTTTGCCAACGCTTTAACGATTACCAGAATGATTATTCTAACTTTGAATACTTTATAAATCTCGATAAAAACGAATAGAAAATAAATAATGACCAACAAGGAATTTAAGAAACTAAAAGATGATTTGTGGCTGGCTGCAAATAAGTTGAGAGCAGACAGCGACCTCAAATCAAATGACTATTCACCACCGGTATTGGGAATTATCTTTTTGAAGTTTGCGGACATTAAATACAGCAAGTTTGAAAAAGAAATCATTGCGGAATTCAACAAGAAGAAAGGAACACGCCTTGAAGAACCCATAGAAAAAATTGCCATTGAAAAATGTGGCTTATACATTCCCGACAAATCACGGTATGAGTATTTGAAAGAATTGGCGGTTGACAAAGAAATTGATAAGGCAGTAATTGCTGCAATGAAAGGCATTGAAAAGTATGTCACTTCGCTGAAAGATACTTTGCCGAAAGATGAATTCTATGGCATCACACGCAAAGGACAAGTGTTGCTGAAACAACTGCTCAAATTATTTTCAACCATTCCTGACGACAGCGAAGGTGATTTGCTCGGAAAGATTTACGAATTCTTCTTGGAGAAATTTGGTTTGGATGAAGCACAAAAAGGTGGTGAATTTTTCACACCTACTTCGGTCGTAAACCTTATGGTGGAATTTATTGAGCCCTATCACGGAAAAATATTTGACCCTGCTTGTGGCTCCGGTGGTATGTTTGTGCAGAGCAACAATTTTATTCTTCGCCATCATCTTAACAAAGGCAGTGTTTCTCCAATTTCAGTTTACGGACAGGAAAAAACCTTGCAGACCGTGAACCTTGCAAAAATGAATCTCGCCATAAATGGTTTGCGCGGAGAAATAATACAAGGTGATAGTTATGCAGAAGACCTCCATGATAGTTTTGAAAAATTTGATTTTGTGATGGCAAATCCTCCGTTCAACGTGAAAGAAGTGAACGAGGACACAGTAAAAAAAGACAAACGATTTACCGAATACGGTTTCCCGAAATCAAAAAGCAAAACCAAAAAAGCGGGAGTGGTAACTATTCCGAACGGAAATTATTTATGGATTAGTTTGTTTGCCACCTCGCTGAAAGAAACAGGAAAAGCAGCCTTAGTAATGGCAAACTCAGCAAGCGATGCCGGCCACAGTGAATACGACATCAGAAAAACTTTGGTGAGAAAAGGATTGATTAATGCAATGCTCACTTTGCCAAGTAATATGTTCAGTTCTGTAACATTGCCTGCAACGCTTTGGTTTTTTGACAAAGCAAAACACATTGACGATTTTGACAAAGGAAAAAGCAAAATTGAAATCTTGTTTGTGGATGCGCGTAATGTATATCATCAGATTGACCGTGCGCACCGTGAATATACAGCCGAGCAGTTGCAAAACCTTGCTTCCATTCAACACTTGCGCAAAGGCGACAGAAAGTTTTTTGTTGAGTTAGTGCATAGCCATTACACCCAGGCATTTGAAAAATTACCAATGATTAATGATTTAGTAAAGCAATCTGCCGAGCAACTACAAAAGCAACTTACCGCATTTACCACATGGTGCAAAACACAGAAGCCGAACAAAGAGCAAAAAGAAATTTTGGAGAAAGAAATGTTTTTTGAAAAACTAAAAACACTTTCTGTTACAGATGTAAAACCAGTATTGGCACAAATGCAAAAGGCAATATCTGCTTTTGATGATTACAGCAAAAAATCAGATACAGCGAAAACAGAAACCGCCAATGAACAGCAACACACTTTACTCAAACAATGCGAAACATTTTTACACGATTATCTATTACTGAAAAAAGAATTGCAAAAAAATTATCGTGAATACGAAAAGTTTTATAAACTGGCTGATGATAATTTGAAAAACAAGGACGACAAAGCATGGAAAGAATTAAGCAAGCCAAAAGAAATAATTTTTTTGCTTGACAAACTGAATGAATACAGCAACACACATAAAAACAATAACTATGAAGACGAAGAAAAAAGCCCCGTCTATTTTTTGAAGATGGCAGAGTGGCTACAACAACGTTTTCCATTAGCACAATATGAAGATGTAACCGGCTTATGCAAACTTGCAAACATTTCAGACATTGAAGAACAAAACTACTCATTGAATCCGGGCAGATATGTAGGTGTTGTAATTGAAGAAGATGGATTGACAGAAGATGAATTTGAGGAAACCATTTCAGAATTGAATCAACAATTATCAAAATTCAACAATGATGCAATTACAATTCAAAATAAAATTGAAAGCAATATAAAATTATTATGGTGAATCGCTGGAATGAAATGCCATTTGGAAAACTTTATGAAATCCCATCCAGAAATGGCTTGAACAGACCAAGTGCTGTTCGCGGTGAGGGTTATAAAATGATTAACATGGGTGAATTATTTGGAAATGATAGAATTGGAAGTATTGAAATGGAAAGGGTAAAATTGAGTGACAATGAAAAAAGAAATTTTGAAGTTAAAAAAAATGATTTGCTATTTGCCCGTCAATCAATTGTTGCCGAAGGTGCAGGAAAATGTTCTATTGTTCTAGAAGTCCCAGAATACACTTGCTTTGAATCCCATATAATTAGAGTTCGCTTAAAGCAAGAAAAAGCATTGCCATTATTTTATTATTACTTGTTTCAATCTTCTCTTGGGAAAGCATATCTTTCAACAATACGATTACAAGGAGTTCAGGCAGGAATAAAAGGGACTGATTTGGTAAAACTGGAATTGCCATATCCTGAGCCCAACGAACAAAAACAAATTGCCTCTATTCTTTCTGCTTACGATGACTTAATTGAAAACAACCAAAAGCGCATTGCAATATTAGAACAAACGGCAGTGCAGATTTACAAAGAATGGTTTGTTCGTATGCGTTTCCCCGGACATGAAAATGCAGAGTTTAAAAAAGGTTTGCCAAAAGGATGGGAAGTTGTAGAACTAAAACAAATCGCCAATGAAGTTTCAAAAGGAACAAAACCAGGAATGCATTTGGAAAAAAGATTTTATCTTCCAATGGAATTATTTGGCCAAAAACATTTCAATCCAGAATCGTATTTAAGTTTTGAAGAAGCTAACAGCAGTTTAGTAACATTTGAAAAGGGAGATATTCTATTTGGTGCAATGAGACCATATCAACATAAAGTATGTATTGCACCATTTGATGGAATAACAAGAACAACCAGTTTTGTAATAGCCCCAAAAGACGAAACTTTTTATTCGTATTTGTTTCTCTTACTGTTTCAAAAAAGCACTGTTGAATTTGCGACTTTGATATGCAATGGTTCCGACAGACCTTATGTCGTATGGAATAAATCTTTTGAGAAAATGAAAGTTTTTAAACCATCAAAAGAACTGGTTGAAAAGTTTGAGGAAACAGTGAGACCAATGCTAACTTTTATTTCTAATGCTTTTTTTACAATAGAAAAATTAAAACAAACCCGCGACCTTTTGTTGCCAAGATTGATAAGCGGCAAGTTAAGAGTGAAAATAATTAAAGAAGATACTAATAAATAGTATGGAAGAATATAAGGAAATACGAAAGGCAATAGACCAAATAGATAGTTGGTTCAAAAAAATTGAAGAATTTCAAAATTCAGTTCCGTATTTGAATGAAACGAAGGATTTACTTGTATGGCAACAAAAGGTTTTAAGTTCAATACCTGACAAAAGGGAAGAAATTCAATCTTTCATTGAAGGACCTGTTCAAAATATCCTTTCAACGGACTTAAACAATTTCAATTTGAGCTTTGCTACCGGTTCTACTGCAACTATATTAACTGGCTCCACCGAAACCATAAACACAATAAAATCAAGTGGTAGTGAATTTAGGTATCTATTGTCTGAATATGATAACATCAACCCGATTGACAAATTGATTGATAATATTTCAGAAAATTTAAAACTGATAGACACAGCACTTGCTAATCAATTTGAGGAAGTTAAACTTTCATATGAACAATGGAAAGCTAATCTTAGAAGCAATTCAGACTTAGCTAAGGATACAAGAACATTTCAGGAAGAATTTGAAGGAATAATAAATAAACTCCGTGTTCCAAAGACAGAATGGGGAATTACAGATATTCCTAAAATGAGTTGGAATAAAATGGTAGAAGCTATTGCCAAGAAAGGTAGTGTAAACAGAATTGCTTTTATGAAGCAACAAAAGATTAGCGAAGATATTTGGGAGGAACTCACACCTGTCTTAAAAAAGGATTTTGAATTAAATAAAGATGGAATGCAATCTTTATTTAAGCGTTATGTAGAGCATGTTTACTCAGTATTAAATTTAATTGATGAAAGTATTATAATTCAGTAAGGCAAATGGCAAACTACATAAGCGAAGACGATATAGAAAAAGCCGCCATCAAACTTTTGTTGGAGCAGTTGGACTATGATGAGCATATCAACTGTTACACTGCCGATGAAAAAGACTTACGCGATGGAAGTAACCGCAACAGTAAAGAAGAGGTTTTGTTTACCGACCTGTTACGCAAAGCATTAAACAAACTTAACAAAGGTGTTCCCGAACCTGCCATTGAGCAAGCCATTAATGAATTGGCAAAAGGCAGAAGCAGTATGAGTGCCATGATGGCAAACAAAGAAGTGTATGAACTCATAAAAGAAGGTTTTCCCGTTAAAGTGCTTAACAAGCAAGGCAGAGAAGAACCAATCCGTGTGAAATTCATCGACTTTAAAAAAGCGAGCAATAATAATTTTACAGTTGTAAGTCAGTTGTGGATTAAAGGAATGCCAAAGTTTCGCAGACCTGATTTGATTATTTATGTGAATGGAATTCCGTTAGTGTTTATTGAGTTAAAAAATTCAAACATAGAAATTAAAGATGCTTATGATGTAAACCTCACAACCTACCTTAAAGAAATTCCACAACTATTTCCTTACAATGCAGTTTGTATTTTAAGCAATGCCTCAGAAACAAAGCTTGGTGCATTTAAAGCTGAGTAGGATCATTATTTTGAATGGCTTCGCGTGGAAGATGAGAAGAAAGACGTTGACCGTAAAAAAATTCAGGATTACAAAGTCAGTTTGGAATTTGCATTACTTGGCTTATGTGAGAAGGAAAAACTGATTGACTATTTAGAGAACTTTATTCTATTTCATGTAAAAGGTGCTTACAAAATCATTGCAAAAAACCATCAGTTTCTTGGCGTAAATAAAGCCATTGAAAGTTTTCGCAATCGTGAAGGCAAAGAAGGTAAACTCGGTGTGTTCTGGCATACACAACGAAGCGGAAAAAGCTTTTCCATGGTTATGTTCACGCAAAAAATACAGCGAAAGTTTGACGGTGATTTTACCTTCTTTATTGTAACTGACCGTGAACAGTTAGACGGACAGATTTACCGAAACTTCTTAAACATGGGTGCGGTGAAAGAAAAAGAAGAAGTGCGACCAAAAGACGGTGAACAGTTGCGTGACTATTTGAGTGGTAACAAACGCTATGTGTTTTCACTCATTCATAAGTTCCGTTATCCTAAAGGAAAAAAATATCCGGTGCTATCCGACAGAAAGGAAATAATTGTTTTAGTTGATGAAGCACACCGCACTCAATACAAAGACTTGGCAGAGAATATGCGAGTTGGTATTCCTAATGCACAATACATTGCGTTTACAGGAACACCATTGCTTGGCGGTAAACGCTTGACCAATAAATTTTTTGGTGATTATGTCAGTGAATATAATTTCAAACAATCGTATGAAGATGGCTCTACTGTCCCATTGTTTTACGACAAGCGTGTTCCCGAAGTGCAACTAATAAGAGAAGGTGATGAAATAAATGCAGACCTCGCTGAAGTTGCTGAAGAAGAAGAATTATCAGAAGCGCAGTTGATGCGACTGGAAAGAGAATATGCAACCGAACTTTCAGTAATCCGCAATCCTGACCGATTGAAAAAGATTGCAGAGGATATAGTAAAACATTTTCCGCGTCGAGGATATAAAGGCAGAGGAATGATTATTTCTATTGACAATTACACGACAATGAAAATGTATGACCTTGTTAAACAATATTGGGGTGAAGAAATTAAGGAGCTGCGAAAATCAAAAATGGTTGCTAAAACGGATGAAGAAAAAAACCGCATAGAGGAAACCATTAAATACATGAATTGGGTAGAGATGGCTGTTGTTATTAGCTACGATAAAAGTGATGAAGAAAAATTAGCCTTTGAAAAACGCGGAGTTGATATTACACCACATATACGCAAAATGGAAACACTTGATGAAAACGGACACGACCTTGAATTTCGTTTTCAGGAATTGCCCACAGACCCTTTTCAATTAGTTTTTGTGAGTGCTATGTGGCTCACTGGCTTTGACTCTCCAACATTGAGTAACTTGTATATGGACAAACCGATGATTGGACACACGTTGATGCAAACCATTGCACGAGCAGGAAGTGTTGCACCAGATAAAGTCTGCGGAAGAATTTTTGACTATTACGGTGTGTTCCGCAATTTGAAAAAAGCATTGGCTGATTATGCAACAGGAGAAGAAGAACCGAAAGAAGGCGAAGAAAAAAAAGGAGACCTTCCGGTTGAAGAAAAGGAAAAACTTTTTGATTTACTGAAAGAAGCAATCAGAGAAGCCGATGAATATTGTTTGCCGCTTGAAATAAAGTTAGACCTGATACTTGACAGCGGTGATACTTTTGAAGAAATAAGTTTGTTTGAAAATTATGCTGACAAACTTTTAGCAAATGAAGACCACAAGAAAAATTTCTTTGTCTATTCAAACACTGTGGAAGCATTGTTTGAAGCATGTAAGCCTGACATATACGACCGGAAGGAAGAGTTTAATTTACTTGAAGTAATTCGTTACCTGCGTAAAGTGCTTGACCGCAAAAAGTTTTCAGGTGATTTGGAAAGTGCAAGAGCAAAATATGCGGATATAATTGACCAATCCATTACAACTGTTCAGGAAGCAGAGGATAGGAAAGCTGGTTTTTCGATTAAACAGATCAGAGAAATTGATATCAGCAAATTTGACTTTGACAAGCTTCGGGAAAAGTTTAAGAAAACAGAATACAAGCACATTGAAATTGAAGACCTGAAACTTTTTATTGAAGACAAACTTTCAAAACTCATTAACCAGAATACAACACGAGTAAATTTTGCAGAACGGTTGCAGCAAATTATTAATGATTATAATTCAGGTTCGCTTACAGTTGAGCAATATTTTGAAGACCTCGTAGATTTCTCTAAGAAATTGAGAGATGAAGAAGAAAGACATATTCGTGAAAATCTTACAAAGGAAGAATTGGAGTTGTTTGATTTAATCCGTCAGACAAAGAAAGATTTGACCAAGAAAGAAGAACAGTTGGTGAAACTTGCAGCAAGAGATTTATTTAAAAAGATTGTAGACTTAAAAGACGAGTTACTGGTAACCGACTGGTATAAGTTTGACACAACACGATTGAATGTTTTGAGTTTTGTAAAAAACACACTCAACACAAATCTGCCAAACACCTTTACGCAACCAGTATTTGAAAAGACTTGTGATATCGTAATTGAACATTTGCAAAAACTTGATGAAAGGGGAAGAAGATGGGCAGCATAAAACCAACGCTACAGTCACACACATTTGCAAGCCGCACAAGCCGACACACAAGCCAAAGCTTGCAAAAGAGTGTGCCTGTTCCAACGCAGGAAGAATTTCAAAATATTTTCCCCTCCCCTTCTAAAAAAATTAAAACACCCGACACACAAACCGACACGACAAAGACCCTGAAACGTATTGCTGACAATGGTTTACAAGGACGACAAAGAAAAACACCAGCTGGTAACAGCACCTACAAGAAATTGGCGGTTCAGTGGTTCAATGAAGCTTTGTGCTTCGTATTAAGTTCAGTGGTGGCAGACAGTTTTCGTCTCCGAAATCGCCAACTTCTTGTAGCTGCAAAACGTCAAACTGTCTAAAAACTAACCTTCATTTGTTCATTACTTTTCAAAACTAATTTACATTAGTTGCAGCATTGTTTTTATCTTTAGACATGCAATTTATACAAGGTAAAAATCGAACTCAAAGCGTTCTGTTTCCAGAGTCGTTGGATCAGATTGTTGAGCAGGATAACGAAGTACGGATTATAGATCTTTTTGTGGAGAGCATAAACCTGAGTGATTTTAAGTTTGAAATTAAAACCACCATCGAAGGTCGCCCTGCTTATCACCCTAAGGATTTGTTAAAGCTGTATGTTTATGGTTATCTGAACAGCATTCGCTCCAGCCGGGTGTTGGAAAAAGAATGCAAACGCAACATAGAAGTAAAATGGTTGATGAAGGAACTTGTTCCTGATCACAATACAATTTCAAACTTCAGACGCGATAATGAAAAAGCTATTCGTAAAGTGTTTCGTTATACGGTAAGTCTGGCCAAGCATTTTGATTTGATTGGCGGCAAATTAGTGGCTGGTGACAGCACCAAGTTACGTGCTCAGAACAGCAAGAAGAATAATTTCACTCCAAAGAAAATCGAAAAACATATTGCCTACATTGATAACAAATTAAACGAGTATAACAATGCTCTGGCTGCTGCCGATGATGATAACAAACAAATTATCGATAAGGAAATAGAAAAGCATACCAAGCGTAAGTTGAATTACCAAGCGATGCAACGGGAATTAGAAACAACCGGTGAGGTACAAATTTCCACATCTGATCCTGAGAGTCGCCAGCTCATTACCCGCAACAACATTACAGAAGTAGCCTATAATGTGCAAACGGTGGTGGATGCTAAGCACTGCATTCCGATTGATTATAAAGTCACTAATGAGAACGACAGTAAGGCGATGGGAGGCATGCTCAGAAGAAGCAAAGTGATATTACAAAGTAATGAATTTACAGCATTATACGACAAAGGATATCATACAGGAAGTGAATTTAAAATGGCTCACGATCTTGGCATTGAAGTGATGGTAGCCATACCGTTAGTAGCATCTCATGCACCGGATATCAATTACGATGTATCCAATTTTATATATGATAAAAAAGCAGATACGTTTACTTGTCCGCAGCAGCAAGTTTTAGCAAGCAATGGAAGCTGGTATAAACGTGATCGAGGTAAGTCGATAGTGATGGTGAAACATTACAAAACAGGTGCTTGCCAAACGTGTCCGGTGAACAGTTTATGTACAAAGAATAAAGAGGGTCGATTGATAGAACGTAGTGAATATGCAAATTACATTGAGCAAAACAAACTAAATATCGAAGCCCATCCACAGATCTACAAAAAGCGACAAGCCATAGTTGAGCATCCTTATGGAGTTTTGAAAAGACAGTGGGGCTTCTACAATATTATGACCAAAAGAGGAAAAAAGCGGGCCAGTTCCGATGTTGGTTTTATGTTCATCGCCTACAACCTGCGCCGAATCATGAATATTTTGAGCCAAGAAGTGCTAAAAAAGTTCCTGGGAGAACTTTGCCTATTATTTTTTGGAATTTTCGACTCATTGAAAGCCATAAGCTTCAAAATAAGGGGGTTACTTTTTCCCAACTTAAACTTTCAACTTCAAAATTAACGTTTGGTAAATCGACTTGGAATGAGCTATATTTGTGAGGTGGCGGGAGTTTTTAGACGGACTGCCGTTATGCAACATTGCGAATTAAAACCTATAACTGCACATAAATTCAGAAACAAAATTCCCTCTTTGCTGCATTTTATGAATGAGCAGACGGTAACAAGATAGGGTGATCGTGAGGGGGGCGTAAATAGACTGCTAAAATGAAACATTACATCTCCGAAATTCGGCTAGGCCGTTTTTGGCTATCCCTTCAGTACAAATAAAAAGATACAAAACCATTGTGTAAAAACCTAAATCCAAGTAGAATCACATTTTATTTTACCTAATCCCACAAGTAGCGATATTAATTTATATATTTGTTTGAGAATTAACTTTAATACTTATGACAAAGCTACATATATAATGTTAAGAAAAATTCTAAGGGTTCTATTATTGATTAGATTAGGATTACAACCTATAGCCAGTTTTGGGCAGTGGGTAACAATATCCGATACAAATTTTGTAAACCATCTTCAAGTTTATTTCCCCTCTTGCATGAATGGCAACCAAATGGACACTACATGCAATGGCATTCTTACTGCAACCAGATTATTTTGTCCTAATAGTTTAATTGCTAATTTAGATGGCGTTCAATATTTCAAAGAATTAGATTCTTTGGAGTGTCATGGTAATCCCCTCACTACGATACCAAGTCTTCCCGATTCCTTAAAATACTTGAGCTGTGGCATAGGCCCACTTTCATCACTCCCGCCTTTACCCAATGGCTTGGTATATTTATATTGTGCATTGGGGAACCTTTCTTCTTTGCCAACTTTGCCTGTAACATTAAAATATTTGTACTGTTGGAATAGTCATGTAACAAATCTTCCACCACTTCCGAATCTTATAGTTTTAGATTGCTTTGCGAATCCTCTGGGTTCATTACCACCATTACCACTCACTTTATTGTCTTTAAACTGCTCAAATAATTCATTAACTAATCTTCCTACACTTCCATCAGGATTAGTCACACTTGACTGCAATGCAAACCAATTAACAAGTTTACCTACCTTACCTTTTTCACTGCAAAATTTATCTTGCCAGAATAACCAACTAAGCAATCTCCCCTCACTTCCAGCATTATATAATTTAATTTATTTAATTTGTAATAATAACTTACTTACCAGCCTACCAACACTTCCAAACACATTACTTGGATTAGTATGTAACAACAATCTGCTTTCATGTCTTCCTATTTTGCCATCTTCACTTGGTATTGGAAATTTTCCATTTAACATATCAAATAACCCAATTTCTTGTTTGCCTAATTACATCAATGTTATGAACGGAACAGGCTATTTAAATTATGCGATTTGTGCGGAAGGAGATTCTATTTATAACTCACATGGATGTTTAAGTTTTAAAGGGGTGTTCGGAAAAACATATTCAGACACAAGCAATCCTTGCATTTGGGATACCTCCGATATTCCTCTTAGAAATATCCCTACTCAGTTACTTGATACAAATGGAAATTTGTATTCCACATTTTATACATTGAGCAATGGAATTTACAATTATATTTTAGACACCTCAACTTATAAAGTTGCAATTGATACAACTAATAAACTTTATACTTCCAATTGCGTTACTCCATATGTAGATTCTATTTTCACACTAACATCAATTGCTCCAGTTGCCAAAAACATAAATTTTAATATCAGTTGCAAGCCACAGTTTGATATAGGAACAAAAAGCGCAAATACGAGCGGAAGAATTTTTCCTGGACAACCACATAGGTTAACAATTTCAGCAGGAGATTTAAGTCATTGGTACAATTTAAATTGCGCCGATGGAGTAAATGGCACGGTAACAATTAGTGTTACTGGCAATTTGACTTATGACAGTATTCCGACTAACGCAATGTCACCATCAAACATTACTAATAACGTATTTACATACAACATCAGTGATTACGGTTTAGTAAATCTCAATTCATTTTGTATTTGGTTCACTACCGATACAACTGCACAAAGTGGCGAAACCATTTGCGTCTCAATTGATGTTACACCAACCATTGGAGATTTTGATACTACCAACAATCATTATTCTTTTTGTTATATAGTTACTAATTCCTACGATCCAAACTCCAAAGAAGTATATCCGGAAACAATAAATCCACTTTACAGTGATTACTTTGTTTATACAATTCGTTTTCAAAATTTAGGAACAGCAGCAGCACAAAATATTAGAATTCTTGACACTTTAGATAGCAACTTAGACCCAAGCACTTTTGAAATAATTAATTACAGTCACCACAATATCAGTTCTTTACAAAACAATGTAGCTGCATTTCGCTTTACAAATATCCAATTACCCGACAGCACGAGCAACCCGAATGCAAGTGTTGGTTTTATTCAATATAGAATTAAACCTCTTGCCAATTTGCCTTTTGGTTCTCAAATAAAAAATAAAGCAATTATTTATTTTGATTTTAATTCAGGCATAGTTACAAATACAGTTACAAGTAATGTTACCAGCACCACAAGCATTGAAAACAGTAATGCTTATCACTCAGTAAATATATACCCAAATCCAAGCAAAGGAATTTACAACTTGGAAATTTTAACTTCACAAAACAATTCAACAGCACTTGTGGAAGTATTCAATATTTTTTCTGAAAATATTTCAAGTACAACAACAAAAAATAATGAATGCATAGTTGATTTATCTATCCAGCCAAATGGTATTTATTTTTTAAGAATTTCTAATGCAGACAACTCATACACCCGTAAACTTATTAAGCAGTAAATGTTTCGCTGATCGCTAAATATCTGACATCCTCACTTTTTATTTCACAATTAAAAGCAACACACACTACCAATATGAGCAAAACTTATAAAAAAGAAGTAAAGCCACCACAAACGACACTACTTACTCATCTGCCTACCAAGCTCATACTAAATAGCATCGTATTTACATTTTTCAATCAAACAGTATCATTTCCAATCCCCCATTTTTAAACTTCATTTACCTCTGATGATTTATACCTCATTGAGAATTAATTTTCTAAATCAAGATCTTCCACATTCCGATGCTAAAAAAGGTAGCCGGTTTAGGACACCAGAGTAATTTGTCACTCGCAGATAGTTGATGGACCTTTTTGCACGACGCTAGACATTAAACAGCATTTTTGCGAGACAACTTTAGAGACAACCCAAAACCATACACAAAAAAACTCCAGGACGGCTACCTTTTTCTCGCATACAGGCCGCTCCATGAGGGTGCGGACAGTTAGCGCAACGTCGCATAACAGGCTGCTGACCGCAAGGCCTGCAGAAGTGGGTTTGGAAGCTATTGAACTTTTGGTTACTTTTGGAAGTAGGAAGCTGACGTGGTTCTTATGGCCCTGCGGCAGCAGCCGAACCGTTATAGCAAATGCTGGGACGGATGATGTGAACTAAAGAATTGTATAAAAATTTAAATTTTAAAAAAACAAGAAATGCCCATAAATATCCAAGGAAAAAATCTTAATGTCTTTCCGGCATTCACGCCGGCAGAAACACAGATTGTGGTGAACAACAATCAAATTACAGCAATACCGACTAATATTGAGACTGCTGTTAATCTTATCCAATTATATGTTGGCCAAAATAAACTAACGGAGATTCCAGTTCAAGTTTGTAAACTTAAAAAACTAAGTGTTTTAATACTAAATAACAATGAAATAAGTCAATTACCAAGTGAAATAGGAGATTTAACCAGTTTAACTCAATTAAGATTACAGAATAATAAACTCTCTGAATTACCAAAAGAAATAGGAAACCTAACAAATCTTACTCATTTATTACTTGAGAATAACCAAATTACATTTCTCCCAGAAGAAATAAAAAACTTAAAAAAGCTTGTCCATTTATCGATGGATGGAAATCCAATTATACTTCCTGAAACATACTCAAAAAATAAACCACAAGAGACTATTGCTTATATCCTTGAACAGCAAAATGACCTAGCATCTAAAGACTCCTTAATTACAAGAAAAGCGTTTTACTTTACGAATGCAAGTAAGGTAAGTGTAATAGAAAAATATAATAGTGTAATCAACAAATTTGCCACAGACAAATCCGTTGATTTTTTACCGATAACGTCACCCAAGGATGTAAAAAAGGACACTAATGTCGTATTTATTATCGCACCATTAGACGTTCATAAAAATGAAAAATTAATTCTTGAAATTGCCGAAAAATGCAAAAAACTTGGCGTTCGATTTTTTATATTGACACAAAAAGGATTTATAGAAAAAGATTTTGAATCAGTTAATTTAACTAAAGGCGAAGCTTTTGAAAGCATATTTTCTCAACTTCATAGCCAATACCCAGATGAATGCAATAGCTTTAGCTCTTATGAAGAATTTGACAATTTAGTTTTTGAAGCATTAAAACAACATAAACCAAACGTTCGCTTATCGAAGCTAAACCTTGAAAATATAGGTCATTTTACAAAGTTAGAAATAGACCTTAATAAGAATTTAACATGCTTAATAGGTGAAAATGGGACAGGAAAAAGCACGATTCTCCGTGCACTTGCCCTTGCTGTAATTGGCCATAATCACAAAAAAATTGACGAAAAAGCGAAAAAGGGTTTTCTAAAAATTCAAGATTTTTCAGAAGAAAATTTAGTATACAAAGAAGGGTCAATTCGTTTAGAATATACAATTGATGGAGATAGATTCTATAACGAATTAAAATTTTTGCCAAACGACAACGGAAATGATATAACTATTATTCCTTCAGGTGATTTTCAAATAGTTTACAATAAATACAACTTAAAATCACTCATAGTGGGCTTTCCCCAGGCAAGAGGAAATGATGCAATCAATCAATCTGAATTTATTTCGAATAAAATTACACAGCCTCATGTAAATGATTTGTTGCCACTAATCAATAATTCAGACGATTTTCGATTACGTTCATTTGCTGGTTGGATAGCAAATCTCTACTTTGATTCAGTAAAAAATAAAGAAGGAATTAAAGACATTAGTAAAGAAGAACTTTTGATAAACGAAGCTTTTGTTATCATCTCTAAAATCACAAAAAAAGAAATAAAATTTAAAACTGTAAAAGCTGTCGACCCTCCAGAGGTTTGGGTAACTACCTATGATTCACCTAATGGTGTTCCATTATATTTAGTAAGTCAAGGGTTTAAAATTGTAATTGGTTGGATTGGATATTTACTACAAAGGTTCGTGAATACTTTTCCTCTTTCAGAACCTAAATCTGCTTTTAGAGAAAATGCTATTTTAATTTTAGATGAAGTGGATTCTTCCATTCATCCCGTATGGCAATCATCATTTATAGAAATTCTTAGAGAGACCTTTCCACAAACACAGTTTATCTTCACTACTCATAGTCCATTAATGATTGCGGGCTTAGATAGAGAACAGTTTATTGAACTATCAATAGTCGATAATGAAATCGTAGCCCTAAAAAATCAAACTGACACCTGGTCATATACCTACAGAGATATACTTCAAAAGTTATTTGATACAGTTGACCCTGCTCCAAAAAAAACAATTGAGGAATTGGAATTAATGTTGTCAAAATCATCCATCACCGCAGAACAAGAGAGTATACAAGAGAATATAAATCGATTGAAGGAGAGTGAGCTTTTTGAAAACGAGCTGGCGAATTATGAGAAGCAATTGATTGAAAAACAAAAGGAACTGGATGAGCTAATAACAAAGTATAAAGACAAAACTAATTAGAATGCATTTTACTGATAGAACTAAATTTGTAAGTGCACCGCTTGCCGAACTTAATCAATTGCATTTGGAAGAGCAACCCAAATGGTTGGCATTTAAGACCTGGTTAAAATCGAAAGGAACTCCAATAGTTAACAAACCCTCTGGTAAATGGACAAAGGACTCAATTAGAGACCCTTTAACTTCGTTGTTTAAGAATAATTGCGCTTATTGTGGTGACTATTCTGACAAAAATAATGATGGCGAAGTTGATCATTTTTTTCCAAAAGAACTTGACACAACTGCAAGTTTCATTTATGCTTGGGACAATTATGTTTGGGCTTGCCATTCATGTAATAATAAAAAGAGATCACATCATCCTTTAATAAACCCATGTGATAAGAATGAAACCAACGAAGTTTATTTGCATTCATTAGACGGGAGGTATTTAGTTTATTCAAAAGCATCATTTGACATAAAAGCAAAATTTAAACTTACGGAAGAACAAACTTATGTTAATGGTAAAAAATGTCCACAGAGAAGACGAAATGTAAAAAAACAACTAGAGACAATTTATCTTAACGAAATAAAATTATTTACAGAATTATATTCAATAGAATTTGCTAAGAATCCAACTTCCAATGACACCATCGATGTTTTAGCCAAATTAGAAAAATCAAAATTGGATCTGAAAGAATTTCTTCAAAATGAAGATTTTGTTCTTATGAAAATTCAAACATTTGAAAAATATAAAGAAAAGAACTTGACATTTACTTATCAGTATGACGACTTCATTTGACCATGGAAACAAAAGCACTGGCTATAACAGCAGCTACCCAAAAGGCGGGGTTGCGTGTTCCAAAGACAGTTTTGTGGTTAATGGAACATTCGTTTTTCAAATCAAGTTTAGTGGTAAAAGTCCCGCCCTTCGGGTAGCTTCAAAACGTTCAGCAAACTTTTCCAATGGAACTCTTGATCATGAGTAAGTTTTAGCTTTTGATTTTCACGCAGTTTGCGAAGTTGTTTAAGGAAGTACGCTTTGTAGACTTTCTCCATGGCTTGTATAGGAAACAATACCCCATACTTTGCTTTTTTGGCCGCGATCCACTGATCATCCACAGTGGCACCACCACCACTTACAATACAATGGAGGTGCGGATGAAAACTCAGCGTTTGTCCCCAGGTGTGTAGCACGGCGATAATTCCGGGTTTAGCGCCCATATATTTTTCATCATCTGCAAAACGAAGTAACGTATAAGAGGCAGCATCAAAGAGTAAATCGAACAATTGCTTTCGGTTGCCCATCACCAGAGGGTTTAACTCATGAGGCAGTGTAAATACCACATGGTAATACTTACAAGGCAAGAGTTCTTTGAGCCGGGACTCGATCCACTCTTCTTTTTTGGAGTTGCCGCAGTTGGGACAATGGCGGTTGCGACAACTGTGATACATTACTTGCGTGTAGTCGCACCCGTTAGCATTGCACGCGGTGTGGTGGTAACCCATCGCAGCAGTACGACACTGTTCGATTTTACTCAACGTACGCACGGCGCCTACTCCAACATGAGCAGGCCACGACGGATACTTTTGCAATACGAGTTGAACAGAGGCGCGCGGGCGACCTACTTGACAGGCCGCTGACATAGCGAGCTCTGATTAACAGGAATGTACTCCAGCGGATTTTTCTTGTGCAAGGCATCCAGCGGACTAACCAGTCCATATCGCTTTTTACTTTGCAGATGCAGGTAAATCATGGTGGTTTCGATCTTGCTATGACCTAGTAGCTCCTTGATGGTGTGGATATCGGAACCGTTGTCGAGCATGTGGGTGGCAAAGGAATGGCGGAGGGTATGCGTATTGTACCCCAGGTGTCCCAGATTCGCTTTCATCATGCATTGATGTAAGGCGTGTTGAATGCTGCGCACATGCATGGGTTGGGAAGGAGTTTGTCCTTCAAAAAGATAGGTAACAGGCCGATGTTTTAGAAAATAACTGCGCAGGGTATTTAAACACGAATGAGACAAAATGGTAAAGCGATCTTTGCGACCTTTTCCCTGAATGATTTTAATGCGCATGTTTTTGGAATCGATGTTAACGAGCATTAACTTACTGCATTCCTCTAGTCGAATACCACTGGAATAGAACAACTCCACCAGCGCGCGTTGCTTAATCGATTCACAGGCACTCAATAGCACTAACATCTCCTCCTCACTCATTACATTGGGCAGTTTAAACTCCTTTTTAGGATAGAGTTTAGAGGGTAATTCGTAAGGTTTTTTTAAGATCTGTTTGTAAAAGAAGGATAAGCTTTGGGCCACACTGCGGCACTTGGCATGACTTGCGTTAAAAGTCTTTTTAAGGTACAAAATATACGCTTCAATCTGTTGCTGAGTGATCGAACCGGGGTCACAATCAGGATAATACTCAAACAGAAATCGAACTTCCCTCACATAGTTTCGAATACTCATCACCGAGTAGTTCCCGATGGACATGGTGCCTGCAAGTTGCTCGAGGTATCCCTGAGCAGCCTCATTTAATTTTTTTTTAGTTTCATGTTGTTATTTGTTTATATTTGTTGAAACATAAACAAAAATTCCCGAACCGAAGGGAGGGTTTCAGTTCAACATCACCTATACGCAAGCAGAGGTTTCGTGCTTTGTTGGACAGGAATGTGGTAAATTTAAAGTTCAGTTATTCGTAGGAAGTTCAGGGGTAAAAATCCCTGCCTGCGTATAGCTGAAAACCGTTAACAGCAAGCCAAAAAAAATGAACCAGCTATACATTTATCATTATGCGATATTAAAAAAACTCTATCGGAACAGGTATAAAGATTTAGTGAACTCATTGAGTGCCCTTACTCATACTTGTCTTTTATTTTTGGCAGTATTTATTTGGTCATTGATAATAGATAGGAATGAATTTTGGAATTATTCGGGAAGAAATCCTTTTAAATCCAGGATTGAGATCGTTTGCTTGAGTATTGGTTTTATTTTTTTAGTTATTTATAATAGTACGTACAAGGCTAACTTTTCAGATGCAAAAAAAGCTGTCATTAAAATGAATCGAGTCACACGTTGGCAGGCATATCTATATTTATCATTTTATGTGCTTTTATTTGCGATATCAATGTATCTAGTAATTATAGCACATCCAAAGCATTAAATTATAGTAAATGTATGGTCTGGCCTGCTGCTAACAGGCAGTTGGACGCCAGGGCCGGCTGATGATTATAGAAAATATTAAATTGGCAGCCGGCCCCATCGCCAACTGCCGGAACGTCAGGTTGTGAAAAAACTACCTTTTCCTACACTTTCTTTAGAAACGCATTCGAAAAATTATTTTACTGAAGCATTATAACGTTGTAAGCGCATGCGAAAATCAGGCTGCCATTTTATTCCAATAAATAGTTGTGCGACAAATCGCTTTTAAATGCCTTGTAAATCCTACAAAAAGCCACTCCTTGCGGTATTTTCGTTTCCAGTTTATGAGTTGTTTGCATTAAATCTTCAAAATCGAGTATGTTTAAGGTTCGCTTGATGTTGTAACTTTAACATAATCAAACTCCCATTCACCATTTACTTTTTCAAGTCCTATAAGGTTGGTATAATACTAGCCCCACTTTCGTTTTATTGTTCCAAATATATGTTCGTTTATTTCCTGTCGTTTGCGATATTGCTTGAATTCCTTTTTGAGTTTCATTATTCAGTTCTACTGCTGCTGCATATTGACTACGTTCTATTTGTCGTCCTCCTTTTTGTCGGCCGGTGCATAAATGTTTTACCGGACAATCTTTGCATTTTGGTGTACGATATTTCGAACCGACAGCATATATTTATCATCCCGTTTTTTCAAGTGCCAGGTACCGAAAGTGGATAGTGTTTGTCCGGCAGGACAGGTATAGGTGTCTGTTTTACTATTGTATTTGAACTGATCTACTAAATATGCTTTGGTGGTTCCAAAGGGATTACTATGCCAGATCCTGTTGTGCGACAATAGTTTTTAAATCATTATTCCGACAAGTTTCAATTTCTCGAGCATTGTGATAACCCTTATCGGCGAGCACTGTAAAAGATGTTTGGAAAGATTATTTTTAGCTTCCAGTGCAATGGATGATAACGCATTGCGATCGTTCCGATTAATGGTGTGGGTGGCAACAATTAGATTATGCTTGTCATCAACAGCAGCTTGGGTATTATAACAAACCTCCACCACTTGACCTTGCACTAACAAACTTCTACTATCAGATCAGTGGTACTAATTTGTGGTTCTCCACTTGCAATTAACTCCTCATGTAGGTGTTCGTACTTAATTTGATTTTTATTTAGCCGATCAAGTTTTGATTTAATTTCTGATATAGTACCGGCATCCTCCTCCATATCGAGTTCATCCATTTGATTAAGATACTCGACTGTTTTTCTTCAATATACTTGAAATGCCTCTCTAACTTTTTAGCTGTATAATTATTTTTCTTACCGTTATGTGCTCTTGATTTTGTTCCATCAATGGCAATAGTTTTTCCTCCAATTAAATTGGCCTCACTTAAGAACGAAACAAACAACTTAAACATATTCGGGAGGGCTTTCCCATTTACTTTTCTAAAATCGGCTATGCTGTGATAATTAGGAACCAGTTTTCCGCACAGCCATTGCATCTCAATATTCCGGTGGCACTCTTTCTCAAGACGACGAGAGGAGCGTATGCCGTTCTGATAACCATACAAATAAATCTTTAAAAATAGTTTGGGCTCAAAAGAGGGTCGGCCCTCCGTCTGAATCTCTTTAACAATAAATCCCAACTTTTCTAATTTTAATTTATTTACAAAGGCATCCAAGAAACAAACGGGATCTTCAGTCGAAATTTGCTCTTCCAGTGAGCCAAAGGAGAGCTGGTGTCGGTCGTAAGGGAGAATCTGTTGCATTTGTTATTTGTTTGACTCAAATTTACACAGTATCCTGCCACTTTTTTTTAAATAATTATTAGAATTAATGAACAATCAATTGAGGAAATTAGTATTTTCACAGTCTGACGTTATGGGCAATGCAGAAAGGACAACCATGTTTAAGATATTAAGGAATGAATAGGAGTAAATATTTAATTACCTTTTGTAATAATGAGCACTTCGCTTTCTTGTAAAAAGGAAAATTCGGAAACTCAAGTTAAAACAGTTCCTGTTGAGTGGATTCTATCTGCTCAAGACAAAAGCCTTTTCCACGCATTTTCAAATAATATGTTTGTGCAATATTCAGATGCTAGTAACAACATCTTAAATTTTCAAGCTGATGGTTTCACTTCGATTACCACATGTCGGGAAAATAGTTTTGACAAAGGAGAATCCCTCATTGTAAATTATAATTGTTTAACTAACTATTTTCCAAATTATTTTTATCATTGCCAATTAACGGCAAGACCTGATCAATCAGTTGATATGATTATTTATTTTGCAACTGGTGCTTATCCGAATGGCCAAGGAAATGATTATGTGACTTCTACTTTTCTTTTTAATCCCAATAATCCATCAGATACCATAAACGGGTTTGGCATTCCTATCCAACAAACTTATTTAGATAGCATATATTTGGAGAACACAATGTTTTATGATGTTTTTCTTGATTCAAATATTGTATCTAATTCAGACTAAAAAACGATAAAATGTTACTACACAATATCCAGTGGAGTTGTAGCATTTGAAAATCTTGATGGCAAACTTTGGATTAAAAAATAAGCAATTCGTGCAATAGCACTGCCCATAACAGCCGGTTTGGCGCAAGGCCGGCCTTGATCTATTAATTTTTTATATTTTGGTAGGCCGGCCCTGCGCAAACCGGCGGAACGTTACAAGCAAGCCTAAAAGACGACACGACAACTATAAACGAGACATTTTAACCATCGGACTTTGACATCTTGACCAAGCAACGGACAGACAATTTCGCTGTAACTCGACACAGGCCTACTTGCCAACACTCATGCCGACCCAATCGTTTTAAAAATTTTTCCACCGCATATTTTAAAAAATAATTTTCTGCCTGCCCGCATTTTGCACATTTGGTTTTGCCCGACACACAAGCCCGACCCTTCGCAAAACCAAAAGAGCAAATTTCACCAACCGCACGGTGACAGTTTCAAAATAAAGGGTATATTTGACAACTCTATCCAAAACAATTTGTCTAAATGAGCAACGTAACATTCGGGGATTACATCAGGAAAAGAAGAGAAGAAATGGAACTTCCATTACGGAAGGTTGTTGCACATCTCGACATTGACACTTCAACATTAAGTAAAGTGGAAAGAGGTGAACGACCAGCTTCACCGGACTATCTGAGGCCATTAGCAGAGATACTTGAGCTGGACTTAAAAGAAGTTCAAACGAATTTCATTGCCGACAAAATCAACAAAGACTTTGGAGGCTTGGAACATTTGACAGAAGGACTAAAAGAAGCGGAAAAACAACTTAAAAGAAGAAAGAAATAGATGCCAGGACTCGTTTTACAAATCAAGACGACAACAGCTTACTCAAAAAATTTAGGAGAATATCACGAATATTGACAGCATTCGTCATTTTGATGCACTCGTTGGCTATTTCAGAACTTCTGGTTATTTCAAGGTTAGGGCTTTTCTTGACAAGATTCCAAGAATTAGAATTTTGGTAGGCATTAATGTTGACCAACTCATTAAAAAGTATCACGACAAAGGACAACTCTACTTAGACAATCCAGAAGAAACAAAGGCTGACTTTTTAGAAGAAATCATCAAAAACATTCAGGAAGCAGACTATGACGAAGTAACCGAGAAAGGGATTATTCAATTTATTGACGACCTAATAAGTGGTAAGATTGAATTAAGAAGAGCACACCCCAAAAAGAAGATTCACGCTAAAGTTTACATTTTCCGACCAGCATCCTTCAATGAATATGCACCCTGCGAAGTAATTACAGGTTCTTCCAATCTGACTGATGCCGGACTTGGAGCAAATCCCGAATCTAATTACGAATTCAATGTAACGTCTCCGTGACTATGAAGACGTAAAATTCGCAACGGAAGAATTTGAAAGACTTTGGAACGAGTCTGTTCCAATCCTTCATGCAGAAGCAGAAGCCATCAGAAAGAAAACTTATTTGCGTGATGACTTCACTCCTTTTGAGTTGTATATCAAAATGCTGATTGAGTATTTTGGAAAACGGGTTGAATACGACCCATATAACATAGACTTATTGCTCCCTGACAAATTCATGCGTTTAAAATACCAATCAGATGCAGCGAATCAGGGCTATGCAATTATGATGAAACATAACGGCTTTATCCTGGCTGATGTGGTTGGTTTGGGTAAAACCATTATCGCCTGCATGGTGATTAAAAAATTCATTTACGAAAACGGAACACATTCCAAAATTCTAATTGTTGTGCCTCCGGCATTGGAAGCAAACTGGCGAAGAACCACCGAAGATTTTCAAATAAAAAATCACTTTGAGTTCATTACGCTTGGTAGTTTACATAAAATTCTGAACGAGGACAATTACAGCTACTCTAATGCAGACAAATTTGATTTAGTTGTGGTGGACGAATCGCACAAGTTGCGGAAACGACTACACCGAAATGTATTTGGCTTTACAGGAAATCTGCAAAAAACCAAGAAGCCGACCTTCTGAAAATGGCGACACCCGAAAAAAGGTTATTCTAATTTCCGCTACACCGCTGAACAACAGACCGCAGGATATCGAAAATCAGCTTTATCTGTTTCAAGACAAACGAAACAGCACATTGGAGAATATCCGCAACCTTCAGGATTATTTCAAGCCACTGAACGAGCAATACAAGAAACTAGCTGCCGAAAAAACACTCAACATCAAAAAACTGAAATCACTTTTCCAAAAATTAAGGGATGATGTTGTTGAACCTTTGGTAATTCGCAGAACAAGAACCGACATTGAAAAGAACAAAGAGTATTTAGACGACATGAAAAGTCAGGGAATAATCTTACCGAAAGTGGATGACCCAATTTCATTGTTCTATGAATTAGATGGCAAACTGGCAACGCTATTTTATGAAACCGTTTCCTTAATTACCGGATTGGACGAATACGGCAATGAAACAGACGGTTTGGGTTATTACCGTTATCGTGCCATTGAATTTTTGGCAAACGAAGAAGACAAAAAGATTTACGGTAACGTTAAATCAATCTCCGGTCGTTTGAGTGCAATCATGAAAACGCTTTTGGTGAAGCGTTTGGAAAGCAGCTTTTTTGCCTTTACTCAATCCATCAATCGCTTTCAACGAGCCATTGACAACATGATTGAAATGTTTGAAAACGACAGGGTGTTTGTTGCTCCTGACCTTGACATCAACAAACTACTGGAAGAAGGATTAAGCTACGACCAGATTGAAGCCAAAATAAACGAGAAGGGCGGAAACAATAAGGAATTTAAAAAATCTGCTTTTGACAAAAAGTTTATTGCACTTCTTAAATCGGATAAAGAAAAGGTTGATGATTTGGCTTTGCGTTGGAGTAAAGTAAAAAAAGACCCGAAACTGGAAGCTTTCAGCTATAAACTGAAAGCAGAGTTCTTCAAAAGCAAAAAGCACAACCCTAGTAGACAATTGGTAATCTTCTCTTGAATCCAAAGAGACAGCAGAGCAGTTATCCGAGCAAATCAGAAAGGACTTCAAATTCCGTGTGCTGACCGTTAGTGCCGAAAACCGAAAAACCGTTGAGAACATTCTTAGGGAAAACTTTGATGCCAACCTTGAAGAAGAAAAATGGAAAAGCGAATATGACATCATCATAACCACAGAAGTATTGGCAGAAGGCATCAACCTTCACAGAAGCAATTTGATTGTGAACTATGATGTGCCTTGGAACGCCACACGTTTAATGCAACGCATAGGTCGTGTAAACAGGATTGGCTCAAGAGCAGAACAAATTTTCGTTTACAACTTCTATCCATCGGCTCATGGTGACGAGCAAATTAAGTTGGTGAACAATGCCTTACGAAAATTGCAATCCTTTCACACCGCATTTGGGGAGGATAATAAAATATTCTCCTTGCTGGAAGAAAAAGGTGATGGAGCATTGTTCGGCAATAAAATTCAAAAAGAAGAAAGTGAAATTCTTAATTATCTCAACGAATTGAGAGATTTTAAAAAGAAGCATCCGAAACGCTTTGCTGAGATTTCAAAAATCCCGAATAAGGCAAGGTGCGGAAGAAAAGCGGACGAAGGCCACCAACTTACTTTAATGGAAGCGGAAACAGGCCAAATAAATTATCCGCTTCAGAACACTTCACTCACTTACCTGAAAAGTGAAAACCATCCGGGAATCTTCTGTTTGATTACACCCGATTACAATATCATTGAATTGAATTTTCTGCAAGCAGTTAAAGTCTATAAAGCCGAAGAAACTGAAAATGCTGTTCCGCTGCATTCGCAGCATTACGAGCAAACGGTAAAAGGTCTTGACTATTTTAAATCGGAAAAGAATCAGGAGAATGTGCAAACCATTTCCCGTAAAAATCTGAGTCCTGCGGAAAACAAGGCTATTACCAACATCAATGCTATCATCAAAGTAGCACCGACAGAACAAAAGCGGATGGCTTTGCAACGGGCACTCGACCTGATAAAAAAGGGAACGTATGGCTCTAAAGGATTACCAAAATCAATAAACGACTTTTTTGTTGCCAATGCCAAATTGCTGAAAGAACCACCCAAGTTTGTGGAACAACTCTTTATTGACTTGCTCGATAGCTACGACCTTTCATCCAATGCCGAAGCAGGTGAAGAAAAAGAACAGGGCAAGGCATCGTGAATCCTAAAATTGTTTTAACGCAAAGCTTCGTATAAAATGGCTAACAGAATACAAATACAAACCGCATTACAGAAACCTTATGACAGGGTACTCTTCGGAAAAGAAGTATTAAGTCCGGTTTTCGGTTCATGCTTTAATCTTAGCAGCAGTGCAGTTCCTGCTTCGGTGCAGCCCAATAAATCGGAGCAAGCAGTTAT
>CAWFDA010000022.1:0-7170 GCA_963814475.1 uncultured Bacteroidota bacterium | reverse complement strand
ACTCACGGGTGCGGGGGTGAAACCTCTTTTGAAAATCAGCGTATTTATTTTCATACATAAATTTAAAAATAAAAATTGGAGGTTAAAAAAATGAAAACAAAAGCGATCTTATTCTTATTGGGTACTGTTTTTTTTATGGCTGGTTGCAGTAAGGAAAGCGACGAACCCGCAGATGTCCAGAATACCGGAGTATTGAAATTTAAAACCCTGAACCCGCTTTCATCAACAAAAGGCAGTTCCCGGTTTTTAAAATCCGTTACAGTAAATCCACCACTTACCGGAGATACTACTGTAACAATCAATACCAGCATGAAAGTTTGTATTGGCGACATATGGGTTTCACAGGGCGAAGTCAAAGCCGGGAATCCGGATAATCTGGAATGGATAAAAATCACGGAAGGTACCAACCATGAACTAAAATTATTTGAGGATTACACCTTCACCCCAAAAGAGTTGGTTCCCGGAACTTACAAAAGCATAAAAATATCATTGAAAAATATTTGGTACCGGCATAATGAATTGGTTTCAGATCCCAATATTAAATATGAACTATTGGAAACCATGGGTAGTAGTTTCGATCCTTGTGATGAAAATGATACATCATGGGTTAAACCGAATTATTTCTCAGCTGACGGCAACCATAACTTAAATGATGAAGGAATATTTGAGCTTGTTGCACCCGGTGAAAAAGTGGGTGGTTTTAGTGTAGAAAAAGCGAAAACAACCATCCTGACCTGGAGGCTGGGTGCCGGCGTAACCGAACCCTGTATCAATTACCTGATTGATGCAAATGGTAACCTGGCGTGGAATTGCGGGGTTGATTACCTTGAAATCGAATGTCCGCCTGAGATGGAATACATGTTTGATTTTGTGGCCGGATATGAATAGGATATTCATCGGGGAATAACAACAATACTAAAGTGATTTAAACAGTAGTCCGGATTTCCAGCAGGCTTTGGCATGATGGACCATCACTTAAATCAACCCGGCAATAACCCTGCCCGACAAAGTTAACCCTTACAAAGCAGGCAGGGCCATTCCCACGAGTGATCCTGCGGAACACTCGCGGGTGCGGGGTGATACTTCTGAAAGACTGTTTACTAATTTTATATCCATGAATTATTGAATTCACTCATTGAATTATTTATCATCTCCTTTCCCTTCTTTTCCCTTTCCCACTTGTCTTGCCTATTGCATTGGCGAAACTTGGGGTTTTTCTTTATCCTATTTATATGGTAATTTATTTCCTGTTTTGTTTTTTCCTTTCCATCCATCCTTCTTAATTGCACGCATTTGCTTGAGCCTTTTGCAAAGTTAAAAACTTTGCTTATTTATTCCTCCAGGTGATCCTGCGGAACACCTGGAGGTGCGGGGATAGACTTGCGGATGCGGGGGTACGGGAAAACGTTAAACCACGCGATACAATCGCGCGGGAGCAGGGGCGGAATTATTTGATCACTGTTACTTTATCAGAGGTCTGTTTCCCTTGTTTCAGATCCATTTCATCTTTCAAAACGATGGATTATTCTGGATGCTGACAAAGCCTATGCTCAACCTTTGGAGGGAGCAGTGATCTTCAGGAAATCTCCATCAATGATGAGCACTTTAACCCCATTTCGGGTAGTTGACCGGTGTGAACTTAGTTCATCGGAAACCACATAGGTCATTCCTTTCGACAATATAAATTGCTGACCATTCTGGAGTTCGCTTGTGAATTCACCTTCAAGGCAATGCACGATATGACCCTTCCGGCACCAGTGATCGGCTACATAACCCGCAGAATACTCAACCATTCTTATCCGGAGTCCATCAAACTGTAAGGTCTGCCAGTAAGCTGTACCGGTCTCCCCTTCATGTTTTTCTTTCGGAACATTCGTCCAGTCAATTGTCTGAAAGGGTATATTCGTATTCATTGTAATTTATTTATTCCTGGTTATTTGGTCGTATGTAAGGTGCCTCGTAATCTATCGTTTAATATTGTTTTTGTTGCAAATTCAAGATTTCGTTTAATTGTTGTTTTATTTTTCAAACTATCCGATAACTCTTTAACATGTTTTTTACCATGTCCTGTCAATAAATATATTCCATTTGCTCCTGCGTTCATGGCAAGCTCTGTATCGCCTGGATGGTCTCCAATTACAAAAGAATTTAACAAATCAAGCGAAAACTCTTTTTGTGCTTGCTCAATAAAATGTGTTTTTGGTTTTCTGCATTCGCAATTCTCACTTTTTTGATGCGGACAACAATAAATTGCTTTAATTTCAATTCCTTCTTCTTTTAAAGCAGATTGAATATATGCGTTTACTGTTTCAACCTGCTTTTGCGAAATAATACCTTTTGAAATTCCGGGTTGATTTGTGATAATAAATAATAAAAATCTTGTTTGTAACAGGCGCAAACATTCAAAAGTATAACGATAAAATTCAACCTGTTCTGGATTGCCTAAATTTCCTTTATCTTTAATAATAGTTCCATCTCTGTCAAGAAAAATCGCCGGTTTCATTTTTCATTGATTAAGTATAGTAAATTATCTTCCACTTTGTAATACATGGGGGCAATCGTTATTTTGGGATATCTTAAACGCAATCGTTTGGCTTCGCTTAACAAGAAATCAATTTCATTGCCTATTTCAAACATGGGTGAAAAGTGCACAAAATGATCAGTTGCCCAGGTTTTGTCCCATCCTGCATTTTCAACAAGTCCGTTGATAAATTTTTCTTTTTTTGAAAACAGGTTTACCATTGCACAATTGCTGTGACCTATCAAAGCAATGTGTTTTACATTGCCTATTGCTATGGCAAACGATACTTTAAACTCACTGTAACGCAAATTTCCACCGCCAGAGCGAATAATATAAGAAAAATTATCCGGAATCCGCAAATGTTTCCGATTGTCCATACACATACCAATCAATAACTGCGCATTATTGTAATTATCAAAATCTTTATTCAAATTATGATATTCCAAAAGCAACTCAATGGGTGTATTTTGATATTCTGAAAAAATATCATTCTGATTTGTAATTGCGACTAATCTATTCATATTTCGGTTTCTCCTTCGTGTTTTTCTTTCGGAACATTCGTCCAGTTAATTGTGTGAAAAGGTATATTCGTATTCATTGTCATTTGTTTACATTTTTTATTTCAAATTTCTTTCCTTTAGTAATTCATTCAAGGCTTTATTTCTTTTAGCTTTAGGATCATTGATCATTCGATGAACAAGATACAAAGGAATAAGCATTAAAAATCCAAAAGTGCTTTTTATTATGCTGAAAATGACGATTCCTATAAGAAATCCAATTAAAAAAGCATTGGTTATTGAAAATGATTTCAACTTTTTTGCTTCTTCCAGAAGTTCCTGGTCAGTTAATTCCGGCAGTTCTTTTTGCTTCATTTTATTATTATGATTTGTTAGTAAAAGTGTTTCGGAAGTTGTTTTTATATAGGCCACCAACTTACCGTGGCTATATTGCACGCCGCCTTGTCAGCCAGGGAATCATGCTTGTTCCACTATCCTCACCTCCTCCTCCGTCAGCCCGTAAAGTTCATAAACCATCTTATCTATTTCTTTATCCGTGGCTTCTATTTTTGATTTTAATTCAAGCGCTTTGGTGGCTTCCTGCGTAAAGTAGGCTTCCCATTCCGCTTCATCCGACAAATGCACAATGATATTATTGAATTACTAATTTTCTGGTTTCAATAATATTCTCCGATTTTATTTTGATCAAATAAATACCTTTTGTTAAAATGCTAACATCCAAATTGATTTCATTTTGATTTACAAATCCTTTTTGTATCATTTGCTTCCCATCTAAGTTGAAAATGATTATTGTGATTGCTCCATGTATTATCATATTTTGGGTAATATTTATATAACTACTTGCTGGGTTAGGATAAATATTGAAATTAAACTGTTGCTTTTCGTTCTCTTCAATAAAGGTATTCCCTCCATTTGTAGTTTTTAAAATAGTTCCCCCTTCACCCACTGCATAACCAATATTGATATCAGTAAAATAAACCGAATTAAGTGAATAATTTGTTTTCAAATTTAAAACTGAAGACCAGGTTTCACCTGCATCGTTTGTCTTTAAAAGTGTTCCATTATTACCTGCAATAAAACCTGTAGATGTATTAATAAAATTAACCGACTTTAGATCCTTTGAGGTACCACTTGGTAAAAAAGTCCAATTGATGCCTCCATCAACTGTTTTAATTATTCTGCCCCCTTCGCCAACAATATAGCCTGTATTACTGTCAATAAAATATATTGAAAATAAATTACTAATTGTGCCGCTTGGTAACAAAGTCCAAATTGTTCCACCGTCAACTGTTTTTATGACATTTCCGTAATATCCTGCTGCATATCCTGTATTGGCGCTGGTGAAGTAAATTGAATTTAATTCAAAACAGTCGCCGATGGGTAAAGCAAACCAGTTTGTTCCTCCTGTTTCAGTTTTTAATATGAATCCATACAAATTTAAATCTGCTCCAGCAGCATAACCAATATTGGCATCGGTGAAGTAAACTGACCTTAAATCTCCATTTGTCACATTATAAGTAGTCCAGCTGGTGCCTCCATTTAGAGTTTTTAAAATTGTACCTCCATCACCTACGGCCCAACCAGTATTAGCATTTGTAAAGTATATGGAAGATAAATTTACCGTTGTATTGCTTAATAAAAGATTCCAGGTTGTGCCTCCATTGTCTGTTTTAAAGATTGTACCATGTTCACCTACCGCATATCCTGCATTGGAATTGATAAAATTTACAGTTGATAAATCATAGGTAGTTTTATATGTTGTTCCATACAAATTAGTCCAGTTTGAACCTCCATCAACCGTTTTTAAAAGAGCTCCATGTTCACCAACAATATAAGCATTGTTATTGTCAGTAAATGTTATTGAATTAAGGTCCAGGCTTAATCCCGGAATTGATTCATCTGTCCATGTTAGTCCTCCATCTGTAGTTTTTATCATGATACCATACCAACCAAGAGCATATCCTGTGTTTGCATTTATAAAATAAACTGATTGTAGAAAAAGACTGTTATTCAATCCCTCACAATAATTCCATGTTGAACCACCATCAGTTGTTTTACATACAAATCCCCAAATACCATAATTTCCTACAACATAACCAATATTAGCATCAAGAAAGAAAACAGAGTGTAATTGATCGGTTATTTCACTAATCAAAAAAGTCCAGGATGCGCCAGCATTGATAGTCTTATAGATTGCACCAGCAAATCCTACTGCATATCCAGTATTAGCATCCGGAAAGAAAATTGAATGTAAATAACTTGCTGCATCGTTCAAAACAATTGTCCAGCTTGTTCCTCCATTGGTAGTTTTTAAAATAATTCCATTCACACCAGCGGCATAACCTATGCTAATATCAGTAAAGTAAACCGTATACAAATCAAAGGAAGTTCCGCTTGTTAATGCTGTCCATGTATTGCCTCCATTAATTGTTTTAAGGATAAAGCCACCATCACCAACTATAAATCCAGTATTAGCATCGGGGAAAAAGATCGAATTTAAATTATTGGTTGTTCCACTCGGTATATCAGTCCAGGTGATGCCTCCATCCGATGTTTTTAATATGGTTCCTACATCACCTACACTGCACCCATTATTCGTATCAGTAAAGTAAACTGATTTTAAATTATTTCCTTGCGGTAATGGGTTTTGCCATGTCCATTGTGGAAAAGCAATTAGGGAAATACTTGATAAAAAAATCAAAAAGATAATTTTTTTCATGTTACATTGGTAATTTTTTACTCCTACTCTTTTGGCTTTTCGGATTCCGCCCGCGTCTTAATTACCCTGGCGCGAAAGGGTTAATTATCATTGTTCAACTATTGTTATCTCCTCCTCCGTCAACCCATACAACCCATAAACCATCTTATCTATTTCTTTATCTGTTGTTTCTATTTTTGATTTTAATTCAAGCGCTTTGGCGGCTTCCTGGGTAAAGTATGTTTCCCATTCCGCTTCATTTGATAGGGATAGCTTTATTTTCTTCTTGCCTAATTCTTTGATGAACGCTGCATACGACAAGTTATACCATTCCTCAAGCTTTTTAGGCACATTATCCCACAATGGGCTGAAGCCCATTGTTTCCAGTCTTCGCTGTAAGGTCCTTTGGAATTTTTGTGAGGTTTCCTGCAATTCCTTGTTTAAGGAAAGCATTAGGTCTGCTTTCTCAGCTAATGTTATTTTCTTATCATTTAAATGACTTAATATTGGGAGGTTTCTAACATCATTAATAAGTATCTTAGGAATAGAAGTTTCTGCGTTCGCTTTTGGATGCACTTTTAGATGATACCATGTATATAACTTGCTGTTTAGTAAAGATAGTAGATACTTTAAGTCCTGTATAATATTACCATCTTTAACAATATTAATAATTGAAGGTGTATTATAATATTCATCTTTCGTATAAACACATTTTAATTTATACTTCGACCCTCTTGTAATTTCCATTATTAATATCCTAGGGTTTTGAAAGTATTTAGCTTCTCTAGGAGCGGCCAGCCATGGACCATAACTTATCCAGTTTTTCTCTTGCCATTTTAAATAGTATCTATCTATTTCAGATCCCTGTATTTCTGGTTTATATGATTCATCCTTCTTAAAAGTTGAATGCCAAATTCTATTTTTAATTGTAAATTCATCATGACCTCTATATTTGTCATAAGGTATTAAGCCTTGAGAAACATTAAATTCAGTACCTAATAATACGGTGTTTAATTTTATTTTTTTTAATAGTTTAATATCTTTTTCATTTAATGAAACATTAATAATAAAGCCTTCAGTATTTTTAATTGTTTCAATTGATATACTATTTGATGATACTATCGTCGTATCTATTATTTTTCCAATTTGAATTTTATCAATACAAACATTCTTTCTGGCTATAAGAATAACTGTGTCTAAATCAGCATCGGAAAAAATCTTTGTCGGTAAATTAACAATTTCTTCTATACCGCTTTCAATCAATAATTTTCTTAACTTATGATGCTGTTGAATTGTCATCCAAGTATAAGGAACTATCAGGCCAAGATGACCTGATTCTTTTGTAATTTTTAATCCTTTTTCAATAAAAATACCAAATGTGTCAAGTTTATAATGACTGGTTGAATAGTAATTTAAATAGAACAGTTGTTCAG
>CAWFDA010000021.1:0-24831 GCA_963814475.1 uncultured Bacteroidota bacterium | reverse complement strand
TCATAAAATGCTTTTGATATATTTATATCTATAGGACTACCTGTTCTTGTAATGGTAAGTTTAATATTTTCGGAAGATTGCGAATCAATTTTGTTTAGAACTTGCTGTAGATTTAGACCGGTAACATCTTCCCCATTAACTTTTAGGATTTTATCACCAACATATAGTTTTTGTACTCTGGCGGAAATTCGATGTATAGACTTGTTATCAAGACTTTTTATATAAACACCATCAGGCAGCAACATAAGTTTTACACCCAATAAAGAAGATTTACGATTTGCTTTGAGATCGTCTTCCAATCGTTTAATATCTGCTTTAACATTTTCTTTATCAGGAGCCTCTGGATAAAGTTCAAGATATTTTTTTAATTCTTTTACTGCATTTCTTGTATTACCCTCCAGCATAGAAAGAGTTTTGCCAAGATAGTAATGCACATCAGCGAAATCCGGAGCCAATTTATTTACTTCTTTAAAATAATCCAATGCCCTATCAACATCAGCCAGTACCTCAGCTGAATCAATTGCATTAATTCCTTTTAGCAAAATGTTTTTTATATTATCCGGAATTTCCTGCTGGGCAAATGAAGGAATTGTGCAGAGTATCAGCAATAAAATGGCAGACAATACGCTAATTGTTTTTTCTTTATACATAAATATTCCAATTAATTTTGTAATAATTTTTCCATTTTTTCGTTATAAAGTTCAGCGTCATATCCAACTATTTTATCAAACAACTTTCCTTCTTTATATATATGAATTGTAGGTGTCTGGCTAATGCTGAATTCCTTTGACAAATAAGAGCTTTCATCAATATTTGCAATAATGAAAATTTTAGAATCTCTGCTACTATTAATTATATGTCTATTATATTTTTCGCAAGCTTCACACCAGTCTGACATAAAGAAAACTACCATCGGAGTTTTTGCTTCTTTAATAATTGTTGTGAGATCTTCTTCGCCCAACTCTCTTACATCATAAGAGAATATTTTATCCTTCTTTAAGTAAGTATGAACATCAAATTTGTAGTTTGCTCTTTTTAACGAAATTTTTGTGTCTGCATTTGTATCCCTCTCAATTAGATTAAACATATCTTGCATTGAGTATCCTTTAATATTGACATCATTAATTTTTTCAATTTTATCTCCTGAAAAAACGAGTTGTACACGTTTACCCATTCCAGCGAAGTGCTTAGCGTTAAAATTTGGACTAACATGACGAACATAAATACCATCAGGCAATTCTATAAGCGATATGCCCGTTAAGTAAGATTTATTTTTTGTTTTGATCACTTCTTCTAATTGAGCGATTTCTGTATCAACTTTTTCTTTATCAGGTGCATCTGGATATAAATCAAGATATTTTTTTAATTCATTAATCGCTTTTCCTGAATTACCCTGCATCAGTGAAAGCGTTTTCCCTAAAAAATAATGTGCATCCGGATATTCTGGTGCTAGTTCTATCGCTTCTTTGAAGAGATTAATTGCTTTATCAATATCCCCTGGCACCTTTGCAGTCTCAACTAAATTCATACCCTGAAGGATTTGATCCTTAATGATATCAGGAATTTCCTGTTGTGCCTTAAGAGACGAAGACCAAATAAACATTAATACAATAAATAGAGCCAAAGTTACAATATTATTTTTGGGATTGGTCGAGATCATAAGTACTCCTAATCTTTTCTAAAACTTCTATGCTTTTTTGATTATTAGTTATTTCTTCATTTACTTTTTTATCTTCTTCAAGAGCTTCATTAAGGGCATCAAGTGCATCTTTCAATAATTGATCACTCTTATTATCCTTAGCGGGCGGCTGCAATTTTATTGCTTCGACGATTTGTTTTTTTTCTTCAAGAACTTTTTGAATGTTTTTTTCTTTTTCTTTAAGCAGTGCCACATTAACAGTAATGCTGTCTGCTTTATATTTTATAGTTTGATATAACATCTGCTGAAAACTGACAGGATTTGAAACGGTTACTTCCGGTATTTCATATTTTATTTCCGGACAATCGGGCAATTTTAAATCTGTAAAATCCGAAAGTGAACGCATGTTTTCTAATGATCCTTCAAGATCTTTAAAATTATCCTTTCCTTGCAAAACAATTTTAGCAGCTTCGATACTTTGGTAAGAAGCGCAGTTTAGCTGTTTAATATTTTTAATGGCTTCTGACTTTGCAACTCTGTTTTTGAAATCATTAACGGTATTTTTTTGCTGATCTGAAAATTTTTCATTTACAATTTGTGTGTATTCAGCTTTTACTTTTTGAACCTGCTCTTTCCATTTTTCCTGTTTTTCTTTAAATAATCTTATCTCTTCTTCAGTTGGTGGTGGTGAAGTATAGACTGTGTTAGAACTTGATGAGCTATTATCTGTCGAAGGAGTAAATATCCAATCAAACAGACCTTGAATTAAAGGTGCAACTACCGACTGTACCATTTGCTGGTTGAAGTCCCCACTGCCGGAATTACTGTTTGATGATGAAGATGATGAAATTGGTACGCAATCAGGGCCCCCAGATTTTCTGCAGGTACATTCATATTCCACTCCATTATAATTCTCCCTCCAGGTACCGCCCGGTGCAACTGCAGTGCCTTTAGATGTGTAGCACTCTACTGCTTCAATTTGTGCTAATGCTGAAACTGGAAAAACTAGAACAACTGAACAAAGAATTATTAACTTTTCCAGAAAATTTCTATTGTTCATCTTCCCACCACCTATCAAGTTTCGTAATATCAATTTTTGTTGGTTCTAATAAATTACCTTCATCCTTCATAATTCCTTTTTCTCCTGCATTTATCAAAATTGTATTTGACCCATTTGTGGATTTCATTTCGATACTTCCTTCTAATACTATAATCTCAGTGCTTTTATCTTCCTTGCTATAAACAAGGAATTCTGTCCCTCTTATTGAACAAGTTCCTGCTCCTCTTCTTATTTCGAATTTTTTCTTCATCTTAGCTTGCCAACGCTTAATAAACTGTTCATATGATTCTGGAATAGATGTAACTGTCTGTTTATACTTTTCATACATTTCTATCAAATCTTTTTCAAACTTATCTATTTGTTGAACTCCTAATTTTACTTTTCCTTTAATCAGATCTACAACATCTGTACTATCCTCTTTATTAAATTTTAATGTAGTGTTTTCACCTATGTGAATATTACCCCTTCCTTCAAGAAATTGTAATTCAACTTTGCTGTTTTGCGATGTAGTGATAACATCTCCATTTTCAAGAAGAGAGTTTTGTGCATCACTTAGTTTTAATTGTTCACCATTATTTTTTAGAATCGTAATATCGCCATAATAGTTTAACGCAACAGCATCAATTACGGAATCATTTTTTGGATTAATTGATATTTTATTCTTAACGGAGGCAAGAATTATTTCAGATTGTTTCTTTTTTAGTTTAGCTGAATTAAGCAGCCTAATATTTTTCTCCTTTGCTTCACTAGATTTTAATAAGGCATCTTTAGCAACTTTTTCGGCTTCAATATTCCCTTTTTCCTGGGCAAGACTAATTATCTTCTCAGATGTTGCAATAGTTCTTTCACATTTTAGGATTGCATTTTCATATCGTTCGATATCTTCGACTGATTTAGTAATGTTCTTTTCCAATTTTAAAATGCTGCTTAATAATAGAGGGTTTTTATTATCCGAATAATTTTGGGCGTAAGCATTAGAAAGGCAAGTAATTAAGAAAATAATTGCAAAGAATAGTAAGACAGATTTGATATATTTTGTTTCCATTTTCATATCTATTAATTAAGTTTTACCAGGTATAGTTGTTTTTAGAATTATTTATTGGATGTTTTTGTCTTTGACCTTTTGTTTTGTCCCAATAAAAAAATATGCAATCGAGCCAATTACAGGCGCAAATAGAACAACTATTACCCATATTAACTTGTTACTCCCGGTAAATTCATTTTTTAATATATCAACGAATGCAAAGATAAAGGGAAGAAATCCAATCAGGAATGCTAGAATCAAAAGTTCAAATATACCTAGTCCCATAGCTGTAGCCTTTTGTTAAATTTTAGCCGCAATAATTAATTAAAAAATCTATTACAGAATTAATAATCGAATGAATATCATTTTTGTAAATAGTCTTTGTCACCATTTATCTTCTAATATTTGAGTGCGCTTTTTTTTGAATTCATCTTCAGTAATCAATCCGTCTTTTTTTAGCAATTCAAGTTCACGCAATTTTTGCATCGGACTTATATCTTTATTATTCAAATCTGATTCAGTATTAATATCAATTATAGATAAACCTTTTGCACTTTGTAAATTTTTAATATGAAAAAACAACATAAATATGACAGTCCCTATCCACATAAAAATAAAAAGATAAAAAACTACCGTCATTATAGGCGATGCTTCATTTTCGGCAAGGACATTGCCGACTAGAAAAGCAAAGCCAATACCAAATATCAACAGAAATATAAAGATTACAATGGATCCTGCTGAAACCGGTTTGCTGGGGGTTAAAGATGTTTTACTCATAAAGTTTTTTGTATTTGGTTAATTCTATGCATTCATCTGGTTCTATTTCATTTTCAAAAGGAATATTTTCTCTAAACGATTAAAGTAATACTGATTACAAAGTTCAGTTTCTTTGTCACTGTACTGCATAATTAAATCTGGATTTAATTTTATGTAATTAGTAAGAATTTCGGTTTGTAAGAAAACGGTTGGAAATAAGAAGAAGTCTGAAAGCGACGAATAAATATTCATAAATCTACTTTTCAACAATAAGTGCAAAAAAAATACTAATCGTCAATTAATAATTAAAATATTTTTTTCTTTAACAAAGTTGGATAATAATAATCTATAAAGCAAACACCTTGATTTGACATCCCAATGAAAATTAACTCTATCACTTTCTACTTTTGATTATTACTAAAATATTTAAAGCAATAAAGCCGGCAGTCTTGCCGGCATAAAATATTTTTAGTAACGAATTAAAATCCCTGTGCCCGAAAGGGGACTTGAACCCCTAAGAGATTGCTCTCACTAGCTCCTGAAACTAGCGTGTCTACCAATTTCACCATCCGGGCTTTTTAATTGAGAATTTACAATGAAGAAGCGATACTAAACTAATCAATCCACGATAAATAGTAAATATGGCTCTTCTAACTACTTTCCCATCTTTCGGTTATTTGAAGAATCCTTTACCCTGAACTCTCTTCTAATTTACTGAGTTAGCAGTTTTGCAATCATTTTGCAATCAATATTCCACTCACCTGCCACAACGTCAATGAACGATTACTAAACGAAAAAGCCCAAACAGAACTGAAGGGATACCACTCCCTAAACTGCTTAGGCTTCTTCAAATTTCAAAATGTTTTTCAAGGTGGTATTTCTCAGTTTTTATTTGACTAATTATTTCTTTTTATAATTCTTCGACTTCTCGGTTAATACTACAAACATAACTCCATCAATCTCAGTATAATCTATTCTATCTTCTTTGATTAAATAGTAAACAACTTTCCTATCTACACCATACTTAGCGCCATAGTTAGCTGGAGTTATAAGTTTATCAATTGTAATATCTTTATGTTTTATTTTCACACTTGAATATTACAAAATGTTATGACAAGTGTCAAGTCAATTCAGAGGACATAATTAAATAAATTATATACCTATTCAATGATGGCACAAGAATCTTATGCTTAAATATTGACAGGAATTTTCAACGAGATTAAGGGTGGCACACCCCTGAGAGCGAGGGCGGGGGTTGTTGTTGAAAGCTGGGGTAAACTATAGAACTATTTTTTAAAGTCTAATAGTTGCCAATTGTTATGATTTATTTTTCTTGACTTTAATGTTTATTAAGTTGATTTTTTAAGGACACATTAGGAGAGATATTAATGTTTTGTCCAAACTGTGGTAAAGAAATAATTGATGAAGAAATAAATTTTTGCTCTTCTTGTGGAAAAAATTTAAATGATTTCAAACAGCAAAAATTATCAGTGCCAATTAATCACTTAGTAACAGATAAAAAATTGGTAAGTGAAATCAATTCTAATAATACAAAGAATTACACACCAGCTAAAGTCATCCCCCCTAAAGAAACAAACGTTGATCAAAAAAAACCAAAAATCATTGACGTATCTACACCTAAACAAAGAAAGTGGGGGTTGGGTTGGATTGTTATAGGTGGGATTGTTGGGACAGGTATTGACAAATACTATAAAGACTTTGGTGATAATCAAAGCATATTATACTTAAGTGGAGTTTTTCTATCGATAATGATTTATTTCTTTTTAAGAAACAAAATATTAATACGGATTTCTAACATAAATATTCGTTCCACTTTAGCAGGTCTGATAGCTTGGTTAGTTTCAAATTTTGCGGTTATTATCTTAGCATATTTTTTGGTTCCCAATAATGTTGAAGATGATAATGTTACCAAAGTTTTAGAATCTGAAATAAAACAGATGAAAGAATATCTGTATGGCTTTGCTTCTAAAGATAAAAAGCTTTGGGGAATATATAATGATGAACCAACTACGACTGAGGACATAAATACTAACATTTTGGTTCTTAATAATTTAATTCCCCTCTATAAAGAAAAAGATTCAGTATTAATATTCAGTTACAGAGATATTGTATTAGCTATGGAATCTTCAAAAAAGTGGAAAGCTGGTGTGCCAGATTTAATAAATGATTTTCGTTTCATAGCTGATAAAAGTTCTCTAATCACAATAGAAAATCAGAAGTATCTGAGCAGTCTTTTAAATTATTTTTTATCTATCAAGAAAAAAGATAATCAAGAAGACCTTTATTGGGATAACTATGAAAAATCATTCTATGAAGCACTGAGACTTTATGAAGAATTAAGTCCCGTTATTTCACGGGTCACCGGTAAAGATATTAATAAAGTTTGGGAAGAATTAGAAAAAGAATATTATAAATAATAATTAAGTGCAGAGTAATATAATTAGACACAAAAGGTTTTTAGTAAAAATTATTACTGCGGCTAATCAAATAATTGTTTTAGGGATTTAATATGGAAAAATATTTTTATCAGCATTTTATTCCACCTAAATTTTATGTTTCCCAATTAAACATTTACTTATTCATTCTTCTTCTTGCTTACTCACCCAATTTCTTTAGTCAAGCTTTAACTGCAGAACAGATATACAAAAAAGTTTCTAATGCTGTGGTTGTAATCTATGCTTATGATGATGCAGGGGAATTATCTAAGCAAGGCAGTGGTGTAGTAATCAATGATAAAGGTTATGTTGTCACTAACTATCACTTGCTTGAGGATTGTGAAAGACTTGAGATATTACACAATGAAGAGATTGTCCCTTATGTTGATATTATTGGAATAGATGTAGAGAAGGATATTCTTATTCTTAAAATTGAAGATCAAAAATTTCCAGCTATAGAAATAGGTAATTCAAAGTCTCTTAACATAGGTCAAAGAGTATATGCGATCGGAAACCCGCTGGGATTTGAAAATACTATCTCTGAAGGTATTGTAAGCGGATTAAGAAGCTATGAAGAATTTGGAATGAATTTTATTCAAATAACTGCAAGCATTTCTTCTGGAAGTAGTGGAGGTGCAGTTGTAAATGACAAAGGAGAATTAATTGGAATAAGCACACTTATCAGCAAAAGAAGGGCAAAACTTAAATTTTGCTATCCCGATTGATGATGTTCTAAATGTTAAAATTAGTTCATACTCAGAAAATAATACTTATAAGTATTTTGAATTGTTCTATAAGGGAAATGATGCTTCTGAAAAAGGAGATTATAATGAAGCAATAAAATACTATTCACGTTTTATTGAAAAATATCCGAATGACACAGATGCATATATTTATCGTGGTATTGCCAAAAAAGCTTTGGAGGATTACACAGGGGCAATTCAAGATTACAAAAGGTGCGGTGGCCCGTCCAATCCATAAATTCCGTTTATTCTGAGGATGCTAAAAGGTATACCGGCCCTCCTTACAACTTCTTCCGAAAGATACTTACTGACCGCATAAGGTGTATCAGGATTAATCGGAGAGTTCTCATCAACGAACTCCAATGTAGAACCATGAATTCCTACCATAGATGCAAGGATAAAATAAGCATTGCCCGTTTGTGCCCAGGAAGCTAGCGTCATGGTTGAGATCGTGTTGACCTTGTACTGTATGAAATCTGTATTTTTCTCGAAACTGACATACGCTGCCAGATGGATGAGAATATCAACAGGGGGGATTTCCTCTGGCAGGGGGCCAGAGAAATCCCAGATAAAATCATGGTCATCTTTTTTATTTTTACGAACCAGATTGAAGATTTCACATCCAGTGTTTATCAATATTGGGACCAGCGATCGTCCCGTAAAACTACTTCCCCCAGTCATCAATATTCTCATTTTACCCTTGGATGGTTTTACCTAATGAGCTTCTCCATGCTCAATGATACGGTATAAAAGGTGATGTCTTCTGCAAAGCCCTCGCCTATTCGAGAGGTCGGGTTGGAAACGAAATTCCCGTCATATTTTTGAAAATTCATGCATTTTAACTCGTAAAATATTTTCACTATTAAAATCCGCGCCATGCGAACCGCCTTGCATTACGATGATAATCCGTATCGCGCCCTTTCCATCAACTAGCTTGAGGCATCCTTGACTCATATTTTGACGCAGCTGTTTTGAATTTAGAAGTTTGAAGATTTCAGCAGTAAGCTGAGAATCGGTAACTTGATTATGCCATTTTAAATTAGTGGCACACCCAAAGCGATAAAGCCCATTAGTAATTTCATATTGGTTTTCCGCTAAAACAAGAATCATGCTTGATAATCCCATAAATGCCATTTCCCAGCATGTGCTCCCTCCAGCGGAAATTGCAATGTCTGCCCACGCCATTAGCTCAGGCATTTTTGAGGTGTTTTGTATAATTTCTAAATTTTTATTGTCGCTAATTTCCTGTGTCAATATTTGCAGGTGGGAATTGGATGGGCCAACGACTATTTTCCCCTCCAATTCTGGCATATTGACTTGTTTTAATGCACGGATAACCTTCAGTGTCACATTATCTGGATCGCCTCCACCCATGGTAATCAGCACCTTTCGGGCAATTGTAGGTATTTCTCGCTGCCAGTTTTGCCACTGCTTGAACTCCCGGCGCAAAAGAGCGAAGCGTGTCCCTAGTAACAACCGGGTATGGGGCTCTCGATGGCTGTACAAGGATTCAGCAGCAGAAATATTCTGATTCAACACAAGGTCGGCAAAGTAATGATCGGAATGGCCGTAATCATCGATACAGAGAAGCTTATGGCCCGCATTTTTGACACTTTTTTGATAGGCTGCATTAAAATGGTAACCGTCAACAACAAGCCATACACCGAGTGCTGTGTGCTGAGTGCTTAATTCATTGAGCGTATTTATTGTAAATTCGAGGTCGAAAGGATCGGGGTTCTGTTTATCTATTGTAATAAAATCAAAGTTTTCATCAGTGAGGCGTTTCTTCAATGCTTCACTTTCGCAATAGCTGATAAACGTGACTTCACCACCCTGGTCCTGCCAGAACTGGCCCAAGGGCAATGCAGCGCATGACATGACCGGTGCCTATCTCCGGAGAGGCGTCTGCACGTATGACCAGGGGTCCCATCATGTCAGGCAGTTAAATCCGGGTTGCGTATTACAAAGGCATTATATTTCATTATACGGCTGCTTTGCTATCTCATACCCTTTTCTTCTTACCATGAAGAATCAGATACAGTTTTTCTGCATATTCCCAGTCTTCTGGTGTGTCAATATCCTGCACGCGCCAACGCGGAAGAACGACGGGCATTGCATCCTTGAAAAATGACCTACTGTGTCTGAAGCGCTCTGTGACAGTCCAATAGAACTGCCCTGCATCATGCCATGCCTCGGGCAAATCCTGGGATCGCCTGTTCCGGTTTTCCGGCCAGAACATCTCGATGTATCCATCTTTACGTATTCGCAGAGAGCGAAAGATCGGGTACGCATAGGTCGTGACCGAAAATGCCGACGCGCATCCCTTGTTTCGAACCAACTCCCAGCCTCGACGAAGATCGTCAGGCGAAGGAAATGGCGCCGTGGCATAGATACAACAAACATATTCCGGAACCTGTCGATATTCTTCAAGCCAGTCAATCGCACTTAAAACAACATCATCAGTCCCTACATAATCATCTGCCAATTCAGACGGTCGCCGAAAAGGCACTTCTGCGCCGCTTTCACAGGCAATACGGGCAATATCTTCGTCATCCGTCGATACAATAATAGTGTCGAACAGGGCACTTTCCCGCGCTGTCCTAATAGAATATGAAATAATTGGCATGCCTGCAAAGAGACGTATGTTTTTTTTTGGTATTCTCTTGCTCCCACCACGAGCAGGTATAATTGCCACGGACCTCATACTTTACTTTCGCTATATAGAAACCAGCGTGACATTTCTTCTGTAAAATATTCTGGTTCTCTATTTTTTATTATCAAATGCGGACTGGATCCAAAAACAATCGAATTATCCGGGATGTTTTCGTCAATCACAAATGTATTCGATGCCAGAATAACATTGGACCCTATCAGGCAATCTCCCAGAACCTTGGAACCGGAAAGAAGAATGACATTTTCCCCGAATTGCGGATACACTCCTTTATTATTTCCAACCGTGCAATGCTGTGTGAACATGAAATAATCTGAGTACATCGCACGCCCCATGACTGAACCCAGGGGATGGTCCAGGTCGAAGATATCCGGCAGTTTTACGGCATGGTACATATCCACCGAGTTCATGATTTTATTCAAGTAGTAAAGACGGTCCGCCAGGTCGCCTGCCCCTTCTATGTTCCCGATTGCATGTGAAAGATAATAAAGAAATATGCCGTACTGCCCGGAATGAAACGGGCTGAAATAAACCTCCCCATCTTTCCGGTAATATTTGTTACGGCAATGTGAAAAGCAGTGCTCCGATCGTCTCAGCGCTTTCGGCAATGCCTGTTCAAGGAAAGGAGCATCATGCTTTTCATCAAAAACCAGCAGACTCGTCAGCTGCTTTCTGATCAGATTGCTCAACGCTTCGCTGGATAAATGCATTTTCATGATTCAAGAGGGTATGGGCGTCAATACTTCTCTCACCGCCTCGATGACGGTGTTCACGTCCGAATCAGTCATTCCGGGAAACAATGGCAGGCTGATGATTTGTTCGTAAGCCTTTTCCGCTACCGGGCAAAGCCCCGGCCCGGTATGGAAACGGTTTTTGTAAAAAGGATGCAGATGAACAGGGACATAATGGACATTTGCGCCAATGCCCATATTGCGAAGCCTTCTAAAAATGGTTGAGCGCTCATGATTCGGGTTATTTGAATTCAGGCGAACAACATAAAGATGATACGCATGCACAATGTCCTTTTTTAAATACAGCGGCTGTATGGCCTGCATATCTTCGAATGCGTCATCGTACTCGGTTTGCGATCTTCTGTCGGCGTCCCACCCATTCCGATAATTTCTTAAGCTGGCTCATCCCCAGAGCGCATTGAAAATCGGTCAGACGGTAGTTGAATCCCAAATCGACCATTTCGTAAAACCATGAACCCTGACTCTCCCGTTGACGGTGATCCGTCGTGATTCCGTGATTGCGAAATATTCGCATCCGTTGAGCGAGATCCTCGTCATTCGTGGAAATCATTCCCCCTTCTCCAGTGGTGATGTGTTTGACGGGATGAAAGCTGAAGGTGCTCAGATGGGCGATGGATCCAACAGGCTCTCCCCTGTATTTCGCGCCAAGAGCATGACAGGCGTCATCGACCAGCGCAATGCCGGCTCGCTTTGTGATGGCTTTTAATGCTTCATAATCGCAGGGCTGCCCCGCGTAATCCACGGCGATGACGGCTTTCGTCTTTGCGGTGATCTTTCTTTTCAACATCATAGGGATCGATCAGGAGTGTATCGGATTCCACATCGGCAAAGACAGGCGTTCCCCCCTGAAAGACAACGCAGTTTGCGCTGGCCGCAAAGGTCATGGCAGGAACGATCACCTCGTCTTCCGGGCCGATATCAAGGGCGAACATGGCTGCATGCAAGGGCCGCCGTGCCGCTGCTCACGGCCACTGCATGTTTTGCGCCTACCTGCTCTGCAAAGGCCTTCTCGAACAATTCGACACAGGGACCTGTCGTCAGCCAGTCAGACCTTAAAACATCAACAACGGCCCGAATGTCTTCTTCAGCAATCCACTGTCGCCCATAAGGAATCATTTGTTCTCTATGACCTCGCGCATTTCATCGATGCTCAACTGCCAGGGATTTGTGCCGGAATGATATTCGAAATCTTCCATCGACCGGCATGCCTCCATTTTCACTGAAGCGGCGTCCCCAGTAGCGAAAATCCGGCTGGATGATGTAATAATGCTCATATTCAATCGTTCGTCTCGCTTCATCCCGTGGAATCATGACTTCATGCAGTTTTTCCCCGGGGCGGATCACCGATAATCTCCGTTCTGCACTCAGGGGCAATTGCTTTTGCCAGATTCATCATGTTCATGCTGGGAAGTTTGGGTACGAACAACTCGCCTCCCACCATGCGCCCCAACGACTCCAGAACAAAGTTCACCCCCTGTTCCAGCGTGATCCAGAAGCGTGTCATCCGCGGATCGGTGATGGGCAGTACGCCCGTTTTCTTTCTTTCAAGGAAGAAAGGAATGACGCTTCCCCTGCTGCCCACGACGTTTCCATAACGGACGACGGAAAATATCGATTCGTCTCTTCCCACATAGGCATTTCCTGCGATAAACAGCTTGTCTGAACAAAGTTTGGTTGCACCGTAGAGATTGATCGGATTGGCCGCCTTGTCTGTGCTGAGCGCAATGATCTTCTTGACGCCCTGATCGATGGCGACATTGATTACATTCTGGGCCCCCAGGATGTTGGTTTTTACCGCCTCAAAGGGGTTGTACTCCGCTGCCGGCACCTGCTTCAATGCCGCGGCGTGAATCACAATGTCCACGCCCCGGAAGGCGCGATTGATCCTTTCCTTATCCCGTACATCGCCGATAAAGTAACGCATGCACGGATATTTGCGATCTGGTATAAATCTGCGCCATTTCATACTGCTTTAATTCATCACGGCTAAAAATGATGAGTCTTTTCGGTTTTGCCTGCTTAAGGATCATTTCCGTACATTTTCTACCAAAGGACCCCGTGCCCCCGGTAATAAGAATTACTTTGTCGTCAAGCATAATTCCTGATTCCTTTCCAAATCAAAGAATGGTTCCCTTTGTCTGTCTTCCTGAAACTGCAGTTCATACAGATGCTTATAGGTGGCGCTGTCTTCCAGCAGCCTTGCATGAGGCCCAATGGCCTCTATTTTGCCGTCCTTGATAACGACAATTTTATCGGCATTCAGGATCGTAGAGAGCCGGTGTGCGATGACAATGGCTGTCATTTGATGAATCACCCGATCAATGGCCATCTGCACCGACCGTTCCGATTCGCTGTCCAGAGAACTGGTCGCTTCATCCATGATCAACACAGAGGGTTGATCATAAATGGCGCGAGCGATAGCGATGCGTTGCCTCTGTCCGCCGGAGAGGCGGATACCCCGATCACCTACCAAAGTATCCAGTCCCCGGGGGAGGGCCTTGATGAAATCATCAGCATTGGCAATTTCTATTGCCTTGGCGATCCTGTCTTCATCCGTTTTGCGTCCATAGGTAATATTTTCCCGTACGGAAGTATTAAGAAGCAATGCTTCTTGAGGCACCACACCAAAATTTTTCCGGTAACTATCCTGCGTAAACTGACGTAAATCAAGACCATCCCAAGTAACCTCTCCGGAGAGGGGATCATAGAGACGCAGGATGATATCGACGAGGGTTGATTTGCCGGAACCGCTGGGACCGACGATTGCCACCAGATCCCCCTTCTTAATCTCAAAGATGACATTTTCCAGGACTGTCCGGTTCTCTTCATAAGCGAAAGAAACATCGTTCAACATTATCCTGTCTTGCAGGGGAAGGGCCTCTTTAGTACCGTCGGGAAGAATATTCTTGACATCAAAAATCTCAATCACGCGGGCTGCAGAGCCCAGCATCCCCGAAACGGCCAGAACGTGAGTTGCCATTAAGGAGATCGGCGCGATTACCTGCCTTCCCATCACCAGAAAAAGTGCAAACCCGGAAACAGTCAGCCGCCCCTGAGATAAGGCATAAAATGCCATCATGATGAGCACGGCAATAGCGATTGCGTCAGTCATCAGACGCAAAGGATCTTCAATATGCTTTGAAAAAGAATATCTTACCGTTTTGTCTTGCACATTTTTTACATCGAGCCCGAAACGTTGCTTCTCGAATTGCTCGGCTGCAAAGGATTTGATGATGCGAATGGTGAGAAACATCTCCTGCAGTGTCGATCCGATTGCCCCGAGCGATTCATGCTGTTCTGTCATTCGCGTTTTAAGCCGATCGCTCAGCAGGCGCGTAATCAACATATGACCGGAACCGATTAAAATCGTAGCCAAAGCCAGGAAAACATCCGTCCAGACAAGCACAATGACGCTGATAATAATCTGGATTGCCGACTGAAGGATGCTTCTTGTTGTCGAATCTATGGAATAGGCTGTGCCGGTTACATCCTGGGTAAAGCGACTGACCAGGTCTCCAGTTTTATGCTTATGAAAGAATGAAAGGGGCAGAGAAAGAATATGGGATTGAAATTGCATATACATGTCGCTCGCTATGCGTGTCCTGATCCATATGGCAAGCATATAATTCAGAAAACTTAAAATCGCAGCGATAATGGAAATAAGGATATAGGCAACAAGTACGATGCCCATAACATGAAATACATTAGCATGTTCAATATTTACAGCCTTCAGCATGGTCGGACCAAGATTGCTCAAATTCAATTCGGAGAAAGATGAAGCAGCTTTTGCATTGGACACGACCATGATGTCCAGGGCGGGCGCCAGCACCAGGGGTTGAATAGTCAGAATGAATCCGAGAACGACACTAAGGATGACCAGCACAATAATCGCCTGCCAATACTTCCTGGCAAATTTATTCAGAAGAAAAATGAGGGGGTGAGCTTTGGTTTTTTGCATACTTTACAGAATCCGCCAATTCGGCCGCTTGAGTAGCATATCGCGATTCTCGGCAAATTCCTGGGCGCCCATCACCAGGACCCGGATCTTTCGCTTGATCTCCTTCTCCAGACTGGGTCTCAATGCCTGAATTTTATCCATATTCACGTCGCCGACAATCAGCACATCGATCAGGCCGCTGTCACGCCCTTCGGCATAGTCGTCGAGGGCGTAGATCGCTTCAACCTTTCCGAGGTCATTGAGAATCTGCTCGACAATTTTATCGATGCCGTAGTACTTCTTTACGATGGAATTGATTTCCGGGAAAAAGGGATGGTTCGTATTGGCCTTGTAGAATATGGATTGTCCCCGTTGCTCCTTACCCAGATATCCCGCCTGACTCAGATTGTCCAGCTCCTCTTTCAGAGCATTTGGGGTCAGGTTGAATTCCCTCGCCAATTCGCGCAGATAGCATGATATCCCTGGATTGAGGAAAAGCTTCAGGAATAAATTGATCCGTGTTCTGGAAGTGAATAATTCGGTCAGCATGTTACATATTGTTCATTTAATCTATACGGATGTGTAAAGATATTTTGGATTATTTTGTTTAGGATGATGAATATGAAAGGCATGTATTTATAAAGCTTCGCCCTGTCGATTACACTCTCAACCGATCAGGATCAATCTGAATATATGGATGTAGCAGCGTCATGATTCACATGAAATATCAACGCGTGAAACTGTTTAGTAAATCTAAACAGAAATGTCAAGAAGAATTACATAATAGGTTGGTATCGTTCAAAAGGCTTGGTAAAGCAAGAAAGGAGAAACCGTGATGTCTGATGGAAATTAATCAAAATATCTCATCAGTCGGTTTTATCAACACTGCTTGAATGTGGGATTTTGCCATCCAGTCGACTGAAACTTTCTCAAAACATTTCAGCAATCCATATGAGCGGGATAGCTCCTGAAAACGACCTTTGCAGAAATAGTCAAAAGATTCAATGCAATAGAAGCTGATGTGAGTCGGGTCTCGCACGACACCACTCCAATAGTGAGGAAGCCCCGGTGTTACCGCTTCAAAATAGCCTCCCGGTTTGAGTATTCGGTATATCTCGTTAAACAGGTTGATTGTCGGAAATATATAAACTAACCCTCCATTTACCGAAGCCACACAGACCTTCGGAATATGCTCCAGCACGTCATGAGCCGTTACCAAGTCCTGACTGTTATTTGCTATAGGGATTTTCTCCAGACCCAGTCGGCATACCAAATCCGCTTGAGTGTTCTTGAAAGTGACGTCTATTCCAATGTCTGCAGCCCGTTCATGATGCCCAAAAAGTTTAGCTGTTCGTTTTTTTACACCGCATCCAAGATCAACGTGCGAAAATCCAACGGGAAGATCACGGCAAGGCAATATATATGAAACGTATTCCTTTTCGTAATTTTTTCTGAAAATATTCCTAAAAATGTTTATTGCACTCAATTAAAGCCTCTCCCGCTCAGGATTCTGAAATCAAGCAGCTATACATGATAGTCGTGGGGATAATTCGTTAACAATAATTCAGAAAAACCTTTTTATATCCTGTCTGATCCCGATCCAAAATCAGCGGTATTTGTTCCTAAAACAACCATTAAGATATATCTATCTTATCTTTTAATCCAAACATGTCAAAAATTACAGCATTTATTATTTGTTTTGGTGGTTTATGCCTGCGATTCAGAAAATCCCAAAATTGGGCGCTGCGTTTTGGCTGTACGAACATCCACTTTGTATAGTCACCCTTGGCATCAGTGATGCTGACTTTGGCGCCTTCCGCTGAGTGCATGAAGCACAGACTCTCGTCAAACTCAATTGACGGGAACAAAAACTTAACGGCAGAAGGTGTAAACCTCCAGTAGTCATCTGGATAACTGTGTATGCCCCAAGCAAATGGCACCGACAGCAGAATGACAGCCTCTTCATTCATCAACTTGTTAACATTTGTGGCAAAGGCATAGATGTCTCTCACATGTTCCATCACGCTCATGCAGATCACTGTGTTGAATCTTTTCCGGTTCATCAGATCATCTATTCGATTGAAATCAAGTGTCATATCCACCACTGTGTCAACCCCTTCGCCCGGCTCCAAATCGGTACCAAAGAAATCAATACCGGGGAAGAGAGTACGATAGTTAAAGAACTTAGGAGGAGGCCCATATCTCTTGCTGCCGATTTCAAGAATTGGCCCTTTTATTCTGTCCTTCAAGCTATCAACCCATTCTATCTGATAGATATCTCCCATACAATCTCCTGCTCTTCCAGGATTCCGTTTTCTCCACAGTTCTCAACACCCTGTGCAATGCACTGCTACGCGGGACTATAATGAAACGAACACAGACCGGACATGCAGACGCCATTCGTCCAGCATAGGATTGGATAATATTAAGGTTTCCGCACGATCCACACATCCTGGAATTTATTGTTTCCTTCGGGTTGATAGTCTAGCAATTCGGCGCCCTCTGAAAAAATGATTGTTTTCATTAACGAGGGACAATGAATCCCTGTGTACATTTGTGAGCCGTTGTGCCAACTGTGAATCGCGACAAACTCACCCCGATCCAACTTGGCCAGTTGGACGGAATCTAACTCACCCCGGTAATGCTCTCCGCTATGAGTGCTGAACCAGAACACTCCTCCCGGCTTTAGAATCCGGACGATTTCCCGAAACCAAAGGCGAGTGAGCTGTTCTGATAAATGGGTGAATACGGAAACAGCATAGACAAAATCCACACAAGAGTCAGATAACGACAAAGGCGGCTTCATTTTGTTCAGAAAGAACCTGATCCGGGTATCTGGAACCGACTGCGCCCAGTTTATCGAAGGTGCAAAGGCATCCGTTCCGATAAAGCTCATTTCCTTTTCTGAATCGAGAGCTTCCAAAGCGAAAAGAATACGGCCGGGTCCGCATCCCCACTCGCATACGACCTTAATCTCCTGTGATCCCCATTGTTTGATAACCGATTGAATCTGGGTTGCCATTTTGTTGCCGGAGGTGTATGTAATATTCAGCGCTGCTGCAGGCAATAACATCGAAACGAAGCCTCGGTGGTGGTAGAATAGCGCCAGGATTCGCCTCGATAAAGGCGCGATCACTTCTGGAAAACCGCCTGTGATCTTTCCAGAAGACATAGTAATAGATAGCTGGTTCCAGACCAACAAAACGGAGTTTACGCTCAATCCAGTGTTTCAAAATAAAAGAGATTTTTTTCTCTTTATTTAGTTTGTTTTTCAATTCTATCATTTCTTATATTTTATTCATCGGATTGGACTCATAAGAATAGTATCTTGGACAGTGCTGGCATATGCTTTTTGGATATCACCCGGATGCAGAGAAGTAATGGAAAACTCTTAGCCAGTCTTCTTTTGAGCGACACATAAACCTATGCTCTCATTTATGTCGTTGATATTCCCATGTATGATATTTGTTTTTTCCAAGATACTCTTAAGACAATCCTTTCTCATTTCAACGGCTTTAGGATGATCAAGCCCTTTACCCTCAGACTTGATATAGTCGAAAACAAATAATCCACCCGGGTTTAATCTTTTCAACAAATAATCGGAGACGAACAAAGGATTATCAACATGCTCAAGGACGGCGGTGAGAATAACAACATCAAAGTTGTCTTTTTCTCCAAGGGGATTTGAGAAATCACTATCCATTATGGTTGCAAATTCGAGTTCCAAATCATTTCTATACAGATACTTTGCATAATGAAAGGGGTAGTTTGGAATATCAGAAAGAATCCATTTACATCCCCTATGAGAATAATATTTGCGATAACAATAATAATAAGGAGCCAGCGAACATCCGTATTCCAGTATACGCGCACCTTTTTGAACTTTCCCCCAAAGGATTGATCCCACCAATGGATTTCTTTCAAGTTCTATCACGTTGTGAAAAGTTGAATATATCTGACTTGGGTGCTGCCAGTTTGCAAGATGCTGCGTAGGATTATTCCATTCTAACTGTGACGTATGCTGCTGACGTTTTCTATAATCATGCAGAAGCATAAAGAAATCTATTGTGTTCCACAAGGGTCTTCCATTGAGTATGTCTGACCAGTAGTTTCTGAAATCATCAAACCATCGTCTCCTGATTCCGTTCATCAGCAAGAACTCGTGAATGCCAAGATGCAAAGCTATGGTAGTGAGATATATTTTAATGATATTTTTATATTTTGGTCTTTTAATGCTCTTAACATTTCGGGTCAGATTAGCCAACCTGCGGTGACTCTCAGATATATCAATCCGCATATCATCGAAATAGTTACCACCTTCAAAATGGAGAGCTTTCTCTCTCTGATCTGAAACATTCATGCTCATAATTGTAATAATCGAAGTGTTAATACCGTATTGAAAATCCCAGTTACCATGCAGAGATACCTGACCACGATTCCATTTCGGACAGATAAAGTATCCTTCATTTATTGCTGAATATTTTTTTTACCTGATCAGATTCTATATTTTCAATAGGTTCAACAGAAGTCTTTCCCTTCCTATAGAATTGTGTCTTGATGAGTTGATCTTCTGAAAGCCCCACATTCAATTCCCTATTGCATCGCATCAGTCCATCCCTTACATTTTTCTCAAACTCTTCATCGCTCATCTTGGTTATATTGATTCGCAGATCCTGCCTGTCACCCAACTGCAGTAAATATTTCTCATCATCATCCACGTAACCATGTTCAACTACATAATCATACATTTTTGACCCTGGTTGAGGCAGAAGATATCCGGCAGAAGGGTAAATCCGATTTTGGATGCAACAATCGAATGTTTTTCGAATCGTATCGGGTGTTTCTTGCGGATAGCCCAGCACCAGGCTTGTCGTGGGTAACAATCCGGCTTTGTGAAACAATTGAGTTTGAAATGAAAACTGCTCAATTGTTGACTTCTTGTTCATGGCTTTCAGTATCTCCGGTTCTGCTGATTCAAGCGAAAATCCCATAGTAGTGCAGCCGGCTTCCTTCAGCTTTAAAATGATTTCAATATCTTCTTCCTTATCAAAGAGATTGCTGCGGCAATCGGCGGTCCAGTAAAATTTTAAGCCTGATGCGAGAACTTTTTCTGAAAACAATATGGCCTGCTTTTTTGAGAAAAAGGTGAGTTCATCACTGAACCAAAAAACATTGAGTGAAAAATCTCTAATCATCCCATTTATTTCAGACAATATGGAGTCGGCTCTTCTATATCGATAGGGCATCCCGTCAAAGACATGATAGCAGAATGTACAACGGGCAACACAACCTCTTGCTGTATTGATTGGAAGTGCTCGAATTTCTTCCCGGGGGAATGGGAACCTGTCAGCAACGAAATTTTTTGACGCGTCAATGTATATGTCGATATCAAACAGCGTGTAGTCAATAGATGGTAAAATCGAAATATCTTTGATGAGCGGTCTGCGTGAAGTTCTCACAATTGTTCCATTGCGAAGAAAGCAGATTCCCTGCACCGATTCAAGTTCCCTATCGGTTTCTATTGCATTTAGCAGGTCAACTATGGTTTCGTCGCCTTCACCCATTACAGCAATATCTGCTTTTGTTTTTGTCAGTAACGTATCCACTATGGAAGTAGCAACTGAATTTCCCACGATTATTTTGGAAAAAGGGTGGTTCTTTTTGATGACGTTACATAACTCTTTGATATATCTATATCCTGTAACGATGCACCCCATACAAACCACATCATATTCCTTGCTCCCTATTAACTCCTCAACCTGCTGATCACTGTAACGATGAGCATCAATGTCAAGCAAATCAAACTTGTAGCCGGCGTTTTTCATCGATGACACTATGTAGCCCAGTCCTATGGGAAATACCTTCACAGGCGAAAATGGTCGCAAGGAAAGATTGATAACAAGAATATTCATAACATCTCCTATTGCTATTTACTTAATGGTCTTCGGTAAAGAATGCAATTAATACTTGATTTTTACATACCGCTGTCCAGTGTTTTTCAATAAATGCAATTTCTTCACTTGCATTGCTGTCCACGGTCATGGGAGCATAATTTTTTTTCATTGATTAATGTCAATCAAAGGTCTTTGTGTGCGAAGATGATTTTCCTATCTCAAGATTGTTAAGGGTCAGTACCGGACAGGTGTTAGGGAAATCAATATCAATTCGAACGTCTGTAACCTTCTCTGCTTGAACCCATGAAGAAAGCGGTGATAGGCTGATTGTGGTAATTCCCGGGTTAGTTGTGAAACGCACACTGTTGGCTTCACTGAAAACGGTGCCAGCTGCATGCCAAAATACCTGAACCTGCACAGACTCCTTCATCTCGCCACAAGTAAGTTCAAAAACTAATTGCGACGCATCCTGTGTCCATGTGGGTTTTGATAGCACAAAAGTGACATATGGATCATCGCCGGAAATTCGGTATATCTCCGCCCCTTCAACCTTGGTCATGTCATTGATCCCAGACTTTACTCCGTGACTTAATGAGAAGAATTTTTTCGGTTTCCCGGAAGTGACCATTATTGGCGGGGAATTCTCGAAATACTTGTCAAGGGCGATTCTTTCGACCACCGTCATGAAGACATAGTCCGGTTTGTATCTGTCGACCAGTTGGGCGAATCGATCTGGGTCTGCCGCACCATAGTTGAATATTAATGTTTCGGCAAAAGTAGCAGTCATGTAGGAAATCATCCCGGTTAATCCAAAAGAATCGAGCAGCCATAAAACTTTCTTTTTGTTCAGGGCATGTTTTGATTTAACGAGCACTGGGCGCTGCGGAGAACCAATTTTATTAGAAGTGTCGCCAGATGCCATGAGTTTGCCTGTTTCAAAATCGTACAGCTCAGTTTCGATAGGGTGATCACTGACGATCTCGACAAGCACTCGGCTATCCTGCAATATTCCCGCTATCCTCAGAATGTTCGCCAGATCGCTCCCTCCGGTGGATTCGACTTTCTGCGTATTCTTTCTCAGAAAGCCAGTGCAACCCGACTTCAGTGCTGGCAACCTTCATTGTTAAAGCACGAAAAGCCACCCACGCTCCGATATGATTCCAATGAGTGTCTGTTTTATAGTAAAGCGGCTCTGAAAAATGAGATTTTGCCGCCCTTAAGGCTGGTCTGGTGTCAAGGTATATATCCCGGCTAACATTAGTCAACAACACATTAGTTAAGAAGTATAATCGGCTGAGCCCAGTCAGGGAGGAACTCCGGATAAATCGTATCTTTGTCAGCGGCAAGCATAATTTGATACAGACGAACACCCTTAAGCTTTAACCACCGCTCCCACGATTTCGTCGCAAGCCCTATTCTTTTAGCAGTCTTCATATCTTCGGCATTTGCTCCGCGGCGTTTCACCGTAATCGTATTTTGGTGTTTATCCCCAAGGTAGAGCCAGCCGTTTTTCCCTATGACGACCTGATTCGGATCCGTGGAGATACCAAGTGAATATAAAAAACGGCTTGGGAAGGGCAATGCAAAGTCGATGTTGTAAAGTACGGCACTGCTCCACCATTTCTTTTCCCCCTGCTTTTGTGCATTTCCCAATTTGAGATTGATCACCGGAACAACAGCCAGCATGGCCAAGGCCACGCAAATAAATATGAAAACCCTTTTTTTCATGGCAATGCCGCTTAGAACTTGAAGTAAAGAAATACAGGACTTGTTGTGATCATCATGAAATACATCGCGATGCAAAACAGGAGAAGCGCTCCTGATAGTTTTACTACGCCGTGATTTCGCTTTTCATCAATTCATAAGAACTTTTTTGGCTAATGATTGCTAACGCTATCCCAATTGCGATGAAGCAGAGTACATTAGCAGCCAGGCCGGCAGGCAGCCACTTCAGGAGGTAATCCGAAAACCATCCACCCCATGCCAAGTCGTTCGTCGGTATGGCCTTTACCGGGAAATTAAGCAACGAGTCAATATCTACCATGCCGCGCAGAACCCTTCGTGCATCGTCCAGGGTCCTGGCTCGAAAGAAGATCCAGGCGATGTTGATGAAGCAAAACGTCAGCAACCATGCCGCGGCTTTGGGCATGCGGAAGCCAATACCTCCCATATTCGATGAATAACAAGCGCAAAACCGTGCAATGCACCCCATATGACGAACATCCAGCTTGCGCCGTGCCAGAGCCCGCCCAATAAAAAAGTAGCCATAATGTTAAAGTAAACCGTGCAAAGTGGAGCAACGATTACCGCCCAAGGGATATAGAGATAATTGCGGAGATAACGACTGAGTGTCATGTGCCATCTTCGCCAGAAATCCTGTATGTCCAATGCCTTGTAAGGAGAATTGAAATTTAGAGGCAACCAGATGTTAAACACTAACGACGCCCCCATCGCCATATCACAGTAGCCGCTAAAGTCGAAATAGAGCTGAAATGTGTATGAGAGACTGGTTGCCCCAGGCCCTGAAGAAATCGAGAGGCATCCCGCTATCGAACCCGGAATTTGCCCAGATAGCAAAGGTATCTGCGATGATCACCTTCTTGAACAAACCGATGCTAAAAATGAACAGTCCACGGAAGATATTCGGATAGTTTACTGCCAGGTTCCCGCGTGATTCAAACTGAGAAATCATCTCCCCATGATGCACGATCGGGCCTGCTATTAAGTATGGAAAGAAAGCCACAAACAGCATATAGTTAATGAAATCGTATTCTTTGGCCTCACCTCGATAACTATCTACCAGGTAGGCAATCTGTGTGAATGTAAAGAAGCTGATGCCCAATGGCAGGAGGATCTGAGGCCAAGTATAGCCGGCATTAAAAGCGGTATTAATAGTATCTATCAGGAAATTTGAGTACTTGAAATATCCAAGCAAAGCAAGATTAGCGGCGATGCTACTGGCCAGAAGCAAACGGCGTGAAAACTGCGAGCGTCTCGACTTCGTATTTGGAGATAGTGTGGTACCGACGGTAAAGTTAAAATAAATTGAAATTAAAAGAAGGGGTAAGTAAGCGATGTTCCAGTAGGCATAGAAAAAAAGGCTCGCAATTACCAACCAACACTTAGCTGCGAGTAAAAGTGTAAGTCGATTTAGGTAGAAGTACCCAAAGAATGCTATGGGTAGTAGCAGTAGAATGAACTCCGGCGAACTAAAAATCATCTATCCGTACCATCGATGAGAATTTTCTTTTCTGGAAGGGGATTATTTATTAAGATTGATAACAAGAATGATTATGATAATTTATTGATATTTACTTAATCGACCGCGGTGCCCTGCATACCAAGCCGGATCATTTCATAAATACCTTATTTGCTTGAACTTTTACCCATTTTCCCTGCTCATAAGTAATCGCATATTTCCTAAACCCAACCTATTAAAAATGCCACCTAGAAATAGGTTTTGCTCCGGCAACTGACATAGCACCCGGACAATCTTCCGATCAAGTCGGCGAAAATCAGAGGCCCCTTCATCGAAGTGAATGTCGGAGAGTGAGTTCAGGATCCTGTAATACAGACGGAATCTTATCTTTTTCAAAAAGGGCAATGCTTCAGCACCGGAACGTGTCGCTACAATGATCTCATAGCCTTCCTGCCATCGTAAAATTGTTTCCGGAATCATTACTGAAGGGTGCTGCAGATCCGCATGCGGAGAGGCTTTCATGAGCCAGAATGATTATCTGTATCATCGAGTTCTTCGTCTTGTGTCCTCAATTCGATCTTTTCCACGTCTTTCGACTCTTTCTGGAAACCCTCGATCATTGCTATTTTCTGGGTTAAACGCCGCAGCGTCCTTTCCTGTCGTCAAGCGTCCGATCCATCGAAAGGATTTTGATCAGAAC
>CAWFDA010000020.1:0-28180 GCA_963814475.1 uncultured Bacteroidota bacterium | reverse complement strand
CCAACCTGGGAAGTGTAATTATCAATCTCGAAAAAAATGGTGCAGACGGCGTTGTGTTGTTCAACCGTTTCTCAAACCCGGATATAGATATTAAAAATTTAAAATTTACAGCGGCAGATGTGTTGAGTACCCCTCACGAAATGGCCAATTCGCTGCGCTGGATAGCTATTATGGCAAAAAGGGTGAATATGAGCTTAGCTGCTTCAACCGGTATCCATGATGGCGAGGCTGTAATCAAGCAATTGCTCGCCGGTGCAACGGTTACCCAGGTAACTTCAGCTTTGTACAAACATGGAGCGGGTTATCTTTCAACCATGGCCAATTACTTAACTGACTGGATGGAAGACCGGGGTTTCAATTATGTTGACCAGTTCCGCGGAAAGCTGAGCCAGGCTGCCTCTGAAAACCCTGATGTTTATGAACGCCTCCAGTTTATGCGCTATTTCAGCGAAATCAAGTAAAAACCCTACTTTTTCACCTGTAGAAAATAGAATTTGCATTAATGGCTAAATTCCTTTGAATTTGGGGGGCTTTTTTGTTAAAAAATCTTTCTTAAATCGTTTGCGCTGAATTCTTCTAAATGTTAATTATTTAAAAATTTTCAGCTCAAATGCTGTTGAAAATTGAAACTCTTTGATAGTCAAAAGCTAAAATGCAGTATTTTTGCCAAAATATTTAAAACTAAAAAAAATGGCAATTAAAAAAGCAACAACACCTGCAAAGAAAGCAGCTACACCAAAAGCAGTGGCTACCAAAGCAACTAAGCCTGCGGTAAAAAAAATAATAGCACCTAAAGCAGCAGCACCTAAAGCAGCAGCACCTAAAGCAGCAGCACCAAAAACAGCAGCTAAAAAAGTTGTTTCTAAGGTAAAAGATATCGAAGAAGCAATCCGCAGAAAAGCAACAGAAATCTATAATGCAAGAATAGCTAAAGGCGAGCATGGAACACCTGAAAGCGATTGGTTGAAAGCTGAAAAAGAAGTAAAAGCTTCTAAAAAGAAGTAAAAACTTAAGCCTCTGGACGAAGTTTATTCCAATAAAGGCCCTTCTGTTTGCATAACAGGGGGCCTTTTTCATTGGTATTTTTCTTTCAATAAATAATTTTTTAAAGTCTGTTTATTATTTCACAATATTTTATATTTTTGAACTCAAATAATACCTAAAGGTATCATATATGAATTTCTCTACAACCACTGAATATGCGATAAGGGTTTTATCCTTTATGGCACAGGATGAAACCAAGATGTACACTTCAAAGGATATTTTTAATCACCTCCAAATTCCATTCAGGTACCTGCGCCGTCAAATGACCAATTTAGTAAAAAGCGGATTAATTGTCAGCACGCAGGGGAAAGACGGCGGATATAAAATTTCAAAAAAACTAAACGAAATTTCCTTGCTTGACATTGTCAACTCAATAGACAGCAGCCAACTTGAGGAGGAGTGTTTTTTCGGTTTCGGCACTTGCGCACTTACTGAAAAATGCGCCATGCATGAAAAATGGGCAGGTGTTCGGAAAAAAATACGGGATGTCCTATCAACAACTACTTTACTGGAATTAAAAGAGTTTGGGCTGCAAAGTTTTATGGTAAATATAAATTCTAATTCATAAAATAAATTATTATGGTTGATTCACAAATTGTTTTAAACGGTCAAACAATTGCCTACACTTGCTATGCAATTGTGATTATTCTGGTGGTAGGCTGGTTTGGTTACCAGATTACAAAACCAGCCAAAGGCAACAAAATAAGCAGCACGCTGTTTTTTATTTTTGTTGGCTTTCTTACAGTGTTGGGGGTTTCGTTGCACATTGTTACCTTCAATACGATTCCCTGGGTTGAAATGGATGTTAGCAGGCCAGATTATACGCCTGACAAGACTTTCGTCATTACAGTTGAAAATCATGAGTTTTCATTGCCATCAGAAAAGTTGGTTATTAATGAAAACGACCTGGTTATGTTCGATGTAACTTCCCTTGACCTTACCTACGGTTTTGGCCTTTTCAGACAGGACAACTCTATGATTTTCCAAATGCAGGTTGTACCTGGCCATCGAAATGACATTCTGTGGAAATTTGACAAGCCCGGCACTTACACCATCCGCTCAACTGAATATTCAGGCCCTAAAGGAGCGCAAATGATTCTGAAAGACGTAGTTGAGGTTGTCGCCAATTAAGTTTAGCCAAACAAATTAAAAATTTAAAAAATTACGAATATGAATTTTAAAAATACTTTTTTGAATGGCGAACAGGGTTTGTTTAAACCTTCAAGCCTCACGCCGATGCAGAAATTAGTCCTTCGCTTTGTAGTGATCGGGCTGGTTTATTATGGTTTTGCTGTCATCGAAGGGATGATTATGCGGATGTACCAGATTGAACCAATTGAATTTATTGCCGATTACCAATATTTTGCCATACTAACGGCTCACCCCTTGGTCGGTATTTTTGGCTCAACTTACTCTATTGTTTTCGGAGCATTCCTTTTTTTAGTGCCTTATTTAATGAAAAAACCTTTGTGGAGTTTTAAACTCGCAAACTGGACTTTTCTTTTAATTACTTTCGGAACTTTGATATTCTGGTCAGCAGGATTCATTACTCATTACGCTCCTTTGTACACGCTTTACTGGCCTCTTCCGGCTGACTTCAGCCAATTCAGCCCACTGGGAGGAACTTTCTTTATTTTGGGTATTGCCCTGGTAATGTTGGGAACTGCATTTTTTGTTATTAATATTTTCAAAACTATCGTTTATACTCCCGAGGGCTGGGACAAACAACCATCCGGAGCTTTGTTTGCCGATGCTGTTGGTTTAACAGGTTTGAAAAATTTATTTAGAAAAAAGAAAAATCAGAAGGAGCATTTGGTTTCATTGCCTGTTGCGGCCATTGCGAGAGGTACGGTGGATACGGCTTTGAATGCGGGAATCATTTTATTCACAGGTGTGTTGATTCTGGTTTACATGGTAGCCCATTTAATTGGTTTTGACCTGAAAGATACTGCTGTAGATGCTTTGCTTTATAAGAATTGGTTTTGGTGGGGATTGGATTTAATTGCCGATGGTTTAGTGCTGATTTTTGTAGCTGGAACCTGGTATTTACTTGCCATGATGATTTCTGGAAAACAATTATTTATGCATTGCACACAAAATGGCAAGGTAGTCTTGAGAATAACGATGTAGACTTCCATTGGAAATTCGAACATACCCAAAGTGATCCTTTGTAGGTAAATAATGCTAAATTCAAAATCGATGAAAAATGTACTCATAATTGCCAGAGCATTTCCACCATTTCTACCAATAGGACATTCAATTCGTGTAATTAAATTTTCTAATTATTTACCTGCATCTGGCTGGAATTCAATAGTTCTTACCAGTTGATGATTTGAAAGAATATGAAACACTCCCCAAGGTGGGAAGTAAATCATCGTTATCAGAAATTGATCCTAATACACAGATATACCGCACGAGAACTGGCGAGCCTTCAGTACTTACAAAGAAGAAAAAGAATTTGGGCACAAGAATATAATCACCCGAATAATTGTAAAATTGTTTGGCGGTGCGCGTAGGTGGTTTTATAGAACTTTATTATTACCTGACCGTACGATGAGCATGGCTCCCATTCGCCGTAAATGAGGGGGTAAATATAGTAAATAAAGAGAAAATAGATATTATATTTGCTACATGCCCACCACATTCAGCTCTCCTAATTGGGGCAGTTTAAAGTTACTTACCCGGAAACCACTGGTATTGGATTATCGTGATGATTGGATAGACACACCCTGGTTTATGGCCAAACCGGCGATATCCCGCAAAATTGAGAAAATTCTAGAAAACCGGGTGGTTTCATTAGCAGACAAGGTGATTCTTGTGACTGAATGGAGCATGAAGGCATTCCAGAAGAGATATCCAAAACAGCCAAAAGAAAAATTCAACTTAATACCTAATGGATGCGACCTCGCAGACTTTTAACATCCTAAGGAATGGGGAACCCATCCCTCAAAACAAAAAGTTTTCCATTTTGCACGCGGGTTCGTTGAATAAGTCCGCTGTGTGGGGACGCAGCCTGGAAGGATTTTTCCAAGCCATCCAGAAAATATTACTCGAATTTCCAGAAATTAAGGAAAATCTGGTCTTAAATTTCGCTGGAGATTTTCCAGACGAATATAGAAAACTAGTCGAAGAAATGGGTATTTCTTCTTTGATCCAGAGACTGGGACACATCCCTCATGAAGAAGTTCTACGGTTAACTCAAGCCTCAGACCTGCTTCTCGCATTAAATTATGACGGTTGGGCTACTTTAATCCCGGGCAAAATCTATGAATACTGGGCTGTTGGTGGTCCACCAATATTATTGTTAAGCTGCCCCGGGCGCTGCCACAGAATTTATATCTCAACACAATCTGGGCTTTTCCGTAGATCCTTCGTAATGTTAATGGTATCGAAAAGGAAATCATTAAAGTATTTCGTCAAAGTAAAACGGATACGCCTATAAAATTGAATACAAAAGGAATAGAAATGTATGATCGCCGATCTTTAACTAAAGAACTAGCACATATGCTATCAAATGTAATAATCACTGGAAAACATTAATACTAAAAATATATGAAAATATTGAAATTGCCAACAAATATTGGATTTACTCAGGGGATAACTAAATGAAAATTCTGGTTATATCTGATTTCATTCCGTTTTCCCCTAATTGGTGGAGATCGCGTTAGGATTTATAATCTTCTTCGCCGGGTAGCACAAAAACACGAAGTTTCGCTGGTTGGTTTTTTAGAAAAGCCGGAAGATATATTAGGTGTACAACATTTAAAAGAAATTTGTGCGAATGTGGAGTTTGTGAACCTTCAGCAGCGTGGTAGGTTGATAAAATTGCTAGGTATGCTTGGTTATTTAATGAAAGGTCTACCGCCAGAACTTTTCCTAATACATTCTGAAGAAATGATGAGAAAAATAAGTAATCTTTTGAATGATATAGATTTTGATGTTGTACAAATTGAACATTCACGGATGGGAATCTATCTCGAAGCAATTCCAAGTCATAGACGCTCAAAAAGCATATTGATGTTTCATAATTTCACATCCCAGCAATATCGCAGGGTTACAAACGTCGAACAGCGTTGGGATAGAAAACTTAAGCCTGGATTAACAGTTCAACAATGGGGTATTGGGAACCACGTTTTGCAGAGAAATTTAACCGTTGTACAACTGTTTCTGAAGAAGACTACCAATTACTAAAAAAAGCCAACCCTCAGTTTAAAAATAGATGTAATTCCAAATGGAGTGGATGTCGCGAGATATATACCTCTTCCTTTGCCTTTGAAAAATGCTACACCTTCCCTAATGTTTATTGGAAATATGGGATACCCGCCATGTGTAGATGCTGTGATATATTTTTGCAAAGAGATTTTTCCTCTCATCCAGCAATCAACGGGTCTACTGAAATGTGGATCGTAGGGCGTGACCCTCGGCCAGAAGTGTTACACCTTGCTGGAAAAAGTGTATATGTAACTGGGCGTGTTGAAGATGTCATTCCCTACTATCAAAAAGCACATGTATGTGTTGTGCCTTTAAGAGCGGGAGGTGGAACTCGACTTAAAATATTGGAGGCAATGGCACTTGGGCGTCCAGTTGTTTCTACAACAATAGGATGTGAAGGCTTGGAAGTGAAAGATGGAGTAAATATATTAATAGCCAATTCACCTATGCAATTTGCGGAAAAATTAAACTGCTTTTGTGTAACTTTGAACTCTATGAGCAGATTGTTATAAATGGGAGACATCTAGTAGAAACCTTATATAATTGGAATATTATTTCTGAAAAATTGTTAGATGTCTATAAAGATATGATTAATGAAACTAGTAGCTAAAAATATACGGTGTAGGAGTAATTGAATGACCACGCCGGCCAACCAGTATTATTGTTTGCACGCATAACCGGGCAGATATGTTGCCTAGGGTATTAAGCCAGTTACTTACCCAGGTTTATCCACGCGATTCATTTGAGATTATTGTCGTGGATAACTGCTCAACTGATCATACGCCGCAAATCGTCCAACGTTTCAGTCACTAAATGAGTGTGAATCGTACGTTATATTAGAGAAAACCGCCTTGGTATAACCTTTGCCCGCAATCGTGGAGCTGAAAAGTCACGATATTCTTATTTAGCCTATGTTGCGACGATGATTGTAGTGTCGATTCGGAGTGGCTTATGCGGCTTACTCAAGGCTTTGATTTGAATGACGACGTTGTAGCAGTCGGTGGAAGGGTGGTGTTGGATTTGATGAGCAGTATAAACCCTCCTGGTTAGGACCTGAGCTTAAATCTTCGGCTAGCCGCTTACAATCATCCCGGTAAAGAACCCCGGTTGTTAGAAATTAATTCACGCCTAATTGAATGCAATATTGCAATGAAAAGAGAAGCATGGAAAGATGCAGGTCGATTCCTAGGGATGGAACAATTTGGAAGTAAGCATATGGCCGCAAGTGAGGTTCTTTATCTGCTTAATCAGATAGAACGAAATAATGGTAAACTTGCCTTTGTCCCTAATGCTGTCGTGCTTCATCATATAGGCTTTCGTTCATGGCGATGGATGTTAATTCGAGCCTACTGGCAGGGTGTATCTGATGGAATTCTTGATTATCTAATTAGTAAGCGGTCTCCGTTATCAACAGTTATCCAGGTTATTGTTAATTTAACAGCTATGGTCGTTCTTTTGGGATTTACCAGCTTTTCATTTCTCAGAGCTGATCAAGCTAAAGTAACGTTTCATTTATTGCGTGCTATAAGGCGGTTCAGCTTAGTATTGTGCGAACTACGTTTAGTAGGGGACTGGCCGAGTATTCGTGCATGGGAATTAGCAGATCATACGGTAAATTGACAAAGAGTCAATTGTATATTTTGAATCTATTGAAAGGAATACATGAATAAAACAACAAATCAAGCCCTGTCCATCACAACGAATGGAAAATTACCGCGTATTGCAATCATCGGGTGCGGTGCAATTGTTGAAAGTTACTATATGCCTGCATTGTCAAGGCATCCACGTGTATTGGAATCAATAACACTTGTGGATCAGGATATTGATCGAGCGAAAAAGTTGGCGGCGGCATTCAATGGCAATCAAATAATTACCGATTACCATGAAATATTAAATAAAACTGACGGTGTGATCATAGCAGTGCCAACCCATCTGCATCATCCTATAGCAATGGATTTTCTTTCAAGGGGTATTCCGGTGCTTTGCGAGAAACCCCTTGCTGAAGTTGAAGATAAAGCTTTTGAAATGGTAGATCTTGCAAATAATAAAGGAGTAGCCCTGGCAACAAATTATTCACAACGTCTCTGGGCTCATTTTACGAAAGTAAAAGAAATAATTGCAAGTCGAAATTTGGGTGAACCATTACATATAAATTACAATGTCGGAGAGGTATATAATTGGCCAACTGTATCCGGGTTTTCATTCAATACCGCAGGTTCTAAACGTGGAGTTTTGCTGGACAGAGGTGCTCATATATTAGATCACATCTGTTGGTGGTTAGGTGGAAAGCCTGAAGTAATATATTTTCAAAACGACTCTTTTGGGGGCTGCGAGGCGGTAGCGCATGTTCAATTTAAATATCAAAAATGTTTGGGTGATATAAGAATAAGTTGGCTAAGTAAGTTTCCGTGCACATTTGATATCGAGCTTGAACATGGATCAATCGAAGGCGAAGTATACTATCCACAGAGTATTCTCGTGAAATCTGGAAATTATCCTAAGAAGCGGATTAAATTGACTTCTGTGACATATTCAGGACTTGCACAATTAGTAGTCGATAACTTTATTAATGTATTAGCCGGAAAGGAAAAACCCCTCGTTCCAGCTAGCGATGTTTTAAATTCAATTCGATTTACTGATGATTGTTACGCGAATGCTACCAGTTTTAATATGCCATGGTATGAAATACAGGAGAAAAAAAATGACTGAGAAAGAGACTATTCTAATCACCGGAGCAGGTGGTTTCATCGGAGGATGGATTGCTGAAACACTTAGTTTAAACAAATTAGCTAATGTCCGCGCTGGTATAAGAAGTTGGTCAGGAGCCGCACGACTGGCGAGGTTTCCTATGGAAATTGTCATTTGTGATATTCTTGACAAAGAGCGTATTAACCAAGCAATGAAAGGAGTTACGAGTGTTATTCATTGTGCAGTTGGAGCCAGGGATGTTATTGTAGATGGTACAGGTAACATGCTTGAAGCAGCTTTAAATCATAGAGTGAGACGATTTATCCATATTAGTACCTGCGAAGTATATGGACATGTAAGTGGACAAATTAACGAGATGTCACCATATCAATATACTGGAAATTCATACGGTGATGCGAAAATTGATGCTGAAAAGTTATGCTGGAATTATAAAGAAAAAGGGTTGCCTATCACCATTCTCAGACCTCCGATTGTATATGGACCATTTAGTGGAGATTGGACTATGCGGTTAGCTCGCAAGCTTCAATCTGGAAATTGGGGAACTTTTAAAGAATATGGAGATGGTATTTGTAATTTAATATATATAGGAGATTTGGTTTCTGGGATTCTACTAGCTGTTAACCAAGAAAGTGCAGTCGGTGAGGCATTTAATCTCAACGGGCAAGAAATCATTACATGGAATAATTATTTTACTAGATTTAATGCAGCTTTAAAACTACCAGACTTAGTTACGATGAATTCAACAGGAGCTAGATTTCGGACAACTCTGATGAAACCGATGATATCCGGGGCTAAATTTGCTCTTGCACACATGAGAGCACCTCTTAGAGAAATTTCTCAAAGGTTTAGACTTGCAAGACTTGCAATGCAGAGCGCAGAGAGCAAACTCACAACTTCACCTAGAGCTTCTGATATTGAGTTATTTAGTAGAAAAGCCATATATCAAACCACAAAGGCTCAAGAACTGCTTGGTTATAAATCTAGCATTGATTTAGATAAAGGACTTACTCTCAGCATTCTGTGGCTCGATTATCTTGGATTATTGAATTGATAATCCAATGGCGATGATGACATCTGGTGATCAATTTTGTCAAAGCACCCATATTATTACGTCTAAGCGGATTTAGAAACATTGACTTGAACACCAAGGATCACGATATCATTCAATCTGCATTATGTATTTTGGAGGAGACCATATGTTGAATACAGAATATTAACAACAATTGTGAAAGCTTTTTAGACTATTTTATTATGTAGAATCCACAATTAGTAAATCTATCATTAACTTGTTTGACGAAATGACTATATGGCAATAAAAAGAAGTAATCCTGTATTCATAGTTTGGAAAAAGTATCAAAGGCGAGTAGAAGTGCTTTCTCCGTACTTGGGATCCAGAATATTCTACCGGTACTATGATTGGGAGTCAAAATCTATATTTCTTAAAATGATTTCCTATCTATTAAAATCGACAAGCACCTTGAAATTTCTTTTTGAAAATAAACCTGACCTGGTATTTGTTCAATTTCCACCAGCTCCAGCTGTTTATTGTGCAGCCATCTATGCCTGGTTGGCTGGAGCCAGGTATGTGACTGATTGTCACATTGGGATAACGAATGCTCATTGGTTGAAGTGGATATTTATAAAAAAGTTACTTTCTAACGGACTGGTGATCGTTCATAATGAACACCTTGTGGAACAAGTAAATTCAAGTATAAAAACAACCCCCTTCGTATTAAGAGATGGAATTGATAAATATCTTTCAATAGGATCAGGTAACATAGATTTATTAGATGATCTTGATTTATTACCGAAAAAATATGTCATTATTCCATTTAGTTTTTCACCTGATGAACCAATACAGGAAGTGATCGAAACCGCAAGATTGTTACCTGGGATCAAGTTTGTAATGACCTGGAATTCGGATAAATTATCAAATGATATGAAAAAGGATTTTCCACCAAACATATTGTTAACCGGATATTTGCAGATAAATGATTTTAATAATCTTTTTGCAAATGCAGGTGTTGCTTTGGTACTAACAACACATGAAGCTGTCCAACTCAGTGGAATGCAGGAAGCAATGGCATTCGAGATACCAGCGGTTGTATCAGACCTAAGAACAACAAGGTTTCTATATAAGAGCTATCCTGTTTTTGTTGCAAATGATTCAATATCCATTGCCGATGGTATTACATTTGCATTTCAAGTTAGGCCTGAACTTGAAGCCAGAATGAAAAAATTGAGACTTGAATCTGAACAGGAATTTTTCCTACAATTAGGCCAATTAATGACTTCATTGGAATTAGACAATAATATTGGCAATGGGAAGAATACTTAAGGTATAAAAGGAATCAGGCAGCATGAAATCTTACAATCCCTGGAATACATTTTCATTTAGGGAGATGATGAATTTATATTTTGAAGGCTGGGGTATATAGGATTGTTACAGTCCAATAATAAAGATATTAAGATTTGGAGGGGCATGGTAAGCAAGGTGTCAATTCAAAAATCTCGTGATACGAGAGTTATCTTATTCCTTTTATTAGTTTTTTGTATTTCATCGATCCCATTTATAAATATTTTCCCCAAGGTTTGGATGGATGAGGCATGGGATTCTACTACTGCCTATTCTTACCAAAAATATGGAACCTTTCAAAATGCCACTTTAGTCAGCCCTTCACTTGGAAATCAGGATATCCACTTTTTACAGCCCAGGATAATATCCAGCATTGTCATGGCTCCATTCTATGCAATTCTAGGGGTAGGAAGTGTTCAAGGAAGGTTAGCCTCGGTCTTCATTGGTGCTCTAGCAGTCATCGGAATGTACCTATTAACCCGAAAAATCGGAAATAAGATATTTGCATCTATTTGTACGCTTCTTTTCATAGTTGATAATTTGTTCTTTGTTGTTACCAGGACAATCAGACCGGAAGTATATCTGGTGGTATTTACGATTTGGACACTGTACATAATACTAAACGCTGGAACATCCTTCAAAAAGTTATTTATTTGCGGAATAGTCCTTGGTGTTTCCTTATATATCCATCCTAATGCGTTCCTTGTATTAATCGCGGTATTGATCATTGCTTTATCTCAAGTCAAACCTAATCAATATTTTCAAATCCTCTTACCCATGATTCTGGGAATTGTATTGGGATTTCTACCTTATGCTCTTTATGTTATTTTTCAGGATGGGGCCAATCATTTCACTGATTTTTGGCTTCAAATTCACAATAGGGCAGAGATGTTGAAAAATCCGATCACTTATATCTCAACTGCGATCAAAGCAGAAGTGGAACGATATATATCTTATATCTATTTTCCATACAGGTTACCTATTTTCCTGATCCAATTATTTGCAATCATTTATGCATTTTATAAGAGAGCGGATAAAGTCAATCGTGCGTTACTGATTTTTATAGCTGTGCATATAATACTTTTCCCTATATTAATAAGTGCCAAAACATCACGGTATCTTATAGTTCTAATGCCAGCATTCACCATTCTAGTTATTAAAATGGTTTGGGATTTGGCAGGATGGTCCTATGACATTTCATTCCAGGAGATTAAATCACACTTACCAAAGTTGAATAAAGGTATTCTGGTACCCGCTGCCATGATATTAATTATTTTTGTCAACCAGACAGGAGGCGATGTTTGGGCAATTTGGAAATCCCGCGATTGTTCATTTCCACCATTTATTTCTCAGGTTAGAGATCTGGTGCCAAAAGGCGCAAAAACATGGGGTCCGATGACTTATTGGTTCGGTTTTTACGACTACCCATATCGTACTCAATGGACAGTCACCACGGAAGCAGATATGAATGATTATCAGCCAGAATATGCAATTCTTTACGACAACAGCGAGATTTGGGCAAACCAAACTGGAATAACCAAACGACTGGACCCAAACTATGAGCAAATGGAAGGGGTTCGGAATATGCTAATTCAACTTGCTGAGAAGAGAGGAACATTTGCTGGTTCTATTTCAAATAGTTGTTATGGAAATATAAAAATATATAAAATATTATGGGAATAAAATACTTACCATTTTATATAGCCTAAAGGAAGACTCCTTTGACTGTTAGCCTTAATATAATGATGATCACTCATCACAGAAGATTCAAAACTAAGCCAAGGTCACATGCCATGGCTAAGTATTTGGTTCAAAGAGGTCATAACGTTACCTTGATTGTCATAGCTGATCATCGAAGGCTTGGAATCGTAAAATCAGAATGGGATGGAGTTAGAGTAATGGAAACACCGGATCTTCTATGGGGTTCTTTACGATCAGGATGGGATTTTTGGAATATGTTCAATCGAATAACATATTTAGGTCAAGAAAAAGCTCATTTTGACCTTGTCCATTGCTTTGAAACACGTCCGGCAACGATTTATCCGGCTCTGTTTTTTTGTAATAAACATAAAATACCTTTGATAACAGATTGGAACGATTGGTGGGGGCGTGGGGGTTTGATAGAAGAAGTTCGACCAAAGTGGTATAGATACTTATTCGGCGGAATTGAAACCTATTTCGAAGAGGCATTTCGGGTTGGTGCCGCTGGTACCACGGTCATTTCCTTAGCTCTTGCACAACGGGCATTTCGTTTGGGCGTTCCTTCAGAGCAAATTTGCTATATTCCTGGCGGCACTTCACTTGATAGTTTTCAGCAACGGGATAAGAATGTGTGTCGAATACATTGTGGACTACCGGCTTCTATTCCCATTCTGGGCTTTTCAAGTTTAGATTCTCATTTGGATCTGGAGATTGTTTTGCAATCATTGGCAATTGTAGCTAAAAGGTTTCCCGAGGTCAAACTCATTATTACTGGTGCGACGCCCAAGGCTGTCAAGGAACTTGGAGTAATTTACGGGGTAGAAGACAATCTTGTTCTTACAGGGTTCCTTCCATATGAAGAACTTCCATGGTATCTAGGATGTGCGGATTTGTTCCTGTTACCATTTCCGGACAAAGTGTATAACGTAGGGAGATGGCCTAACAAGATATGTGATTATATGAGCTTGGGACGTCCCACCATAACCAATGCAGTTGGGGATATCAAGGTTTTGTTTGAAAAACACGATATTGGGCTTATTTCCCGATGGGATCATTCGGATTTTGCAGAAAAGATAATTTACTTGTTAGAACATCCGGAAATCTCTAAAAAACTTGGGGATAATGCCAGAAATCTTGCTGTCACAGAATTCGATTGGAAGATTCTTATAAAAAAGCTCGAACAATTTTATTATTCGATATTGGATAAGTCGAAGGAAAGTATTGGGTAGCCTCACCACCCTGGGAGATATTATGGCGAATGATTACATAGAAAAAATTAGCGGAAGTGAAAAAGAGAATAAATTACGAGCAATTTTATCACCAGCAGTTATTCTAATGGTTATCTTGGTTCTCGGTATTATATTGAGATTCTATGATTTAGGAGCTGAGAATTATTGGAATGACGAAATGTATACAGTAATAGAGGGACAACAAACATTACCTCAATTACTCAATGCCGGGAGGTTGGATCAACCGCTTGCCTACTATATTCCGTTCCTCCTCTGGGTGAAAATATTTGGAACTACTGAGGTAGCCACAAGGTCCTTCTCAGCGCTAGCTGGAATAGGATGTATTCTTCTCATTTATCTGGTTGGACGGGAGCTATTTAATAAACCAACCGCCTTACTTGGTTCACTTATCATGGCAATTTCTGAATTCCAAATAACATTTTCACAAACAGCTAGGTTCTACTGTTTTTTCGAATTGATGACATTATTTTCTTTCCTATTTCTCATATTATCTCTCAAATATAAAAGGAAAGGATATTATTTCCTATATGTTGTATCCAGCATAATAATGGTATACAGTCTTAGCTTTGGGGTATTTATACTAGCTGCACAAAATCTTTATATATTCATTAAAATCGCAAAGTATAGAAAGATTATAAAAACGTGGATCATTGGTCAAGGAATCGTTATTTTTGCCCTTATACCTTACTTTATTCCTTTGATTTTTGGCGAGAAAGGTATGGAAGGTGCGGTCGTGCTAAATATTGGTGAAATTCCTGCCCCTTCAATTTTTCAACCATTATCTTCCGTTTACAGGTTTATTTTGCCTTACAGTCGGTACATCGGTTGGAAAATCAGAATATTAAGTTTAGTTACTGCAGGAGTGGTGCTAATAATCGGAGCAGCAATTACCCTTATTAGAAACGGGAAAGGGAAAATTATCTCTGAAGTAAAAAGCTTAAAAAGCGGATTGAATGAAACTCCAGATTTTAAGGAAAATATTCTGCTATTAAGCATTTGGCTTTTGTGCCCGATCGTGTTGCCATATCTATTTTCAGTTTTCGTGACGCCAATTTATAAGTTCTATTACACAATAAGTGCGGCTCCAGCGTTGTATATATTACTTGCATTTGGCATATATAACATTCGGAAAGTATCGCCAATAATATTCACTCTGGCATTATATTTGGTCATGATACTCCCAAGTCTAGGTCAGTATTATTTGACAGATGTTAATCCTCAATGGAAAGAAACTGCATTATATGTAGAAAACAATTCGAAACCAGGCGACTTGGTAGTAATCGTTCCAAATGGCGATTGGGGGGACCAATCAGTGATTCAACAAAGGATCTTTGAGAATTATTACCGCGGTTCAATTGAGAAATGCAGCCTGGGAGGAAAGCTGACAAATTCAGAAGCAATAACAGAGGCGATCACTAAATGCATAACTAATCAAAACCGAATATGGGTGATTGTTCCGGAAGATCTTTCTGCATCGGCTGCTCGATATACAGCTTTCTTTGAAAACACAAACCTAAAAGGATTACATTTGGAAAAAGAGCAGCGCTTCGTTCAATTATCACTTTTTCTATTTGACGTAACAAATTAACGAAGAATTGAATGAAAAAATGTGCGAAGAGGACAGAATATCCTGATTGTTGTTAATTAATACACATAATCAGGTATTGAATTATTAATTTGGAAGCGTTATCTAATCATCTGGTTATGCTCATAAAGGACGTAGACATGGTGACACTACCAAAAAATGAAAACATAAGTAAGGATATAGAAAAAGTAAGTCCTTTTCGTGTTTCCCAACAGTTTCATTGGGTCGATTGGATGAAAAGCGTCGCCATAATTTGGATTTTCATAAACCATGCAGTTGAGGCTGTTTATGGAGGTCCCTATCTTGGAAACCCTGGAGCATGGTGGCCTTCAATTCAGGAACGGGTCGCACAATGGATACCCCTGGTTGGTTATGGAATATGGACTATTCCTATTAATATCTGGCGATATATTGGCTGGTTGGGAGATCAAGGTGTAAGTTTATTCCTTGTTGTGAGCGGTTTCGGCTTAACCTGGGGAATTCTATCAAAAAGTAAACCATCATTTTCAATTATCCAATTTTATAAACAAAGGTTATTCCGAATATACCCATTATGGTGGGGAGTGCATATTGCTTTCCTCATTGCCAGCATGCTTACAAATGTCGATGTGCTGGACATGAGCATCACCGATAAAAACTTCTATTTAAGTTTTCTTGGAATAAGGGCATTACCTGGAACTTTCTCATATTTCTCACCTGCCTGGTGGTATATTGGGTTACTGATCCAACTTTACTTTGTCTTCCCGATACTTTGGCGTGCCCTTAATAAACTTGGTCCATTCCGGTTCCTGTTGTTTAGTACGTTACTCGGTTTACTTGCTCGAACAATTGTCATTATCTTGCAGTTTAAAGTTAGCTCCCTTTTGTATGGTGCATTTTTTGTAACCAGGTTACCCGAATTTGCTTTCGGAATGACCTTCGCCGTGTATCTATCTCAAAACCAAAAACAGGTTAATCGGTTGCTGTTTTATATACCTACCATTCTTGGCGGCTTATTGATCTATGTTTTCGGAACACTTTTATCATTGACTTGGGCAGGGATGGTCTTTGCACCTTTTATCGTAGGCATGTCGCTTTTTACTGTTATATTTGGAATTTTAGGGAATAAAAAAGAATCATTAACGCCACTCTCGAAGACTTTTACATGGGTGGGTCAACATTCCTATTCAATTTATTTGGTCCACCACCCGATCATTCTGCTACTTGTTCCAGGATTTGCACTTAGAGGTACATTAATATCAATTCCAGTAACTATCATTTGCGCTGGGATTTTGGAGATTCTTGTAAAATTCTTCACTAAGATTATTTCACCTAAGCTTAGTAAAGTGAATTGGAAAATAGCAATTAAATGGACAGCGATTTCAGGGGTGTTTATATTCCTTTTTGCATTATGCATGGAATTAGTGATTCAAAAATACGATCCCCAAGAAGTAATTGTTTGGGGCGAACAACCATCATTAGCAGCAAATAAGACTTTTGGTTGGTATCTTATACCCAATAAAACGACCCGTTTACGATGGGAATCTTATGATTATGATGTAACGTCCAACGAATTAGGTTTTCCGGGACCTTCTTACCCGATCCAAAAAACTCCAGAAACGATACGTATTATGACTTTTGGAGATGCATTTACAAGTGCTGAAGGAGTCAATACAAACCAGGCATGGCCTCGCTTGTTGGAAAAAATGTTAACGGAGAAATTGCCACATAGAAAGATTGAGGTTATGAATTTTGCAGTTACGGGTTATGGTCCAAATCAGTATACGGAGGTAGCAAAGAGTTATATACCAAAATATCATCCAGATATCATTCTTATCAGTTTTTATGTAAATGATTTTCAGGATGTCCTAATAACTAATGAAGATTTTCAATCACAAATTGGATTCGAAAAGCAAACTGCTTTTAGTTTATATTCAACCCTACGTTTATCCCACACTCGTCATCTATTACATAAAGTAATTGATCAGATAACAATTAAGTTCCAAAACAGACCATATTTAGGAGGATATTTTAGTGGGGCAGAATTTGTTGTGCGTAAAGATAAAGCATACGAGACACCAGGTAAAAAAGGTGTTCTAGATCGACTTTCCCAAATTAAAACATTAACAGATGAAGAGGATGCAACATTGATCTTATTCATGGTACCGGTACCAGTTCAAGTATGTGGACCAACCGATGTTACTTATTATCCAGTTGGTTATGACTTATCGGATAAAACTCTATTTGATCTTGATAAACCACAAAAAATGACGACTGAAATTGCAAACATGATAAATATTAAAACATATGATCTGCGAACACCATTTTTATCAGCAGGAATTTGTCCAAACCAACCCCGCAATCTTCACTGGACAGTTGAAGGGCACCAAATAGTTGCCGATTATATAACAAGTGTATTGTTTGATGACCAAATTATCCCGAAATGAAATAGAGAATATTTATAAAAATCGTACTATAATTAAAAGAATCTTAATATTTTGAAATCATTATATTTTTATGAAAGGTCATGCACGGAGGGTTAATCAATGACAAGAGAAAATGTTAGAATTCATACAACAGCTGAAGTATCTCCAAATGCTCAAATAGGATCAGGGACAAGTATCTGGAATTATGTACAGGTCCGGGAGGGGGTGGAAATCGGGCAAAATTGCATTATCGGAAAAGATGCATATGTGGATTTTGATGTAAAGATCGGCAGTAACGTAAAAATTCAAAATGGTGCACTCATATATCATGGCGCAGTACTTGAAGATGGAGTTTTCATTGGTCCACAGGTTTGTCTGACTAATGACCGGCTTCCGAGAGCAATCACATCTGACGGAAAACTAAAAGGAAATGATGATTGGATCGTTGGACCGACCTTGATTAAGTACGGTGCTTCACTGGGTGCTTGTTCGGTGATTTTACCCAATGTGACCGTTGGCAGGTTTGCTTTAATTGGTGCCGGGTCTGTTGTCACCCGAAATGTACCTGATCATGGACTCGTTTATGGAACACCTGCGCGCCTAATGGGATATGTTTGTCATTGTGGTAGGAAACTTGAGCAGCAAGGAACAACCTGGCACTGCTCAGAATGTGATTGGAGTTTTGTACCTGAGGAGGGAAATAATGATACCCATAGCTAAGCCAATTATTGGCAAGGAAGAGCAAAATGCAATTCTGGAGGTCATTGCTTCAGGGCAGCTAGTTCAAGGGCCAAAAGTACATGAATTTGAAGCACGGTTTGCAAAATTATGCGGTGTTGAACATGCTGTAGCTGTTTCATCTGGAACTGCAGCCCTTCACATAGCAATGCTTGCCCACCAGATCGGTCCATCAGACGAAGTGATAACTTCGCCATTTAGTTTTATCGCTTCTGCAAATTGCGCTTTATTTGTCGGTGCGAAACCGGTATTTGTGGATATCGAACCCGATTATTTTACGATTGATACGGAGGAAATAGAAAAGCATATTACCTCGAAAACGAAAGCAATTATCCCCGTTCACCTTTATGGACAGGCATGCGAGATGGATGCAATCGTTCGTGTTGCGCAAAAATATAACCTGGCAATAATAGAAGATGCTTGCCAAGCTCATGGTGCACTATATAAGGGACGACCAATCGGTTCTTTTGGTACAGCCTGTTACTCTTTATATGCAACCAAGAATATGACAACCATTGAAGGCGGCATGCTTGTTACGAATGATCCTCAAATCGCGGAAAGAGCACGATTACTCAGGAGCCATGGGAGCCCAAAGACCTACCAACATGTCATGTTGGGTTATAACATGCGTATGACTGACCTGGTTGCTGCTGTCGGCCTTGTGCAAATGAATAAGCTAAGTGAATGGAATATAATTCGGCGAAATAATGCCGCATACTTAACTGAACAATTATCTTCGGTTAAAGGTGTAATTACACCAAAGATCCGCCCTGATGCGGAACATGTGTTTCACCAGTATACAATTCGAATTAAAGATAGGGATAATGCAGCTCAAAAACTAAGGGACAAAGGAGTTGGTGTAGGCATTCATTATCCAACTCCCATTCATAAGCAACCCCTTTATGTGGATCTTGGTTACCAGGATGAGTTGCCAGTCGCAGAATTAGCCTGCCAGGAGGTACTTTCCCTGCCTGTTCATCCATCACTTACAAGAGAAGATTTGGATTATATAATCCAGGCAGTGAAGAGTTTGTAATTAATGAATATCTCCATTATTACACCATGTTATAACGAAGCAGAAAATGTTTCCAAGATCAGGAGCGAGTTACTGCCAATAGTGGAATCTCTAGTCATTCAGGGTTGGGAAAATGCAGAGGAAGAGGTCAATTCTGCTGAACTGATTTTTATTGATGACGGCAGTAGAGATGAGACACTAGAAAAATTAAAAGAAACTTTTAGTGAATATAAAAATCCTAAGGTGGAATTGAAATTTATAAAGCATGAGACAAATTTGGGTCTAGGTGCTGCGATTCGGACAGGTTTCCAAAATTCCAATGGGGACATTGTGATGACTGTGGATAGTGACGGCACTTATAAATTTTCAGAAATTCCAGCTCTGTTAGCATTTCTCAAACCTGGTGTGGATATCGTAACTGCATCTCCTTATCATCCTCAGGGAAGTGTAATGGGAGTGCCCGCATATCGGTTGATCCTTAGCCGTGGTTCATCGCTGATCTACCGGTTACTTGTAGATTGGCGTATTTATACCTACACATGTCTATTTCGAGCGTATCGAAGACCAGTCATAAAGAATATTAGTTTTAAATCAGATGGTTTCCTGGCCGGGACAGAGATCTTAGTTAAGGCTCTACTTAAAGGATATCGAGTAGCTGAATTTCCGGCAGTTCTTACCAGGCGTATGTATGGCGTATCAAAAGCTAGAATAGCGCAAACGATTTCTTCACATTTATTGTTTCAGGGTTGGGTATTTGCCCAACGGATTCGTTTACTTTTTGGGAAAAAACCTGAAAGGTTGAACTGAGGTTAGTCATGGGGTTGAGGAATTGGTCTCTCCAACTTAAAGGAGTAAAAGTGAATACTGCAGTTATTTATATACTTCTCAGTGTCCTGGCAAGCGCGGTTGGGCAGCTATTATTAAAAAAAGGAATGAATAGTATGGGGGAGGTCACTTTGAGTTTTAATCACCTCCCCTCCATTATTTGGCAAATGGCAACAAATCTAAATGTTTTTATCGGTTTAGCAATCTATCTTGCTGGAACCATTTTCTGGCTTGCTGCTCTTTCCCGTGTTGATCTTAGTTTTGCCTATCCATTTGCAGGAATTAATTATATTGTCATGCTCGTGGCATCGTGGTGGATGTTTGATGAAAAGATCACATTAAGTCGAGTGATAGGTTCATTTGTAATTGCGTTTGGTGTAATATTAATATCTAGAAATTAGTGATGCTTTCGAGATATTAATATTATTGCGATTAAGGATTTTCTTGTACATCAAGGTTCGAGGTAATCATCAGGAATGAAAATCCTATCAGTTGTTGGTGCACGCCCAGAATTTATCCAGGCTATGCCGGTCAGCCGAGCCATTCGAAGTGAACACCAAGAGATATTGGTGCATACCGGGCAGCATTATGATTACCAGATGTCCCAAACATTTTTTAATGAACTGGAAATTCCTACACCTGACTATAACCTGGGTGTAGGTTCTGCATCGCAAACAAAACAAGTGGCAGAAATCATGATTGGCATGGAAGAAGTGCTTATAAAAGAAAAACCGGATTTAGTGATAGTGCGTGGAGATACCAATTCCACACTGGCAGGCACACTTGTTACAAGCAAAATGAACATTCCTTTCGCACATATTGAGGCTGGAGAACGTAGTTTTAATCGTTTCATGCCGGAAGAAATTAACAGACTTGTTGCTGATCGCCTGGCAACTTTACATTTCTGTGTAAGCAAAAAAGCCGTTGATAACCTGGCAAATGAAGGTATATCAACTTCTGTGCATTGGGTGGGTGATGTCATGCTGGATGCATTGCTTTATGCACGGCCAATTGCCAGAGCCAAATCACGCATACTTGAGGAACTGTCAATTGAACCTCAGAAGTATGTTCTGGCAACCATTCATCGAGCAATGAATACAGACGAGCCTGAGCGATTAAAACAAATAATGGAAGCTTTTAACCAGGTTGGCGAAATTATTATTCTCCCTGTTCATCCGAGGACAAGGAAATCTCTTGCCAATATTAATGTTCAAATCGAAAAACACATACACATGATCGAGCCTGTCGGATATTTTGATATGTTGAGTTTGGAAGAAAATGCTCGCTTGATCGCAACTGATTCTGGGGGTGTACAGCGTGAAGCTTACTACATGAGTGTTCCATGCCTTACTCTGCGTGATGAAAGTGAGTGGGGGGAGACTGTAAATACTGGTTGGAACAAGCTAGTTGGAGCTGATAAAGAGCAAATTGTGAATAACTGGTTTAGTTTTAAGCCACCTAGAGAGCATCCATCCATCTATGGTGAGGGGAAAGCTGCTCAAAACATTACAAAGATCATTAATATGGCTGCTGAACAACAGTTTAGTTTACTAAGGAGCGGTTAAATTATGAAGGTCGGGATAATTGGTGGCGGAATCATGGGTATGAGTATCGGATATTATCTCACCAAAAAAGGTGTTGAAGTGGAAATATTTGAGGCTGGATCCAACACTTGGGGGACTAGCTGGTTCATTCACCTTAGAAGATGGAACGAATGTTGACCGCTTCTATCATGCCATACTCTCAAGTGACAACCATTTACGGCAGTTTGTGCGAAGAATTAGGAATTGACGACAAACTACGATTTCATGAGACAGGTATGGGATTTTTCTACAAAGGCAAGATCCATCCAATGAATAACATTATTGAATTCTTGCGATTTCCCCCATTGGGATGGATAGATCAGATTCCGCCTTGGAATAACAGTACTTTATGCTCAATTCATTCGAGATTGGCACAAACTTGAGCGAATCAGTGTAGAAAAATGGCTGATCGGATTGAGTGGAAAGCAAACCTATAAAAATATCTGGCGTCCCATGCTCAAGGCCAAATTTGATGGTAGTTTTGAAAATACACCTGCCACTTATATTTGGGCGCGTTTGGTGAGAATGAAATCCACCAGAAGCGGTGCAAAACAAAAGGAAGAAGCCGGGCACTTGATCGGTGGATATAATACATTAATCCAAGCCATGGCAAAAAGAATCAGGGAAACAGGGTGGAAAAATCCTCTTGAATACCCCCATCACAAAAATAGTAATCGAGGAAAATACAGCAACTGGTATTCTTGTGGATGGAGAAACTCATAATTTTGATAAAATAATTTCCACTCTGGCACTTCCCATTACACCGCAGATAATCCCCGAAGCAAGCACAGAATATAAAGAGTTTCTATCAAAGACAAGTTACCTGGGAATAATTTGTCCACTATTAGTATTAGATCGATCATTATCTAACTTTTGGACGATTAACCTTACTGACGAAGACCACCCTTTCACTGGAGTTATCGAAACTACTACCTATATTGATCCAAAATATGTTGGTGGATATCATTTGGTATATTTGCCCAAGTACACCATGCAAGACAGCCCGTATCAAAAAATGTCTGATGATGAGATTAAAAGAATCTGGCTGGAACATCTCGAGGTCATGTTTCCCCAAATTTGATCGGAGCTGGATTCGCCACTTTATAGTCCAACGGGCACGTTATGTTGAGCCTTTACATCCATTGAACGGTTATCCTCTAATTCCCCCTACTATTACTCCAATTGAGAACCTTTACCTGTCTACAAATGCCCAGATCTATCCTACTTTGACGAATGGCGAATCTATCGTCCAAAAAGCCTGGGATGTGAGTGAGTTGATCACGACTCATATAGTTGTATAGTGTAGGATAATTACCAGAATACTCAGGAAAAATTCAATGAAAAACTCCAAACCTATAGCTAGTCTATCCCTGGATCTTGATAATCAATGGTCATACATGAAAACTCACGGTGATATTGGTTGGGAAACATTTCCTTCCTACCTGGATATTGTAATTCCCCGGGTCCTAGATTTCCTGAAAGATAGAAACCTTAAAATAACATTTTTTATTGTAGGTCAAGACGCTGCATTGGAGAAAAATCACGATGCTCTTCGATTGCTTACAGAGGCAGGACATGAAGTAGGGAATCACTCCTTTAATCATGAGCCATGGTTGCATCAATATTCAGAAGAATCAGTTGAATCAGAGATTCACGAAAACAGAAGAGCAAATTGAGAGGGTGACAGGTAAAAAGCCGATCGGATTTAGGGGACCAGGTTACTCCCTGTCCGAAACTGTTCTACGAGTTCTATTTCGTCATGGTTATCTTTATGACGCTTCAACATTGCCTACGTTCCTTGGTCCACTGGCTCGTGCATACTATTTTTTTACAACGAAATTGGCTCCTGAAGAGAAAAACAAACGTAAGCAACTATTTGGTGGGGTACGTGATGGAATGCGTCCCATACGCGCTTATAAATGGCATATTAGGTGGGAATGAACAATGGCTTAATCGAAATTCCTGTTACAACCATGCCTATTTTTAGAATCCCATTTCATTTAAGTTACATCTTATATATCAACCGCTTCTCACCGTTCTTAGCTCGGACATACTTCCGAATCGCAATGATCCTTTGCAGACTTACCCAAATTCATCCTTCGTTGTTATTGCACCCATTGGATTTCCTGGGTGGTGATGATATAAAAGAACTTGATTTCTTCCCGGCGATGAACCTTAAAAGCCCAGAAAAAATCAAGTTAGTAAATGATATTTTAGATATTTATTCAAACTATTTCAAAATTGTTACTCTAAGTGAACATGCAAACAATATTGCTCTGGATAAACACGTACGGACTATTTTACCTTCGAAAAGCTTATAAGACCTCGGCCTTAGGTGTCTGTTTTAGAGAAGCAAGATTTTAAATAATCTTGCTTCTCTATTTTCTTACCGACCTAAGTGCAAACGTCTCATATGCGCCTATATCATAACCCACTCCAAGAGGCCGCGTATTTCCTTCGTAATTAGATGGATTGAGGTCTCCAAGATCATAACCGGCGTCGATCAATAATGAGTTTGCTGCCAGGTGAAAATTAAAATTCTGGATATCTACAAATCCAAAATTTGCAGTCGCATTATTACTCTCGAATATATCAGAGGTTAACATTTTACAAGTTCCATTCGTATTGTAGAAACAAATCCCACCACGAGTCCAGCCTGAGAATGCATTGTTACGAATGATTGTGTTCTCTCCAGCCAACGGGTAAAAACGAAGTCCTTCAGTATAACCATCGATCACATTGTTATAGATCTGGTTCCCGGTTGAGTGGCAATTGCGTGGTGAATAATAGTTGGCATAATCTGAATTGGCAGGGTTATTGGGTGGCAAGAGCGCTTGTGCACTACCAGTTGCCTCATTACATGGCCAATTCGTCTTTGAGCTATCATAAGATTGAATTTCTATTCCCGCGTTAAACGGTCCTGGTGAACTTAATCTGTAAATGATATTGTTGCGGATCATGTTATTGTCTCCGCCTTCGATGTCAATACCGACCATAACATCATATATCAAGTTTTGTTCAACCAGATTTGTATCTGCCATGTCCCATTCGAACATTATCCCGGGGCAAACGGCTGTACTTCCTTTTCCACTCAAAGTGTTTCCGCGAATAATATTATTATCACCAAGTATGTTGAGAAGTTGACAACCATAAGGGGTATCCACACGGTTGGTTACCTTATATATCTCATTGTTTTCAATGCGATTATTATCTCCATTGAACTGCATGCCAGATTCCCGATAGAAGCCATAGACCCGATTGTCATGAACATACCAATTATCAGTGCTATGTTCTGCTGGTAAACCCCAGTTATTCTTAAAGGTAAAGATTCCATATCCAACGTCAACGAAATCCACGCCGGCTATTTCCCAATTATCACAATCGCTGGCGGAGAAACCTGCTCCCTGCGCACCGACAACTCCCTGGACAACTATACCTTTTTTACTTGTAACATTGTTGGATAGGGTTTTCGAAGAAACATTTGAACCGATCACCTTTACAAAATCCGCTTTGGGAGTATTCCACGAAATCGGGTTTTTAGGATTTATAGCACAAACGAACATATCACCTGATTGAGCTAATAAAACAACCTGTTCTCCGGGATAATTAGCTATTGTAATTGGTTTTGATTGTGTACCTGAATTTGTAAATTTCCATCCAGAGCTGATGGAGGCATAATTCCCTCCGCGAAGATATACAGTATCTCCAGCTTTGACAGTTGTAACTACCTTTTGAATCGTCTTCCACGGTTGTGATAATGTTCCGGGATTTGTGTCAACACCAAGGTTACCATCAACATAAAATATTGTGCTTGACGCTGGAATGGCTGTACTGGTTGGAGCTATTGATGTTGGTATGCCTGTGCTGGTTGGAGTTGTAGACGTTGGTAAAGTTGTCGGGTTTGTGGTTGGAAGCACAGGAGTACTTGATGGATTTGGGGTATTTGTTGATGTGGGTAGCCCGGTTTTTGTAGGTGTTGAAGTCGGAATAATTGGTGTATTTGTTGGAGCAGGGGTGGCTACGGATGAACGCCTCACAATAAGCCCATCCAGAGATACATTTATCCCGGTCTTATGGGTCAATGTGAGTATATGTGTTCCATCAACCAGGCTGTTTGAGGTCCATTGTAGTTGCTTTTGCTCAGAGGTTGTGCTCTGATTTATTGTCCCCACAATATTCCCGTCAATGCGTACTTCCATAGTGCCAAATCTACTTGGATATCCACGATAAATAACACTAATTGAACCACCTGTGAAAGAGAACCTAGCATTGCTGCCTATCACATTGGAGTACTTCTCAGTATTCATATAATTGCCTGTGACAGGTTGTATTAACCAACCACCACTATAAATAATACTTTGATTAGCTCTGTCATCATAGGTACCATATCCTACTGGTGGAGCCAAAGGCAGAGTTGGCGCTGCAGTTCGCGTAGCCGTGGGAGAGGAAGTAATTGTTGCGGTTGGTGTGGGTGCAGATGCTCTCTTTACAACGATAGCATCCAGGGCGACGTAAGTACCAGTCAGGTGAGTTAAGGTTAGGGTATGGGTCCCTACACTCAAATTCCCCGAAATCCACCGATTCTGCAAGGTTTGTTTGGATGTGGTCTGGTTAATAGTACCAACATACGTACCATCAATTTTCACTTCCATATTACCGAAGACATTAGGATATCCACGATAAATGACGTTTATGTTTTCACCAGTAAATGTGAAGTTCGCGCTGCTGCCTTTCACTGTAGAATACTTCTCTGTGTTTAAGTAATTGCCAGTAACGTTTTGAGCCACCCAGCTTCCAGTATAAACAATTTCTGGTGTCCGTTCATCGTAGGTGCCATAACCCACTGCCTGGCTTGGAGCTAAGGTCGGAGCAAGGATATTTGTATCCGTTGGAACATTAGTATCGGTTGGAACAATTGTGTTGACCTCAACAGGATTGACTTCCTGCGGTTTACTTACAATGAAACCGTCCAGGCTAATGTAGGTCCCTGTCAGGTGGGTAAGGGTTACGGTGTGGGTTCCACTACTCAGGGTTCCCGAACTCCACTTTTTTTGAAGTACTTGTTTGGATGTGGTCTGATTGATCGTTCCAACTAAGCATCATCGATTGTTACTTCCATATTTCCGAAGACATTAGGATATCCACGATAAATAATGGTGAGAATCTCACCGGTGAAGGTAAATTGTGCAGTACTACCGATCACATTGGAGTACTTCTCAGTATTGAGGTAATTTCCTGTGACTTTCTGTGAAACCCAACTACCTGTATAAACTATATTTGTGACTCGCTCATCATAAGTGCCATAACCGACAGGTACAGGAGAATTAGGGACAGCTGTTTCGGCTGCTACTAATACAGTTGGGGTTGCTGTTGAAATATCTTGTGCATATACATTACTTGTTGTTGATGGAATAACCATGCTAATAACAATTATTAAAATTGTGACCACAACAAGTAGGCTAAAGCCTGCTCGAATTTTCTTCATAATACCTTTCCTGAATATAAAACAGATTTTGATAAATTACACATGCTGTCAATATATCATCAGATAAGTGCTATTCAGGGAGGTTGCGGGGGTTGTAAGCTTTTTGTAAAGTCTTGAAGAAGACACTAAATCGGCAAAATATTCACCTTTAAAGACGTTTGTAATCTAACTTTCAATGGGAATACTTGAAAAATAAACCTAATCTGATAATGATTGGTGAAGTGAAAACGATATGAGGCGATATGATTAATTGGCAATATTTTATTAACACGACAGTATGACGGTATTATGAATTAAGAAGGAACTAGTTTACCTAAAAAGTCGAAAATTAAAAATAATGTTACAGACCCATTGGATAGTTATCCTGAAGAAAGAATGGCCATAAAGACAAAGAGATAATTAGGTTTCAAAGAAATAGCTCAACTAACCTGGATAACCGTTCAGGGAAAATAACGTAGAACTTTAATGGAGAAGCAGAGCTAATTAGTTTTATCTACTTCATGGTAGGATCAAAATTGGTAAGTGTATGTGTTCCCAGATCAATCTAGTTAGTTATCCAGCATTGTAATTATTCTGTCTACAATTTTATCAACCGGGCAGTTAATATCCACGGTGAAAGCATTCACTGGCTCCTCAAGAGTTCCGAATTGGCTCTGGAGCATGGAAGGATGCACGTAATGGTTACCGAGAGAGGATAAACGAGAGCTGATCAATTTAAAACTTCCCTTAAGGTAGACGATCTGAATTTCAGGGTTGTTTGATTGCAATATCAGTCGATGACTCTCTTTCAGGGCAGAACATGCAAGGACACCAGTATGCCCATTTTCCAAATATACAGATATCTTCGACCTGAGTAATAACAGCCATGGTAGACGGACTGCGTAAGTTAATGGAATGTCATTTGTCATTTTGGCGATATTCGCACTTGAATGAAAGTCATCAGCGTCAAAAATTCCCACCCCAATCTATCCGCAAGAGCTTTCCCAACAGAAGTTTTACCACTTCCGGTGACGCCCATAATAATGAAGAAGTGTGTTTTCGTACTAATATTTATTTTGCATCGAAAACGAAAAGGGATAGGAAGTATTTTTCTGAAGATGTATGTTGATTATGGTAATAGTAGATAAATCATTACCTTTTAAATTATATGGCATCCATCACGAAAATGAATTATTTAAGATTACAAGGTTATTTAGTCCAAATATGCAATACGGATTTTCAACCTGGGGATACTGACCTAGAGATCATATGAAGGTATTCAAAGTTGATATT
>CAWFDA010000019.1:0-11388 GCA_963814475.1 uncultured Bacteroidota bacterium | reverse complement strand
TTTTAGAAATTAATACTATTAATAAGATGCACAAAATTAACATACTTCCTATTACTATTCGTAATAATTTTTATACCGTTCGGATGTAGAGGGCAAAATAAGAAACCGGCGGAATCAGGGCTCAGAGCAGGGAACAGTTGATGGTGACGGAGTTGGCAGACAGAACATTTACTATTTCTGATGATTTTAATGGCTATAACGCTCAGATGATGCGCGGACCGGCATGGCAGGCTCCCGGTTTTGTAGAGAAAGTAAAGGATCTCTCATCCCGGCCTAATTCGCTACCCCGGCGGCACTGTTGCCAGTTACTGGGATTGGAAAACAGGAATGTTGATGGAGAATATTGAATTGCGTGATGGTTGGAAGAATATTGAACCTAAAAATCCAATCAAACTTGGAGATTTAAAATTTGCGTGTGATAAAACCGGCGCAAAACCTGTCTTTGTTCTCAATATGATGAACAGTACCATTGCCTATCAGTTAGAAATGTTGCGTGAAGCTAAAAAAATTGGACTGCCTGTTGATTATGTTGAGCTTGACAACGAAATTTATTTGGGAGAAGAATTTTATGTAAAAAAATATGCCTCCGGAAAAGAATATGCAACAGAAGCGAACAGTTGGATCAAAATGATTAAGAAAGAATTTCCGGGTGTGCGAATTGCTGCGGTAGGTAGTTCCGTAAAGGAGGGTGCTGCAAAAAAAGAGAAAAAGCATGCTGAACGTACCAACAATTGGAACAGAGATGTGATTTCTGTTTTAAAAGGTGCCGATGCACTAACATTTCATATTTACGGAGGCAGTGGGTTGAACTATTTGGCAAATCAAGCTTCAGGTGATGAAGATAGTGAAGTCGGAAATGATAAAATTGTCGTACTTCAAAATGCATTCGACAAACCCGGATCAGAATCGTTTATTTTAGGATCGCCCTTTTTAAGATGGAATAATGCCAGTACACTACGATTATAAAATTCTTCCGCAAGGAATGAAAGCATGGGTGACCGAGTATAATTTATTTGAACGAGAAGGCGTGATGGCAGGAACCTGGATTCATGGCTTGTATGCTCTTTCACAAACATTGTTATTCATGGAAAATCCGGCAACAGAATTAATTTGTTATCATAACCTCACTACATCAGCACAGTTTGCTGCTATTTTTAATAATGATGACGGATTTTCAAAGGCACACCTTAAAAAACCAAATCAACCATTCAATTATACTGCAGCAGGATATTGCTTAGCATTGTCGGGAAAAGCAATGTCGGAAGGTGGAATGGCAAATAAACTTAAATTTAGCAACAACATCATGCGAACAGCTGCTCGAGGACAACAATACCCATCCTTAAACGGATGGAGTGTGAAAGGAAAGTCGGGCAAGAAAATAATATTGACTAACTTATCAGACAAAGCAACGAAAGCAGATTTCAGTAAACTTATTTCAGGTGATGCAACATGGACTCAGGTGAGTAGTGATCCAAGGAAACAGATTGCTTCAGATGCTGATGTTGTTAAAACCAATGGTAAAGGTACAGCAATAGAGATTCCTCCTTATTCGGTGACGCTCATCGAGGGCAATTGAGAAGCATAACCTAATTTTTCGGAAAGTTCTTCAATAGCATTTGCTAGTTGAGGATGAATTTGTACCGGTCGGTTTTTGGTGGTAGACTTCAAAATTTTCTTTCCGAATTTTAAAAAATCGTCATTTTCATTCATGGATGTGAATTTGCAAATAGCCCTTAAAGATTTTTCAGAATCATTTGCAAGATCTTCATACTTTATTGGTAATATTAATTCAGGAAATTCCTGCATCATTTTTATTCCATAATTCATAGTTACGATCCATTCCACAGCAGCTTTGTCGGTTTGTTTAGTAAGTGAAGCAACAGTATTGTATATTTTAGAAAGATGCGGATCGTTAACAACCACTTGTTCTAATATCAAGTTCCATTTGCGATTTTCTACTCCCCACCAATCCTCATGATTAACAGCGTCGGTATGATTTTCGGACCACAAAGCAGTCGATGAAATGGTATCCCAAGGATTTCTGTAAAGAAAGATATATTTAGGATTTTTGAAAATTTGATTTAAATATTCTATTCGAAAAATCATTTCAGGAAATTTATCGACTATTCTTTTAGAATTCGATCGATTTAAATAAGATGAATAAATAGATTTAACTTTTGATGCCAGAGATAAATTTGCATCTGCAGCACTCATAATATATTTGGCAGCTTCCGAAGAATAACTTCCGATTAAATCGTCGGCAGGATTTACAAAATACCAAAGTGCTTTAGGTTCATTCAAAAACCCAACATCAGGATGCATTGAAAGTACTAGTCCCAACACTGTTGACCCACTTCTTCCTGTTCCGGTAATAAAAATAGGCTGCTCACATTCCGAAATATGTTTGGTTGAAGAAGCATTCCGAATAGACATAAATGTAACCGGATTAAACCATCTTCCTTTAGTAGTAGCAGGACGACCCTCATATAAAAAATAGGAAAGTAACCTGGGGATTACTTTGGCAGGTTTGGTGAAAATATAATCTTTATTCAGTTGTGCAATCATGCCGGTACGTTTGCCTTCTCTAACCATCTGGGAAGGTTGGTAATATGATAAGAGATTAATATTTTACAAAGTTCTTCATTAGCAGGGCTAAAATGAGTTTTCAGAAATGCCAATGTTTCTTCATCTGCAGCTTGATTTTTAAAAGTGCTGCCGTTGAATTTATAATAAACACCGAGAATTCGTTTCTTTAAATCAGGATTGGATCTCCAAAATCGCTGCCCTGCATTGTTTGCTGAAACGGCAAAACGGTGTAACATTCTATTTTTATAATTAAGTGATTTATTCTTTATATCAAATTCAAAATCATCATAAAATTTCTGGTTGATGTTCAACCAACCTGCAAGATCTTTCATGAATGATGAAGTATCTTTTTTGAAGTCATCAAAAAATACCACCTTAATATTATTTCCAAATAGTTTTAGCCAGGGTTCAATAAAATGATGATACATTCCTAAAGAAATTCCGGTAAAGACCTGATTTTCGCGTAACTCCAATTCTGCAGGTGATTTACTTAGGCACAATTTCACATACTCACGGAGATTTAGTTCTTCAGGTAATTGAAACGTAGCTTTTTTTCGCTGATAAAAAGATACGAGTCTGTCGACAGGATTTTTAAGAATGATAATAATTTTAACATCAGTTAATGTATGTCGAATTTCAGCTGCGATTTTTTCACCTCCAAAAATATAAGCCGGAGTAGCTTCAAGAAGGTAGCGGGAATTTGTGCAATGAGTAAACTGAGCCTCATAAACGGAAAGTGGCTGCAAAGATTCACTATACAGAAGCGGCAAAAAATAGCAAGTTTCTTTTTCTTTCGAACCACAAATATCGGGATGAGCAGTGAGGTAATGGAATAAAGAGGTGGACCCGGCTTTATTAACTCCTGCAATAATAAGGTTCGCTAACTTTTTGTCGCCAGTTGATTTCATCCTCAATTAAGTAAGTAACCTGTTTCAGGCCGAAAATTCGGGTTTTTTAATGACTTTTCCGGTAATTTTTTGATAAATGGTTGATAATCTTTGGTAAAATGCTTCATCATTGAACTGAATATCAGCTAATTGTTTCGCTTTTATGCCCATTTCTATTGCTAAAGCAGGATGACTCCAAAGGTGGTTTATAATTTCGGCAAGTTTCTCGGAGTTGTGCGAAGGGAAGGTATAACCTGTTTCCCCCGGAATAATATATTCAGGAATCCCTCCTTTATCGGAACCAACAACTGCTTTGCCACGAGCAAAAGATTCCATCATTACGTATGGGAAATTTTCATGCCAAAGAGAAGGCACTACAACAAATCTACAATTATTAAAAAGTTCATCCAACTCTTCGCCATATTTTGATCCAAGAAATTCAATGTTGGTGATGTTTTCGGTTTTGGCAATTTGCTCCAGAAAAGTTCTGTGCGTACCACTACCGGCAATTTTTAATGTGGCGTGAGGCACTTGTTTCATTGCCCTCAACAAAATGTCAACTCCTTTTTCATCAGATAACCTTCCGAGAAATAAAATGTACCCTTTATCATTGGAGCTGCTTTTGTAATACGTGGCATTAAATGGCTTTCCTAAAAATTCGAGGTTAGCTGCATCTTTGCCCCAAAACTCTTCTGTTTTATTCATCATAAAACGACTCTCAAAAAGAAAAGTATGAATATTTTTTTTCCAAATATTTTTAAAATCATGAGTGTAAGATTCTATAGCACTGATAACACTCACTGCTACAGAATGCTTGCAACAATTATTTACAACCGCCTTATAAAACTTCCCACCTTTGCAATCTTCACAAATTTTTCCATGGTGAAACAAGCGGTAATTAGGACAAATATGTTTGTAGTCGTTACATGACATTACAACGGGCACAGCGGCTTCGCGACAAGCATCGAGAATACTTGGAGTAATGGTTACATAAATTGCGAATACATGAACAATGTCGGGTTTAAATTCCTTCAGTAAATTAGCAAACTGATTTTTATTTTTAGTAGAATAAATTACTTCAGGAATATTCTTAATTCGAGATAAAAAACCACCTTTCAAATAATCAATTGTTTGGCCAAAGATTACATTTTCGTCGCGCGGATACACATCACGGCTCCCTTCTGCATCATAGTCGGTGGTATAAATTTTCACCTCATGGCCATGATTTCGTAAAATGCGTGCGACATCCTGAAAGTAAACTTCCGCACCCCCCACTTTTCTCCAAAATTTATGGACGAGCACTATTTTCATCGGTCAGCTGCTTGGTTCAAAGAAAGATAAGGTAGGTACAATCAGACGGTAAAGATACAAATTAAAAATTTATCAATACTCTGTCTCAAGATCTTGGTTTTGAGCCAACTGCAATCGTCTCCATTCGGCAAAAACCAATCCGGCAATCAACCAGAAATAAAAACTGAATGAGCGAAATACAAAGGTTCGTAAAATTAATGAATAGGGAATGGCGATGATGATAATTGCTACCATTGCTAATGCGAAAATACGGAAGTAGGGATCGGGTGAATTTCGATACACAAACAGTGCGGCCTTAAATATTTTGTAAAGAATGTAAAAGAAAATTGCCAATCCAATCAAACCATAATAAATAATAAATGCAACCCAATACACATCGTTGATGATAGGTAAATTATTTACGGGCATATTGGAACCAAAAAGTTTTGTCGATGCTTTTTCAAGAGCAAATTCCTGCGCTGGACTATATCCAATTAGTTTAAATGAACTCACCAAATAACCTCCAATTTCTGTGAGTACTGCACCTCGTGAAAATTGCATTGTTTTATCTACGTAACTGCTATTAAAAACAGTTGCAATGTTAGCAAGAGGGTCGGTATATTTGAGTTTGGGATTAACGTAGGTGTCAGAATTTTCTTTCGAGAAAATGCCAAAAATTATTATTGGCGAAACTAATATTAATCCGGTAGTAAGGTAGATCAGTGTTTTTTTCTTTCCTCCTGAAATAAAAAGTATAACAGGAATACTAAAAAGTGCAATTAGTACAGAACCTCTTGAATAGGTAAAAAATAGGGCAATAATTATAAACAGAAGAATGCAATTAAATGCAATTTTATTAAACCGGGGAATATATATTTTTTTTTGCAAGGCAGAAAAAGTCACCGCAAATGCAATTACCAGGAAAAGGGCAAGAAAAACCGAATCGCCAAAAGTTCCAATGCCGGTTCCAATTTCTCTTCCACCACCGAAACCGCTTGCCAATAAACGAAAGGATGTTTGCTTACCACCTATTTCGAGATCGCTGGCACGAGGATACCAGAAATCGGCAATGCCTGCATAATGTTGAAAGATTGCAAGTACACTTTGAATTCCTGCAACAAAAATAATCGCATTCAAAATTTTTCGGGGCATTGATTCATCAAAGTTGACGAATGCAATAATGTACATTAAGGGTAAATATCTAAGGAGTGTTCTTATGCCAATTAACGATTGAAGAATTGGGGCCTGGTTAATTACTGTTATTAAAAGGGAGTAAAGAATAAAGAAGATGAGTGGGCGGTCGATAGAAGTTCCGCCCGGGATTTTTTTTGATGATAAATATCTTGCGAACAAAATTCCGGCAATTGCATAAATTATAATTTCAACACTAAACCTTAAAAAACTGTAAACGGAATCAGATACTGGGAGGAATTTCAATAGTATTACCTCAAAAGGTACAAATATTACCAGAAAAATTATTAGAGATGAGAATTTAAACTTCATAACGATGTGAAGTTTTGCCAGGGTGAGACTTTTCCTGTGAGTGATTGAAGTTTTTTGACATCAGAAGAAAAATACTGAATCAGTTCTGAATACGTTGCAGGTTCAATTCCTAATTCTTCCTTTTCGTTTAATTTATTTACAGATGTAAAAGCTTTTTCAAATTGGTAACTTCCACTTTTTAAATGTTTTCGGAATCCACTATTAAGTAGTCGCGTTGCAGGTCTTATCGTTCTTTTAAGTTTTCGGAAAAGTTGATGTGCTCCCACACTTTTGGTGGCAACCGATTTATTGAATATTTTAAAATCAAAGCCATCAAAATAATCGGATTTAATTCCTGTAAAATTACAAATTGCTTCGCAAAGATCTCGTGGGTCGGAGGAGAGATCTTCGTAATAAGTTATGAGTATATTTTCTTTTCCAAATTTTTTAATATATTCATTTATGTATGGAAAATAATTTCCTTGCTCGAGAGATCTATATTCTTGCGAGGCGTTTTCAATATTTTTGTTGAGTTGAGTACGGATGTAACTTTCAAGTGTCACATTAGTTGAAATTATCCCATTTAGTTTTGCAAATTTAAACCACGACAATAGTCTTTCTATTGGGTCTCTTAATATGAATACAAATTTGCAATTAATTAATTCCGATTTTATTGCTGATGCAGAAGTCGGCGAGTATAAATAATCGGGAGTAGCTTCGATTCGGATTTTATCGGAGTTGCATTTTTGAAAGAGGGAGTCGAAAGTAGCATAATTTTTCATATCTCTGTCAACGCCCGCTAAAGGATATTCATTTTTCCAAAAATAGCGAGATTCTTTCATGGTGCATGGACAAACTTGAGGATGAAATTCAAAATAATGAAACAGTGAAGTGGTACCGCATTTGGTACTCCCTCCAATGATCAAATATTTATTGTTATCCATTTTTTTATGTAGTTGCTTTTGCAGATTTTCAGAAAGGCCAAAAATAGGTTTTAAGTTTAAATTTGTATTTAATATAAAACATTGATATTAAATTCCAAGAAGCCATGAAGATCATTCCGGCTATTGCAGAGCCCATTATGCCCATTGAGGGGATAAAGATAAAACAAGCTATGATATTTACAAGTGTACTGATAAAGAGAATATTTCTGAACACTACTTGTCTGCCGGTCATGTTAAGAATAGCTCCCACCGAACCTGCGAAAACATTAAAAAACTGACCAATCATTACCACCATTAATGCATCAGAACCTGCAATGAATTCTGTGCCAAACAAACCTAATAGCCAGCTTCTAAATATAATAATGAATAAAAAAATTGGTATTGAAGAAAAGAATATCACTTTTGCTATTTGCGAAACGTATTGTTCGAGACCGGAATGATTTTCTTTGGCATGTAATTGTGAAAACCGGGGAGCTGCGATGCTATTAATCGACATCAACACAAAAGTAGAAAGAGTTGAAATTTTTAAAATTACTGAATATATTCCAACTTCACTCTCAGTGGAATAGATTCCCAAAATGATGGTGTTAATCCACCCGGAAATTAACAACATAGAAGTTGCAAAAAGCATGGGCAGAGATGCTGTAACCATTTCTCCTACAGGATATTCATTGGAAGCAATTTTTGTGTTGGTAAATATCATTCTGAAAATCAAGAAACTACTGCTAATCGATAATACAACAAGACTGAGCACAAATGCAATATTAGGAAGAAGTTCATTTTTTGAGAAAGCCAAAAGAGCACCTAGAATAATTGTCGCATATAAAAAATATCCTACATTCTGACTGTAGGCATATTCTTTATTTTTTCGGAAGCCTCTATAGCATTCAGAATTAATAAATCTTAAAATCATTGGAAGCACACCGAAGGAGATCAATCTGAAATAGGGTTCTAGAAAAGGTTTTTTGAAAATCTGCGTAGCAATTAATTCGGAGGTAAAATACAAAATTGCGCTTAAAAGTATTCCAAAGGGAATAATAACCAGTAGTGTTTTTTTATACACTTCCAAAATCCGATCCCACCTTCCGTCGGCATGATCTCTCGAAAAGCTACGCACAATATGAGTATCCATTCCTAATCTACCTATAACCGAAAACATCATCAAAACAGTAACTGAAAGCGTATGAGCACCAAGAACTTCGGAGCCAAAATAGCGGGAGATAATAAATGTAAAAGCATATCCAACAACTAAACCGAGCAGTCTAATAAAAAAAGTTGCTGCACTGCCGCTTATAATTTCCCGGAAATTTTTATCCTTGAAATCAGTTTTGGCAGCTTCAGTAAATTTTTTAATCATTTGAAAGTATTGTTACAGTTGCCTTCTAAAAAATTCAACTAAGTCGATGTTTAGTAAGCATCGGCTTCAATATTGTTATCAGTTACGAACTCTTTCGACAACAAAAAACGGATTCAATAAATTTTCCTTATTATAAACCACATTTTCTTTTGTTTCAAAATTAATCACAGTACAACCTGCGCTTTCTGCAATAGCTTGTCCCGCTGCGGTATCCCATTCCATAGTGGGTGCCAATCGAGGATACACATCTGCAACACCTTCTGCCACCAGGCAAATTTTTAGCGAACTACCTTTGGAAATAAAATCAACTACTCCTTGTTTTGCTTTTACAGATGAAATAAAAGTTTCAGTTTCGGGCGACAAGTGCGATCTGCTTGCAACAACGGTGTAAGCTCGTTCAGCATTATGCAATGGCATTTTTATACTGGCTGCTAAAAGTTTGTCAAGCAATTGGTCATCGCCAATTAATTCAGTAACTGCCTCCAGTGCATGATGTTTAATCATTCCCGGAACCCATGTAGAGCCAAAATAAAGTACATCAGGAACAGGTGCATAAATCACACCTAAAATGGCTTTTCCATTTTCGATTAGTGCAATATTCACAGTGAATTCACCATTTCTTTTAATAAATTCTTTAGTGCCATCGAGCGGATCCACCATCCAAAAAAGTTCCCAGTTTTTACGTTCGTTAAAGGAAATTGTTTTTCCTTCTTCGCTTAAAACCGGAAGTAAAGTTTGTTTCAGATGTTGAATAATAACATTGTGCGATTGGCGGTCGGCGATAGTGAGCGGACTTTTATCGTCTTTCAATTCAATTTCATAGGGCTCATCATACACATTCATAATTGCTTTTCCTGCTTCGATCGCGGCTATGATTGCTTTTTGAAGAAATGAGTTATAATTAGACATATTAGTTAAGTGTGTGTTTTGCTTAGTGAGGTTGTTTTTTGGAGTGACATGTGCAAAGTGACAAGTTAAATGTGGGTTTTGCTTTGTGAGGACATTTTTTGGAGTGACATGTACAAAGTAATCTAACTATTATGAAACTCTTTAAACTTAAATTATCATTCCTGCACCAACAGTTTCATTGGTTCCTTCATCAATTAAGATGATACTTCCGGTAATTCTATTTTTTCTATAGCTATCGAAGAATAATGGAGTGGTAGTACGAATTTGAATTCTTGCGATATCATTCATTCCTATTTGCTTGTCATTTTCTAAGCGGTGTAAAGTGTTTACATCCACTTTATAACGAATTTCTTTAACAATACAGCGAGCATCTTTAGTAGTATGTTTGATAGCGTATTTGCCATTATGAACCATTGGCTTATCACTCATCCAGCAAACCATCATTTCAATATCTTGAGAAATATTTGGAACATTGTTTTCACGAACGATCATATCGCCGCGAGAAATATCGATGTCGGTATCTAAAGTCATTGTAACAGACATAGGAGCAAAAGCTTCCGATACCACCTGATCAACATTCATCGATTGAAGCGGATTAATACTTTTAATTTTTGCGGTAAAACCTGAAGGAAGAATTTTTACTACATCATTAGGTTTAAACACGCCTCCTGAAATACGACCTGCATATCCTCGAAAATCGTGATATTCTGTCGCTTGAGGACGAATAACATATTGAACCGGAAAACGACAATCGATATGATTTTCATCGCTGCTGATGTGAATATTTTCGAGCATGTACATAAGAGTTGATCCCATGTACCAATCCATGTTTTTGGATTTATCTACAACATTATCACCTTTCAATGCACTGATAGGAATAAAATGCACGTCTTTTACATCGAGACGGGAGGAGAGTTTTTTATATTCGGTAACAACATTATCATAAACTTCCTGACTATAATCAACTAAATCCATTTTATTAATGCAAACAATGATATGAGGAATTTGCAAAAGAGAAGCAATGAAAGAGTGACGATTAGTTTGTTCCAAAATTCCTTTGCGCGCATCAACTAATATGAGAGCCAAATTGGCGGTAGATGCACCGGTCACCATATTTCGGGTGTACTGAATATGACCGGGAGTATCGGCAATAATAAATTTACGTTTTGGTGTTGCGAAATAGCGGTACGCTACATCAATAGTAATCCCTTGTTCTCTTTCGGCACGAAGTCCATCGGTTAATAAAGCAAGATCAACATGTTCAAATCCTTTTGCTTTGCTGGTTCTTTCAACAGCTTCCATCTGATCTTCAAAAATCGATTTGCTATCGTATAGTAGTCTGCCTATAAGTGTACTTTTTCCATCATCAACACTTCCTGCAGTAGTGAAGCGAAGCAATTCCATATTGTGATAATTATCCAATTCTCGGACGTTCATTATTTATAATTTATTTTTTGTTCAAGATAAATATGCTGATGATGAATTCAATGACAATATTAATCAGTGATATTAAAAATAACCTTGTTTCTTACGATCTTCCATTGCGGTTTCCGATCGCTTATCGTCGGTACGTGTTCCTCTCTCGGTAGTACGTGAAGAAGCAATTTCATTAATGATATCGGTTACATTTGCAGCAGGAGATAAAACCGCACCGGTGCAAGTCATGTCACCAACTGTTCTGTATCGCACATGCATAGTTTCAATTTTTTCTTCAGGCTTTAAAGAAATAAATTCGGAAGCAGATAAAATTTGATTGTCGCGAATCACACATTCACGATCGTGCGCAAAATAGATGGTTGGAATTTCGAGATTCTCCATAGCGATATACTGCCACACATCCATTTCGGTCCAGTTGCTAAGAGGGAAAATGCGGAAATTTTCGCCAATGTGTTTTTTCCCGTTAAGGAGATTCCACAATTCCGGACGTTGATTT
>CAWFDA010000018.1:0-163841 GCA_963814475.1 uncultured Bacteroidota bacterium | reverse complement strand
TTAGGATCCCACTGACCGAATTCATCTCGGTGAGAGAAGAAACGTTCTTTGGCGCGAGCTTTTTCTTCATCGCGACGAGCGCCACCAAGGCACGCGTCGAATTTATATTTTTCAATGGTATCGAGCAGCGACACAGTTTGCAGAATATTCCGCGAAGCATTCATTCCTTTTTCCTCCACTGCACGTCCCTGATCAATTGCTTCCTGAACGGACCCAACTATTAACTGCGCTCCAATTTCCTTCACCAATTTATCTCTGAAAACAATTGTTTCAGGAAAATTATGACCGGTATCGATATGCACCAATGGGAACGGAATTTTTGCAGGAAAAAATGCTTTCCTTGCAAGATGTACCATCACAATGGAATCTTTACCACCGGAGAAAAGAAGTGCAGGTTTTTCAAATTGCGCTGCTGTTTCACGAATCACAAAAATGGCTTCGGATTCTAGGATTCTAAGATGATTGAGGTTGTATAAAATCATGTGTTCACTAAAATTCTTTTTAAAATATATTCAGTCACCAACTCCACCGATTCTTCCTGCGAAAGTCGAGAGGTTTCAACTGTAATTTCCGGATTTGGAGGAGCTTCAAAAGGGGAGCTAATTCCGGTAAAGTCGGCAATTTCGCCTGCTCTTGCTTTTTTGTAAAGACCTTTGACGTCGCGTTGTTCACAAATTTCGAGGGGGCAATCGACAAATACTTCCACAAACTCATTCGGTCCAACCAAAGTACGAACACGATCGCGGTCGGTATGGAAAGGTGAGATAAAAGCGGTGAGGACAACAGTGCCTGAATCAACAAACAATTTGGCTACTTCGCCGATTCGACGAATATTTTCAGTCCGGCCTTCAGGTGAAAAATCAACATTATTGTTGAGTCCGAAACGGATGTTATCGCCATCAAGCACATAGGTATGAATTCCTTTTTCGAACAAATTTTGCTCTACAGCATTGGCCAAAGTGCTCTTTCCTGAGCCGGAAAGTCCTGTAAACCAAACGATACAGGGTTTATGGCCCTTCATTACAAACCGGTCGGTTTTGGTTATTCGATAAGCCTGAGGGACGATATTTTTGGATTTCGGCATAGGTACCGGTTTTGAGGGTGCAAAGGTAGTGTTTTTTAGTCGGTGGCCTGCCTGCCAAGCCAAAGACAAGCTTTTGCTTGGCGATAGCAGGCAGGTTGGCGGTCGGCGGTTGCGGTTGCGGTTGGCAGTCGAAATTGAATTGTAGCCAGTGACTTTAATTAGTTTTCAGAAACAAGTGACCGGTAAAAATTAGTCTGAAGCGCTGGCTAAAAGGAGGACGAGAGTTGTGATTAAAATTCCCACGGGGCGAAAGTTTCCTTGTGATTAAAATTCCCACGGGGCGAAAAGTGAGTACACAATAAAGATGTTTTCGATTACCAAGGCAAATTATTTGGCGGTGAGGTATAGTAAAACGCCTGCCAAATTAAATCAACTTTGCATTCAAAAAATTAAATTTAAACAGTCTACGGATTTACAGATTCATCCATTACTACTTGCAAAACAGTTTGTCCTACCATTCCTAAAATTGCGGGATCAATTTGTTCCATGTTATCAGTCACGCGATGGTGATGAGCGAAAAAGTCGGAGTTGATGATGTCGTAGTGTATGATATCAATACAAGGAATGTTGGCAATTTGATTGATGTACACATGGTCATCGGTAATTCCTGAGGATTCAGTATTAATAAAGAAATTTCCATAACCTAACTTCGAAGCGGTATCCCATACTTTATCTACAACCGAAGGAGCAAAGTAAACGGAATTGCCTTCTTTAGGAAACACCGCCCCTTTGGCCCCTACCATATCGAGTAAAATTCCAAACTTCGCATAATAATTGGGTTTGTGCAAATTTTTTGCCCAATATTGAGCACCGAGGCACCAGGAATCTTTCATCTGTGGCAACTTACTCGATTCGGGCTGGCCGTAATCTTCTAAATCAAAAAGGATAATATCTACTCCAATTTCAGGTTGTGCAATACTTAACTGGCGAGCTATTTCAATAAGCACTCCAACGCCGCTGGCTCCATCGTTGGCTCCATCGAATTTTTGATTTTTATTGGTGCCTTCATCACGATCGGCGAATGGACGAGTGTCCCAGTGAGCACATAACAAAATGCGTTTGGAGAGTTCCGGTTTATAGGATGCAATGATATTACGTAATTCGAACTTGTTGTTATCAAAAGTGGTAACAATACCATTTTGAAATTTCACATCAGATATGTAGCTGCTTAATTTAGTTTGTAACCAATCTGCACAGTGGTTATGAGATTTTGTGCCGGGAATACGTGGTCCAAAATCAACTTGCTGCTTCACAAATGCATACGCTGAATCGCCATTCACTTTGGGGGCAACTAAGTTTGTTTTAGTTGGTTGCGGTTTTGTTTCTTCAACTACTTCATTTTTAGGATTGTCTCCTGCGCAGCCAACAACAGTTAGGAATGCTAAAACAAAAAAGTACTTCACAAGAAATTTTAAAGGGCTCATCAATTTTAATTTATACAGCAGAATATTCGATTATGATTTTGACCACAAAGTTCCCTCTTTGCCATCCTTTATTTCTATACCGAGGCCGGTGAGTGCTTCTCTGATTTTATCTGCTGTCGCAAAATCTTTTTTAGTTTTAGCATCAGCTCTTATATCAATTACTAATTTCATAATTCCTTCGAGATCGGCACTGTTATCTTGCTTATCCATTTTTATTCCCATAATAGTGAATAAAAAATCGTCAAATATTTTTTTAGCAAGATTGATATCCGATTCGGTAAGCGTTTCGGTTCCTGCTTTTGCTGAATTAATGATACGTGCAACTTCAAATAAATTTGCTACTACAATAGCAGTGTTGAAATCGTCATTCATTGCACTATAACATTCCGTTTCTATTTTAATAATGTCGGATGATGAACTAGCAGAAGGTTTTACTTTGCTGATAGTTTCATAGGCATTTAGTAGCCGTTGTAAACCTTTTTCGGCACCTTGTAATGCATCATTAGAAAAATCGAGAGTGCTACGATAATGAGTTTGAAGAATAAAAAACCGTACTGTTGAAGGAGCGTATCCTTTATCCAGCAAATGGTGACCGCCAAAAAACATTTCACGCAAAGTGATAGTATTATTATACGACTTCCCCATTTTTCTGCCGTTAATGGTAATCATATTGTTATGAATCCAATATTTCACAGGAGAGCAACCACCGGCAATTTTTGATTGTGCAATTTCACTTTCGTGATGAGGGAAAAGTAAATCCATTCCACCACCGTGAATATCAAATTGTGCACCGAGATACTTAGTTGCCATAGCAGAACATTCGATATGCCATCCGGGAAAACCCTCTCCCCACGGACTGTTCCAACGCATAATATGTTCAGCCGGTGCTTTTTTCCAAAGTGCAAAATCAGAAGCGTTGCGTTTTTCCTCTTGCCCATCCAACTCACGGCTGCCTGCAATCATGTCTTCAAGAATTCTGCCGCTCAGTTTGCCGTAATCATTTCCGGCAGCATATTTATTTACATCAAAATAAACAGAGCCGTTAGATTCATAAGCAAAACCTTTTTTAATAATATCTTGAATCATGTCAATTTGTTCTACCAAATGACCTGTTGCTGTTGGTTCTATAGTTGGACGATGGCAATTTAAAAGATCCATCATATCATGAAATAGATTGGTGTATTTTTGAACCAGTTCCATCGGTTCTAAACGTTCTAATTTTGCTTTTTCATTTACTTTATCTTCTGAATCTCTTCCTTCTTCTTCAAAATGCCCCGCATCAGTAATATTTCTTACATACCTGACTTTATAACCTAAAAATAAAAGATAACGGTAAATTACATCAAAGGTAACATAAGGTCTGGAGTGACCTAAATGTGATTCGCCCGAAACAGTAGGGCCGCAAACATACAATCCTACAAAAGGTGGATTGATAGGTTCGAAAAGTTCTTTGGTTCTTGAAAGTGAATTAGTGATGAATAATTTATTGTCCATAAAAATATTTTAATTACGCTATACTTTTTAACTCTTTAAGATGCAACAACATGTCGCTCGTCATTGATGAAAGATCATACTCTGCTTTCCATCCCCAGTCTTTATTTGCAGCAGAATCATCAATGGAACGTGGCCAGCTATCGGCTATTGCCTGACGGAAATCGGGTTGGTAAGTGATTTCGAAATCAGGAATATGTTTTGTAATTTCAAGTGCAATTTGTTTAGGATCGAAACTCATGCCTGCGACGTTGTAGGAAGATCTAATTTTCACATCTTCCGCTTTGGCATCCATTAAATTAATTGTAGCATTTAACGCATCGGGCATATACATCATTGGAAGCACTGTGTTTTCACTCAAAAAGCATTCGTATTTCCCTGTTTCAAGTGCTTTGTGATAAATATCAACAGCATAATCGGTTGTACCACCACCGGGAGCCGACTTATAACTTATCAATCCCGGATAACGGATGCTTCTTACATCAACATTATATTTATTAAAATAATATTCGCACCAACGCTCACCGGCTTGTTTACTCACTCCATAAACGGTAGTGGGTTCCATGATGGTGTGTTGAGGAGTTTTGTCGCGTGGAGTGGTAGGGCCAAATACAGCAATAGAACTTGGCCAAAATATTTTTAGGGAATTATTTTCTTTAGCGATATCTAAAAGATTGAACAACCCTTCCATATTCAATTTCCAAGCAAACATTGGATTTTTTTCGGCTGTTGCAGAAAGTAAAGCGGCGAGATGGTACACATGAGTTACGCCATATTTATTAATAACATCATTCATCGCTTTCCCATCCATCACATCAATAGGCTGAAAAGGGCCACCTTCTGATACAATTCCTCCTTGATCGCGGACATCGGTAGCAATAACCTGACTACCACCTAACAGTTCACGCAGTCTCAAAACCAGATCGGTACCAATTTGACCCGCAGCACCTAAAACCAATACCGTATCCTTTTTCGTCATAATTAAATGATTTTGAACCGCAAATGTAAGAGTAATTTTTGAGTAAAGTTTATACTTTTGCCTAATCAATTATTTGCTATGTTACTGATATTCAAATATGTTGACTTCATTTTCGGATATAAGTAGATGGAATATATTATGAAGGTTAATGTGAAGTTTAGGGAAAATTCAGGTAGTGGTATATTGAATTGAGGATTGAATTTAAATTAAACTATCCTCCTCAAACAAAAAGTAATTAAAATTTGCGAGATACCAAATAATGTTTTACTTTTCAATCCGTTGATATTTATAAGTTCAGCATCTGCCAAAATGAAACGCGCGATAGTCTTTTTCTTCTTACTATTTTCTCATTATACAACTCTTAGTCAAAAGCAGGGGCAGGCAAAAATCGATTCGCTCATTGTGGTGCTTGATAAAAGTGCTAACGATACTAACAGGGTGATTCTTTTCAATGAGTTGTCGTATTCGTTATCGAATATCAATCCCGATAAAGGTTTGACATACGCAAATGAAGCGTTAAAATTATCGGAGCAATTGAAATATGAGAATGGAGAAGCACAAGCATATAGCAACAAAGGATTAAACTTAACTTCGAAAGCCGATTATTCTACTGCACTTGAAAATCATTTTAAGGCTTTAACTATTCAGGAAAAATTGGGCAACAAACAAAATATTGCAGTTTGTTACAGTAATATTGGTGTCGTTTACAACAATCAACCCAACCTCAATAAAGCGCAAGAGTACTATCTGAAAGCACTGGCAGCATTTAAGGAATTAAATTTTGATAGGGGATTTGCCACCACATCGGGGAATTTGGGATTGTTATTTTTTGCTAAAGAAGATTATGAAAATGCGCTTAGATATTTTAATGAAGCGTTAGTATATGCTCAGAAAAATAATGATTCTACTTCAATGGCCACGTGCATTGGTAACATGGGCAATGTTTATCTTTCACAAAAACAGTATGGGAAAGCCCTTGAATTCGATTTACGAGCAATGCATATAAATGAAAAAATGGGTGACATTGTTGGTTCAGGAATTGGAATGGGAAATGTAGGTGAGGTGTATTACAAAATTGCAACAGATTCTGACAAAAGTTTGCTTGATTCATTGTTTGGTGGTAATGAGATAAAGGCGATAGAACTTTCAAAATCGTATTTACTAAAATCACTTGAGATTTTTAAGCAAATTGGATTCTTGAATGGCATTCAGGAGGTAAATAAATATTTAATAAGTGTTTACGAAAAAATCGGGGATCACAAAAGTGCTCTTGCTGCTGCACGAGTCCACATGTCGATAAAAGATTCTATTTTTAATGAAGAAAGCAGTAATCGAATAGCAGCTTTGGAAGCCAGAAGAATTGAAGAACTCAAGCAGAAAGAAATAGAAATTCAGAAGCTTCAAATTCAGAAAGCCGAAAAAGATCAATGGTTTTTGATTGCTGCACTTATTGCTCTTACTGTTATTATTGGAATTTTGTATTTCCTTTTCAGAGGTAAAAAATTAAGCAATGAGAAATTGGAAAAAACGTTGTCCGATCTCAAGGCAACACAGCAGCAATTGGTAGTTCAAGAAAAACTTGCCTCCCTTGGGGCACTTACTGCCGGTGTTGCACATGAAATTCAAAACCCGTTAAACTTTGTTAATAATTTTTCGGAACTCAGTGGTGAGTTAATTGATGAGTTTGGTAAGGAAGAAGATGAACAAGCTCGCAAGGATATTTTAAAGGATATAAAAAGCAATTTATCTAAAATCGGACAGCATGGCAAACGAGCAGATGCTATTGTGAAAAATATGTTGCTACATGCACGAACCGGCAACGGTATAAAACAGCCCACCGATATCAACAAATTGTGTGAAGAAGCTGTCGGCTTTTCTTTTCATGCCACACAAGTTAAATACAAAGGATATAGCTGTAATATTAATAAAAGATTTTCAGATAATGTGCCTTCTACTTTAACTGTTCCCGGTGATATTTCCAGAGTTATTTTAAACATGCTTACCAATGCTTTTTATTCTATGTACATGAAAAAAATTGAATCCGTAAATGGTAATTATTTGCCCGAACTCACTATTTCTACCTCAGTAGTCGCTGATAAAATTATTATTTCAATAAATGATAATGGAGGAGGAATTTCTCATGACGTGAAGAAAAAACTATTTGAGCCGTTTTTCACCACCAAACCTGCCAATGAAGGAACCGGATTAGGACTTAGTATCAGTTACGATATCATTAAAGCGCACCATGGTGAAATTAAACTTGATACAACAACCGGTACTACTTTTATTGTTGAATTGCCGGTAACGAAATGATTATGATGATCCGCCTGCTGTAGGCCGGTTAGTAGAAGTGTAAGTAAAATGGTAGTGATGAGGTCGTTTTATTTAATTGCTTTAATTAAACAATCCCATAAAAGATCAGCTGATCGGTCCCAAGAGAATTCTTGACTACGGTGCAATCCTTTTCTAACAAGTTCAGTTACAAAATGTGAATCCTTTTCAATTCGTGTCATGGCTTCACTAATATCCTTAGTGCTAAAAGGATCAACAAGTAAGGCGGCATCGCTTCCTACTTCAGCCATTGCAGTAACATTTGAAGTAATTACAGGCACTCCGCAACGCATTGCTTCAATAATGGGAACACCAAAACCTTCAAATGTGGATACGTAAAGCATCGCTTTCGCGGAAGCGGTTATATTCACTAAATCGTTAATTGGTTGTCTGCCTAAAAAAATCACATCTGCTTTAAATTTCATTGCATTTAAAGCATTTTCCATTTCGCCGGACCACCATTTTTTATGACCTACAATAACTAATTTTGTTGAAGTCGAATTGTTATTTTTGAACAAATCAAAGGCAATTAAAAGGTTGGCAATATTTTTACGTTTGTGCAACATTCCAACAAATAACATATATTCACATCCGTTAGAGAATTTGTCGCGCATCTGTTTTTTCACTTCATCAGATACAGGTTGATATTGATCGTTCACACCATTATAAACAACATCAATATTTTTTGGAGAAATATGATAATTTTTGACAATATCACTTTTCGAAAACTCCGAAACAGTTGCCAATCGTTTCGCCTTCCGGGCAAACCGAGGGAAATAATATTTATAATAATGGCGAGTTAGGAAAGGCAAATCTTCCGGATACTGTTCAAAATTAAGATCGTGCATCACACCGACTTGAGGGACATGTGTTGACAGGCTCAAATAACCATCAGGACTCAAAAAAAGATCGGCTTTGTACTTTTTTAATGCATTCGGAACTGCATGCTCAAACCACAAATAATATAAAAATGGATGCCGAGCTTGAGGAAATAATGCCACCGGAGTAACGTTTTTGCCAAACACAAACTCTTCGCTCCAAGGCCGATCGAAAAGGAAAATAAATTCTGTTTCCGGATGCTTTTCTGTGATTCTTTTAAGGGTATGGTAGGCAAACCATCCCATGCCATCCAGCTTATTTGGAAGCAATAATCTGGTATTTACTGCAATTTTCAATTATATATGGCTGTTTAACAGATAGTTAGATCTCATCAGAAAATTACTTAATTTTGCTTTAAGAACTGATTGAGTCGCGGCAATATTATGTATAATTTACAAAATAATTTGGTGATTTTAAAGTTCTTTGATAGAGTCTAATATCCGACCGTTTATTATGAAAAAATCGCTTCTAATTTTAAGCCTTTTGCAAATTTTGTATTTTAATGTCCAATCGCAAGATCTGGCAATCGGACAATGGAAAGCACACCTTCCGTACATAAAAACAAAAAATATTGCCGATACCGGTAATAAGCTGTACTGTGCTTCCGAAAGAGGCCTGTTTTATTACAACCGCGCCGATAATAGTTTGACAGGGCTTTCTCAAATAAGCGGACTTTCAGAATTAAGTGTGAGCACAATTGGTTATGATTCTCAAACAAAAGCACTCGTGGTAGCTTATGCAAATGCGAATATTGATGTGTTGATAAACAATAAGATCATAAATATTCCGGATATTAAAAATAAAAATCTTACCGGGGATAAAAATATTTATGGAATTAACTTTTCAAATAATTTTGCTTATTTATCATGTGGTTTTGGAATTGTAGTTATTGATTTAGCAAAGAACGAAATAAAAGACACTTATTTTATTGGTGAAAACGGAAGTGAAATTCGTGTTTTTGATATTGTATTTTATAGTAATTTTATATATGCAGCAACTGAAGCAGGTATTTATCGTGCCGACATTAACAACCAGGCGTTGAGTAATTTTAACAACTGGACAAAAGATCTTGATGATGTAGGAAATGCAGGCGATTATAATTTGTTAGAAGTTTATGAAGGAAAAATATTTGCCAATTATGATAAGAACACATCAATTGATGATGTACTAATGTTTGATGGATCTAATTGGGTAAATGCACCAGCCTCTATCACAAGTGCTGGAGGGAAAAATTATTCATTCAAATCAAGCAACGGTAATTTTTTCATATCAAATAATTACAGCGTGAGTGTTTTTGATAATGGTATAAACAAAATCCGTTATATTGATAATTCCATTTACGGTACACCTGCTCCACGAGATGCCATGTATGATCAGGATGGAATATTTTGGATTGCTGATTTTGATCAGGGCTTGATTCGAATGTTGCCGGATAATTCATTTAAGTTTATTTTCCCAAATGGCCCGCAGTCGGAGTTGGTGAGTGCTGTTGCCATACAAAATAGTCATTTGTGGATGACACACGCAACGAGAACAGCAGGCTGGTTTAATTTTTATGTTCCCGGAAATTTTTCAGATTATCAAGGTAGTTTTTGGAAGACTTATAATAAAACAACAGTATCAGGAACTCCATATAATATTGATGATTATTTTGACATGATGACACTGGCAATCGATCCGGATAATTCAAATCATGTGTATATCGGTTCAAAAGGGCAGGGGATGCTGGAAGTGTTGAATGGGATTCCAATAAATTCATATCGTGATACCAACAGTACATTGCAAGTTGGAATTGGAAATCCAACACAATGTCAGGTGGTGGGAATGGGATTCGATAAAAGTAAAAATTTGTGGGCGATGAATTCACTTGCTGCAAAGCCTGTAAATGTAAAAACACCGGAGGGGCAATGGAGAGCATTTTCGATTCCGGGAATTTCGGGGGCACCGTTATTTGGTGATCTTACAATTGATTCATATGATCAGAAATGGATAAATGTGATTGGAAATAATTCCCCTTTAGGTGCCGGAATAGCTGTGTTTGACGACAATGGAACTTTGGATGATGATACAGACGACAAATCACGTTTTTTAGCTACCGGAGCAGGGAAAGGAAATTTACCAAGTAACGATATTCGAGCTATTACAGAAGATAAAGAAAATGAGATGTGGATTGGTACCGGTAAAGGGGTATGTGTTTTTTATTCACCCTCATCAATACTTACTTCCACCAATTATGATGCGCAGCAAATTTTGATCAAGCAAGATGGTATCAATCAATATCTTCTGGAAACAGAAGTGGTAACTGCCATTGCTGTGGATGGCGCCAACCGAAAATGGATAGGTACCGAATCGGGGGGTGCATTTTTAATGTCGCCGGATGGAACAAAACAAATCAATAATTTTAATATTAGTAATTCACCACTTCCTTCTAATTATATACTCACCATCACAATTGATCAAAAAACAGGAGAGATATTTTTTGGAACTAATCAGGGATTAATATCTTATAAAGGAGATGCTACCGATGGTGATGGAGGTTGTAACGATGTGCTGGTATATCCAAATCCTGTGAGAGAAAATTATAGTGGACCAATAGCAATTAAAGGTTTAGTGCCAAATGGGTCTGTTAAAATTACTGATGTTAGTGGCAATTTGGTTTATGAAGTTAAGGCAAATGGATCACAAGCTATTTGGTATGGAAAAAACTTTAAAGGTGAAAAAGCACAAACGGGCGTATATTTAGTTTTTAGTTCTGATGATGAGGGTGAAAACAAATGCGTTACAAAATTGCTCTTCATCAATTAAAAACTACTTTTTTTTCAATGAATCACATTCAGTCGAAAGGCATCATTTTAAAATCTACCAATTATGGCGATACCGGTTTAGTTGTAAAAATTTATACTGAGCAAGCCGGAATGGGATCCTTTATTGTGAGTGGTGTTCGTTCAAAAAAAAGTCGTTTTAGCAGCTCAATTTTTCAACCGCTTTCTCTAGTTGAAATGATTGCATCGGGAAAGCCGGGTCAATCGATGAAGAGAATTACTGAAATACATTTGTCGCCACCATTTACAGGAATACCTCATGATATGGTTAAAAGTACCATAGCCATTTTTTTATCGGAAGTTATTTATCGATCAGTTAAAGAAGAAGAAGTTAATCCGTCTTTGTTTAATTTTTTACACAGCAGCATACAAATTTTGGATTTGAATCAACACAATTGCGCCCGCTTTCATCTTTTTTTTATGATTCAGTTTTCCAGATACCTCGGATTTTATCCAAATGGAGTTTATATAAAAGGCGTTAGTTGTTTCGACTTGCGTGAAGGGTTGTTTAAGAGTAGTTTTCCGGCACATACTGATTTTTTAGACTCCCGCCAAACTGGAATACTTTATGAGTTTATGAACAAATCATTTGATAATTTTCATGATTTTGAACTGCCAAAGGAAATTTCGAAGGAAATACTCCATTCCCTGGTGACTTATTTTGAAATTCATCAGACACATGGCAGCCAAATTCGCTCCCATAAGGTTTTGGAGGAGATTTTAAGTTAGGTTCGGACATTTTTACGCCATGAAAATGTCATCATTGCAATAGCATTTGTTTTGACCCACTAAAATTTGCTATATTTGAAAAATTAAATCCCAACTATATTTCATTAACTCCTAACTTGTATAAAATGTTTATTTCACGCCACCGCTTTTACATTTTGATTTCAGTCATTTCACTATCTTTAATAGCACAAAGCTGCAACTCAAACAAAGAGCCAGTTGACCAAGAGCCCAAAGTTCAACAACCATTACCCGGTTATAATAATTTTGAAAAGACAAAATTGACCGTTAGTGTTTTCAAAATTGATTCTTCAGAATTGAATGGAAGCCGTGGATGGGGCTATGATATTCTTGCTGATGGAGAGCCTTACATTCACCAACCCAACGTGCCTGCAATTATGGGCAATAATGGATTTTCAAGTGAAGAGAAAGCTTTAAAAGCAGGTGAATTTGTTATCAGCAAAATTCGAAATAATATTATACCTCCTTCGGTTACTCCCGCAGAATTGGATAGTTTGGGTGTGTTGAATTAATATGAAAAAACTCTTTGCTCTATTAACCCTTCTTCAACTCAGTAGTTTTGTCTTTTCTCAGGACATTATTGTTTTAAGAAAGGATGAATCCGAAATCAAATGCAGAATCGTGAATATAAATGATACTGCTATTTTTTATAGAAAATGGAATACTCCCGGCACCGCTAAGTATTCCTATAAACGATTTGACGTGCTTTCATATACTGTTGAAAAGAGCCATCTCAGATTGAAAGCTTTGTCGGAACCCCAAGGCGGACTTGTTAGTGCAGATGAATTGCGAAATGAGAATAATATCAAAGATCAGCCTGATGATGGTATTCTAGGAAAATATTCTTCGGGTGATCTTTTAGATGGATACATAGTTAACAAAAACGGAGATACAATTAACGGTTTGGTATATGTGAAAAACGTAGCTATTAATCAATACCTGGTTTCTTTTGAAGATGATCTTGGGAATAAAAAGGATTATTCTCCTTCCGAAATCAAAGGATATCAGTACGGAAACTTAAATTATCAAAGCGTTGCTACTGATTTAAAAAAGGAACTTACCAACGGTTATGCTTCTGCAACAGGGGTGCTTTTTCTTCACCAGGTTGAAGTCGGTAAAGCTACGTTGTACAGAGTATTTGAGTTGCGATTTCCTAAAAACATTCAGCTTAATGTTCCCGATCCTCCAACCTATTTAGGCAAAGTATCACACTATTACTATATTGATAATGGTCGAGGTGCTAAATCTTCAACTAAAGGAAAATCCTTGAGGAAGCTTTTGACAAAAATGTTTAATGATGATGATGTCTTGCAAGAAAGACTAAAAATACGTTCCCCGATCGAGTCCGATTTGCCAAATATTATCAAGGATTATAATGAACGGCATTAGAATTTTTATTTAATTTACTTTTTTCATAAAATGAATTCTATTCAGTTTATGATTGTAAACTATTAAAAATAAGTTTCATTCTAAAAATTAAATCTATTTTTTCTTTTCAATAATTTCAATTTCCTTTTTAATGATTTTCCCATCAATGGTATCCGTTGTTGATACATGATGTGCCGTTTCACCATCATGCATTGGGCAATCAACCATGTCGCCGGAACAACAATTTTCGATTCCCATATTTTTGCATAGTACAGCACATTCTTCTTTACTCATTCCTTTACCGCATTTCTCCATCATTGGGCAATTTGCATTCTTATCATGCCTCATCATCATTTTACTTTTACTATTACGTTTCATTTGATGGTTACCCTTATGGTCTGAGGTGCATTCAGTATCAGCGCACTTACCACTTCTCATTTTTCGCTTCACTCCACGTGCCACCTGAAATGCTAAAATGATACCTGCAGCTAATAAAACTAACAAAGCAATCCATCTATAAAATGGTCCAAGCGATTCGGATTTGATTTTGGCTAACATGAATAAAGCCAGAAGAATTACTATCAGAGTTAGACAAATGGAGATGTAGAGCATGGTAATTAGGATTTTAAATCAAAGGTAATAAAATATAATTATGTCCAACCTTTATATATCTACCTTGCCCAAATTTCATGTTATCAAATAATTCTATAAATTTGACCTCTCATACCTTGTTCCTTCATGAAAAAAGCATCTAAAAAAAATCCGGCACCGGCACTTCAGTTTAATACCGGTTGGAAGTACGACCCATCACCTGAGAGTACCGATCATGTGGTTATAGATAAACAATACGATTTATTTATTAACGGCAAGTTTGTGAAACCGGCAAAGGGAAAATATTTTGAAACTATAAATCCTGCTAAAGAAACTGTAATTTCTAGTGTTGCTGAAGCAGGCCAAGAGGATGTAGACAAAGCCGTTAGTGCAGCACGAAATGCCTATGATAAAGTATGGTCGAAAATGGCTGCTGCCGAGCGAGGAAAATATATTTATCGTATTGCAAGAATCATTCAGGAACGTGCTCGTGAACTTTCAATAATTGAATCTTTGGATGGTGGAAAACCTATTCGCGAATCACGTGATATTGATGTTCCATTAGCAGCAGCTCACTTCTTTTATTATGCAGGTTGGGCCGATAAACTCGATTATGCATTTCCGGGTAAAAAAGTATTGCCTTTGGGTGTGGCAGGACAAATTATCCCCTGGAATTTCCCTTTATTGATGGCGGCGTGGAAAATTGCCCCTGCATTGGCTGCCGGTAATACTGTTGTTTTAAAACCTGCTGAAACAACACCTCTTACTGCACTAAAATTGGCTGAAATTATCAGAGATGCCGATTTACCACCCGGAGTGGTGAATATTATCACCGGTGCCGGACAAACGGGTTCAGCTCTTGTTAACCATCAGGGAATCAATAAAATAGCTTTTACTGGATCGACTGATGTGGGTAAGATTATTCAGAAATCGTTGGCCGGAACTTCCAAAAAATATACTCTTGAATTAGGTGGGAAAGCAGCAAATATTATTTTTGAAGATGCTGCCATCGATCAGGCGGTGGAAGGAATTATAAATGGAATTTTCTTCAATCAAGGCCACGTTTGTTGTGCCGGTTCTCGTTTATTTGTGCAAGAGGGAATTGCGAAATTGGTTATTAAAAAATTGAAAGACAGAATCGAAACTTTAATCGTTGGTGATCCTCTCGATAAGAATACGGATATAGGAGCGATCAATTCAAAGGCTCAACTTAACAAAATAAAATCACTAGTAAAAATTGGAATTAATGAAGGCGGAATTGTGCATCAAAGTTCATGTTCGTTGCCTTCAAAAGGATTCTGGTTTAAACCTACTTTATTTACTGATGTTGCTCAGTCGAGTCGAATTGTTCAAGAGGAGGTTTTCGGTCCTGTTTTAGCCATTCAAACATTCAGAACAGTTGAAGAGGTAATAGAAAAAGCAAACAATACCCCTTATGGATTGTCGGGTGGTGTTTGGACAGATAAAGGTTCAAAAGTGTTTAAGGTGTCATCGAAGTTAAAGGCCGGTGTGATTTGGGCAAATACTTATAATAAATTTGATCCAACTTCCCCTTTCGGGGGATATAAAGAGAGTGGGATGGGTAGAGAAGGAGGGTTGCATGGGTTGTATTCTTATATGAAATAGTCTAAGAAAAAGGTCATTGGTCATTGAAAAAGGTCATTGGTCATTTGTCATTGGTCATTGGTGGAAGGGTAAGTGGGTTAGTAGGCGAGTGAAATAAGTCATTGGTCATTGGCGGAAGGGTTAGTGGGCAAGTGAAAAAAGTCATTGATACCTGCTACCGCCACGACTATTGTTACCGCCTACCGCCGCCTATTTTCCTCATAATTTGGTGTTTAAAAATAATTTTATAGCTTTATCCATTAATTTTATACGAACCCCACCCTGTTCGCAAGAGCAGGCTAAAACCAAATCCCATGATCAAAAGTCTCAAAAATGAAGAATGGAAAGAGCTTAAAATGCCCAAAGGTGCTCTCCGCTATCGTTATGCTATCTCTAACAATGGTCGCATTGCCAGTTTTACCGACAAAATCAATGAAGGAAAAGTGCTTAATGGCACTACAATTGGCGGTTATCCAACTTTGAATGTGAAACCATTCGGTGAAAACAAAACTTATTACATTCACAAACTTGTTGCAGATCTTTTTATAAAAAAAGGTGGGCCGAAACAAAAATTTGTGATTCATAAAGATCATAAAAAAGAAAACAATGCTTCAAAAAATCTGAAGTGGGTAACAAAAGAGGAAATGCAAGATCATCAACAATCAAGTCCTCTTGTTATTAAAGCTCGCGAAGTACGAATGAATCGTCCGGTGTATAAAGGACACAAACTTACTGCAGGAGTAGTAAAACAAATTAAGAAAAAAATATTCGCTAAATCTCGTACGCAATCCATGAAAGCTATTGCTGAACATTATGAAATTTCTGAAATGCAATTGTATCGAATTAAGTCAGGAGAAAACTGGGCGCATGTTGAAGTTTAAAAGAGTGGCAAGTGGAAAGCCTGCCCGGATCCGGAGGAGACGGGTGACAAGTGATTAGTGTCAAGTGACAAGTGAAAAGTGATTAGTGACAGTTTCGAATTGCCAGCCAAAAGTCTCTGCCTAATAGTACGATAAATGAATCATAACAAATCCATCATAATAGATCATAACTATCATATAGATCAAACATCATTCTTTTAATGCAAAAAATAAAGTCATCCGCAAAGATTAAAAAAATAAATACAGAAAGCATTTCACATTCCAACAATGGAAGTTCAACATCAGTACCCAAACGTTTGGATATTCAAAAAACGTACAAACTTTATATTGATGGAAAATTTCCTCGATCGGAATCGGGACGTTATTTTAAATTGAATGATGATTCGGGAAAAATTATTGCTAATATTTGTCGTGGCTCTAAAAAGGATTTTCGTGATGCGGTTGTTGTAGCGAGAAAAGCGCAAGAATCGTGGGCAAAACGCTCTGCCTATAATAAAGGACAAATTTTATATCGTATTGCAGAAACGTTGGAGGGTCGCAAATCGCAATTTGTAGATTCCCTTATCAAACAAGGATCAAAAACTGCAGCTGCTGAAAATGAAGTGGCCGCATCAATTGACAGAATTGTTCATTATGCAGGTTGGTCCGATAAGTATCAGCAAATTTTTAGCTCGGTAAATCCGGTTGAATCTTCTCATTTTAATTTTTCTTTTCCGGAACCAACAGGTGTTGTTAGTGCTATCGCTTCTAATGAACAAGGTTTGCTTGGATTAGTTTCTGTAATTTGTCCAGTTATTATCGGAGGAAATGCAATAATCATTCTTCCTTCCGAAAGTGCTCCACTTACTGCTATTGAGTTTGCTGAAGTATTGCATGCTTCTGATTTACCGGGTGGAGTAGTGAATATTATTACCGGCTATAAAAAAGAACTCATTTTACCTTTTTCGAATCACATGGATGTGAATGCAACGGTTTATTGCGGAAATGATACGGCAGAACTCACAACTATACAGTCTAACGCTTCAGTCAATGTGAAAAGAGTTACTCATTATTCTATTAATGATTGGAATTCATCGGAAGCTCAAAGTCCCTATATGATTTTGGATTTTCAAGAGATAAAAACGACGTGGCACCCGGTGGGGGTTTAGTTCATTAGTTCATTAGTTCTTTAGTTTATTAGTTCTTTAGTTCTTTAGTTTATTAGTTCTTTAGTTTATTAGTTCATTAGTTCTTTGCTTCATTGGTTTACTGTGTCCTCCGAAGCTCGGACGAAAAATTTATTCCTTAAATATTAATAATAATAGAGCGTAGGAAGATTAGTTCTTTGGTTGGTTTGTGTGTGACAAGAGCAAAGCCTGCCCGACTCTGGTGGCCTGTGCGATGATGGGCGGGTGACAAGTGACAATCTTGCCCGACGAGAGTTATGTTAACGGAAATGGACGGGTGAGCCGGAAAATTATTTAACTATCACCAATTTCCCGTTTGAAATATTTCCTTCGGTAGTGGTAGCCTGCCAAAAGTAAATTCCATTTGATAAATTACTGATGTCTATTGTCTGCGAACCACTGAAAATATTTTTGTTTAATATTTCTGTTCCCGTTGAGCTGAATAAAATAAATTGAACCGATTGATTTTCGTTCAAGGAGTGTTTGACAGTAAAATAATTTTCCGCCGGATTAGGATAAACAGAAATCTGCTCACCAAGTATGGGAATTGATTCGCTTATTGCTGTTAGTGTGTCACAAGAGCTACCTAAATCAGACCCTAAAAAATAATTTGGATGGTACGGAATGGAATTCGAACAAATAGATGGAAGTGTTATTGCATGTTGTTGTAAGTCACATGCCACTCCAACACTATCCGGCTGGTTGATGACATGAAGATAACGTGTACTGTTACCTGTACTGATGTAAATTTTATTATCAGGAGCTAACCTGATAATGCGAAACAAAGCCGCAAGCGTAGTGCTAGCCGGGTCATAAGTTGAATCCCAAACTGCAACAGTTATTTGACTGGAATCAAGCACAGGGTTCAACAAATTATATTGATAAACTCGATCTACCGAAGTCACATATACTAAATTACCATTTGGTGAAAAAGCTACATGACCGTCAAATTTTCCATCATTGATTGTAGCATGGCGAAAATTACTAAACATTCCGGAACATCGATCAAAGTCATAAACATCCAAATCATAATTCCCATCCATAAAGGCATATTTGGTCCCATCTTGTGAAAAAACATGTGTGGGGCTAAACCCCTGTCGAATCGAGCCTATGTTCTGTGTATAAGGTCCATATATTGAATCTGGTGTTACAAGGAATTTGAAATAGCGGTTACTCCAGTTTTGATGACATATAATCCACCAATCTCGTCCATTGCCATGTTTACAAGCACTAAAACCCCCTTGGGTAATGGAATCAGTAAACAAAACAACATTTTTATCTGTCACTGCTCCTTTACTGTTATCCAAGGTCATATCAATTTTGGAATAATACACAAAACGAGTATATATCGCAGCGTTTACATTGAAAGTATCCATTGAGCAATGGAATAAATAATAAATACTGTCTTGCCCTGGCATAGGAATAATGATGTGTGATTGGGTAAGAGCAAGTCCGAAAGTGTCATTTGCCAAATCGTTGGTGTAGAAACTTGGATTTAAGAAATTACCATTTAACATGAGTGAATCAAAACGATTGGCAATATAAACTCCGTTGGTATAAAACAATAAATTCCCTGAGGAATCTGATATGTTGGCTGTAGTTGAAAAGAAATTCATTTGCCGGGGATGATAAATCGTATCAGCTGATCCATTGATAAAATTCACATCTGTGCCACCAAATGGATATCCTGCCCAGCTTTGATAGCCCATCAACCACAAATTGTTCAAACCTTGCGAAAACAAAATGGTTGGCAGGGTCAGAAATAGTATTATGAGTTTATGTTTCATATAAAGTTAAATAGAGGAGATTGCAAGAATACAATCTCCTCTATTTATTTTTTGGTTATCTGATGATTGAAAGCTTGCCCGACCCGATCAATTGTTCATTGGAATAAACTTTGTAAAAATATATAGATGGATTGATATTTAATGTGCTGAAAGTAAATTCTTTTGAATTGCTTTCAAGAGCTATTCGATATATTTCTTTACCATACGAATCAACTAATACTAATAAACCATTAGAATTAGTTGGAAAATTGTATTTGAGCGTTGCTTTATCCTGAGTTGGATTCGGACTAATAGAAGTACTATATCGAATATTGTTTTTTTCTGAAGCAGTATTTGTAGTTGTTGCTAGTTCACGTAATATTACTCCTGCATTCAAACATGTTACAAAATCATCATAAATCATATCATCATCGATCAACGAATATAAACCCCGAGCTTTCCAAACCGCATTACCACCAGCAATGGGACATTGAATAGCAATTCCATAAAGTGTTTCTGATTTCTGTTTGAAATTAGTGTTTTCATGGTAAGGTGGATGTAGTAAAAATTTTAAAATAATATTAAAGTACAAATATTTTTCCGTTTTCAACAAAATTTTTACCTGAGGCTATTTTATATAAATAAATTCCTTGTTGTAAACCATCTAAAGCAATTTCTGAATTTTCAATATTGAAAAATTCTTGTATAATACGTCCTTGTAAGTTATATAATGTAAATCTGTAGTCTTCGTTTTTGTAACATAGAATCATTATTTTCTTATTTCCAGCATTAAAATTTACGTTGCAATACTGGTTTGCTTCAATAGCATTTACTCCGGAAACTATTCCATTTAAACAACCGCCATCAATTGCCAAATACCCAAATCCGCTTATAACGGTACCAATTTTTAAATTCAAAATGCTATCAGTTGCAATAAAAGAATAACAGGCGTTTTCCCAACTAAAATATGACGAATCAATAGGCGCTGTATAAACAAGATTGTTATTCAAATATAATTTATAAGCTACATATCCAGTAGTGCCTGTAAATTTCTGTGATGCATATTGCATGCAAAATTGATACGGTTGGCCCACTGACAGCAAAACAGTTTGCTCAACGGTTTCATTACCATATAAATTTTGCCAAGTGCCTCCATCAAGTGAGGCAAGTGGTATTCCAACCCAAAAATAACCAGGCGAAGTGTTCAATGGTCCAAATTCATCATTAATGTCAGGGGAGCCGGTAGGAATTGGCCCACCTGTCCATCCCGGAGCAACTACATTCTCTCCTTCCACACTGGTAAAAGATCCATTCGAAATCAAATTTCCAGGGCATTGACCCCAAAGAGCCGAATTATAGGAAAAGAATAAAATTCCTAATAAAATAAATCGTATTTTAAAATGATACATCATATTTGTAAGTATCAGCAAGATTTTGAAAAATTCCCTAAACACAAGTATTTTTATCAAATAACTAAATCGAAATAGAAACGAAGTATAGTAAAAGTAAATGAATTATTGAATAAATCAAAGATTTTATTAAATAAATTCATTTAAGTTATAATTGCCTCATTATTAACATTTAACTGTTATCTTAAGTGCATTTGACAATGCTATTTATAACTACCCGGGAAAAGGTTCAAGTGACTATCGAATTGCAACTTTGGATGCTGTTGTCAAGCAGCATACTGATGAACCCGTGGTAATTGAAACACTATATGTTCAAAATTTATTTGAGTTTGGTGGCCACAAAGCGCTAAAGTAAAGCTTATGGCACGCTCTATTACTTCACTCCCCTTGGCTAATATCCTACTTCTACCTATAAATACTTTTCACAGAAGTAGATTATAGCATCTAGTTCGTCTGATTTGGCTTTGGAGACAAATTGCTTATATAGCAGATTTTATTAAATGCAGGCCGACAGCCGTTTCTGTATAGCAAAGTCAGGAACTAAAGGGTAGTAGCTCTACTTATGTGTTTTCTTGGTCATCCAGCAGTTTCCATTTCCTTCATTCCTTTCAATCCGATTAGTCATCGACTTTATTTAAAGCAGATTTTTTCCATCAGGCATGGAGCAAAACTGCAGACCCCAATAAACCTTCTCACTTTTCACCTATAACATTTACATTAATTATTCACCATCGGTCTTAGTCGTTCATCCTTGCTTCTTAAATCGAGGCCTCCTTGGAAGACTGATTTTAGATTGACCATATAAAACGACCAGCCGGAGGAGCATCCTAAACGAATTTCTTGTTTCGAAACATCATCGGTTGGAATATTTGTTTGATTTAGTTCCACAACGGTGTGTTCATATTGTTCGGTTAATTTTACATCAACAATACATTGACCGGCGAATGTAAATTGAAAATGATCTTTCCCGTTTGCTATTTTAATGCTTCCTTTTTCGATTTCGGAGTACAAAAACCAAGACCATTCATAGTTCATTCCTTCGGTAACATTTGAGTTCATGGAAACTTCAATTCCATTTTTATCCTTATACCTAGCCGTTTTCAAAAACCATTTTTCTATCTCAGCAGGTTTTGTCCAGGCATCATAGATGTGTGACATAGGCGCCTTTACAGCGATTTTTTTGGTGAAGCAGGTCCAGTCGAAGTTTTTCATAGTGTTTTGAATTAAAGCATAAAATTACTAATTTATAATTAACCATGAAATGCATGTATGTGCATGGAAATCACCACTTAGCGGTTTGTTAATAGAATTATAGTAAGAGTGTACCTTCTTTTAGATTTACCTTCACTTGCAACCTTTGATGCTGATTGTTCGACTTTTATGAGTACTGAAAATCAATATAACAGAAGTGGGATATTTATCATTTAGAAGTCATAACTTTACCCCTTCTTTTATCCGTAATGAAATTTGTTGTTTTAACAGCCGATTTGAAATAAATTTTGAAATTTGAATTCAGAAAATTCTATAAATACACCTGAGTATAAATCAGGTAAGCAGTTATACAGTTATCAGCATGGAGCGATTGACGAAATTTTTAAGCGTCTCAACGATCACCCTGCCCGTTATAACTTACTGTATCAACTTCCAACCGGAGGAGGCAAAACAGTAATTTTTTCAGAAATCGCAAAACGTTATATTCAAAATACAGGTAAAAAGGTGATGATCCTAACGCATCGCCTTGAGTTGTGCGCACAAACGTCGCAAATGCTCAATGAGTTTGGTGTTACAAATATGATCATCAATAGTGAAGTTAAATCGATGCCTGTTCCCAATGAGTACATGTGTTTTGTAGCTATGGTTGAAACACTTAACAATAGGCTGAGAGATGAAATTCTTGATCTCGATAACATTGGTTTGATGATTGTAGATGAGGCTCACTATAACGCTTTTGGAAAATTATTTAAATTTTATGAAAAAGGTGTAGTCCTGGGCGTTACTGCTACACCACTTAGTAGCAATATTAAAATCAGGATGAAAGATACTTATGATGAGCTTATTGTAGGCGAATCTATTTCGTCGTTGATTAAAATGGGATTTTTAGCAAAGGCGACTACTTATCATTACCAGGTTGGACTTACTTCATTAAAAGTTGGTCGTAATGGAGATTATACCGTTAGTTCTTCGGAGCGACTTTATAACAATCACGCCATGCAGGACAAACTCCTAAGTGCGTATAAAGAAAAAAGTATTGGTAAAAAAACATTGATTTTCAACAATGGTATTGCCACTTCGCAATATGTGTATGCATCTTTTCAGGATGCAGGTTACGATATCAAACATCTTGATCACACCCATACAGCACGAGAGCGGAAAGAAATTCTGCAGTGGTTCAAAGATAAGCCGGATGCAATTCTTACCTCAGTGAGTATTCTTACAACAGGTTTTGATGAACCCACGGTTGAAAGTATAATTCTCAACCGTGCCACCAAATCACTCACCCTATATTTTCAAATGATCGGTCGTGGATCGAGGATATTGCCAAATAAAAAGGAGTTTTCGGTTATTGATTTAGGGAACAATTTAAATCGATTTGGATTGTGGGATGCCGATGTAGACTGGGTAAGTATTTTTCAAACACCTGAATTGTATTTGTTGAATATAAGAAGTGACGAAGAAATAGAGTATAATTTTAAATATGTAATGCCGGAAGAACTAAGAATGAAATTTTCGAAATCAGCAAATATTGATTTTGATGTGGAAGCAGTACACCGAAAAGTGATGAGTGAAGGACTCCGACCCAAAGAGGTGATTGAACAATCTATTGAGCAACACATTACCATTTGCATGGAAAATAGTCATAGTGTGGATTCCTCTCTGGAGCTGGCCGATTTGTTGAGAGAAGAAATTGAGTTCAGAGTGCGAGTTTTTACCCGCTGCTTAAGTAAAACATCCGAAAGCTATGTGAAATGGCTGGCCGATGATTACAAGCGCAAGTTGAAAATCGGACTGATACAGAAAGCTCATCATGAATTTTAGAGTTGTTTTTTTACCTTGGCATCATACTAAAGTGTGATTTTTTTATAAAAGAACAATGTATTGTTATTGTGAATAATTCGATTATTTTTACACCATCTAATCTGATAAAACATGAATTTACGATCCATTCTTTCTGTGGCTTTAGTAGCCATGCTTCTGGTATTTAGTTGTAAAAAAAATGACAATGATTCACCGGATATTGTCACCCCTCCAAATTCATTAATTATTCGAATTGCCGGTGTGGTGGTGGATGAAACAGGAAAGGGTGTTTCGGGAGCCACTGTTATGGTTGGATCGCAAACCAAAGCTTCTGATGAAAATGGTTTTTTTGTTTTTCAAAGCGTGCAGGTTCCGGCAAACAGGTTTTATGTTGCAGGCAAAAAACCCGGATTTTTCGACTCCGGATCAGGAGGTATTCCTAAAACGGGTGAAATTAATTTTGTTCGTATAAAATTATTGGCTGAAGGAACGCCCGCAAGCATTTCTTCCTCTAGTGGTGGAACTGTTACAACTGTTGATGGAACAAAAATAATATTCCCTCCTGCGTCGTTTGTAACTTTAACCGGCGTTCCATTTGTTGGTATAGCTTCAATTTATACCAAACATATTTCTCCCGCCAATTCCGATTTCGCTTCTTCAATTCCGGGAGGAGATCTTGCAGCTATAAATTCATCTGGGAAAGCAGTTCCATTAATATCATATGGAATGGTGGGGGTTACCATACTCGATAATGGTGGTGTTGAATTGAAAATGGCGTCAGGGAAAACCGCAGAAATCCGAATGCCTATCGCACCTACTCAAATTTCCGGAGCTCCTGCCACTATCCCATTTTTGAATTTTAATTCTACATCAGGCTTGTGGAAGCAGGAAGGAATTGCAACTAAATCAGGCAATGAGTATGTTGCTTCAGCAGCGCATTTTTCATGGTGGAATTGTGATGTTATTACAACATATCCCGCTCCGATAATCAAAGGACGAGTTATTGATTGCGAAGGCAATCCCTTGGTAGGAATAGTGGTAACAGTTAACGGGCAGTTCACATTAGTGACTAACAACCTAGGTGTTTATACAAGCTGGGTTCCTTCCGGAATTCCAATCACTGTTCAAGTTCAAGCAATGAATAACTTTGGACTTAATTTGTCATCCGCACTAATAACTATTAATCCCGTTTCGGGTGTAAATACAATTGCTGATATATCTTTATCTTGCCCTTCCTATGTTTCAGGCAACATTGTTGATTGTAATGGAAATCCGCTATCAGTATTTGTGTGGTCATTTTCCACCGCAGGAAGTTCAAATGCTGTTTATGCAACAAATGGAAATTTTATTATTCCGGTTGCATCAAATCAAAATATCACTTTAAATTTTTCAAATGGCCAGTTTAACACCGACACAATGGTGATGAGTGGCGCGTCATCAACAACATTGAACGTAGGAGCTGTAACTTTTTGCAGTGCAGGTATTTCATCGGGTTGTACTTCGGGTGTTAATCAGGCTATTGATGTGGATGGAAATGTGTATAGTGTTGTTCAAATCGGTAACCAATGCTGGATGAAGGAAAATCTTAAAACAACCAGGTACAGAAATGGAGACACCATTGAATACATTCCCCGTGAACCAACTGTTGATGACTCGATATGGCACAGTGTAACTACCGGAGCCTATACGTCGATAGATAAAAATGTGTATGGACTGCTTTACAACCATTATACCGTGATGGATCCCAGAGAACTTTGTCCTACAGGTTGGCATGTTCCCAGCGGCTCTGAATTTGATGAACTCACAATTTTTCTGGGAGGTTCAACGGTTGCCGGAGGTAGCTTGAAACAAGCAGGTACGTCGGCAGCAGGTACAGGTTTGTGGTCTGCTCCTAATACTGCCGCCACTAACATAAGTGGTTTTACAGGACTCCCCGCAGGATTTCGGGCAGGGGGAACAGGTGGAAATGGAGGCACCAGTTATTTATGGGCAGAGTTTGTTTCAACAATTAATGGGGAGTGCAGAAATTTAAGTATGAATAACGGAGCATTTACTACCTCATTTGCAACAAAAACACATGGTCATTCGGTGAGATGCATTAAAGATTAATTTGATCTGGAAATCAAAGCAATTTTTATATCTCCGTTACCCCTCCTGAAATTATAAACTTCATCATTTCAGTTCCCGAGGCATCTAAACCGGTTATGTTTTTTGATTCAACAATTAAAAGTTGTCCGTTAAAACCATAGGAAAAAGGAAGGTAGACGGCCATTTTAGACGGAGCAATTCCTAATCGGGTAAGATCATTTTCTGTTACAAAACCAATTCTTTGAATTTCGGGAGTGTGACTAATGGTGACTAATACCGGCTTTGTAAATCTTTTTTTCTCACCTACAAATGCTTCTACAAGATCTTTAACAGAAGTGTAGATAATTTTAAACAAAGGAGTTTTCCCGAGTAATTTTTCTACCATACTAAAAAATGGATTAGCCACGAGATTCGAAGCAAAATAGCCAAGTATGGTTACTATAATAAAGAGTACAATAATTCCTATGCCTGGAATTTCGAATTCATTAAATCCGGGCATAGTGATTGGAATGTGCAATGGGATGAGGCCATCAATCCAAATAATAGCTTTTATGATTACATAAAATGTGACTGTAATCGGTACTGTGATCAGTAAGCCCTGTAAGAAGTAATTAAAAATTCTTCCAACGATAGCAGATCTATTTTTCATTTATTAAATAGGAATTGAATTATATACTCAGAAAGCGGAATTAATTACAAAGCAATTGTAATTCCTGCTTAGATATTAACGAAATCAATAAGCCCTCTCATTTTTGCCTTCCATGTAATTTACAAAGGAGCGGCAAACGACCTTATTCCCACCAGGTGTAGGATAATTTCCCGAGAAGTACCAGTCGCCTAAATGACCAGGACAAGAAGCATGGAGGTCTTCAATGGATTGATAAATAATTTGAACTTCAGCATCAATATCTTTTGGTCGAATCATTTTGGCAATTCTGTCGGATATTTGTTGAGGAGTAAATGGTTTGTAGATATCTTTTACATGATTCACCATTTGAGCAGTAGGCAAGGTGAGTTGTTCAATGCATTTATGGTACACTTCATCAATAACATATTCCATATTATTTTCTTCCAGCAAGCTGATTGCTGCCGAAAATGCTACAAAATCACCCAACTTAGCCATATCAATTCCATAGCAATCGGGATAACGAATTTGAGGTGCCGACGAAACAACAATTATTTTCTTAGGGCCCAAGCGGTCGAGCATTTTCAAGATACTTTTCTTCAAGGTGGTTCCTCGAACAATGGAATCATCAATGATTACCAGGTTATCGGTGCCACGCTTAACTGTTCCATAAGTAATATCATACACGTGAGCAACTAAATCGTTACGTTGTGAATCGTCAGTAATGAACGTTCTTAATTTTGCATCTTTAATTGCAATTTTTTCTATGCGTGGTTTAATAGAAAGTATATCGTCGAGCTGATCTTCGGTTATACCCGGACCCACTTTAATTATTTTTCTTTTTTTCACTTCACGCAAGTACTCTTCCATCCCCTGTACCATACCATAAAATGCTGATTCGGCAGTGTTGGGTACATAAGAAAATACAGTGTTGCGTAAATCGTAATCAACACCCTCTAAAATGGCAGGACAAACTAATCGCCCTAACTCTTTACGTTCTTTGTAAATATCAACATCGCTTCCGCGAGAAAAATAAATACGTTCAAAAGAACATGATTTTCTTTCTTGAGGCTCTCGGAATTTTAGTTGCTCTACCTTACCATTTTTCTTGATGATTAAAGCATGTCCCGGTAAAATTTCCTGCAATGCTTCTACAGGAACGTTGAATGCTGTTTGCACTGCTGTTCGTTCAGATGCTACTACTGCAACTTCATCATCAGAATAAAACCAAGCAGGACGAATGCCGTTTGGATCACGCATTACAAAGGCATCACCATGACCAAGCAAACCTGCTATCACATAACCACCATCCCAATTTTTTGCTGCACGAGTTAGTATACGTTGTATGTCGATGTTTTCGGCAATGAGTGCAGAAATTGCCTTGTTATCATGACCATCCTGCTTATAACGTTTATATAAAAGCTCATTTTCTTCATCCATAAAATGACCAATCTTTTCAAGCACAGTAACAGTGTCAGATTTTTCTTTCGGATGTTGTCCTAAGTCGAGCAATTGATCCAGCAGCTCATCAACATTAGTCAAATTAAAATTACCGGCAACTACAAGATTTCTAGTCATCCAATTATTTTGACGTAAGAATGGATGACAATTTTCAATGCTATTTTTTCCATACGTGCCGTAACGAAGATGTCCGAGAAAAAGTTCTCCTGTAAAAGGCAAATTATTTTTTAACCAAACAGGATCTTGGAATTCTTCGGGATGTGCTTTTGCAGCGTCAGCAAAACGTGTATTAATTTTATCAAATACTTCTATAATCGGCTGCGAAGCATTGCTGCGATGGCGACTAATATACCGGTTGCCGGGTTCAACATCGAGTTTGATATTCGCAACACCGGCACCATCTTGTCCACGATTGTGTTGCTTCTCCATTAACAAATACAATTTGTTCACACCATAAAAAGGTGTGCCGTATTTTTCTTTATAAAAGGAGAGGGGTTTTAATAATCGAACAAGCGCAATGCCGCATTCATGTTTTATCTGATCACTCATAGCCAGGATCTAAGGTGCAAAGATAGGTAAAAAAGGGATAAGGTAAGTGGCTGATTTCCAGTTGTCAGCGGCTGTGGCTGTGGCAGTAGGCAGTAGGCAGTACGGCTAAGCAGTAGCAGTTTTTAATGGGACTACTTATTTGACACCAAATTTCCTGGAGGAGGCTCCGAGTACTTTTCTGGTAGTTTTGTCTTGAATAAAAAAGATGATGGATTTATTTGTGTCGGGTTTAAGTTTTTTGAGGGGAATTCGCACCAAACCCTTGGAAGATTTGAGATCGGTGGTGAAAAATAATTTTGATACATTGTCATTGATTAATGTTTTTCCAACATTATCGCCTGCGGTGACTTTGGTAGATAAACCCTTTTCAACAATTACAACATAAATGTATTTGTCGTTTCCTGATTTGCCTGAAACAGATTTGAGGTGAGTGTCATAGCTGATATCAAGTGTGTCGTCGAATAGTGTATAGGAGAAATCGGGTTGTACAGATGCAGGTATTTTTAATTCCGCATCAATTGTAGAAAGTGTTTTTTTGCGATCGGTGCCTGCAACACTTTTGGTTCCGTTGATGACGATGTATGGAGTGTAAGTTTCTTTTTCTTTTAGTACTGATGTGTAATTTGTCAAACGACGTGTGTACATCAAACTACTGAAAGGATCTTTCCACCCAAACCTATTCCAGAAATCAACATGCATAGAGATGCAATAGACGGGTTTGTTGTTCTTTTCGGCATCAGCAATAATTTCGCTTAAAAGTTTATCAGCTTGAGGACTGTTAATGTCTCCTTGAGAAGTAAATAGTTCTACTACTACTACGCCCGGATTGGTTTCCTTCATTGATGCATCTTGTGTCCACCCCAAATGCGATGCAAGTATAAGCACCATCAAGGTCCAAACAATTTTTAATATTCTTGTTAATTTGATCACAGGCTAAATAGTTCTTTTTTTACACCCAACCATTCAAGTGCTGTCCCACTTAGTAATCGTTCTTTGGTTTCAACGTCAAAGTCCATTGATTTAATAAGTGTTCCGGGGATATCTTCACCTAGAGGGAATGGGTAGTCGGAGCCAAGTGCAACACAATCGGCACCGGCAAGATTTACCAGGAAGCGTAACATATCTTTATCATGAACGAGCGAATCGAAATAAAATTTTCCAATGTAGTCACGGGGATTTACTTTGTTGTCGATAGCAACTAAATCTGGCCGACAATTAAACCCGTGTTCAATTCTTCCTATTGTTGATGGAAATGATCCTCCACCATGTGCAAAAGCAACACGTAATTTTGGTAATCGTTCAAAAATTCCTCCAAAGATCATCGAACAAATTGCAAGTGAAGTTTCTGCAGGCATTCCCACTAACCAAGGTAACCAATACCGTTGCATTTTTTCTTGACCCATCATCTCCCATGGATGAACGAAAATAGCCGCACCTAATTTTTCGGCTGCTTCAAAAAATGGAAATAATTCAGGCGCATTCAAATTCCATTCATTCACATGACTTCCAATCTGTACACCACGCATTCCAATTTGCATGCAACGTTCTAATTCTTTAATTGCAAGCTGAGGATCTTGAAGTGGAACGGTTCCTAATCCTGCAAAGCGTTTTGGATATTTATTTACAATTCCTGCAATGTGATCATTTAAGAATTTTGATACTTCTAAACAATCATTCGCATTAGCCCAATAGCTAAACATTACCGGCACAGTTGAAAGCACCTGAACATGCACACCATGATGATCACATTCTTTCATTCGTGTTTCAGCATCCCAACAGTTTTGTTCCACCTCCCTGAAAAATTTATCATCCACCATCATACGCGCACAACAAGGTTTGTGGTGGTCAAGATGGATGAATCCTCCATAGCCAAATTTACCTTTGAAATTAGGGATGTTTTCGGGGAGGATATGAGTATGGATATCTACAATCATGGGAAGGCTGATTTTTTTGGATCTATATGATGATTATGATCTATTATGATGGATTTGTTATGATTTAATTTAGGGGATGATTTTTTTGATCTATTTATTTTTTTATATGGCCTTTGAATTCATTTGCAGAGACTTTTCTTCGGAATTGCGGTTTGGTCCCAAAATTCAACAATAAGCCAACTTCCAAATCACTTGCTTTTAAAGCATTTCTTAATTGATCTTCATGACTTTCTACCATGGAAATTGCAGCCTTTATTTCGACAACAACTTTATTTTCAATTAATAGGTCTGGGATATAAGTTCCAACTTCGCAATCGTCATAAAACACTTTTATCCTGTGTTGATTCAGACAACTCAATCCGGCTCTACCTAATTCAATTAACAACGCTCTCTCATACACTTTTTCAAGAAATCCGTACCCAAGTTTGTTGTACACTTTGTAAAAGCAATAAATAATTTTTTCAGTTAATTCTGAATGAATGTAATTTTTGTTTTCCATAAGAAAAATGATTGAAAAGTTTAAAATAAAATAATATCAAGAGTTTAAATTTCATCATGCAAATATAATTTAAATTCATTAAAAAACAAATCATTTATATCCATCTTAATAGATCATAATCATCTTAACAATCACAATTAATCACACATCAAATGTGATTCCTTGTGCTAGCGGTAAATTAATACCATAATTAATTGTATTCGTTTGACGGCGCATGTAAATTTTCCATGCATCTGAACCTGATTCGCGACCTCCGCCGGTTTCTTTTTCACCACCAAAAGCACCACCGATTTCGGCACCGGATGTTCCAATGTTTACGTTTGCGATACCGCAATCGGAACCACGTGTAGAAAGGAATAATTCCGTTTCGCGCATGTTGTTAGAGAAAATCGAAGATGATAATCCTTGAGGAACATCATTTTGATATTCGATTGCTTCTTCAATAGTTTTGTATTTAATCAAGTAGAGTAAAGGAGCGAAGGTTTCATGTTGTACAATTTTGAAATGATTTTGAACTTCAGCAATAGATGGCACAACAAAGCAACCCGATTCATAACCTTCACCGGTAAGCACTTCACCACCATAAATAATTTTACCGCCCTCGTTTTTCACTTCCGCAATAGCGTTAGTAAAATCTTTAACAGCACCTTTATCGATCAGCGGACCAACAAGGTTTTTTGAATCTAACGGATTGCCTATACGAATTTGTTTGTATGAATTTAATAATTTTTCTGTAAACTTATCATATACACTTTCGTGGATGATTAATCGTCGTGTGCTGGTGCAACGTTGTCCGCATGTACCTACTGAACCGAAAACAACTGCAAGTAAGGCCATGTCGATATCGGCTTCAGGAGTGATGATGATGGCGTTGTTCCCTCCTAATTCTAACAAACTTCTTCCTAAACGTTCTCCTACAATTCTTCCAACACGTTTTCCAACATTAGTTGAACCTGTAGCTGAAATTAATGGGACTCTTTTATCACCAAGAAAATTATCACCAACATTTTTTGAGTTACCTGCTACTAAACAAACGGTCCCTTCAGGAACATCATTATCTTTTAAAACTTTTGCAATGATGTTGTGAACAGCAATAGCACAAAGCATCACTTTTGATGATGGCTTCCATACTACCGTATCACCACATACCATTGCCAGCATTGCATTCCACGACCAAACAGCTACAGGAAAATTAAATGCACTTATTACACCTACAATTCCTAGAGGATGATATTGCTCATACATTCTATGATTTGGACGTTCGCTGTGCATGGTGAAACCATGAAGTTGACGTGATAAACCAACAGCAAAATCGCAGATGTCGATCATCTCTTGCACTTCTCCTAATCCTTCCTGATAAATTTTGCCCATTTCATAAGAAACCAATCTTCCTAAATCTTCTTTATTTTCACGCAAAGCATTACCAATTTGACGAACTACTTCACCTCGTTTAGGAGCAGGAACTGTTCTCCACTTTTTGAAAGCTTCCTGCGAAAGTGCAATTATATTTTCATAATCATTTGCAGTTGCTTGTTGGATTTTTCCGATCAGTTTCCCGTCGGCAGGAGAGTATGATTCGATCATTTCTCCTGTAGTGTTCATCCATTTAGTACCTGTAGAGGCGCCATGATTAATTTCTTTTATTCCTAATTTTTTTAAAGATTCAGTAATTCCGAAGTCTTGTGATGCTAATGTTGATGTTGTCATATTATTTTAATTCAATGGTTAATTCAATGGTTGATTCAGTTGTTAATTCAGTGGTTAATTCAGTGGTTAATTCAGTGGTTGATTCAATGGTTAATTCAGTGGTTGATTCAGTGGTTGATTCAGTTGTTTGATTCAATGGTTAATTCAGTTGGTTAATTCAGTGGTTGATTCAGTAGGTTAATTCAGTAGTTAATTCAATCGTTGAATCAATTGTTTGATTTGAAAACTGCCGCTGCTGCTGCCGCTGCCGCTACTGCTACTGCTACTGCTGCCGCCGCTGCCGCTGCCGCTGCCGCTGCCGCCGCTGCCGCTGCAATCGCCGCTAACGGCTGCAAAATTACGAAAACTTAGTGAGGGACTTGGATTAAAAGAAAATGGATTCTTGCAGAAGTAATTTGCAAAAATAAAATTATAGTATTGAAATACAGTTACTTAAGCGAAATGCACACGTTTTTCTCTTCTGTAAAGAAGTCCAAAGCTTCAAAGCCGCCTTCTCTTCCAACACCCGATTGTTTCATTCCACCGAAGGGAGTTCTGAGATCCCTGAGCAGCCAGCAGTTTATCCAAACAATTCCACTGTGCAGATCGGCAGCAATTTTGTGTGCTCGGGTCAAATTTTCAGTCCAAACTGTTGCTGCCAATCCGTATTGAGTGCTATTTGCAAACAAAAGAACTTCTTCTTCGGTATCAAAAGGCATCATTGTCACAACAGGTCCAAAAATTTCTTCCATGTTGGTGCGGCAGTTGTAAGTAAGTCCTTCGATGATGGTGGGTTCAATATAAAAACCATTTTTATTAGCACCTTCGGGATGAATACGATTTCCTCCGGTAAGAATTTTTCCACCCTCTTGTTTTGCGAGTTCAATGTAAGAGAGAATTTTTTCCATGTGAGGTTTTGAAACGATGGCACCAATTCGAGTATCATCTGATAACGGATCTCCCACTTTTAATTCTTTAACTTTTGCGATGAAGGCTGTTTTAAATTTTTCATAGATAGATCGTTCAACGAACATTCGTGATCCACACAAACAGATTTCACCTTGATTTGAGAATGAGGAATGCACAGAAGTTTTCACAGCTTCTTCAAAATTACAATCAGCAAAAATAATATTTGGATTTTTTCCACCGAGTTCCAATGATAATTTTTTAAACATAGGTGCCGCTACTCTTGAAATTTCGGCTCCTGTTTTTGTTCCTCCTGTGAAAGAGAGAACGGGAATTTTTGGATGTGCGGTAATTGCACTTCCCACTTTCGGCCCAGTTCCGTGGATGATGTTTAAAACACCTGCGGGTAAACCGGCATCGATACATAACTGGGAGAGCATATACGCAGTCATGGGAGTTATTTCAGATGGCTTTGCAACCACACAATTTCCGGAGGCCAATGCGGGAGCAATTTTCCAGGTGAAGAGATAGAGAGGCAAGTTCCAGGGAGAAATACATCCTGCCACACCGATAGGATGACGAAGTGTATAATTTATTGCCGTTCCTTCCATTGGATGAGCAGCAGTGTGGTTGTGCAAAATCCCTGTCGCATAAAAATAAAAATTCTGTGATGCACGTGGAATATCGACTGTTTTCGCCAGCTTCACGGGTTTGCCATTATCAATGGATTCCGCAAGAGCGAGCTTGTCGAGGTTCTTATCAATTAATTCTGAAATTTTTACCAGAATGGCTGAACGTTTCGATGCCGGAGTGTTGCTCCATGCAGGAAATGCAGCAGTCGCAGCCTGAACTGCCAATTCCACATCGCGATCGTCAGAATCAGGAATCTGGCTGTAAGGCTCGCCGGTAGCGGGGTTCACATTTTCAAAAAACAAATGGCCAACGGGTTCAACCAGCTGCCCATTAATATAATTGAGTATTTTTTGCATTTTGCTGAAGGATGAATTTCAGCACAAAGTTACGACATATTCATTTCTCAAGACTTAATTTTGACGTCTGGTTGCAAATTGCCCTTCTGTTATTGTTCCGGCCAATCCAGCATCAAATTCAAAAATACCGGTAGCAAAACCACCAGGCCCGCTATAATCTGTAAATTTTAATCGATTTAGAGTAGTTATAGTTGTTTGTTGGCTTGTAGTATAAAAGTATAACGTCCCATTTATCATTATTGTGATCGTGATGCTATTTAAATTTTGATTGAAAGAATACATTCCATTTATTTCTGAAACCAAATAACTGTATAAAGTAAAATCATAATTTCCCGGATTTGTTGTGCCAAACAAATTTATAATAGTTGAATCGATTGCGCCATCGGAGTTAGTATCAAAAAATTGGGAAGCATCTGTAGTAACATTTAATGTATATGGAATAACTACTCCAACACCATCAGTAACTGTAAATTTACTTGTAACATTAGTTGTACTGTTGCATATTAAAATATTTGGAACTAACAATGTATCGTTTTGACCTCCTGACAGCGCAGAGATGGCTCCAAAAGACTGATTGTCTGTTACAATTATATTCAAATTAGTATTCACCGGGACAGGTATGATGTAATTTCCTGTTGACGTATATTGCAAAAAATTCCCACCATTCCATGTAACATATATAGAACCTGGCATTAATTCTGTGCCAGAACAATTGCCAATAGCTCCTGCCAGTCGTGATAAGCAGGAAGCAGTAATATTAGGCATTATATTATTTATGCCCGCCACAGCCGACAAAGTTTGAGTGTTGCTGCTACTTAATAGAATTGGATTGTTCATAAGAAGCGCCTGAACAGTTATTGTATATCCTGCGGGAACCCAAGTTGTATACATTCCATTATTATCAGTCACTACAGTCATGAAACCATTTATTGTAACTACTATACCAGGCATTGGATTATTATTGCAATCCACCACCTTCCCTTGTAAATCAGTTCTTGTTCCTGAATAATCACAATTCCAAAATGAAAAATGACTTACACTGCCAACGAAGAAATTTCCTGTCTTCACTGCTTCACCTTCTTCTTTCCACACTCCTGTAGTTTCATTCATATGCCACATTGGAATAGAGCTTTGCGCAGATGCAGTTTGCGAAGGGTCGATTGGAAATTTAAGTTCCGCGGTTTTGCCGGAGGCTAATTTTACTTCGGCTAAACCGGTGTTATCAGTGAGAATTGCTTCAATCATTCCTAAAGAATACAATGATTGAGTTTGTCCGGCTAGAATTAATTCCTGACAAGTCACCACCTGGAACAATAGCCTCAAAATTATCATCACCGGGACTAATATGTCTTGCAAATACTTTAACGGTTCCCGTGTATGGGTTTCCGGAGGCATCTACAAATGCATTGGCAGGGAAGGTAATTTTTGCTCCTCCGGGAATATTCACTATACCGCCAGCCACACCTGCCACATTGATCGCAGCAGGTTTTTCTTCCATCAGCAAATTAATATAATTCGCTTCTCCACTTTGTGTTCTTTTAGCACGAACACAATTAAAGAATCCACTCTTTTGAAGCAATAATCACCAATCGATCTTTGGGCACATCGGCATTGATGAATTGAAAATTACCTCGCGTATCAGTGGTAGTGGTGTAAGTTCCTAATTTGACCGTTGCTCCACTTAACAATCAATCCATCGGTATCTTTAATGGTTCCCAGTACAGAAGTTTTCAGCGTAGTTCCGGAAGGGGGAAAGGGGGCACCTCCATCGTCATCATCTTTTTTACATGATGAAACCAGTGATGTAATTACTAAAAGCGTGATTAAAAGATTGAATGTTTTTTGAATTTGATTTCTCATGATATGGAATTTTGGTTGTTTTTGAAAAGTGAAATTGTAAGTTGGTTGTAGAATTGTAATTTGTTGGATAATAATCTGAGAATATTATTGATTAGTGTAAATTCATGTGACCTGTAGCTAGTACTCTCTTATAATTGCGATTTGACCATCTGTAATAGATCCGTTATTAAAATTAAATTCAAACTTGCCTGTTGCAAGCCCTCCGGCACTAGCGTAATCTGTAAATATCATACGATTTAAAGTATTTCCGGAAACAAGTCCTCCATAATAATTAGTGGAATTTAATTTGACTCTTATCGTATTATTGCTTCCTGAAAGCAAAGAATACACCCCTGAATTTTCGTTATTTAGACTCATTTGTATTTGAACATTAACAGATCCCGGCTCCGCAATGCCATTATAAAAAAGATCAATTTGTTCAATTACGCCGTCGTTGTTGGAATCTACAAAACCGGTGCTGCAACCATTAACTGTAGTCACAACATAATAGGTTGAATTGCCGGCATTGTCATTGATTGTAAAAGATGTTTTTGCAAGTGTAGAAGGATTGCAGACCTGAATATCCGGAACATTAGTCATAGTGTTTTGTGCACCAGACATTACAATAAGTGAACCTTCAGAATTCATGGAATTGGCAATTACGTTAATGGCAGCAGAAGCACAAACTTGTGTTTGATAATTTCCGGTACTGGTATAAATTAAATTATTACCGTCATTCCACGAAAAAAACACAAGGGCGGGAACTGGAGAAGCGCCACCACATGTTTTCACAGTTCCTGAGATTAATGCACTACAAGGTACGTTTAAAGTTGGAATAATATTCAGAATCCCCGCAATCGCAGAAATAGATTCTAGTTGGCTATTACCAAATATTTGTGGATTCTGAGTTTTCAATACCTGACATTCTATAGTATATCCTGCCGGTACCCAAGTGGCATAATTCCCATTATTATCAGTCATAACATTCATAAAGCCATTTATCTTTACTTTAATACCTTGTACCGGATTATTGAAGCAATCAACCACCTTGCCGCGGATATCGGTTCTGGTTCCGGAATAATCACAATTCCATACCGAAAAATGTGCTACATTTCCAATATAAAAATTTCCTGATTTAGTAGCATCGCCTTCCTCTTTCCAAAGCCCGGTTTCTTCATCCAAATACCAAAGTGGGATGGTTGCTAATGCTGCGCTGGATTGAAATGTTTCAATCGGAAATTTTAATTCTGCAGTTTTACCGGGAGCTAGTTTAATTTCATTTAAGCCGGAATTGTCGGTAAGAATTGCTTCCAGCATACCAAAGGAATACAATGATTGAGGTTGACCTGCCAGGTTAATTCCTAACAAATCTCCACCGGGAATCATAGATTCAAAATTATTATGTTGGGGTCTTATATGACGAGTTGTTACTTTTACAATTCCGGTATATGGATTTCCATTAGCATCAATAAATGCATTGGAAGGGAAAGTAATTTTACTCCCACCAAAAAGATTCACAACCCCTCCGGATACTCCCGGAATATTTGTTGCTGAGGTTTTTTGTTGCATGGTAAAATTCATATAATTAGCATCACCTATTTGGGAACGTTTAGCATATATAGCATCAAAGTAACCTGCTTTGGTTGCTTTAACAACAATTCTTTCTTTGGAAACATCTACATTGACAAAAACAAAATACCCTTTTTCATTTGTGATTGTAGTGTGATTGCCAAGCTTGACGGTAACACCTGAAACAACAGCATTAAGATCATCTAAAATTTTTCCTACAACTGTTGTCTTAACTGTTGCACCGGATGAAGGTACAGTATTGCTATTGTTATCTTCATCTTTTTTGCAAGAAGAAATAATTGCTGAAAAAATAAATGTGAGCAATAAAAATAATCGGACATTTTTTTGGAAAACATTCATGAAAGTAATTTTATTAATGTTTTTTTAATTTGTTCTAAATACCGAAAATTCAGCTTCAGTAATTGTTCCTGCATTAGTGTCAAATTCAAAATTTCCGGTAGCAAACCCGCCAGGTTGTGAATAATCAGTAAAGACTAATTTATTCAGAGTAGAACCAGTTGTGGTTCCGCTAACGTAAGTGTAAATGCTATCTAATGAAATTTGAACTGTGTTAACTCCTTGTGTAAGCAAATAATTTCCATTAGTTTGGTTTGATACATTAATCTGTATGCTACATAAGAAGTTTCCGGGATCTGTTGTTCCAAAAATATTTATCGCTGCGGTTTCAAATATTCCATCCGAATTTCCGTCTACAAAATTTGTAGTAGATGATATCGTGTTTAAAACATAGGAGTTTGACCCACCTGAAGTAGGATTAATTGTAAATGCGGTCCTACCTATGGTGGAATTGGCACATAATTGTACAGGAGGCACATTTGTAAGAGTTCCTTGTGTTCCCGATTGAACAGAATTACTTCCTGTCAAACTGCCGGAAATGGCAGAAATAATTATGGCCGTTGATGAAGGAACATAGAGAACATAATTTCCTGACGAAGTATAAACAAAATAATTTCCCCCATTCCAGGAAGCATAAATAGACGCAGGAGCTAATTCGGTTCCAGCACAATTTCCTATGACTCCCGCTAGTCTTGTTGCACAACTAACTACAATTGGTGGAACAATATTTAGTATGCCGGCAACTGCAGTAATAGTTTGAATCGGACTGTCATTTATAATGATTGGATTATTTGCAACTAAAGCCTGGCACTCGATAACATATCCTGCAGGAACCCAAGTAGTAAACATGCCACTATTATCTGTTGTCACATTCATAAATCCATTTATTGTGACTACAATTCCAGGCATTGGGTTATTTTGACAATCCACCACCTTCCCTTGTAAATCAGTTCTTGTTCCTGAATAATCACAATTCCAAAATGAAAAATGACTCACACTGCCAACAAAGAAATTTCCTGTCTTCACCGCTTCACCTTCCTCTTTCCAAACTCCGGTGGTTTCATTCATGTGCCACATTGGAATAGAGCTTTGCGCAGATGCAGTTTGCGAAGGGTCGATTGGAAATTTAAGTTCCGCGGTTTTGCCGGAGGCTAATTTTACTTCGGTTAAACCGGTGTTATCGGTGAGAATTGCTTCAATCATTCCTAAAGAATACAAAGATTGGGCTTGTCCTGCAGAATTAATTCCAGACAAGTCACCACCCGGAACAATAGCTTCAAAATTATCGTCACCGGGACTAATGTGTCGTGCATATATTTTGACTGTTCCAGTATAGGGATTGCCTGAAGCATCTACAAAAGCATTTGTTGGAAAAGTAATTTTAGCACCACCCGAAATATTCACCACACCTCCGGCCACACCTGCTATATTAACTGCAGCAGGTTTTTCTTCCATCAATAAATTGATATAATTCGCTTCGCCACTTTGTGTTTTCTTTGCACGTACGCATTTAAAGAAACCATCTTTTGAAGCTACAATCACCAATCGATCTTTAGCCACATCAGCATTTATAAATTGAAAATTACCTCTCGCATCAGTTGTAGTGGTGTAAGTTCCTAATTTGACCGTTGCACCCGAAACAATAAAGCCATCGGTATCTTTAATAGTTCCCAAAACCGATGTTTTTAAAGTTGATCCTGATGGAGGAAATGGATTGCTGTCGTCATCGTCATCTTTTTTACATGAAGATATCATTGACGAAAAAATTAAAAGTACAATAAAAAATAAATTGGATTTTTGAATTAGTGATTTCATGATTTGAATAAATTTAAATGAGTAAATATAATAATTTGTCATGTACTTATTTGAAAAATTTAATTTTGTCTAATTACAGAAAATTCTCCCTCAGTCACAGTGCCTGTATAGCTATCAAAATTGAATTTACCGGAGATGATCCCTCCGGGAGCGCCATAATCGGTGATGATTAATTTGTTATCGGTGATACTTGGTCCTGCGCTGCTTCCACTTTCATAGTATTCAGCACTATCAACTGATAGTGACATATAATTCGCGGCAAAAACAAGGGAGCTAAGAGTGTAATAATTGTTTGTTTGTGTTGAAACAAGAAAGCCGATATTAATTGAGCAATTATAATTTCCCGGATTTGCTGTTCCTGTTAGATACATATATCCGGATTCCATTATTCCATCTGAATTGTTGTCAGTAAAAACTGATGAAGAAGTAATGTTGGTTATTATATAAGAATTTGAATTTCCAATAGTATCATTTAAGGTGAATTTTGTTTGTCCAAGAATTGTTTGATTGCACAATTGAGTTGCGGTTACAAAAGTTGTATCATTGCTGTTGCCGGTTTGAACTGAATTTTGTCCATTAAAATTAGCGCTATAAATAGCTATATTAACAGAAGTATTTTCGGGAACGGGAATTATGTATATACCACTCGAACAAAATAAAAATCTACTCCCGCCATTCCAGGATGCGTAAACCATTCCTGGAGTTAAAGTTGTAGTTCCACAGACTAAAATTGATCCTGAAATTTTTGATAAACAAGCTATGGATATTGATGGAACCACATTTAATATTCCTCCAACTGCTGTTATTGTTTGTATAGGTGAATTTGCCGACAAAAATGAATTATTTGCTACTAGCACCTGACATTCGATAACATATCCTGCGGGAACCCAGGTAGTAAAATTTCCTGAATTATCAGTAATTACATTCATAAAACCACTAATCGTTACTACAATTCCCGCAACCGGGTTATTATTACAATCCACTACTTTCCCTTGAATATCTGTTCTTTCTCCCTGGTAATCACAATTCCAAGTTGAAAAATGACTCACATTTCCAACAAAAAAGTTTCCTGTTTTCACCGCTTCGCCTTCTTCTTTCCATATACCCGTAGTTTCATTCATGTGCCACATTGGAATAGAGCTTTGCGCAGATGCAGTTTGCGAAGGGTCGATTGGAAATTTAAGTTCCGCGGTTTTGCCGGAGGCTAATTTTACTTCGGCTAAACCGGTGTTATCAGTGAGAATTGCTTCAATCATTCCTAAAGAATACAAAGATTGGGCTTGTCCTGCAGAATTAATTCCAGACAAGTCACCACCCGGAACAATAGCTTCAAAATTATCGTCACCGGGATTAATGTGTCGTGCATATATTTTGACTGTTCCAGTATAGGGATTGCCTGAAGCATCTACAAAAGCATTTGTTGGAAAAGTGATTTTAGCACCACCCGAAATATTCACCACGCCTCCGGCCACACCTGCTATATTAACTGCAGCAGGTTTTTCTTCCATCAATAAATTAATATAATTCGCTTCGCCACTTTGTGTTCTTTTAGCACGCACACAATCAAAGAATCCATCTTTAGATGCAACAATTACCATTCGATCCTTAGGTACATCAGCATTGATGAATTGAAAATTACCTCGAGTGTCTGTGATTGTCGTGTAAGTTCCAAGCTTCACCGTAGCGCCGCTTACAATTAAGCCATCGGTATCCTTAATGGTACCTAACACTGCAGTTTTTAATGTTGCTCCTGTTGGAAGGAATGAATTGCTGTTGTCATCGTCATCTTTTTTACATGAAAAGATGAGTGATGAAAGAACGAAAAGTGTGAATAAAAAACTAAATGTTTTGTAAATTTTCATGGAGATTAAATAATTATTAATGGTAATTTTAAAGGGAGATTATTAAATAAATAAATTAATCATAACCCCTTCTATAACTAAACTGACCATTAGTTATAATTCCATCAGGGTAATCAAACTCAAATGTGCCAGTCACAGGCGCACCAGGACTTCCATAATCGGTTATGAGAATTCGATTTGAAGTGACGGGTGAAACACCAGGTTCTCCGCTACCACCAGAAATGTTTGGATCAATTGAAAATGTTATATAGTTATTATTAGTTGGATAATCCAATAAAGAGTAATATCCGCCTGAATCTGTCACTAAAGTAAATTCAAAATCAAAATCGTAATTGCCTGGGAATGCTTTTCCTTCTGCGTAAAAATAAATATTTTCCGCAACTCCATCTCCATCTAAGTCATTAAATTCAGAGACGCGGTATAAAATTGTTAATAGATAATCGGTCGTACCAACAGGATCCAGATAACTGGATAACGAGATTTGATTGAGTGCAAGGGCAGGATTAGCATTACACAATAATATATTAGGTACTTGATTGATTGTTCCAATTGAACCAGAATTAAAATTATGATTTCCAACTACCCCAATACCCGTGGCAGATATAATAATTGATGTATTAGGAGGAACCTGAATAATATAATTTCCAGTTGATGTAAAAATATATTTACCTCCTCCATTCCAGGAGCAATAAATAATTGCCGGTGAATTACTAGTTCCTTCGCAATTTTTTACACTTCCAATTAAAGTTGTAGCACAGGGTATTATAATTGGAGGTACAATATTTAAAATACTTGCAACTGCCGTTATAGTTTGCACCGGACTATCAGAAGTTAAAATAGAATTATGCACCATTAATGCCTGACATTCGATAGTAAACCCTGCCGGAACCCAAGAAGTAAAAGCACCCGAATTATCTGTTGTCACATTCATGAAGCCATTAATAGTAACCACTATACCTCCAACCGGATTGTTATTACAATCCACTACTTTGCCTTGAATATCGGTTCTCTCGCCGGAGTAGTCGCAATTCCATGTTGAAAAATGGCTCACATTTCCAACAAACGTGTTCCCGGTTTTGATGGCTTCTCCCTCTTCCTTCCAAACACCAGTGGTTTCATTTAAGTACCATAAAGGAATAGTGCTTTGTGCTACAGCAGTTTGAGAAGGATCAATTGGAAACTTGAGTTCAGCCATTTTGCCCGGTGCAAGTTTTACTTCAACCAAACCTGCGTTATCGGTAAGACTTGCTTCAATCATGCCTAAAGAAAATAATGTTTGCACTTGTCCTGCAGAATTAATTCCTGACAAATCACCACCTGGTACAATTGCCTCAAAATTATCATCGCCCGGACTGATGTGTCTGGCATAGACTTTAACGTTTCCGGTATATGCGTTTCCAGCGGCATCCACAAATGCGTTTGCTGGGAAAGTGATTTTCGCTCCTCCCGGAATGTTCACAACTCCTCCGGCAACACCTGCAACATTAACAGCAGCAGGTTTTTCTTCCATCAATAAATGAATATAATTGGCTTCACCACTTTGTGTTCTTTTAGCACGCACACAGTCAAAGAATCCATCTTTAGATGCAATAATCACCAAACGATCTTTAGAAACATCAGCATTGATGAATTGAAAATTGCCTCGGGCATCTGTGGTAGTGGTGTAAGTTCCTAGTTTTACCATTGCACCACTCACAACCATTCCATCGGTATCTTTAATAGTTCCTAATATTGAAGTTTTTAAAGTTGATCCTGATGGAGGAAATGGATTGCTTCCCCCATCATCATCTTTTTTACAAGATGAAATAAGTGAAGAGCAAACTAAAAGTGTTACTAAAAAATTAAGTGTTTTTTTGATTAGATTTTTCATGGTTATCGTTTCAAGACATATGTTTATAGAATTTATAATTAGAGTTTTAGAAATCTTGCTACTCCTGTTTGTCCTTTTGCATTAATGCGAATGGTATACAATCCACTATTGTATTCCGACAAATCAATTGCATAAGAATTCGATTTATTTCTCACTTCAATTTGAGTAATTCTTCCGGTCATGTCCATTATTTCAACAGTTTCAGGGGAAATGTCATGTGGCAGTTGAAGATACGCGATGTTGGTAACGGGATTTGGAATTAAAGCAACAGCAAAATGACTTTGTATATTTATTAAGCCGGTTGTTGAAGTATTTCTACAGCCTCCATAAATGTAAGTTACCGTTCTTTCAAAATCCTGGTTAATGATTTCTGTGATCTCTTCAATGCAAATGACGGTATCAGTAATAGAACTAAAAAATATTCTGCATAAAAGTTGCGGTGAATTACTTCTTGCAAGAGCAGAATCAAGAACCGAGAGTGCAAAAATCTCATTAGTAGTTCCCACTCTACGAATTTCAACAGGGAATTCAAGAGGGTCACTTAAGCTTACCACACTGGTAACATTTATTCCATGCATCGTGAATTGATACGCTTTAACATCTGCCGTTATAGTTGATAATTCTATATCAACATAACCTGCGCTAAAATTAACATCGGCAATAGCCAAACCTGTAGAATCATAAGGATTTAAAATATTGTGCGGAAAGTTGCAATCGTTAAAATTACTTCCTGCCGGATGAGGATGATGAGGAGTTTTAACACACCATAAGGCAAGTGCTGCATCATATACTGTAAGTTCTCCATCTCCATTAAGATCGTTGCAAGTTGACGCTACGCCACTACCACTTTCCATCAAATTCACATAATCTTCTACATCAATGGAATCAAGAGCAAGATCAGCGTTGATATTTCCATAAATGCCCGGACCTGCACAAATACCATTGCAATCGAACAACGCAGCTCCTCCCGGTATGCCCATGCAATCAACAAATTGTGTACATGAAGGTAATATAGTGTAGGATGGAACACCGGCAAGATTACGTGTAATTTGAATGCAAACTTGCACAGCATTGTTTGCATGGTTAATTTCATAATGATTCATCGCATCAGGTAAATGATGTGAGTTTACAATTATTGCTAAACGATATTGACCATCCGGAACATCAGTAATATCTACCCATTGACATTGGGTGCCTGCTCCATAAATGTCGTAGCAATTTACCGAAATGCCCATGTTTCCACAAGTATACTGTCCAAATCCACACAAGTCAATTACACAAAAACCATTTTTGTGTCCTACCGGAATTAAATTGTTGTTCACATCGTACAATCTGTAATCACCATAACCTTCGTAATGCGCATGGCCATGACAATTAACTGTGTTGAACATGGTGGGATTGGCAGCAGGACTACCAATATAATAATCCAGCGTTCCGATGTTATCAATTTTTGAAGAAAATGAAATCACATATCGAGTTCCATATCCGGTAACGCAACCTTCATCAACATCGCAACCCGACGCATTAATAGTCATTAAACTCATACTACTCACAAAAGCAACAGAATCAAATTTTAGATCAGGCCCTGCGCATAGTGGATTAGGGAAAAACATACAGCTTCCGTCATCAACAGTTGCCATTGGATTAAAGTTGCAAGCAAGTGGATCGGTGCAACCTGATATAGGACCAACATAACTGAAAGTAAAATCAATTGTTCCCGGACAATCATTGATATTATCCCCTATTCTAACATAATAAGTTTGTCCGGCAATCAACACAACATTTAAATCGGCCTGCAATCCACATGCTGCATTGTCATTATACGCATAAGTTCCGGGAGGGCCCTCATCGAGCATTTGTCCACTGCAAGATGCATACACCCAAATTTTTGTATCGCAAGTATTTAATCCGCATGTTGTAAGATTGTACGTTCCGGTAACAGTTGGTGTTATGGTATAAAATGTATTTTCAAAATTTGCAGTAAACGTTCCATAATTTAATTGTAGGGGGGATGTACAAAACATACCGGGAGGACAACCAATAGGATGTTGGGCAGTATAGCCAAAACTGTTTCCTGTTGCAACCAAATTACCATCAACATAAACCCAATACCCACCGGGAGCATAAATTCCATCACCGAATGTATCGTTGATTGTGAAAATTGCACAAGTTGATGTAGGTACACAAATAGTGTCGCCAACAGAAAATCCTGATGCTAAAACAATACCATTGTTATCCGTGATATTCCAACTTGTTTCGTTTGGCCATGTATCAGGAATTATAACAACAATTATTTCATTAAATCCTGGCGAGCAAGTAGCATTTACTTTTAATTGAAATGCAAGCACGAATAACAGAAGGACAAGTAAGACTTTTTTCATAAGTATAGATAATTTGGGTGTATCAGGAATTAGGTAGGAAAGTTAAACAAAAATGGTTAGCAATATTAATAAGACTCATTATTATTGATTTTAGATGCAATTGAAAGTGCAATTTTTAGTTTTTATCACCGATTTTTCCAATTATTTGATAAACCTACACAAAATCGCCTTTAAGGCCAAACCTAAATTCTTCAAATATTACATGTCCAAAAAACGAATAATGCTTTGAAAATTTAATATTCACCTATCAAAAAGCAGCTAATGATGGTTAAAATGGTCATTAATTCTTACTTAAACAAATACAGAAAACACAGGTAGAATTGTCATTTATCAGATTTCATGCAACGTTTATAATCAGGCAATAGTCTTGTAGGTACAGTTCGGGCGTTTTGGAGGGTTGGACAAAATTTACCTCATAGTTGCTTCAAAATGATACGTCTTATATTCTCCGGTTTTTTGATTTCGTTCTCGTTTATTGTTCATTCTCAGGGCTTTGAATGGATAAAAACGGAAAAGGTCAAGTATTCATTGAATCCCTCTTATTTGGAATTCGCCACATCTTTTGATGTATTAAACAATCGGATTATTTCATCACGAATCGATAGTGTTTGGCAGATTTATGGTCAAACAATTTATGGCCCCTCTTTTATTGAAAGTCGAGATACGGCGGGTCAGCTGCAGTGGCAACTTCCATTAACCGACAAAGTTTCTGTTCAGCGGGTCATTGTCGGTTTGGATGGCAGCATATATTTTGGTGGCAGTTTTCAGAGTACTTTAAATATTGGAGTGAACGACACACTCACTTTTATAAGCGGAACCGTTTCGGGATATAATACTTTTATAATTAAACTTGATAATCAAGGAAATGTAGTTTGGAAAAAAAATCTGGCATCAAAATGGATCAATTATGAACGCATCGATGCACTTGGTATTAGTCCTGCCGACGAATGCTGGTATGCTATTACCGATTTCTTTGATGCACATATTGTAAGACTCGATGGCGCAGGCAATGATTTGAATGAATATTCAATTACAAATGGAAAAACAATTGGGAATATTTGTTTCGATCCTTGGGGCGGGATGTTTATTTCAGGTAGTGCCGCAAACGGAAATTTTATTATGAATGCCGATACTTTTCTGGCGCCTCATACATACAATATGTTCATAGCACGATTTAATCCGTTGGGTGATGCTTCATGGGCGAAGTTTGGAGCGGACATAACTTTTCAACGACCAACGATTCATGCAGATGAATCCGGTAATGTTTTATTTTTTGGATTCAGATATGATTCAACTTCGTTTGATAATTTATTTTTTCATAGTCCAATTACATTCGGCGATTTCTTCGGTTTTAAAACAGATACCTCCGGAGTTATGCACTGGCAAATATTACAACCTCCGTTGCTCATAGGACCTTTTGGAAATTTTGAACCTGCATCCAATGTAAATGTTGGGTCAGATGCAACAGGAAACTTTTATGTTTCAGGAATTCATAAGGGAACAGTTGATTGGGGAAATGGATTTATTTCGTCCACAACAGTCTTTGCTGAACCTAAAATTGCAGTTACGTGTATCAATTCGGCAGGGGTAGTTCAATGGGTTAAGATGGGTGGAAGCAACAATTTAAATAACGTACATGCACTCGCAGTTAGTGGAGGAGGTGATTGTTATTTTACGGGAAGTTTCAGTGATAGTGCAACATTTGATACCATTTCAATAAACACAACCAATTTTAATAATTTTATCCTTGGTAAAATTGGGCAGCCTACTTTAACCGGATTGGATGATTCGAATGCTTTCAGCGTGATGTTATCACCCAATCCTTCTTATGGTGAATTATTTATTCCTGAATCGGCACTCGGTAGTGAACTTTTAATTTGCGATATAGCAGGAAGGGTCGTGTATGAAAGTGAAAATCTGAATTCAAGATATCTTAATCTCTCAGAGCTTTCTCCCGGAAATTATTTTCTTCAATTTAACATACATCAGAAAACGTTCAATGAAAAATGGATAAAAATAAATACTGATCATTAGTAACTGAATGCCTGGTTTGTTATATGATTAGGAACTTTTGCTTGCCGGGTTAGTGTGCTTCAGTTTGTTTTAGATGCTGAAGTAAGTTAGTAGTTTTTAGATGATTAGGCCGGCGGAGTAGTTTCTGCCGGCTTTTTTTGAATTCAATGGTTAATTCAATGGTTAATTCGGTGGTTGATTCAATGGTTAATTCGGTGGTTAATTCAGTGGTTAATTCAATTGTTTAATTCGGTGGTTTAATTCGGTGGTTGTTTCAGTGGTTAATTCAGTGGTTAATTCAATTGTTTAATTCGGTGGTTTAATTCGGTGGTTGATTCAATGGTTGATTCGGTGGTTGATTCAATGGTTAATTCGGTGGTTGATTCTGTGGTTGATTCAATGGTTAATTCAATTGGTTAATTCGATGGTTGATTCGATTGTTTAATTGCCGCTGCCACTGCCGCTGCCACTGCCACTGCCACTGCCACTGCCGCTGCCGCTGCCGCTGCCGCTGCCAGGTGCGTGCCTGATACAACCTGACCGTTTTTGAACCAATATTAACCTCAAAAATAGTCAAAAATGGCAAGATTAAACCCTCCCAAAACACAATTACTAAAAGTTCGACAATTTCGTTACTTTAGTTCTGAATTAAAGCAGAAATTGGTCAAGGATATAGAGAAAAATCTGATAACCAAAGCCGAGATTTCACGCGAGTATCAAGTGAGCCGGTCTGCGATAGACAAATGGGTCCACAGGTATTCTATACATATGAAAAAAGGAATTAAAATGGTGGTTGAATCAAAAAGTGATGCCAAAAAAATCATCGAGCTAAAATCCAGATTAAAGGAGGCAGAGCAACTGTTAGGTCAAAAACAGATAACCATTGAGTTTTTGGAAAAGATGATTGAATTAGCCAGTGAAGAATTTGGCACTGATATTAAAAAAAAATGGAAAAAATAACTTTACTGTGGTTCTGGATCAACCGAGTTAAAGTAGATTTTTCTCTTAATCAATTGTATTCCACTGTGGCCATAAGCAAACAAGCAATGCATGAATGGTTGGATCGACACTTTGCGAAAGAAGATGAATGGGAACAACTAATAGTGGTGATAAGAGAAATCCGAAAAGAACTCCCTGGGCTTGGCAGTAGAAAGCTTTATTTGATGATCCAGCCAAAGAGCATAGGAAGAGATCAGTTTGTAAAAAGATGCAGTCAAAATGGCTTTAAAGTGGAAATAACCAGAAGTGCGGTAAGGACTACTAATAGCCTCGGTGTCACGCGCTTCCCTAATCTGGTAACTACTTTAAAAGAGATTCGGGTAAATAAAGTTTGGGTGAGTGACATTACCTATTACCGTATAGGAGAAAAATTCTATTACATTACGTTTATTATGGATTTTAAAAGTAAGTTTATAGTCGGGTTTTCCGTATCGAAAAGATTGTCAACCGAGCAAACCACACTGGTAGCATTAGGTAATGCCTTAAAACTTTATCCTCCAGGAAAGTATACTATTATGCATTCTGATGGAGGTGGACAATACTACTGCAAAGAATTTGTATCATTGACTGATAAATATTATATGAGGAACAGCATGGCTCAAACTAACAGTGAAAACAACCATGCGGAGAGAATAAATGGTACGATTAAAAATCAATTTTTGAGTTACTATATGCCCACCAGTTTTGCGGAATTGGAAGAGTGTACAGAAAGAGCTGTTTTAAATTATAATTATAATAGACCTCATGATTCATTAAACAATGCTACACCAGCTGATATATATGGGTTTTCAACAAAAAACTCACTTATTAACAAAGAAAAAAAGAAGCAAAAAAAGAAATTTTACAACAATAACTATATTTACAACAATAACTAAAAAGCGGTCAAGGCTATTCAGGTAACCACCCCACTGCCACTGCCTACCACAAACCACAAACCGCCTGCCGCCACCACTACTTCCCTGTTTCAGAAAATTCTTGCCAGGATTTTGTTTTGTATATGTCTTCACCATAATAGAAAAGAATTTTTTTCAAAATGGAAGGAGGAAGATAAAATGGGATGGCGTCGAGTAAATTATTTTCCTCATCAAGCAAAGCCATAGTTGGTAAAATAATATTGTTTTTACAAAGAGCAAGTGCCAGTTGGTGAAAAGGCATTTGTGGTTGTGAAGGATTGGTGAATGTTTGACCTTTAAAATTTATTGTATCTTTTAATTCAGGGTTAAATTCGATGAATCGATAAGTAGAATCTGCGTAGCTAAAAACTTCGGGGTTGATGAAAGATGTTCGTTGCATTACCTTTCCGGAATTGCACCAGGTGGTGTTGATGAGTACGACAGATTTCAATTTTTGCTTTTCGGAAACAGGTTTAGTAAAAGCTTCGACAGGAGTGAGCCATTTTATTTTTTTAAGCTCATCGTTCAAAGTGGAATCACGGAATGCTTTAACAAAATTTGTATTGAAGTCATCGAAGTTGGAATTTCGAAAAGCATTTTCAACAGTAAAAACTAACATAGGTTCAATTTTTTGCACATCAAGAAAGCCTGCAGCCATCATATTTAACCTGAATTCTTTTTTCTGTGTATCATAACCATTTATAAAGATTGTTGATGGGTACGACAAGCTTCCATTTAACATAGTCACTGCAAATTCATGCGGTGCTTTTGGAGCTGCCGAAGTAGGTTTATATATTTTTCCAAGATATTCAATGGTATCTTTTCCTTCGGCATTAAATTGAACCGGATAAAAATAATTGTTGACATACTGGGCAATTCCCGGGTCAGAATAGGTAGTTTTCATCATGTGCTTGCACCATCCACACCAATCAGTATAAAAATCGAGTAAAATAGGTTTTTGAACTGTTTCGTTAAGTTTCATTGCTTCTTCAATTGAAATCCATTTTACCAAGCCATGCCGATCATCGGGCTCCTGGCACATTATTTTAGAAGCAGTTACAAGTATAAGCGTTAGAGAGAATAGTATTTTTTTCATATTTGAAGGCTAGTGGTGCAAAATTAGTAAATTGTATGAAAAAATGGCAAAATTGGCATGTTGTTATTATTTATCGCAACAGTATCCCTAAATTTGCAATCCATTTATTTTATGAAACGGTTAATTATATTTTCATTCATATTATTGATTGTTAGCTGCAGAGGTCGTTATGTGCCTCCTGTTTTAAACGTCCCGTTTTCAAACGGGCCTCCAACTCCTGATTATAGTTTGGCTACTTCTTGGGCTGCTCTGCCAGGAATGAAGGACAGCGCTGATAGGGTGCCTGCACATAGTCATCAAAAGGATTTGCAAAATAAAGCTGATGCAGATGTGTTTTTTATACACCCCACTTCTTTTCTTAAAAAAACTGAAAAGAGTCAAGAATGGAATGCTGATATTAATGATGCAGTTTTAAATCTCGAAACAGATAAAGGTTCAATTCTAAATCAAGCTAGTATTTTTAATGGAGCCGGACGAGTTTATGCACCACGCTACCGCCAAGCTTTTATTTACTCTTACTTTTCGGAGGATAAAAGTAGCGGAAAACAAGCACTAGATTTGGCTTACACAGATGTAAAATCGGCTTTTCAATATTATCTTGATAATTATAATAAAGGAAGACCTTTTATAATTGCTTCACATAGCCAAGGTACTACACATGCTATTAAATTGTTGCATGATTTTATTGATGATAAACCACTTGCTGATAAAATGATTGCAGCCTATATTGTGGGAATGGATGTGTATGATACTTTGTATACCAAACTTAAACCTTGTGGCGATGCCAACGAAACCGGTTGTTATATAACTTGGAGGACATATGCTTACGATTATTTTCCACAGGGCTATGTTATGCCTGAGCGACTGCCGGTTTGCACCAATCCTTTAACATGGACAATTACCGGTGAATTAGCTCCCAGAGAAATGAATAAGGGCGGAGTGTTATGGAAATTTGATAAAGTGATTAAGCAATTATGCGATGCTCAGGTGAAAGATGGAGTTTTGAGAATTCATGAGCCGCGCTTTCATGGAAGGGCATTTTTTAACTTTAAAAATTATCACATAGTCGACTATAATCTCTTTTATTTTAATGTGCGTGAGAATGCTATTAACAGAACCGAAAAATATTTTTTGAAACAAAAATAGTAGTGTCGGATGGATGCTACTTTTCAACTCTTTATTTTTTTCGAAAACAATTTATAAAGATCGATCCATAATACACTTACTGCGGCCATACCTGCACAAATTAAAATTTGTATAATAGATAAACTTTCAAATTCAAAAATTTGCATAGCGGGTTTCCAAAGCAAAGATAGCGACAAAAGTAATATTGTTATTCCAATGACAATCGGTATCAGATTATTTCGATAAGTAATTGTTTTATAAATCGGATCCGATATAGATCTTCCTGCTAAAGTGAGCAAAATGTTCGCAAACACCAATGTAGTAAAAATCATTGTTCTGGTTAGGATTTCGGAATATCCATCCTCAACTAGAAGATAAAATAGTATCATAAGTCCTCCGGTGAGCATAGCTCCTTGCAACACACTTCGTGAAAGTTCACTCCAGGTGAAAAGAGAATCGGTCATTTTTCGTGGTGGCCGCGACATTAAACCTTTTTCCATTGGTTCATTTTCGAAGGCGATGCTACATGTTGGGCCCATAATTAATTCCAAAAAAATTACATGCACCGGTGAAAATATATTGGGAAATTTCCATCCCAGGAGCAAAGGAATTGTTACTATTGAAATGAGTGGAATGTGAATGGATATGATATATTGTATTGCCAGCTTTAAGTTCGAATAAATCGTTCGACCAAACTCTACTGCCTTAACCATCCCCGAAAGGTCATCATCAATCAGCACTAATGATGCAGCTTTTCTGGCAACCTCACTGCCTCTTTTTCCCATCGCAATTCCAATGTGTGCAGCTTTCAAGGCTGGGCCATCATTTACCCCATCGCCGGTCATGGCAACAATTTCTCCCATCGCTTTAAGGGTAGTAATAATTCTTAATTTTAATTCAGGCATTACCCTTGCAAAAATAGATGTTCCGGAAATAGCTTTTTTTAAATCCTCATCATTCATTTCACTAATCTGTTTTCCGGTGATGCAATTCTGTGGATTTTTTAGACCGATGCTGGTTGCTATACTGATAGCAGTTTCCGGAAAGTCGCCCGTAATCATTTTAACATCAATACCTGATTGATAAAATCGTTTTATTATTTGAGGAATGTTTTCTTTTGGTGGATCACTTAATGCAAGTAAGCCAAGAAAATCGAAAGTAAAGTCCTCCTGATTTTCGGGCAACGATTTATTATCATATACGCCCACACCGATAGCTAACACACGATTTCCTCTGGTCGCCATTTCTTTTAACTGTATCTGTGCACTTCTTATTTCACTTTCATTTAAGCCGGAAGAATTAATAATTCCTTCCGGAGCACCTTTGCACGAAATTATTCGTTGCCCTTTGCTATCCGTGTATACATGAGTCATACGTGGATGAATCCCTGATAACGGATATTCAAAAATCATTGTATATTTTTCTTTTTTAGCCTCAATGATATTATAGCATTCATGAATAGCTTTTTCCATTGGATCAAAAGGAATTTCTTCGCTGGCAAGCATTGCAATCTTGATGAGATGTTTTTCCGAATCAATTTGAGTTGTGGCAGGTTTTACATTGAGAACTTTTGTTTTGAAGTCCCAGATTTCAGAAACGGCCATTTTATTTTCGGTTATGGTGCCTGTTTTATCAACACATATAACTGTAGCGGTACCTAATGCTTCAACAGTTTGCGAGTGTTTGGCAAGCACATTGTTTTTAATCATCCGGTAGGCACCTAATGCCATAAAAGTGGATAGTGCAACAGGTATTTCTTCAGGTAAAACCGCCATCGCCAGTGTGAGTCCGTGCATTAGGGATTGAACAAAGTCACCACTACGCAAGTAGTTATAACCCAAAACAAAGGCAAAGGCCACAATTCCTGCCAAAGCCATATTTTTCACAAAATTTGAAATTTGTTTTTGGAGCGGCGTTTTCTCCTTAACAATTTCTTCCATTGACCTACCCAATTTTCCAATTCGTGTATTATCGCCAACAGCTATAACTTTGGCTTTCGCCATTCCGGAAGTTAGTGTTGTGCCGGAAAAAAGTTGATCACCAACAACAATTTTTTGTACTGCAAATGATTCTCCGGTAAGGATAGATTCATCTACAGCTAAATCATTAAATTCAATAATTTGGGCATCGGCACTCACTTGTTGACCCTCTGTAAAAAATACAACATCACCAGTTACCAATTCTTCTGCAGGTAATACAATTTGTTCATTATTTCTTAAAACAGTAGTGAGTTGTTGTGTTAGTTTGTTGAGTGCCTTCACAGCATTTTCGCTTCTCACTTGTTGATAAGTGGAAATGCCCGCTACAATTAAAATGGCAATTGCCATAATTGTTCCTTCTTGGTATTCCTTCATAAAAAAATAAAAAAAGCAGGCCACCACTAAAATCAAAATCATTGGTTCTTTCACAACTTCCAGCAAAATCGCCCAATTTCTCTCTTTCGTAGAACTCCTGACATTCGACCCGTGCGTGTGACGACTTTCGGTTACCTCGCTGTCTGTAAGACCTTTGTTATCCATAAATCAAGATTAATGACGCAAAAACGGAAATTGCTGATTTGTAAAATTACTTAAAATATTTGTAGTAACGAGAAAAAATCAACTACACTAAATTGAAAAAAAGCCCGTAATCGAGGTGTAATTACGGGCTTTTTATACGTTTTGATCTTCTTTGAGTTACTCTTTAATAAATTTGTAATCAGAAAATGAACCATCCTTATTTTTAATCATTAAAACATAAATGCCGGAAACCAAATCTTCAACATTTATTTTTTGTGCGTTTCCTTTTCCTTGCAAAATTATTTTCCCTGACACATCGACGATTTGAAACTGATATTCAGAAATTTCAATTTTACCGGGTGTTAAGTTTAACGTTTTGTTTACAGGATTAGGAAATAAGTTGAAAGGTGTTTGATTAACTGTTTCATTGATTCCTACAGTTGTACTTTTCAAGAAAACAACATCATGAAGTCCAGTATCATCATACAGTGCATGTGCTACCTTTTGTAAAGCGATAGTAGTGTACCAATAAAATGCTGAGTCGGAGCTAACTTCCGGAAAACCAGGTGCCAGTGTCCAGACGTTCCCGGTGTTGGCACCTTTCATCCAAGCAGAATCGATAGTGATATTAGTTTCTCTGTTCAGTAAAGCCCCGAAAGTTCCTGAGGGTAAAATAATATTTCCTGATGCAAGAACATTTTGAGTGAAGGTCATGTTGCTTTTGTAATGGATAGAATCAACTGATGGCTGTCCTATAGCAGCTCCTGTAGTAAATAATTCCATGTTGGTTGTTCCACCAGTATTGCTCCCGTAAGTTAAAGGAAAATTGTATGCTGCAATAGGTGGATTAACTACAGTGGCAAAGTTACCACCGGTTCCAAACACATCTCCAAGTGCACCTAAAAATGTGGCGCTTGTAGGGCTGATATTTATCATTGAATAGGAATTGTCATCATTTTCACGAATTGCATGCGTAGCGGTTGGAAAAACTGAACTTCCCGGAATAGTGGAAGGATCAACAATAAATACTGTGTCTTCTTGAACCGGCAAAGGGGAGATAGCTGTAAAATCCCACGTGTTGGTAATTCCGGTTTTGCTGAATGTGAATGCAGGAAATGGTGTATTTGCATCATAATAGATGAATTGACTTCCTGTTGCAGGTGCCATAGTTGCATCAAGCACGATTTGTGCATTAACCATGTTTGGGATTGTAATGATTAGTAAAATTAAGTAGAGTTTTTTCATAGTTTAAGTGTTTTGAGTTTACAGTTTATAGGCGTTAATTTGATGTTGGTATTTAGAATGCTTTTTAATTTTATCCTTTATGACAAATTTAAACAGTACCGGGATGCCGGCACAAATACATGCTAAAATTAAGGCGGATTGATGACAATTAAAGCAGATCCGAACGGATTACTACTTTTTTACTACTATTTTTTGTACTATAATTTCTTGATTCAAAACCAACCGTAATGTGTAAATACCCTCTGCTGCGCCGGGCAAAAATATCTTGATGGATGAGGAAAATTCTTCTGTCGATATGGAGATCATTCTTCCGGAAACATCAAAAACGGATATTATCTCCGGTGTCATATCCTCCGAATGAAAAATAGCAAATGAACCATCATTAGGGTTGGGATAGATTTGAAGCGATGAATTCCGGTGTTCGGTCTTTAAAGAGATGATTTTGGAAAATGTAAAATGACCATCGAAATCTGTTTGTTTCAGTTGGTAATAATTTAAACCAATCGGAGCATCTGTATCTAAATATTCATATGAATTGGTACTGAGGCTTGTTCCTGCTCCTTTAACTATTGTAATATCTTCAAATTTCATCCCATCACGACTTCTCATCAAAGTAAAATAATCGTTGTTAAGTTCTGTAGCGGTTACCCATTCCAGTACATTTCCTTTATTAGTATTTCTTCCATCAAATGAAAGCAATTCGATTGGTAATGGAGATGTAGTTTTTATGTACCAAATGGGTGAAGTCCAGATTTTATTTCCATCTGCTTGAGTAATTTCAGAATAGTAATAGAATGACCCAATGGCAATTGTGTGGGTATATGAAAAACTGTTGGCGTTTGATGCTGAAGCTAATATAGTTGGAGCAATAGCACTTCCCGGTACACCGTACCAAATTCGAATAGAAGTAGTAGCTTCACCATCGGGATCGGAAACATTAATATTGAATACAGGATGTGTACTCTGTGTTACAATACTGCCCATTGGATAATTTGCATTAACAGTAAAGGAAACAATAGAATTATAATCATCACTTGCATAAAAACGCATATTCAGCATAGCATCATCTATGGAAGCCTTAGAGAGCGAAGTAGCAAGTACAACAGTTCTTCCCTGACTACATTTTCCCATCGTTGCAGAATTATGATTGTCTAAATCTATCGTAGGCCCTAAGTGATACCCCAATGCCAACAGTTTATTATAATAGCTTACATGATTTGAAGTAGTAGGATCTGAATAAGTGGTGTTGGTTGAATTATATGGTCCATTTTTTATTGCAACACCTACAATTGCATTGTCGAAAATTGGGTTGTATGCTATGCCTGCAATGTTGCCAAAGTCTGTGTTGCCCGGATGACATAATGTAGCATAAGCATTTGGAGTTGATTCAATAAGGTTAAACAAAGAATTGTAATCTCCTTTAGCATTGAATATATCATAGTTGCCGGCATTCCATCCCACTAATTGGTTTACTCCATAAACAGCAATATGTCCACCGGTTGATAACGTTCCCCATTCCATTCCAAATAATGCAACAAAATCGGAATGAGTTGATGTGTAAAGATTGGCTTCAGTAATTCCACTGGCATATTTTGCAGGAGTCATTACAGGGCCTTCGTTATGGTTGTGATCTGCTATTCCCATGAAATCAAAATTCATTGCCGTGTTCGCAATGTCGTAACAACAATAAGCACTACCCGGACCATTGCAAACATTATCCAAATCGCCATCGGAATAATCGGAATGGCTATGAAGTGTTCCATAATAATAGTTGTAGCTTGCACTCACTGCAGTTGTTTCATCAATTATAGTAGGAATAGTTTCCAGATAATTGCTGTTACATCCTGTTCCATTAGCCTCATAAATTGCAAAATGATAATTTGTAGAACTTAATAATCCGGTAATCGTAACCGTTGAACCCATTCCTGAATATACAACATATTCTCCGGGAGCAGTCGTTGAGCCTGCACCATAAATTGAATTTGCTAAATAGGTTGTGCCATCAGTCGGAGGAGTAGTTACAGGAGAATTGCTTTTTACAACTACTATAGCATAACTTCCATTTCCCGGAGACCAACCAAGTTGAATACTATTTGATGAACTTGCAATTACAGATGGATTTGATGGAGTAATAGTCGGTTCAATAGCAGGAATGCATGCAATGGTAGTTAGAGTTGCTGTTGCAGGTGTCGTGGTAAGATAATTTGAAATACATCCTGTTCCATTGTATTCAAAAATTTTAAATTCATAATTGGTTGTAGGATTCAAATCAGTTATTATTGTTGTATTTGCACTTCCGGAATAAACAACAAATTCTCCCGGAGCCATTTGTGTTCCTGATCCAAAGGATGTGTTAGAGATATATGTAGCTCCATCAACCGGAGTAGTTGTCACCGGTCCAATTTCGCTTCCAATAATTATACACTCACTGCCATTGCCTCGTATCCAATTTAAATCAGCAGAATTTGCACCAATTAATGAAAATGTAAGTGTGTTGGATTGTGTTGTAGGCTCTGGTGAAATGGTGCAAAGATTTGGTATGAGAATGTTGTCAAAGTAACAGTAATCTGTTGAAGATGTGGCATGATTCCAACCACATCCCAAAAAAAGTAAATCGTTGCCGGTATATGTGCCATCGACGGTTGTGGCACCTAATTGCGAATAGGTTGCTGTTGCAGGATTATCAAAAAAACCAAGGTTGCTGCCAACATATAAACTCCAGTTATTGCCTATTGGATTATAAGTAACTTTCACGGTGAGATAGTCGTTTCCATAATCAACAACTGGTGTAATTATGTTGGTCATGTTTGAATTCGCATCAATACCATTCGCAAATCGCACTAGTCGCAAGTTGTCGGCAGAGCCTGAGTTTCCTAAAACAATAGCGTACCCATTTCCCGTAAGGAAATTATTCGAAGTGCATCCCAATACAAATGCTGCTCCATAGTTGCTGTTGTCAAAACCTGAGGGATCCGATCTCGATTGACGCATATTAAAAGCCCATGTTAGTAAACCGGTATTGGTGCTGAATACTGTATTGTAAAGTGCTGAAACATCCTGATACGTATAGTCGCGACCGGTAGTAGAACTTCCTGCACGTTGTTGATTAGCTGTAATAAGAATGGATGTATTAACAACAGTTTCAATTTCACTCCATCCATTTGCTACTATGTTGTTATTAGCCCGATTGAAATTATCAAGCATAACAGTTTGTGACATTGCGGAGGAGGCAACAATCAACAAGGAAATAATTAGCATGCAAATAAACTTGCACTTAATCATCAGTAAGATTTTTATTCAGCTTGAAACGTTAATACAGTAGGTAAGTTCCTTTAGGGAACTTTTAGGATACTCAAATTTAGGAAAATTTATGCAGAACTGCCTCACGGCTTTGCAATAAGCTGGATTTCAGAACCTTTCATCATCTTTTTCGTTAAAGGAAGCATTCACATACATAAAACACAAAATATGATTCGTAAGTCATTAATAATCACTTCAATAGCTTTAGTTTCGATATTTAATTCCTGTACTAAAGAAGATGATCCAGAAAATGCACCGGGAAAAGGTTCGATTACCGGCAAAGTGAGGTTGGCGGATGAATTTGGAATCATTGCCGAAAAGCATGGCGAAGTGACAGCCACCACCAACACCGGAAAGGGCGGATTAACGATTGATAATGGTTCGTATTTGATTTATGGACTAAAGGATGGAACCTTTGATTTAACAATTTCAAAATATGGTTATGGAAATTATAAGCGTTATGGAATTCCTGTTACCAATTTTGCCAACACCGAATTGAATGGTATCGATACAATTGGAAAAGTAAGTACAACTATTATCACAGGATTAATTGTAACATTTAATCAAACAGATTCAACATGGTCGTTTGATTGCAATGTGAGCCCTGTTCCTGATGTAGATCACCCTCGAGGAATTCGATTATTCTTTTCTAAAAATTCATCTGTAAATGCTACTGATTACGAATATTCTCCTGTGAATAAATGGATGGCAACTACAGCCTCCGGTGCAATAAATGGAATCACTAATGCGAATTTGTTAATGAATGGTTTTAATAAAGGTGATACTGTTTATGTTGTTGCATACGGTGAATCTTTTTATTCCAATGTTTATATTGATCCTAACTCGCAAAAAAAAGTTTATCCTAATGTGAATGTTGAGCGTCCTTCTAATGTTGGTTTATTAGTTTTGTAGTTTATTGGTTTGCTATGTCCTCCGAAGCTAGGACGAAAAATTTGATCAGTAAATATTAATTGTAAAAGAGCGTAGTAGGATTAGTTTGTTAGTTTGTTAGTTTGTTAGTTTGTTAGTTTATTGGTGCATGAGTTTGCGAAAAACCCCAGTCATGGTTTCAGACTGACACACCAAGAACTTTAGTTTCATTTATAAAATAATAACTTTTTTGAAAGCGGGAAATAACCCTGCCTGGGATCACCAGCCGACATATATCCAGCCTGAGAACAGCAGCCGACATATATCCTGCCTGGAGTCACCAGCCGACACAAACCGTGTCGGGGATCACCTGGAGACAACACGCTCGATCAAAATACATCCCTCAAGGAATCGTTTTCTTCAAAAAAAATTAACTACTTTTCCGGTGTGAAAAAACTGCCTGAAGCCTTTGTAGAGCGGATTCGAATTAAGTTGGGAGAGGAATATAGTGATTTTTTGAAGTCGCAAGATGAAGCTGCTCCTGTTTCTGTGCGCCTGAATCCTTTCAAAAGAGTGAATGTGTTTGATGAATGTGAAAAAGTTTTGTGGGCAACAGATAGTTTTTATTTGCCGCAGCGTATTTCATTTACTTTCGATCCATTATTCCATGCCGGTTGTTATTATGTTCAGGAGGCAAGTTCCATGTTTTTGGAGCAAGCACTTCGTTTCGCTTTCGCGGATAAAAAACAATTGCGAATTTTGGATTTATGCGCTGCTCCCGGTGGTAAGTCTACTCACATTGCATCATTGATGCCGCCGGATAGTCTGTTGGTTTCAAATGAAATAATTTCTTCACGAAATATTATTCTTCAACAAAACATTTCTAAATGGGGTGTTGCTGATGTAGTGATTACACAAAATGAGCCTGCACATTTTTCAAAGTTGGAAGGGTTTTTTGATGTGATAGTGGTAGATGCTCCATGCAGCGGAGAAGGACTTTTTCGTAAAGATGCAGAAGCTACCGACCACTGGAGTATTGATAATGTAAACATGTGCTCCGCCCGACAACAGTCTATTTTGGATGATATTTATCCTGCGTTGAAGGAGGGTGGTTTGATCATTTACAGTACATGTACTTATGAAGTCTCTGAAAATGAGAATCAGATAAAAAGAATGATTGAAAATTATAAAATGGAAGTGGTAAAAATTGATCATTCCATTCTCGGGCCGGTTTATAATGAAATAGGAACGCAATTTTATCCTCATAAAATTAAAGGCGAAGGGTTTTTTATTTCTGTGTTGAGAAAAAAGGAAGCAGCTCAAATAGTATCACATCCTAAATTTAAACCGAGTAAAGATTCCAACTTATTTTTTAAAAAATTCCTCACTTCAACAGAAAATTTCATCCCCTTTGTAAAAAATAATGAATTGTATGCCTTGCCACTGAGTTGTTGTAATGAGATGAATTTATTAATGAATAATTTCTTCGTCCGCAAAGCCGGAATTCATGTAGGAACAATAAAAGGTAAAGATCTCGTGCCCTCTCATGAACTTGCTCTAAGCAATTCACTGAATAAGGAAATCCAAAAACTGGAATTATCATGTGATGATGCTATCCGATTTATGAAATGTGAAAGTGTGAGCACAACAGGAATTCCGAATGGTTGGGTGGTAATTACTTTTAATAATTTCCCATTGGGATGGATAAAAGTTATTGGAAACAGAAGCAATAATTATTTTCCCAGATCGCAACGAATTTTGAAAGGGTGATTCAATAGTTGATTCGATTGTTAATTGAGCAGTTGATTCGAGGGTAATTTAATTTTTATTGATTATGAATTTTCCGGTTTTCTGAGATTTTTCATTTTTCAGAATGAAAAAATAAATTCCATTTTCTAAATTTGAAATACTTTGAGTGTAGATATCTCCACCAGTAACATCAGCTGTATAAATTACCTTTCCAAGAGCATCATAGAGCAACATATTCACTTTTGAATTGCCAAATATTGAAGTAGGTACGATGAAATTAATTATATGTGCAGCAGGATTCGGATACACCACGACTTCCGTAAAGGTAGAGGACAATTCGTTGTTGTTAACAAAAACTCCTTGTCCATAACGGAGCACTTGAGCGTTCCAACGATAACCATTTACAAAAATATTTCCGGAGCAATTTTCATTGGCATCACCCATCACATAAATATTTCCTGATGCATCTAAACCAATTCTTTTCCCATAATCAGGTGCAACACCAAGTGAATCTTCCCAAATTAATTCATATTTAAAAACTCCGGCAGAATCGTATTTAACAGTCATGAAATTGTAATTAGTGGTATATACGGAAGTTTCCCAACCGGTTAGATATATGCTTCCAATTGAATCAATTGCCATGTCAGTAAGCTTATCATCTGATCCAGGGGAGTTGGTGTATTTTCTGGCCCAAATTAAAGAACCATCATTTTTATATTTCACCAATCCAAAATCGGAATTAACAGATTCACCAAGGATTCCTCCAACTAAAACTTCATCATTAATATCTACTTTAATTACGCATGCAGAATCGGTAAAATTACTGTAGCTATAATTTTGAATCCATTGAGGAATGCCGGCTGATGAATATTTTGCTATTAGAAAATTGTGATCACTTTGACCTGCTACAAAAACATTTCCGGAATTATCTATCGCAATACTATTAAATAAATCACGATCACTTGATGCAGGGCTGAAATCATAAGTCGTATCCCACAAAACAGTACCTGAAGGATCAAATTTCACCAGCAAACCATCACTAAGTGCTCCTGAAGCAGGATAAAATTCGCCCGCTGCAATTATGTTTTGTTGATTATCTATTGCCATTGCATGAAATATTTCTGCCTGACCACCTTTATCAATAGGTGTGGACCATAATAGATTCCCTGCAGGGTCATAACAAATAACTGTTGCATCAAACCCTGTGCCGGTATTAACAGTAGCAGCAAGTACAATGGTGTTACCCACGTCATTAACTAAAATGTCCACAGGAACATCGCTACCTCCGGCAGTTCCATTATAAACTTGCTCCCAAAGTAATTGGCCGGAAGGATTTAATTTTGCAGTGTAAATATCTCTGAAATTAGCTCCTGTAGAGGAATCTGTTGATCCTGTTACATATACATTTTTCTGGTCATCAATAGTAATTGCAATACCCCGTTCACTACTTGTTTCTTCATTTCCGGTATAGATGAATTTCCAAATCCGCTGACCGGAAGAATTTACTTTAAAAACAACCAGATCTTCAAACATAATATCCCCACTTCGAGTAAATCCGCATACATAGGAATTTCCATCAGCATCAACAACCATATCCACACCCTGATCGTTTGTAAAACTGTCACCATTATTGTAACGAGTCCACAATGAAATAAGTTGAGAATTGAAATATGATGATGTAATATCTCCATTGGCAGTGTTAGCTGAATTCATCGACTGCATTCCGGTAATCGCAACATTTCCATTTAAATCAACAGCTAAATCATAAGGCAAATCAAAATTATTTCCAGGCCCATCTTGAACAACTCTTGCAATCTCTGTTCCGGAGGTATCTAATTTTATAACAATTATATCTCTATCTAAAAATCCGGTAGTAGAAACAGTGATGTCACCTGCAACATAAATATTATTTCCTGTTGGATCAATACCAATTGATCTGGCATAATCTGTTTGTTGAATACTATCAATTGCAGTTTCCCATACGAAAATACCGGTCGAATTAATTTTAATGATTCCAATATCTTGTCCTGTTCCATTTCCAACAATATTTGCAGTAATAAAAACATTACCATCACCATCCACTGCCATATCAACCGGATATTCATCACTGGTATTTAAATTGTATTGGTAAATATTTTCCCAAACACGATATCCCACCTGATCATATTTGATAGTATAGATATCGCGATTTGATGTTGAAATAATGGGAGCAGTTCCTGTGACATAAACATAACCGGCTTGATCAATGACCATTTTAACAGGTTCCTCAGAATAACTAGATGAGGCGTTAGCAAAAACATCCACCCATTGCTGCGCACCTGTTGAATTGTATTTCAATGTTGCCCAATCAAAAATGTAATTCACTCCCGATTGTCTACCTGTAACATAAATATTCCCAGCTGAATCCAATTCTAGTGCGATGGCTTCATCATGATTACCATTAGAATAATTTTGAATCCATTGCTGGTTACCTGCTGAATTGTATTTTATCAATAGAAAATCTTTGTTGTTCGAAATTTCTCTGTATCCACAGATATAAACATTTCCTAACGCATCAACGGCAATATCATTTCCAACCGATTCATCAGTTAAATATCTTTGAGACCAAATTAAGTTTCCTGAACTGTCGTATTTAAGCGTTACAGCATAGCTATAATTGTTGTCTTCACTTTTTCCCGTAATATAAATATATCCATTATCGTCAATAGTCATCTCTTGAGGAATATCTTCACCCTGATCAACACCGGCTCCATCGTAAGTAGTCATCCATAGCGTATCGCCATTTGTATTATATTTCACAACTGAAATATCAATTCCTGTGCATCCATTTTCGACGTATCCAACAATAACCAAATTTCCGGAGGGATCAAATTTGGTGCAAATGCCTCTATCCTCTGCATAAGACTTCCCGTCATCCTGGTACTTCCAATGCAAATTTGGTATTTGGCCAAAAGTAGATATGGAGATACCAATGGCTAGAATTGTTAACTGGAATTTCATGTGTGTTTATTTAATGCAAATATAGTTAAGTCAGTCATACTATAAGTCTAGAATTGAACTGATTTAGTAATTTAGACTTTTCATATATTTACCATTTAATTATTCTCAGTTGCCCTAATATCAATGTATTATGTCTAACTTAATTCTTGCTTATAAGGTTCTCAGTAAAGACCCTGTACTCCGTAAGGTGATTCAGTCCACCGGGAAATTTACTGCTTCGAAGCCTAATCGAGATGTATATTTTTCTTTATTGCAATCAATCACCAGCCAACAGCTTTCCACGAAAGCAGGCGATACCATATTTGGAAGGTTTCTGGATTTGTTTCCTGATAGAACTCCGCATCCTGAAAAGGTAATTAAAATGAACATCGAAAAAATGCGAAAAGCAGGTTTGTCGTATGCGAAAGCAGGGTATATAAAGAACATTGCTGAGTTTCAAATTACTAACGGTTTAGAGTATAGGAAATTAAATAAAATGAATGATGATGAGTTGATGAATTATTTGATTCAAATTAAAGGAGTGGGAAGATGGACATCAGAAATGATTTTGATGTTTACACTTATCAGGCCTGATATACTACCTGTCGATGATATTGGTATTAGAAATGAAATGAAAGCATTGTATGGGATTAAGGGTGAAGGGAAAGTATTTGCCGAGTACATGATTGAAATTGCTGAAACATGGCGACCCTACCGTACACTAGCTTGCAGGCACTTGTGGCGGTTCAGGGATTCTTAAAAAAAGTTTGGTTCATACTCTGACGGTTCCCGAGCCGAAGTAGATACTCTTTCTGTATGATAAGGAGTCAATGAATCAGTGGATGATCTGTTGTACAAATTTCCTAAAAATGGAAATTCATTATAAGTGTGCTGAGGCAAACTAACAAGTATTTGGGTAGCATCACCAATACTAATGCCCCATTCGCCTGCAACTCTTTCCAGACTAGGTTCCATAAATGAAATATAAAGAAGTTCCGATAACGTGTGATCTTCCGGATGAGTCCAATCGAGACCGGCAGGATATTGAATTCTGGTTGTAGTAAGCAATTGGTTAGTAGCATTTACTTTATTCAAAAAATTGGTTGTAGTTGAGTAGCCTGCAACATCGGTGTTGGAAGTGAATAATGGTTGTAATCGAGATTGATGACACCACATACACTTGCCCGGTTTGCCTGAAGGACTTAATGATGGATCTGCATTAATAGCAAGATTTCCATTGTGATCAAATATTAAATATCTCAATTGTCCATTTGCCATTAAATTCAAAGTTTCGAATTCTTTTGTAACAAAGGTGCTGTCCAAAATGCTACCGGTTCCCTCTTCGGCAATAAAACAACTTCTTTCATTAATTAATGCAGCGTTTTCGAATTATATTTTTCTGTTGCCAAAAGAAACACTCGAATTGGTTACAGCAAATATTCCTTGTTGTTGAAAATTATATTCTTTATTGAAATCGCTGAAATTTTCGGGTGCTCCTGTGATGCGATAGTAGTGATGAGAACTGTATACAGTGAGCATCAAAAATCGCCCAATGTCAACAGTTCCTTTTGATTTGTATTCACCACTTGCTTTAATTCGGTTACAAATTACCATCATATCATCACGAGCCTGATCATTAAATCCTAATTGAGAAATATCTATTTCTAGAATGGCGTTGTCGGTAATCACTATTGCTTTTGCAATTTTGTCTTCAGGCAAATTTGCTCCAAAAAATTCATGGACCAAATAAATCCTGTTCTAACCTTCGCAATAGTTTGGTCCGGATAAGATTTTTATCCAGCGTAGTTTAATTTTAAAATCCTTTGTAGGAGAGGCTACTTCATTGGTGCATTTTATAAACATTACAGAACAAAATATGAATAGTAACACAAAGCAGCTGCGAAATTTTTCTGAAAAAATCATAATAATTAAGCCAACGAGAGTGGTTTTAAAACCTTTGAAGGCTAAAGTAGGTATTTGTTTGCATATTTTAATAAGTGATACGCATATTTATGTAGCCCCATTTTGTGGTTTATTTATTTATTATGTATAGTTTTGGGAACAGCAAATAACTCTCTATTATATGAAAAAATTACTTTGGGTGTTTCTATGTCTTCTTGTCGGACAAATTGCACAAGCTCAGAACTCGACTTCTATTAAACCTAATGAAAATCTGATAGTTAAAAATATCCCTGATTTGCCGCAGTCATTGGCGACAGACGTGATACAGTACACTGAATCGCGCTCCGCCGGCGCAGTCGATTGGCACCCACTAAAAAGAGAGATGTTAATTACAACCCGATTCGGCAATACCAACCAATTGCATTACCTCAAAACGCCCGGTGGAGCCAGAACCCAAGTCACCTTTTTCGCCGAGCCGGTAGGAAATGCCGTGTTCGAGCCTGTGAAGGGCGACTATTTTATTTTTTCACGAGATGCCGGAGGGAATGAATTTAGCCAACTTTACAAATATGAATTAAGTGATGGATCTGTTACCATGCTATCTGATGGCGGCAGAAACCAAAATGGAAACGTTCGTTTTAACAGTGCAAAAAATTTGATCTCCTTTACATCCACCAAACGAAACGGAACCGATCGGGATATTTATACTATGGATCCACGTGATCTATCAACAACTAAATTGGTTCATCAGGTAACGGGTGGAGGATGGGCTGTGTTGGATTGGTCGCCCGATGATTCTAAAATGTTGATCCGTGAAGGATTATCCATAAACGATAGTAAATTGTATATTCTTGATTTGAAAACCGGATTGAGAACACCCACAGGGCCGGTTAGTAAAAAGGAGTTGATATCAAATGGAGGAGCAAAATTTAGTAAAGATGGAAAGTATTATTATTTTACTACAGATTTCGAAAGTGAATTCAGTAGGTTGGCACGATGGGATTTATCAACTAATGAAATAAAAATTATTACAAGTAACATCAGTTGGGATATTGCCGGTTTTGATTTGAAGGAGGATGGAAGTAAAATTATTTTTACAGTAAATGAGGCCGGAGTTACTAAAGTTTTTTTACTCGAAACAAAGGATCTCACTTACAAGCCCATTACTAGTTTACCTGAAGGCTTGATTGGTTCAATTAATTGGCGGCGCAACAGTGATGAATTTGTATTTGGGTACTCTTCAGCCCGCAACAATTCTGATATATACACTCATGATTTAACAACCGGTAAAACAGAACGTTGGACGGAGAGTGAATTGGGTGGTATCAATGCTTCAAATCTTTCTGAACCCACACTTGTTAAATGGAAAAGTTTTGATGGACTAGAAATTTCCGGATTTTATTATAAACCCTCTGCTAAATTTGCAGGCAAGCGCCCTGTTATTATTAATATTCATGGCGGTCCCGAAGGTCAATCGCTGCCAGGATTTCAGGGTAGGAACAATTATTTTCTTGAAGAATTAGGAGTTGCAATAATTTATCCTAACGTAAGAGGATCTTCGGGATTTGGAAAAACTTTTGTGAAACTCGACAATGGTATGTTGCGTGAAAATTCGGTGAAAGATATTGGTGCATTATTGGATTGGATTGCCACTCAACCCGATTTGGATGCATCGCGAATTATGGTCACCGGTGGGAGTTATGGTGGTTATATGGCTTTGGCAGTTTCAGTTCACTATGCCGATAAGATACGATGCGCAGTGGATGTTGTAGGAATCTCTAACTTCAATACGTTTCTTAAAAATACCGAAAGCTACCGACGTGATTTGCGCCGTGTTGAGTACGGTGATGAACAGGATCCGAAGATGGCTGAGTTTCTTGAAAAAATTTCTCCTAACAATCATGCAGATAAAATAAAGAAGCCTCTATTCATTGTGCAAGGAGGAAATGATCCTCGTGTTCCACGTACTGAGGCAGAACAAATGTTTAATACATTAAATTCTGCAGGAAAAACAATTTGGTATCTCGAAGCTAAAGATGAAGGACATGGCTTTAGAAAAAAGGCAAATGCCGATTATCAGTTTTATGCAACTGTTGAGTTTATGAAAAAGTATTTGGTGGATTAATTAAATTAAAGTGATTCCAAAAAAGCAATTAATTTTTGCCTGTCCAATCCACTTAAATTTCTCACTTTGTTAGCAGCGTGTTCAGCTTCGCCACCATGCCATAAAATAGCTTCCATAAAATTTCGTGCTCTTCCATCATGAAGAAAATATTGATGGCCGTTAACAACTTTAGTTAATCCAATTCCCCAAAGCGGGGGTGTTCTCCATTCATAACCATTAGCTAAATATTCAGGGCGATTATCTGCAAGTCCCTCTCCCATATCGTGGAGAAGTAAATCAGTGTAAGGAAATATTTTTTGGTTACTGATTTCCGGAAAGGCAACATTAACAGCAGTTGTCATAGATGGCCTGTGACATGATCCGCAACCTGAATTCATGAAGATATTTTTGCCTTCTAAAACATCTGCACGATCAGCATTTCTTCTTGCCGGAACAGCAAGTGTTTGTACATAAAAGGTTACCGCATGTAAAATGCTGTCGCTAATTTCTACATCAGTAAAATTTCCATCGTGCTGAGGTTGTTGATCACACGACTCTTTTGAAAAAATTGGATTGGTAATTCCCATATCTTCATTGTAGGCGCCTGCAGTTTGTTGTTTTAAATTAGGTTGCCCTGCTTTCCAACCAAAACGCCCAAGTGTATATTCATGTTTCTCGAAATCATAAACAATATTTGCTTTTCCTGAGACTCCATCACCATTAGCATCACCTTCATCTGCATATTTTAATAGCTCTTCATCAGCAACAGCTGCTAACAAACCTAAACCAAAAACAGGAGGAGCAATTCGTGCCGATTGCATTGCGTTTGAGGGAAAGGTTGAATATGAATTTGTAACTAAATATTGCGGGACAAGCAATTCGTAGCTCGTTCCATCAGAAAAATAATTGGTAAGATATGAATGAATTGTAGTCACCTCGGCTTCTGCCATTTGTCCGGCAATTGAACGTGGTTGCAACTGACCACCAAATCCCGGAACAGGATTTGGGCTGCCATATGCATCAGTTCCCGGCACACTAATTCGAATTAAAAGTGATTGAGGTTGTTCACCAGGCAATGGTGGTTTTCCTCTTCCATCAGCAATATGACAAGATGCACATGAAACGTTATTAAAAATAGGTCCTAACCCGGGATTCAATGGGGCAGGAGCAGTTACAAACGCTGCCTCAAAACCTATGTCGCCAATTCCATGCACTCGCTGTTTATAACTATCCATTAATGGAAATTGATGACTGAAAGATCCTGCTCCTTCATCAAATACAGTTTGTGCTCCACCTGATAACCATTCATTTTCGGTATACTCATTGGAAATATCTTCCTTCTGACATGAAACAGTCAGAACTACAATGCAAATCGCTAATGAAAAATATTTTTTCATACTTTATTTACTTTTGAAAAGGATGTTGTTCAGTATTAATTTACATGAAATTGAACAAGATTGAATAAATCAGTTTCAATAACATCTTTTAATTCATTGATGGCATCAATTGCATTTTGCACTTGGATTGGCTGAGTTGTGATTGCAGTGCCAAAGGGATCTGTGATGTTGTTGAGTGCAGTGATTGCATTTTTCATTTTTGATTTCATTAATCCATCAAGTGACAAGTTGTGTTTTCGAACTAAATCCTCTAAACCTTTCCCATCAACAACATTGGTGCCCAAGTATATATTTTGTACACCTTTCATGTTGTTTGTAAAATCGGTGATAGAATTTCCTGAAAATGGTGACTCTTCAAGTTCAGGATTTGTAGTGATGAATGGTTCGTAAATTTTTCCATTTGCTACCTCATCACAAATACCGGCCATTGCATTTACCAATTCTTCGTAAGCTGCTTTTTGTGTCGTGTAAATTGTACTTCCATTACCTGCATTAATGAATGAATAGTAATATGAACCTGAAGCAGCCGGTGACCATTCGTTTGAGAGATTTGCAGTTAATGTTTTTAGATTTTGTGATAATGCAGTTAAGTATTCCAATTCTCTTGCATCGAAATCAGTATGTTGTTTGTTCCCATTTAATCCAAATATAAGATATTCAATTGGATGAAAACCTTTCAACGCATCATCAAGACTATTGATGTAAACTTCATTCAAAGGAAGGCCATTATTTAAGATCACTTCAAGATCATTAAAGTTCACCGGCCACGTGTCAATTCTTGGATCAATATTATCGGTTGCAACCGGCCCAAATAAAAAGGATTCGGTTTGCTCCCATACTTTTCTAGCATCTTTCCATGTATTTTTTAAATCTGTTAGGCCATTTGCAGTTGGGTTAGCACTAAAAATAACAGATTGCTGATGCAATAAAACTGTTTTTGCAGCAAGTTGTGTGTAAGAAGTGAACGCAATGTTGCTTGCAAAGTCTGTTAATATTACTTGATTTACGTTATCTACCGGAACAGAATCATCATCATCATCTTTACATGCAGTAAATGAGGAAGCTATTAGAATTAAAAGTGTAAGTTTTTTAAATGCTTTCATAGGGTTTGTATCTTTATTATTAAAATAGTTTTATTGTTTTCTATTGGTAATTGTTGTAAGGAAGTTGTTGCAGGAGCTTTCACAACCTCACCTTCAAAATTAAAACGACTTCCATGTTCATTGCAAACAAGACCGCCGGTAGAATAATTAACAGGTGCATCACGATGTGAACATTTCATTAATAGGGCTTTATATTGGTTGTCAGGCTGTCTGGTAACAAATATGTCGTAACTTAATTTATTGTTCCTCACAATCACATAGTTATTTTCGCCAAAACATGTTAATGGAACTTCTATTGTTTTGCTAGTGAATTCAGGTTTATAAATGTTTAAAGGTGTTGAGCATGAGGATAACAAAGACGATAATACCGATGCTCCTAAACACATGGTGCAACCTGCTTTTATGAATGATCTTCTTTGCATGTTAAAAACTGTAACCAAATCCTATATTAAAGAATCCATTTTCAGTATAGTATGGAGGAGCTTGGGGATAGGGATTGATTATTAGTTGATCATTTTGTTCACCTGTTTTTCTGAATACATAATCAGCTTTAATAATTACTCCGGGAACGGGTGTGAAATCAATTCCGGTAACTAAAAAAGATTTTTGATTGGCATCATTAATAATTCCGTTGGTAGGAATGGATTGATTGAGATCCATCCATTCATATCTAATAAAATAATCCAACGTTTTTTTTGCTGACGAATTGAAAAGTTTCAATATATTGATAGAGGCTTCTGCATACGTTCCAACAATACTTTCAGGAGTGTTATTAGCATACGCTCTATTAATTTCTTCAGCATCGGAAATTGATATAAATGATGCCAGTGCAGTAACAGAAAAAAGTTCTGTTGAGTAGCGCACATTCGCTTCTGTTAAAGCTACCGGTGTTCCAAAAGTACTGTTGTCAATAAATAAACTATCTGCTTCACGTTGTGATATTCCTGCCGATCCGCCATAATATCCTGAAGCTTGAAATCTAAAATTCCCGGTATAATATAGTAAGGCTCCTGTTACAGATAAGTTTGTGTACGTTGCATTTTTCCCATTATAACGTCCATTTCTAATTCCGGTACCGTTCACGAAAGCGGCTGAGTTTAATCCGTTAGTAATAGCGAACGAATAATTTAAACCTTTAACAGATGTAATGGCTCCGTATATTCCCACACCAATTTCTCGCCAGGTTGATGGAATTACATATTGCTCAGTGAAAGGTCGGTCGTTGCCATGAAAAGTAGTAGGCAAATGATTTTCATTGATGATGCCAATGCGTGGTAAAAATAATCCTCCAACAATGTAATGATCACGATTGATGTTGAACTTCAGATATAGTTGTTCCAAACTCAATTCCCCCCCAGCTTCCCCTTCACTAATTCGCGCATCTTCTAATTCAATTTCTGTAAAAAGAGCAACCGAAGAGCTGAATTTATGACCTAAAAATAATACCGCTCTGGTTATATTGGCGTTGGCTGTCTTCAAACGCATGTCATAATTTACTTTCATCTCTCCATAACCCGAAAAGACTGTTGCCTTATCTTTTTGAAGTACTCCGGCGTTTAGGGAATCTTCACTAGTAAGTACTTGAGAATAAGATAGATTCGTGCAAATAATGAGTGCTAATAGCGTGAAAATTAAATAGGATTTAAGTAGCATTTACAAGCTTATTTAGAATGATTATAATTAATGATTTGCAAAAGAAACCCTTATTTAGAATCATTCCAAATATATTTGTCATGTTTTTTGCAAAACATTGAATATCAAAAGAAAAACTTGATTTTTCAGTAAATTATTTATGCTCGATTTAAATTATATGATATCTACTTAAAAATAAATCATAACAAATCTATCATAAGAGATCATAATCATCTTAAAAATCAAAGAAATCATGAAATCATGAAATCAAATAAATCATGAAATGATCTATTGTTTCACGACCATCACTTTTTGTCGGGTTTCATGGCAAATAATCCAATAGGTTCCACTTACCCAATTTTCGGTTTCAACTATTAGTTCAGTGTTTGAATTACTTTTTTTCTGAGCAATCATTTTCCCTAACGCATCATACACAACATAAATTTGTGATGCATTCGAAAATTGATCAACAATAGTTAATTTATTGTTGAATGGATTTGGATAAACAGAAAAAGTATTTGATGCAAGTTCATTTATTCCAACGTTGGTAACAGTAATGCAAACTGATGTATCGGAACAACCACCTAATGTAACAATCACTGCATAGTGACCGTTGGCAGTGGCTGTATAAGTTTGATTTATCGCACCCGGAATTGGAGCGTTAGCATTAATACAATCGATCCATTGATAAACAGCACCCGCTTGTTGTGAAGTCAGCACCGGTCCAACTTGTCCTACAAATGTATTAATCACTGGAGCAGTTAAAATTAATTCAACAACTGAATCACATCCTGAAGTAGTTGGAAACGCTTCATAATAAGTTCCTGGAGCAGTAATAGTTTGACTACCGAAAATATAACTTGTACCGGGACACAGGAGATCATTAATTGTTGATGAATTTCCTGTAGTAACTCCTGCTACCCAATTGGAACCGGCGCCTGTAAGTGCAAATCCACTCAACACTCCATTGATATTTCCTGCAGCATCTAAGGCAGTAGTAATTGTTCCATTGCTTCCACCTGCAACACCTTGGTTAAATTTATAATATAATTGCAGATCGGTTTCAGAAGGATTGATGACACCATTATAGATACATGTAATTTCAGAAGGAGATAATGCCTTGCTCCACAAACTCACTTCATCAAGTTTTCCATTTGTTAAAAAATTTGTGCCTTGATATTCAAGATTTCCAATATTAAACAATACTGCTGAATTACTAATGACCCCTGAGGCAGCAATTGAACCTGCAGGTAGACCGTTATGGTACAATGATAAATTTGTTCCGTCGTATGTCATTACAAAATGTTGCCATGCATTCAAAATTAATCCGGGGAAAACGATATCGTATGGAACTCCGGCACTATTTCTGAAACGAGCTTCTACATTAGTTGCTGTAAGTTGCAAAATATAAAAGTCGGCATCAGCATTGTTTCTGATTCCTGCAAATCCGTCGTAATCAGGAAATGTTGGAGCAGCATTTTCAGGGTACACCCAAAAAGAAAGAGAGAGTGCAGGGCTGTTGGCAATTAAAGATGATCCAGCGGTAACTGAAACCTTGTCATCAACATTGTCGAAGTCCAATGCATTTTGAGATTTAGCAGGAAGTGCAAACGCAAACATGCCTAAGAGAATTACTACTGAAAGTAAAGTTGTTTTCATTGTTATAATTGATTAAAGATTATTGTAATTGATGCTGCATTTCAACCTAAAAGGCAGCTTCCGATATTTTCGATAACTATTGACGAAGTATCCGAATTAATGTACAAAATTATACAAAATTCGCTATTTAACACGAAAAACAGGAATGATTTTTTTACTAGGGTTTAAAAATTAGCTCCTTTTAGAGGGAATTACAAGTTGAAGGAGTTGTTAGAGGTAAAGTTGTAGAATATTTACGACAAACGGAGTAGGTTTTTGCCAATAATTAAATGAAGTCTCAGAGAGATTCGATCAACTTTATTAGATCCCCTTTGGTTTTCCCAAGGGTTAATTGAAGCCTTTCCAACATCGCATCTTTCTTGCCTTCTGTATAGGTTAGGTCTTCATCAGTTAAATAAGCAAACTGTTTTTGGAGTTTGGCTTTTTGAATATTCCAGCTTTTAAGTTCTTCGGAGAACATAGGTTAAATTTTATTATGTATAATCATCCAAATGTAGTCAATATTTTGGTAAAAACATGTTTTAATTGAACTTCTCATAGAATAACATAAAAATAGGACATTCATTTTGATTATTTCTACAAATCAATAATAAAAATTTAAATTATTTGAATAAGCCCAAACACTGTATAAATTTCCTGTAAAATAGGTGAACAGGAATTTAGAGCTTTACAAATCTTTTAATAATGTGTGATTTTTCATTGGTGATTGAAATCAAATAAACACCTTTGCTCAAATTGCTAACATCGTAAATAAAAGTATTTTCGTTTGAAGAAAATACTTTTTGCACAATGATTTGTTTTCCGGAAATGTCGGTTACACCAATTTGCTCCAAGTTTCCTCCATAATGAAACACTAATTCTTCACTTACCGGGTTGGGAGAAATTTCTAAATCGTTGATTTGCCCTGGATTTTCAATTCCATTAGCTACATCAACAACAAAATCAAGTGTATCACTCGGTCCTGGGACTATTCCCGGAGTGCAAGGAACAGAACCGAAGCCGGCATCCAATTGAAAAATAAATGAATAATTTCCGGCGGGTAAAGGTGGGAAGGTGAAAGTATCAGTATCTTGGCAAATTACAGTTAATGGTCCTAAACAATGCAAAGAAAAGGCAGAAATAATGTTTCCATTGATGAATTCTCCTTGTGTATGTTCATCACAATTGCCTGATGGGAACGCACACTCAGCATAAATGGTTATTGTGTCGTTTGTTGTTGGATTTGTTGGTGATATTGTAAGTGATAAAATGTATTGTGCTTGAACTGTTCCATTTGAGATGAGTAGAAACATTAATGCGATAAATAAAATAATTTTTTTCATGGCCAGTTTAATTTAAACAAAATTTTTTATAATTGAAATTATTGGAATTGAATTTTTTATAAGCATAGTAACAATACTAACTTTGAATAAGACATTGAGGTAATTGGTTTTGTTGCCTATGAAGTGAAAATTTTTATTAAATGTAGTGATTTTACAGAAATCTATAGAATTTAATCCCACACTCTATAGTTTAATAAATTTTTTGTATTTAATTGATTTAGAACTAATAGCTGAAATTGTATACATGCCAGAGGGAATATCTGAAACATCGATATTGTAATTCTGAATTGAAGGATCATGAATTTCTAAATTTTTTATCGGTTGGCCGGTGTTATTTGTTATGAATATTTTAGTAAGTCTTTCAAAGCTATACAAATTTAATTCAAGAACATTTGTTGCAGGATTAGGCGACAGTGTTAAAGTTGATTCTGTATTTTCATTCAAAGATGAATTGATACATCCTGAAACGACATAAACTTGTTGTTGAACCAGTGTAGAATTTATTTTTATCCCATTTCTGAATTCGTGGATGGAAACCGAAACCATTCCTGCCAGAATATAAGGAGGAATAAAACTCATTAATCCATTTTGCGGATCAACACTCACCGGTACAAATGGATAAATAGCATTCAAGTAATCAATATAATTTGGGAATATCGAAATAATTGGATTTAACGGACATTGTTGACTATCTAACTGTACAGAATCCAGCTGGTAGACCAATGAATCCCCATCAATATCTGTTGCACTAAAATTGATGTATGACATTTGAGCAACGCAGTATTGAAATCCCGGATCTGTATTTATTTCTATTGAGCTATTATCTTGAAAATATTTATTATTTATTTTTGTTGAATTAAAATAATTGGGATAATAAGTAGCACTCAACCAATCGTATTCTTCAGCATTGGAATAGGATAGAATCCAATCTGTACATTGAAATGGCAATTGAAGAGTATCGCTATAAGTCCACTTCTCAACACCAAAACCTGATCCTCCATTACAACTTGAGGTCACAAAAGGTAATAAATTAAATGGAGGAAGCTGAACACCTTGGACTGTTACCGGCAACATTATTGAATCCTGTACACTGCAGGAATCAGAACTGAAACATACTTTAACAAAAGTAGGTGGAAGTATGGTAGAGCAATCCCAGTAAAATATAACCTTAATTAAATAGGAATCGCCATTTAAATGTTGATACGATATTCGAGTCCCCGGAATTGGTTGCGCAATTGTTGTTGAACTCAGCAGCAATGTTATAAATAATGCGGTTAGATTTTTTAACATGAGCTTATTTGTTTTATAGTTTAACATTTTGTTTTGACTACAATATTTCAGAAATGGTAATAGCTGAAAACAAGACGCATTTTCACCTTCAAATGATGCATTTTCACTGTCAGAGAGAGGTAAATACGATTCTATTTGGTATTTAATGGAAAAAAGTTGATATTTACATGGTTATGATGCACTGATTCAAAAAATTATTGATGGTGCTTCTAGTCATTTTAATCCCCCAAAAACATGAAACAGACATTAAAATCTATTCTTTCTATTGGCATTTTCATGCAAATGCTCACTTGCACCAATGTTAATGCTCAAAACATAGCTCCATTGTGGACAAAAGACATGAAACAAGGAATACTTTGGCAAAAAGTTACAACTCTTGGATTATTGGTGGCATCCACCAGTACAGGTCTAATCGGAATAAACACCAAAACCGGAGAAGAAATGTGGGTGATTGAAGAGTTAAAAAATAGCCCTGCAAATTCTTATGAGCAAATTCCAAAATCTCCTTTTGTGGCTATGTCATCGGCCGATGCTCCCAAAAGTGTATATGTTGTGAATCCTTTGAAAGGAAGTATCGTTTTTAGTTCGAAGTCTGCAGGTTTAGAAGAAGTAAATGATAAATATTTTCTTTACCTCAGTGGTAAAATATTAGTAATCGGAACTTCAAAAGGAGGAAAGAATACTGAAATGGTGATGGTGGATATGATTACCGGCGAAAAATTGTGGTCGAAAAGTGGATCATATAGTTTTACAACCGGAGTAAAAGATTTAGGTAACAATGAAATTTTAATCACCTCTGCATTTTTTGCATCAAAAGTAAATGCTGCAACAGGTGAAGAGTTTTGGAAAACCGGCTTAGACCCTAAAACAGCAGGCATGTCATCAACATTAAGTATGCTAGAAGTGTATGCTTCTAAAAAATTGACTAAAGAAGAGATAATGGCACAACTAATCATTCCTCCCGACAATGATAAAATATTTCTTATTGCTGCTCAGAAAAAAAATGAATCTACCAAAACAGACTCAAAAGGAGTGAAATCGGTGAGTATTACTTTTAGCTCTGTGTATATGGCTTTTGAAACTACATCCGGTAAACATATGTGGCCTGCCGTTATAGAACTGTCGCAGCCGCTAGGTATTAGTTTCGCTTCCGCAGATGGTTTGATCGTGTGTTCTTCAGCCGGTGGAAATATTAATATGCTCAATTATTCAAATGGATCTAAAATGCTTGGGAAAAAGGGCGGTGGCTTGAATCTGAAAGGTCCTGCTGCTGGGATGGCACCTTTGGGCGATGGACGAATTTTAGTGGTGAGTGGAAGTGGGAATAGTAGTGCAGTGACCATCCTCGATCCTAAAAGTGGAATGTTTACCATTGATAAAGCAGCGAAGATTAAAGGAATGGTTTCTTATACCGAAATATTACCTACAGGCGTTCTTGTTGGCACCAACGAAAATGTGAATCTCTTTAACATCACAACAGGTGAATGGTATTGGGAGAAAGCACTCGAAGGAGGAGCGCATTTGATTGCGAGTGATATGCAGAATATTTATGTTTTTAATTCCAATGATAATTTACTTTATCATATGGATGTGAATGCTACTACCATAAAAGCACTTAGCAAAACTCCTGTTGTTTTTCAAGGAAAAGAAAAGCCATCAGCAATCGAAATATCGGCAAAAGGAATTCTCATTACATCGGATCAAAATCTTGCTCTTTTTGATAATAAAGGAGCTGTGAAATTTACTCAATACTTTCCTGCGCCAACCATTTCCGATTTTAAAAAAGCGTTACTAATTGCATCTGCGGTAAGAGCCGCTTACTACACCGCTGCCTACGCAACTTATTCTGCGGCTTTCGGCGCAGCATCACAATCAATCGAAGTGAAAGATAGCCAGTCGAAAGCTACTAAAGATGTTACCGCAAGTATTTCTAAAACTTTTGGTGATGCCACCGTGAAAGGCGCTACCTATACAGCCGCCTACATTGCCATGGCACAACAGCGCTTTTCAGCAACTACTCAAGCCACCGATTATATGTTAGTAATGACGGCAGAATCAAAAAAAGATGTAAAATTATTGCAAGTAAGTAAAGTAGATGGAAAAGTGATGAATACAATCCAAATCGGAAAAGATAAAGATCCTGTTTATGATGTTGATTTAGTTGACGGGAAATTGTACTATATGAAGGATGTAACTAAAATGGAGTGTTATAAATTTTAATTATAAAATCTGAATTTAGTCTTTCATCTGTGCTTCTTCAATTTTTAGAACATGGGCAAGTGTTTTCAAAACCCTGTCATGATTTTTTACGTACGGATTTTCGGTATCCCACACATAGCCGGCCAACACAGAACAAATTTGTTTTTGAATTTCAAGATTTGGTTTTTTAGCAAAGAAGATATCCTGTAAATTCCCATCATACCATCCGTTTACATAGGAACGAAATACGTCGACCCCTTGCATCATTACATTAGTATATTCCTTTTGCCAATTTGCTTTTTCACCATTCAATTCTTTTATCACCAGCTTGGCAGCTATTTGACTCGACACGGTAGCAAGAGTCACTCCTGATGAAAAAACAGGGTCAAGAAATTCTGTCACGTTTCCGGTAAGTACAAATCCATCACCAAAAAAAGTCTTAGTCGACATTGACCAACCTTCGAGTGTTCTGGGTTCAAAAATAAATTCTACATCTTTGAAGCGATCTTTAAGTTCCGGTTCTGTTGCCATTATAGCCACTAACTTTTCTTCCGGTGTTCCTGTGAATTTATCAAAGTAGGAAGCATCACCTACAAAACCAACCGAGGTAATTCCTGTTGAAAAAGGAATGATCCAAATCCACACATCACGACGGTGTAAAACAATGGTGATTCTGTTTGGCTCATGATAGGCGTTCCGATCGGGATCCTTCATGTGTGCAAAAAGAGTTTTGCGGACAGGAAGACTTGATGGTTTATCGAGATCAAATAATCTGGGGATTACACGGCCATATCCGCTTGCATCAATTATGTAACGAGCAGAAATTTCTTTTTCTTCACCGGTTGAATCAACAACTGTGGTAACAGAATTTGTTCCATTAAATTTTATTGCAGTAACACCCGTTTCAAATTCAACAGGCACTCCCATTTTTTGTACTTCGTTAATCAAAACAGTATCGAAATGTGCACGCTGAACTTGCCATGTCCAGGTGTAACCATCAGTAAAATTTTCAGAAAAATTAAAATCACATACTTTCCCATCCTTTACAAATTTTGCTCCAAATTTTTCCTGATAACCTTGAGCTTTTAATGCATCTAAGAAACCGGCCTCTTCCAATGCTTCCATACAACGAGGCAATAAACTTTCACCGATTACAAATCGAGGAAACTTTAATTTTTCCACTATTTTTACCTTGAGTCCGCTTTTATTTATTAATGAAGCTGCAACAGATCCTGCAGGACCGGCTCCAATCACTAAAACATCCACTTGTTCCTTTCTCATATACACTTCAATATTTTTTCTTTGTTCTAAATTAAAATCTAGTTTTTCCTTTTGTGAAAGAGTTTCTATCTGTAAAGGTACTGCAAATAATTCCAGACACAACTCTGATGATGAATTTTTATAGGTTGCTTCATATGTTTAAACTGATTGAAGGCCAAAAGATTATCGATTATCTATGAATTTATTTATTTTTCTTTTCCCCTCCTGAACTTGCAGTTTTTGAATCTGAGATTCGTTGGTGAATTGAATTTCGGGAACTATCCGCAACCCCGACTGCAGTGCATGTTTAATGGTTTGTTGGTGATTTTCAATATCATTTTTCAACGAAATGTAGAGAATCAGATTATCCAATCCAAGTTCAGTTTTTGAAACTTCAATCACATAATCTTGAATAAAATCAATGCTGTTCAGAACATTAAAAATTGATTGAGGATACAAAGTCGTACCACTATATTTAATAAGCTGTTTTTTGCGTCCAATAATTGGCCCTAGCCTAGAAGTTGTTCTGCCACATCCGCAAGATTCGTCGAAGTATGTACAAATGTCTCCGGTTTTATATCTGAGTAAGGGCATCCCCTCAACACCTAGAGTGGTTACTGTAAGTTCTCCGTATTCACCGGCAGCCATTGGTTGATTTTGGTCATCAAGTATTTCAAAAATCATTAGTTCAGGCTGATGATGGCCACCTTTACCTTGGACACATTCGGTGAAAGCTGTTTGTTGCTCAGTGGAAGCATAGGTAGAAAAAAGTTGAACATTCCAACTTTTTAGAATTCGTTGAGCAAGAGCATTTGGTTGCAAATTCTCATCCTTGATATTTTCGCCTATGCAAATAATTTTTGTGACTGTTGTTGAATTCAAGTCAATATTTCTGTTTTGAGCATATTCAAGCAGACTTACAATAAATGATGGAACAGCGATGAGCACGGTGGGGCACAAACGACTTATTGTTTCAATTTGCATTCCAAAATTACCGGGTCCCCCTCTTATAATTCCTGCCCCAAGTTTGCGTGCACCTAGATAATAAGCAATTCCCGCCATAAACTGCCGGTCGAGAGAAAGCATTAAATGAAATATGTCGTGGGAAGTTGTTTCAGCATTAAGAAATGAAAGATATTCATTGTGTCCAAGTCTTTGTAAATCACTCTCTGTTAAACCAATTGTTACCGGCGTTCCCAGTGTGCCTGAAGTATTACAATATTCTACGATTTTACTTTTATCGACACATAAAAAATCCCAGTTAAAACCGTGCAGATCATCTTTAGTAGTTACTGGGATTTTGTTGAGATCCGAAATTGTTTGGATGGAATGAATATCAATCGAGTTTTCTGAAAATAGTTTTTTATAAAAAGGCGAATGCGTATTGAGATAACTCAACATGTTTTTTAATTCACTTTCCTGAAATTTTATACTTTCCGCTTTACCGGCAAAGGAGATATTGTTCATGGGCATTACTTTTTTTCAATCACTACCATGGCACATGCAATACTTTTTAGGTGCGATAGGGTTACATGGTAGATAAATTCACCTTTTAGATTTATTTTTTCTGCAGTTTCACCGGTAAATTGTATAGAAGGCTTTCCGCTATCGTCACCACTGATACTAATTTCATTTAGATTAAGACCTCCTAGCAAACCGGTTCCAAAAGCTTTTAAAAGTGCTTCTTTTGCAGCAAAGCGCGCTGCATAATGCTCAGCTTTATTGGTTTTTGCTTCGCAATAATTAATTTCTGTTGAAGAAAATACATATTCACGAAATCCTATATCGCCGGATATTTTTTTGGCAACTCGATCTGTTTCTATCATATCAATTCCAATTCCAATAATCATTATCTTTCGAGTTGTGTTGAATTTAATTCTACTCTTTGCATTTGATTAATTGTTCTCTTATATAATTCTCCTCTGTTTTTGTTGCAATTTCTTTTGTTAGTGCCTTTTCATAATAGTTTCTAGCATTAGAAAGTTGATTTTTTCTGAAGCTGTAATCTCCTGCAATTACATAAGTATTATAATATTCTGGATTCAAAGCAATTAATTTGTTAGGATCGACATCTTCATTGTTCAACATTTTTTCTTTGAGATGTCTGAAGGATACAAAATCTTTATAATCATCACTCATTAAAAATGTATCAGGTGGAATGGTATAAAGCGTGTCAATTATTTCATGGTTCGTTTCTAAACCTTTCATTGCAAATATTTTATTCAAATCATAAGCCATAAATGCACCCAACTGCCACGGATTACTCGAAACCCATACCATTAACTTTTCTGGTTCAAATACAATAGAATGGTGACTGATAAGTTGATTGATGGCTTTTTCATTACCATAACCAATAAATTTATTCTCTTTACCCAGTTGATCTCTTAAAATGGAAACTGTTTTTTCGGGAGTGTTTTCAGTGGTAGAAGCAAGCAATTCTTTAATTCGATCTTCCCGATAAACGGAAGCACTTTCATTCATTTGCAATCTATTACTTTCTGAATTTCCCAGTTCTTTACTTTGATAGTGATTGGTGCAAACAATTTGATCTTGGTGAGGATCATAAACAGTAACCTCGTTTGGTGTTATTTCAATGGATACTGCTTTGTGATCCTTTGCAGAACCTATTAAAAAGGATTCTGAAACAAAAGTCTTTCTTTTTTTTGCGATGGTTACTGCTTCATCAATTGTACCGGCATATTGTAAAATTTCTCTGGCCAATATCGAAATAGGAGTTGCGGAGCCGGTAGGAATCTCTGATTTAGCCGCATTGAGTGTAATTGTTAACCCTTGCATATTCATTCCTGAAACAACACCCGTCATTCCACCCCAGGTAACCATCATAAATGGAATGCCTTTTTCAGGCTTCATGAACATCACGATTTTATTTTGGGCGAATTTATCGCCTACATAAAAATCAAAATTTCTTCCAATAATTAAATTGTTATCTTCCGATTTTTTATCCCATGTTGCGAATGATGAGCAACCTACCAATGCCAGGTTTTGTAATGCATGACCAATGTCGTGAGCTGCATGGTAGTTCAGCATCCGTTGATAAGGAGAGCCTATATAATTAAATTCAGTTGAAGCGGATTGAGACACTCCATAAATTTCCAATTTAATTTCTTCAGTTATATTATCATCCAAATTCCTATTAAAGAATGCAATTAGATATTTCAGAAAATCTCTGTAAAAAGCGGAAGGAACTAATTTAAATATTTGTTCACTGAAGGCAACTTCCTGTTCATGAATCAAATTTTTGGAAAGTTTCCCATTGATTACCCCTCTTTCAAACGCTTCGCCTTCCACATACATCTCCCAAAGGCCACTATTACTTTTTCGGAGCCAGTTATTTCCAAGTACATAAAAATTTGTGTCTTTTACAGTTACTTGTTCATCGAGTACTTTAATATTTTGAGGATTTGGAGGAGTGGAAATCGCAAAAACAGAAACATACGCAATAAAACCACCAAAAATGATGATCAATCCCAAAATAAAATATAGTGGATACCGAATAAATTTATTCAGTTTGCGCATCGTCAATCTTTTTAATTAATTCTGTCATACCCAACAAAATCGAACACGTTACAATTGAACTTATTGATACTCCCAAAATACCGTGAAGATTAATATTTTGACCGGTAAGCAATAAATTGTCTAATCTTGTTCGAGGAGAGATAAATGTTTTTAAAGGGTGTTTATAATCTTTAATAATACCATATACTGAACCGTCATCAGTTCCCATATAATCACGAAATGTTAATGGTGTTGAAGTGTAATAATTTAAGATGGCATTTCGAAGTCCTTTAAATCTGACTTCTACGAGATCAAGTAGTTTTTCAGCTTTAGCCTTTTTAAATTCTTCATACTCCCTCCCTCTATCACCAGGTGTACCGACAGTATTCATGGTATCTTTCCATTTCTCGACTTCGCTATATTTCATATAGGCCATCACTGTTAGGCCACTGGCATATTCAGTCCCGGAAGGCAGCCCTGAGAAAAACAAACCATATGCATGAGGCCATGATTCTTCCGAATATTCCGGACTACCCCATACATCGTCATGCATTAAACAATAGTAGTTCGTTTTTTCATTTTTAAGCATCCCCGGTTTGAGGGTAATATTGAGGATGAAAATGGAAATTGAATTTTCTAGTCCACTAATTCTATTTCTGTAAGCATGCCTGATAACCTCTGTTTCAGTCATCTGAAGAGTTTTTGCAGGATGAGCATTAGAGATGAAATAATCACCATAATATTTTGTGCCATCTTTGGCTTCTGCATATTCAGCTTTGCCTTTGTTTACAGCAATTTTTACTATTTCAGTCCGATTTTTAATCGTTCCTCCATTTTCTTTGATGATACGACTTAAAAGTTTTGCAATTTGCGAACCGCCATGAATCATTCTCCATGAACTTTCAATATAACTATTCACCACTAGTGCGTGAACATACACCGGTGTTTTTGCAGCAATTCCTGCATAAAGCAAATTGTTGCCACCTAACACATTTCGAAGTCGTTGATTGGATGTTAATGACTCAATGAAGGATTTAGTATTAACCTCCAAAAATTCCGATTTTTCAAGATAGTCGCCTTCCCTTAAATTATAAAGCGGGAAACGTGCACAAACTTTTTGTAAGTAGGCACAGTAATTATCAATTGCCTCCTTTTCTTCCGGAAATTGCTTCAACAATGATTTACTGAACTTATCATAGCCCTGTGCAAATGAATATTCAGCACCATCGCTGTAAAAAACTATTTTATCAAACGCATCCTCATCCAGCTTTTCCATTTTTAGCTCATCTAAAATACCAAGAAATTTGAATATTTTGTAAAGATTTTGCCCTTTGTCTAGTCCGCCTACATAATGAACTCCCGAATCAAATACATGTTTGTCTCGCGCATAAGTTTGAAGATTGCCGCCGATCTGACGATTCATCTCCAATATAGTGATTTTATAGCCTTCACGCGCCAAAATTGCACCGCAAACTAAGCCACCCATGCCGCTACCAATTATCACTATTTTTTTATTCTGCTCCACTCAGGACGGTTTTTTAAGTACAAAAATAAGATTTGAAGTTAACTTGGTGTTATCAATCATCGATAATTTTAAATTATGTTTTCCTGCAAAGGTTTCGATGAATGACATTGATAAAAAACTCAACCCCTGTTTACCGGTTTTGTTGAAACCCAGAATTTTAGTTGAAAAAAGTTCTGAAAGTCGAGTTCCTTTGTGTCTTTTTTCCAGTTCTTTAACACCATCTCTTATTACAATAATTCCTCCGGGATTGGTATTTTGAACACAATTTTCTAGTAACTGTTGCTGATGGTTTGCTTCGAGGTAGTGCAATACATCACTCAAGATAATTGCATCTTCATTGGAGAATTGGTATTTCATAATATCCTGATGAACAAAATTAACATGCTCGCTTTTTAAATATCCATGCTGAGCTATTTCAATTTTTTCTGCATCGTAATCAATTCCAATTATTTGTCGTTCTTTCGAAGTGTATCCCAGCATGTATGAAAGGAAACCATATCCACAGCCCACATCGGTAATTTTCCCTGATTTTGGTATTAGATTGTTGAAGATCTCATAGTTGTTTTCAAGCCCAACTTTAATTTTCATATACCATTCCAAAACAGGACCTTTAAACAGAAAATTACTAAATAATTGCTTTTTAAAATAAATGGGTGTTTCAATTAGGTCACTTAATTTCTGATATTCTACTCTGAAATATTTTCCAATTAATTTTGTGCGGTCCTGGTAGGTTACACCGAATGTGGTATCATCAACTTTTATCCTCGGCAAAAAATTTAATGTGAGTGAACCATTTTTCAAATAGAAATGATTTTTTGTCATAGTATAGTTAGCGCCATGAATTAGAATTGGTAAAATATCCAATTTTAAATTCTCAGCCAAAAAGAATGCACCTTTATGAAATCTTCCAATCTTTCCGGTTACCGAACGTGTTCCTTCCGGAAAAACTACAATAGAATAACCCTCTTTCACTTTTTTAGAGAGTTGTGGAATAGTGTTATCTGCTCCTTCAATAACCGGATAATATTCGGCAAGACGTATGGCTAACCCGAATACCGGTGAATTCCACACCCATTTGTTGGTGAGTAAAATTAATTTCGGATGAAGCATTATCAACAACAGAATATCCAAAAATGATGTATGGTTGGCAATGATCACTGCAGGTTTTGAAAAATCTTCTTTGTTATTATTAATAATTTTCTTTTTTACATTCATCATAATGTAAATCATCGATCCGCAAAATTTACTTAGGATAAAGTGATAAATGTATTTTCTTTTGGCAAGATTTCCAGGAAGGAGCTTTAGAAGTATTATACCTATAATTCCAATTAATATAGCACCAAATGTAAAGTAAGAGAAAGCGAAAATGGATTTGATGATATTAAAAAATGCATATGGTTCATGTTTGGACGCTGTTGGTTTGGTAATGAAAATGTTAAACAATATTGGTTGTAACGCCTGCGATATCAACCAAACACATAAAATCCCTACGATTGAAACAAATCCAATTGAATGAAGTGCAGGATGCTCTGCGAAAATAAGTACACCCATTCCAATTATTGTGGTGAATACGGAAAGTGCGATTGATATAGTAACAGAATTTATGTTTTTGGCATTCCTGGCATAACGTTGTTGTAATCCATCCGTTGTGAATATGCAAAAGTCATCACCTAAAGCAAAAATTAAAGTTGACAAAATAATATTTATTATATTGAATTTTATATCTAACAACACCATAATTCCAAGTATCCAAATCCATGATATTACCATTGGTAAAAATGAAATTAGAGCCAATTCTATTCTGCCGTAGGTAAGCAATAATGCGAGGAAAACGAATAATGAAGTCCAAATGGTAATGAAATTAAAATCTGCATTCACAATTCCTACCAATTTATCAGTAATGTATTTTCTATCGAATAATGTTGTGTTTTCAGAATCCGTAAATGTATTGTAAACTGTTTGTGCATTTTCAGGCGTGGTTTTAATTAGACTTGTCAACGCTACCTTGTCGTCTCTTTCATCAATAAAATTATTTAAAAGTGATTCTCTAAGTGTAGTAGTTTCTTGAGTAGTTAATGTTTCATATCTTTTTTCGGTTATGTTTTTGAAAGGAAGAAATGTGCTTTTTTTAAATTGATAAATGTTTCCTTCAGTAGATAACCTTTCGTAAACTGTATTTATTTTTTCTTGCGACCAGTACGCCTCCCACTTAGCAATCCTTCTTTTTTGCTCTTCTATCGAGGGAAGTAGTTGGGATACACTGGTGAATTTAGTTATGACACCCTCACTTTTAAGCTTTTGAAGCAGCGGAAGCGATTTTTCACTTTCAACAAGTGCCGATTCAAATGATGTGCCCTTGTTAAATAAATAAATCGACTTTTGATAGTAGTTGCTAATATTATTTACCTCTTTTTCAGACGCCTTTAAGTCCTCCGACATGTAATTAATTTTGCTCAAATCAGTTTCAAATTCGACTTGTGGAGCGAAATACAAAAGAATAGGAGTAACTAGAATTAAGACCCACAAAAAATACTTGTTTGTTGGAATCTTGTTTAACCAAAAAAACAAAAAGGGTTCTTTCTGTATAATGTTCGAATCTGTATTTGTTTTTTTCGGATTAACAAAATGAGGTAGAAAAATAAGAGTCGCTAAAGCCGCTCCTAATAGGCTAAGTCCAGCATATAAACCTAAGTCGCGCAAAACAGGTGCATTCACAAATTGCAATGAAATAAATCCTCCAATGGTAGTTAGTGAACCAATTGTCATTGGAAATGATAATTCCTTTATTGCATCGTGCGTGTTAGGGTGGTATTTTAAATGTGTGAGAAAATGCAAGGAATAATTTATTGCAATTCCTAACACCAATGATCCTGCTCCAATGGAAATAATTGAAATACTTCCTTTTAGTACTGCAATGATGCTAATTGCAAATAGAACTCCGAAAATTACCGGAATAAGAATGAATATTGGTGTTGTAAGGTTTCTGAAATATAAGATTATCACAAGCAGTAAAAGTGCGATGGTGATTGATAATGTTAATAATATATCTTTTCTAATTTGTTTTGAATTTCCGGCTGCTACTAATGGAGCTCCAAAATAAATTGTGTTTATAGTTGGTTGATCTGCATTAAATTTTTGTACAACACTATCCATTTTGTTAAAAAAGGTTATGTTTTTTTCTGTTTCTGATGCCGGGTAAACAGGATCAATAAACATCAATGAAGCTCTCCGGTTCGCAGTTAAATAATGATTGTCATACAGTTCAATGCTCTCATCAGTTTTAAAGGCATCCAATTTTTTATAGGTCAAAAAATTTATACCCAAAGGATCGTTTAAAATATATTTTTTTAACCCAATTCCGGAGGGTGACAACAAAGCTTGATAATTGTATTCTACTTTATTTTTTATCCCTGACTCTGTGATGGTTGAATCCAATTGTTGGTAATCGCTCTCATCTAAAAATATGGGAAGATGCTCATCAAAAACAGTTAAAACTTTAGAGATACTACTGTCGTCAGTTTTGTAATTGAGTAAACTGATGTACTGATTTAAGTTGGAAGAGATTTTATCGGCTAAAGAATCAGCAAGACTAATTAATTGATCCGCATCAGCTTCGGCTGTGGTGTCTTTTTGTGAGATAATCACCAGCATTCGATCTGAAAATTTGGAGTTTTTCATGAAGGAAGTGAGTTGTTCCGAATTTTTTTCCTGAGGAAGCATTTCAAAAACATTTTCACTCAATTCAATTTTGGATGCTAGTACGATTAATAGCAACAAAACACCTCCAAACACGCCAAACAGTACCGCTTTGCGGTATTCAAAAAAGGAATAAATTGCCAAAAACAGCTTACTCATTGGCGTAAATAGTTTTCTTTTTACGGAATATTGTCAGTAACAGATAAGTTGTGATGCCGAAGAACAACGCTGATCCAATTGCTAGTGTTATGCTTCCGTACAGATATTGCATAAAGTTTTCATGAATGACTTCAAGCGTAATATTTTTGTCGAAATTTAATTGAATGGTATTTTCGCTTACCCAAATGGTCCCAATTTTATAGCTAAGAAAAATTATAAATGGAATGAGTGGTGGAAGACTGATGTTTGCGCTAATTATTACTAATGCTTTGTTCAATCGAAACAGTACGGACAATGCAATGGCAGTTACTAATTGAAATCCCCAAATTGGAAGAAGTCCCATCAATACACCAAATCCAACTGAAACGGCAGAAAGCATATTCGACTCCTCGCGGTTTAAGGCTTCGTTTTTAAGTTTTGTATAAGTTTCTTGTTTGAAAATGGCTCTCAAAAAATTTCTTGGGTTGATGTATAGAAAAGTAATTAAAACAAGCAGTGTGTTTAAGATACTTATTCTTGTAAAATCTTTGAATGGTCTGAAATGTGTTACTCTTTCTCCTGCGGGTGCATAGTAAACTGATACGGGAACAGATTCAATTTTAATTCCTTTCCAAGCAGCTCTTACAAGGACTTCTATTTCAAATTCAAATTTTCGAGTATAAAAAGAAGTGGAATTTAATAATTTTACAGGATATAATCTGTAACCTGATTGTGTGTCAGGAACTTTTAAACCGGTTTCTACCCAATACCAAAAATTTGAAAATTTATGACCGAAACTACTCTTACCCGGCACAGAGGATTGATTCATATTTCGCGCACCAATTATCAAGCAAGGACCTTCTGATTCTAGTTTCTCAATAAACACAGGTAAATCTTTTGCAAAATGTTGTCCATCCGAATCAATGGTAATTGCATAGTCATATCCTTGTTCGCAAGCAAATTTAAAACCTGTGCGTAATGCCCATCCTTTGCCTTTGTTATTTGAATAATTTACTTGTTTAAGGAAGGGATAATTCGATAAAATAGAATCGGTGGTATCTGTGGAACCATCGTTGATAATAATTATTTCATTGGTGTATTCTAAAACACTATCAATAACACTTTTTAAGGTAGCAGAATTGTTATAGGTAGGAATAAGCACACAGATCTTGAGTGATTTAAATTTTACCTGATATGTGCTTATGTTATCCATTTTTCAATCAACGGTACAATGCTTTTGAAAGTTTAAAATAGGGTCTGTTAGCGGCATAAATAACTGCATCGGTAGAGTAGGTCCCATCATCGTTTTGCGAATATTTAATCTCTACTTCCACCGAAGGGTGTTCATTTGGATTAATGAGTGCCATAAATTTGATGTTGTCGGCTTTTTCCAACATTAATTTTTTCCCTACTCCCTTTTGCAAAATTTCTTTTACAATTGCCATCATGCAAACACCCGGCACTACAGGAAGTCCGGGAAAATGACCTTTGAAAATAGGATGCTTGCTGTTCAGTTTAATTTCGGTTCTGAAATTTATTCCCTCTATGGAAACAGGATCAGTTAGTGTGTAAAAATGATTTTTTAACATTATTGTTGAATTTGTTTTAAACTGATATTGAATTCGTAATTTTTATGATCGATGTAAACAGAATCAGGCATGCCACCGTTTATTTCGGTTAAATGAATTTTAACTTTGGGTTTTCCTTTGTAAACATCTTCTATTCGTTTAATTTTGGCGCATGTTGTATCAGCAACATAATAAGTAGCTGATTTTCCTGCAGCCTGTTCCATGTAAATTTCATTATCCCCTTTGTAATAGTTAATGTTGTTTTTATTTAAGTTTTGAAACAACAATAATCCTAAATCTTTTTCAAGTTGATTTAGTACCACTTTTTTATTCAGTTTGTCAATACAATAAATCACTTTAAAGCCAGAGGGAGTGAATTCAAAATCGAAGAATTTAATTCCCATTTCGGTGGAGAATACAACGCGGATGGAATCTATTCCTGTTTGTTTAAATAGTAATAAGCCGCTTAAATGATTTCCAACAACATTGATGTGACCATTGTAAAGCACAGTTTTAAATTCTGCATGTAGCAATTGTAAGCATGAGGTTGCTGCTTCAGTTTGCGGAAGTTGCAAATAATTAGGCTGCTTGCATCCCAACGATATAGTTATCATGCTAATCAGTAGTAAATTCCGTATCAGCGATAGTGGCATTTATTTCTTTGTTTTGAAACAGAATCGCAGTGTTGTCACCGGATGGTTCTATCATGTCTAATTTTGAAACCGATAAATCTTTTATGTCAAGCGACACATTGATTTCGTTGAAGTATTCTTTTAATTCTTTTTTTACCGGTTTAAGAACGATCAAATAGTTTTTATCGTTTTTATAAACTGTTGAAGTAAAATCCTTATTATCCAGAGCCGTTCCTTGAATGCAATCGATGATGATGTTATTGATTACTGTAAACAGTTTATTACTTCGTGCCGAAAAGGATGTCGATTTTTGTGAATCCTTAATAGTTACTTTTTCGCCATTTATTATAAACAGGTATTTGAATGGAGTTATATATTCCATTCTCACTTTTTTCTGTTTTTTGAATCTGAAAATTCCTTTGGAAATAATCTTCTCGTCAAGTACTGTCAAATTTTTCTCCTGTGTAAAGTCACTCTTTACGGAATTTGTTTTTGCTGCAGCCTCAGACATTTGTTGTCTAAATTCTGATATGTTGGTAACCGCTACGAATCCCTTAGGCTGCGACATCATGTTAAATGCTGAAAATAGCAGCATCACCAATAAAAATAGTTTCTTATCCATAAGCTTCCATTTTTAAAAGTTGATCTAATCTTACCGGCTTCAATCCTTTGTTCTTAATTGCTGAAATAATTTGTTGCAAGGAGTCAATTGTTACTCTAGCAGTATCATGCAATAACAGTACATCGCCGGGTTTAAGGTCGGCACTTAATTTATTTACTAGTTTCTCTTCAGATTTAATAACAGTATCCATAGATCGAACACTCCAGCCAACAGTAAGCATTCCGGTTTCTCGTATAGCCTTTGCCAAAATAGGAGTGGTAACACCGTAGGGAGGTCGGAAAAACTTCATTTTTTTGCTGATGACCCCCTCCACAATTTGATTCGTATCTTCAAGTTCCTTTTTCATTTTTCCTTTAGAGAATAAATCAAAAAAGAAATGGTGTGAATAACTGTGGTTCCCAATCAAATGCCCTTCTGCTTCCATCCTTTTTATAAGGGAAGGGTTTTGAGCTACTTTATGTCCTATGCAAAAGAATGTTGCAGGCAACTGATTTTGTTTGAGAATATCTAAAATTTGTCCTGTATTATTTTCTTCCGGACCATCGTCGAATGTAATGGCTATTTCATTAGTTGTTGAAATCCCATTACAAATTACAGGAATATGAAAATTGGAATGGATGAAATAAGACCCGTAAAATAATATTGATAAAAGTGAAACAGTAAGTATTGCATACACCCACATCGACACTTCAAAAAAGTAATCCGCAGTTCCTGTTGCACTAAACAGAACAAAGAATAGAAGGAGTGTGTTTTTATAATTTAACATGCAGTCACCAGTATTAACGAATGATGAATATTGCCATGGTGGTTGTAGAGTAATATATTTTGTATTTCGTTTACAGATGAACTTTGAAGTTGGAATGCTCCGGGTATTTGTTTTTCCTTTAAAATTGTTGTTGCCAACCATAAACCAAATGCCGAAGCGGTGCCATATTCTCCGCAGAGATGTTTGAATTTCGATATCACATCATTACAACCTATTCCATCAATAAACTTAGCAGTCAACTCATCATCTTTATTGTCGCCATTATGCCCTGCAAGCACCATATCAGGCACAGTGATGGAGTGCTGAGATAATAATTTTTTCGCTTCTGCAATAATCTCTTCCAAAGTATTAAAGGAGAAGGTACGCACAAATTTAATTTCGCATGAACTGTTTTCTGTTTTTAAATTTGAAATCGAAAAAAATGCTGCGCCTTCACCTGCAATGGTTCCTTTTGTTTTTAGATGAAATAAGTTTTCACCGTTATTTTCTTCAGCATTTTTATACATTCTGAATCTGCTCATTATGTTGAAGCTTGCTTCGGTAATTTCATCCACACCACCCACCAACACATTTTCTGAAGCGCCTTCGTCAAGCAGCAAGACAGCATCCTGTAGAGCGCTTTCAAACGAAATGCCTTTGTGCACATACGTGTTGTTGTATCCGTGACAACGAAACATAATTGCCACCTGTGCCGCAATGGTATTGTGAGTGGAATGAATAAAGGCAGTAGGGCTTAACATATCTTCTTTGTACTGAACGAGCTTGGATAAAAATGAGTTCGTATCTTCCAAACAACCAAAAGCCGTACCAACAATAATTGCATCGGGGTTTTCGCTGTTTGCTTCGCGCGAAGCTAATTGAGCCGCCACCACTCCCATCTTAATGATCCTACTCATTCTTCGGATCTGTTTAACATCAATGAATTGGGTGTAATCGGGTTCAATGCAAGCAAAACGGTTTCCTTGATGAAAGACGAATCCATCATTAAACACCTCGTTATTGTGAGTGCGTTGTGGCGAAATATTTCCGGTTCCGTTGATGAATGCGCCCATTGCTAAACTTTTGAAAATATTAATGAGGTGCAATTCCCACCGAAACCAAATGAATTGGATAATACATGATTTACCGATACATTTTTTTGAAATTCAGTTTCAGGATGTAAGTGTAATCCATCTATTGGTTGCTTAAAAGAAAAATTAGGAAAGATTAATCCTTGATTGATTGCCAGAGCAGAAAATACAGCTTCAATAGCACCACTCGCACCAAGTGTATGACCGGTAAAAGATTTTGTTGAACTTAATTTTGGATAATTCGGATGAAATATTTTCTCTACAGCTTTCCCTTCTGCATGATCATTGTTTTGTGTGCCGGTACCATGCATGTTGATATAGCTAATATCTGATGGTCGCAATCTGCTCATCTTAAGCGCACCTTGCATAGCTAAAAACGGACCTTTACCATCATCAGACAAAGCTGTTTGATGAAATGAATCGTTCGTATTGCAATAACCTGAAATTTTACAAAGAATAGTTGGCGATACTATTTTTGCTGCTTGTTCGCTCATCAGCACAACATACGCGGCACCTTCGCCTAAATTCAAACCAACTCTTGTTTGATCCAAAGGTCGACATTGTTCACGATCAACAATCATGAGTGTGTTAAATCCATTCAGTGTAAACCTTGTTAATGCATCCACACCACCTGCAACCACTACATCAAGTTGTCCGCTTTTTATCATGCGTGCACCTAGCATTATTGCATTTGCCGATGAAGAACAGGCTGTGCTGATAGTAGTAACAAAACCTTTCAATCCTAATTTGTTGCATACATAGTCGGTAGGTTTACCGCAATCGTGATGCATCACCAATTTTAAATCTCCTGACTGAGAGTCGTTATTATAATCTTCAAAAAAAGATTCTGTTTTATCCATTCCTCCAACTGTGCTGGCAGAAATAAATCCTGTACGAAATTGATTAATTTGTTTTCGATCGAATGGAGCAAGTGCTTCCGCAGCAGCGGCATAACTCAACAAAATGGTACGACTCAATCCAACATCGAGGCCGTATTTATTTGCGAGTTCCTCATTAGTAAATTTAACTTCGGCAAGAGGAAATTCTGCGCCGTGTCGTGTTTTTAAAAACTGTGCACGATCAACACCTGAACGATGTTCTTCAAATGCTTGTAAATTATCGGCAAGATTGTTACCTATCGGAGAAATGATACCAACATTGGCAACATAAACGGAGGTACCCATCTGAAAATTATTTCTTATTGGCCATGATGTATTCAGCCATTGTGTTCACCGATCTGAAAACTATTGGACCATCTTCGGCCTTAGCCAATTTGATTCCATAATGTTGCTGAAGCAAAACAATTAATTCCAAAGCATCAATTGAATCAAGTCCCAATCCCTCAACAAATAATGGTTGATCGTCACCGATATCAGCAGGGTTAATATCTTTTAAATTCAGTTGTTCAACAATCTGTTTCTTTAAATTCTCTTTTAAATCAGTCATTCAATCTTTTTATTAAATAGATTTTCGATAGTTTGAACATTAAATGGGGAACCTTCTTTTTTATCTGAATTTTCTACCAGATACAAGAATGCATCATATGTATTTCCAATCAATTCCACCCAACCACAAATGCAAACTTTTATAACATTTGATTCGAGAAGATTGTTCACGTACTGTACTTGTTGAGAGGCATTAAAGTGATCAGAAATGAAGAAGGAATTTTCGCCTTTTATTCCGTTTCGGATACAGATTTCTCCTATGACAATATTCGGCAGCGAATATACAAAAATGGCAGGACTTGCCACCCCCTTTTTGACCTGTTCGTAATATTTAATATCGGTATCGAGGCTCGAATTTTTGTTGCTCAAAACCACTCCAATTTCAAAAGGTGAGTATTTATTTTGTAAATCGTTGTTAATCAACATAATATCACTTGCAAGAAGGCCTAATTTCGACAAATTATCCATTTTATGAAATTTTGGGTAGATTATCTTAAAAAAACGATACGCATTTTCGGCAAATTGGCTGAATGGTTCTTTGGGGTTGCTCAACAGCACGTTACCATTTTTGGAAATGGTGTTTTGACTGATTCTGCAGTATTGTGTGATAGTATTTTCCGGTTTCAGCATTGTTTTACAAGGGGTGCAAATGTAATTAAAATCGTTGTTCTAAAGGATGATAGCTTTTTCGTGTTATATTTGTCGGCTAAACCCTCAAAAATTCAAATTATGACTAAAAAAATCTTGTTAGCTGTTTCAGTATTTCTTTTAGTGAATGCAGGCAGTGCGTTTGCTCAAAAAATTAAAATTATAAGTGGTAGCATTGATGCTGTGAAATCCGAAAAGAAAGTTAATATTCAATATGATTATTCAGATTTCGGAGTTGGTAAATTTAAGACTGAAGCTGAGTATGTGGATGCTAAAGTGAAAGAGTACAATGAAAAGGAGCCCGGTAAAGGTGATAAATTTAAAGAAGGTTGGATTAAGGCAAGAAAAGACAGATACCAACCCAAGTTCGAAGAACTAATAAATGAAATTCTTGCAAAATCAGGTGCAAAATATGGTGACAATCCAGATGCTAAATATACACTTATTGTAAAAACAACTTTTGTTGAACCTGGATTCAATGTTGGAGTAATGAAGAAACCAGCTGCTGTAAGTTTCGAATATATTTTTGTGGAGACTGCAAATCCAACAACTGTAATTGCAAAGCTTTCGCAACAAGAAGTTCCGGGATCACAAGTGATGGGATATGATTACGATGCAGGATCAAGAATAGCAGAATCGTATGCTAAAGGTGGAAAGATGTTAGGAAAATTGATTTTGGATTAATAGAAATACTAACTACAGCTTAACTGTTCCGAAAACGAAAAGGTGAACTGTAGTCTGAGCAAAATTAGATTAATCATTTTAGAAAAAATTGAATCGGCCTCACAGATGTGGGGCCGATTTTTGTTTGTATATAATTTGGTTTTAAATGTAAAATTAGGACACTATATAATGTCCACCTAAACCCTTTTAATCGTACCCAACATCCCTTTTAATCGTACTCGTCTGAAGCGCTGGCCCTGTGGCATGGGACGAGTATGTGAGAATCACTATATTTTAGACGGACTACTTGCGAAAATTATGAAGTTTTGGTTGAAGCAACTAAATTAATCTGGCTTTTATCACTTTCACGAAACCCTTCAGGCATATTTATATTTCTGTCGAATAAAAACATCCAGCCAGTTTACAAAGGTGGGAGTAATAAAATAATGAGCATTTTGATATCTGATGTAATAACGATTGCTTGACATAGAAAAATTAATTTGAAATGGTTAAGAATTAATACTTGAAAGTGAAAAAATAGTAATAAATTTGAAAAAACATGTTTACATTTGATAATGTACATCACAACAATAAGAATTTATGAATTTGTATTCATGCAAGGCATATTTTAAACCGAAAAGCTACCGGGCAAGCGTTAGGCATGTTTTATCCACAAACGTGATGTTAATCACATCCGCGTCCCAAACCGTAGGCCAGCGCTTCAGACGCGGACGAGAGTGGGTGATTTTGGACTAATAAAAAAAAATTATGTTTGATGTAATAAAAGGGGTGTTCATTTTGTGTGCACCCCTTTTGTTTTCATAAATATTTTTTATTATACACTAATCAATTGAATTTTTGTGACATCACTTTTTAATATAATTTTTTTGCTAAGTCAATTTTTCAACTTTTAATGTGCAAATTAATGCCATCCAAATCCGAATTTAAAGGAAAGATCTAAGTAAGGCAGGGTCCTTGATGTTTTACGTGGATTAATAGCCACTATGGCTGAACGTTCGTAAATAGTATTATTAGGAACATACCCGATATCTCGCCGTTCTCCATTTATAAACAATATTCCCAATCCATATGTCATATCAAATGTAAATTGTTTATAGATTTTCTGTTTCCCCCATGCGAAACTCAAACTAGAATTTTTTTCAAATTCTTCTGTACGAGGTTGATTTTTATCAAAGATGATAGTGCCATGACTTGCAAATTCAGGCGATAGACCATAAGCCTCATCATTATATTTTCTGTAAAGATATTTAACTGCTAAATAGGCTCCTTCTAGACCTTTTTCGTTAAAATTATAGTAATACCGGCTGGATATGGAATAAAATATTCCTTTTCCTGCCTTTCTAGATTCGAAATCATAATCTTCATCAATTTGATCATTTTCTGGTGAGAAAGTTGGTGATACCTGATCTTCGTTGTCTTCCAAAGGTCCCTGTTTAATGAAATTGCCTACAAAATTTAATGTTGTTAAGCCTGCACCAACTTCAATTGCCCACTTTTTAATAATTTTTTGTTCATAATGAAGTCCAACCATTCCAAATAGAAGATCAGAATAGATCCACTTAAACGAGTGGTTTAAATTATATCTGTCATTGTTGAAATTGGCCTCTTTTCCAAAAATAATAGTAGCCGTAGAGCGCCTTGATGTGTCTGATTGTGCTGCTGTGGAAAAGGCTGCACAGCAAAACATTCCCAAAGCTATAATTTTTTTCAAATCGGAGTAAATTGTATATTTGACCCTCAAATATACTAATTATTATTATTTAGCACTATGAATCAATTCATCCAACTTATTATAGCCTTTATGCTTACGGGGCTCTTAATTTCAGCTAAGGTTCATAGCCAGAATCAACAAATTATATGGAGTCAGGAATTTGTTGAATCTAAAGGAGACCGAATGGGCAATATTTTACACGACAGCGGTACCGAAACCTATGTTTTTGTTTATACATTGGCACGAGGAAAGAAAATTACTCCCGGTATTATTAAATTTGATTCTCAAATGAAACCTTTGATACGAAAGGATTATTCGGCAAGTATCGAGAAAGGAACAGATGTATTTATGTTGGGAATGTTTTATTGTGGTGGTAGATTTGTATTGCTTACCTATATTGACGATAAAGCTACAATGACCAGGAAAGTTTTTGCAACTGTTGTTGATAAAGTTACATTGGATCCTTTACAACCTGCCGAAGAAATATGGAGTTATGTTTACGATTTCAGAAATATGAAATTAAATGTTGGTTATGGAATTTCTCCTGACAGTTCTTTGTTTGTACTTACAACTACTTCTTGGGATGGACTTGCCTTTTCAACGACTGTACAAAAATCTGATATGCGATATCTGACTTTTAAGGCATTCAATTCTGAATTGAAAAGTGTAAATGAGCGAAATGCGCTTTTAAATTTCCCACTACTAAATGTCAATATTAAAGATTTTGTATTGTGTAACGATGGAACTATGGTTTATGCTTCCAAAGATTATAATGTTGGGTTCGTATCAGAATATACTAAAAACGCATCAAAAGTTAAAGTGGCAAACTATAATGCTATGATTCGTTCATATCCTTCAGATGGAAGTAACCAAGAGGTGAAAATTGATCTTGGAACCTCTTTATTGAATAATATTTCACTTGCCCCTGACCCTACTTCTGGTGATATGATCGTTTTTAACACTTATAATGACATTGATAATGAGTTTCTGACAGGTTATGGATACTTGAAATTCAAAACGGGAACAGGAGAAATAGTGGCAAATAAAAAACTGGAATTCACTCAAGATATTGTTAAGAGTGTAGCTGATAAAGAGGCTCTTTTTAAAGAACAAAAAGGTAAATTATATATTCCAAAATTTTATTCTATAAATTTTTCAAAAGTTACTGAGGATGGCAGAGTTTATCTTGTTCTTGAGAATAATATGGTTTCAGGAACCGAATATACTTCACAAGGAACGATCACTATGCTTCATGACTTATCCGGTGTACGAAAATGGATCAACTATATTCCAAAACTTCAAGTATTCGTCGGCAAAACAGATTACATGTATTGTACTTATATTATCAAAAAAGACAAAATAATTCTCTTATATAATGAACATGATAATATTAAAACCTCAGATCCAATTGAACCAAAGCAACGACCACGAATATTCAATAGCTGGGTTTCTTCCATTCTTATGAAAGCTGAAATTGATAATGAAGGCAAAATGAATCGCTCAATATTTGGTGAATCAAAAAATATGGGAACTCCCATTCGAATAGATCGTTCCAAACAAGGTGCACAAAACAGATTTTTTCTTTATGGATGGCAAATAAAAGAAGATACTTATAAAATTGGTCTGGTAAATTTTGAATGACAATTTTGTGGAGACTGCTAATCCATCAACTATAGTTGCAAAATTTTCGCAACAAGAAGTTCCGGGATCACTAGTGATGGGATATGATTACGATGCAGGTTCAAGAATTGCAGAGTCGTATGCGAAAGGTGGAAAGATGTTAGGGAAGTTGATTTTGGATTGATAAAAATATTAATTACAGATTAACCACTCGGAAAACAAAAAGAACAACTGTAGACTGAGCAAAATTAGATTAATCATTTTAAAAAAAAAATTGAATCGGCATCACAGATGTGGGGCCTTTTTTTATTTGCATATAATTTGTTTTTTTAAAGTGAAATTAGGACTTTATGTAATTCTCTCCTAAACTCTCCCCACCAACATCACCGAATGATTATTCTCATAATTATTATAAATCAAAACTGATTTAATAGGTAATGCTACAGGTTGTGAAGGATGCATTACAGCATCAGGAACAGATTGATTTTTCAAGATCATCGCTGCCATCCACATGGCAAAACTGCCCGAAGTCTGGTATTCGCCACATAAATGTTTGAATGCGCCGGAAGGAGTAGTAAGGAAAAATTGGGTTTTGAATTGGTCGTAAAAGTTATCGGTGTTAGTATCTCCGTTCCTTCCATAAAGTACCAGACTAACATCATCTTTGGAAAGTAAATTTTCTTTTAACAAAGAATCAATTTGGATATTAATTTCTTCCGGAGTTGTTGGGTTGTAAATTGTTTTTACTCCTAATAATTTTGCATAATCATGTGGATGATGCATTTTTACTGAGCACGAAGAATGCGGCTCCTTCGCCACCAATGGTTCCGTGCGAACGGTGCGAATACAATTCGGAGGACTTTATTTTTTCCTTCTTCCAGTTTTCAAGCCGATTGTAGATAAACAAATTCTTTTCGGTCATCTCATCGAGGCCACCAACCAAAATATTTTCCGCATCGTTTTCCTCAATCATCATCAACGAATCCAATAGCGCACTCTCGAATGAAAATCCCTTATGTACAAAAGTAAAATTGTGATTCATGCATTTTAACTGTAATGCAATTTGTGCACTCACTGTATTTTGAATTGATTGAATAAATGAAGTAGGAGTGAGGAATTGTTCGTCATCAGCAATGATAGCCGAAAGAAATTTTTCGGTATCACCCAAACATCCCAGTGCTGTTCCGGTTATGATGGCATCGGGCATCTCAATGTTCGCATCTTTCAATGCTTCTGTTGCAGCTGCAATTCCCATTTTCACAATTCTTCCCATCCTGCGCGCCATTACCGGATCGAGGTAGTCTTTGTAGGAGGGTTCTATACATTTGAGAACATTAGTATCCGACACCACCACTTCTTCCAAAAATCTTGTGAAAGAAATGTTTTTTGTGGCGATATTACCCCTGTTCCTCTTATGAATGCTTTCATCAATTTGCTTTTGAAAATATTAATGATGAAGTATTACCACCAAATCCAAAAGAATTGGAAAGAACATGATTAATTTTGTAATTTGAAACTAAATTTTTTGCTGGCATAAAATTTAATTCCGGCATTTGATTCTTAAAATTTAGATTTGAAAAAATGCAATCGTTTTGAATGGCCAATACCGATATCACGGCTTCAATACCACCTGCCGCAGCAAGTGTATGTCCGGTGAAGGATTTTGTGGAACTAACCGGAGGAAGATTAGTGTTAAATATTCGCTCTAAAGCCAATCCCTCCGATAAATCATTCACCTCTGTTCCTGTTCCATGCGCATTGATGTAACTGATTGCATCCGGGGAGAGACCGCTTTTAAGAAATGCTTTTTCCATAGCCAAATATGCACCGGCGCCATCAGGTGAAGAAGCGGTTTGATGATAAGCATCGTTGGAGTTACCATAACCTGAAAGTTCGCACAATACATTTTTTCCGTACAAACTCTTTTCTGTTTCTAAAACCAAAAATCCGGCACCCTCTCCAAGATTTAATCCGTTTCTATTCGAATCAAAAGGTTTGCAAGGTTGAGGATCCAGAATTTTTAAACTCTGAAAACCATTAATAGTGAATCGCGAAAGTGAATCGGTTCCTCCAACTACTACGCGGTCAACAATACCGTGTTGTAATAACCGTGCTCCATACATAATCGAATTTGCCGATGATGAACAGGCAGTGCTAATGGTTGAGAGAAAATCTTTTATTCCTAAATAATCTGCTATGCGTTCTGTGCTGTCGCTGCAATCGAGTGTGTTAATATTTTTTAAAAACTCACCCGAGTCATTGGCATCTAAATATCTCGAAAAATAATTTTCAGCAATTCCCATCCCACCAACACTGGTTGCTGAAACAATTCCAGTTCTGTATTCCTGCACATCATGAATACCTGCACTCTTAAGCGCTTCGGCCGCAGCCAACATTCCCAGTAACGAAGTGCGCGTATAAATTACATCTGCGAAAGCTTTACAAAGTTCTTTTAATTCTTCATTGGTTTGTTTTACTTCACCAACAGAAAGATTTTCTTGATGTCTGGTTTTTATGTGATGCAATTTACCGATGCCGGATTTATTATTCCGTAAAGATTCGAATGCCTCTTCAACATTTTTACCTATTGCTGAAATGATTCCAATACCGGTGACATACACTTTTTTAATCATCAGAAAAATTCAAAATTTATTTTTTTTGATTCTCCATTATAAATTCCGCCATCGTTCGCAGACTTTGAAAAACTTTTTTTCCTTCCTGAGAATTAGTAATTTTCACACCATATTTCCGCTCCAGCAAAACACTTAACTCCAATGAATCGATAGAATCTAATCCCAGTCCCGTTCCAAATAGAGGTGTATCCGCCTGTATATCGTCCTTGTTGATATCAACAAGATTTAATTGTTCAATGATGTCAGCCTTTAACTTTTCTATCAACTCATCCATATGATTTTGATTTTCTTTTTCCAATGTGCAAAATTAAACGATTAAATGGAATCAGTTGTTTTTAAATTTATTTGAAATTAACGAAATGCCAAGCGTAATTATGAAGAAAATCAACAGTTTGTTGGTGTAAGTCAATACGTTAGCAAAATCGCCGTTACTCAGGAAGAGGTTTTGAAAGGCATTGAGTCCCCAGTACAATGGCGAAAATTCAGCGAGAACGCGAATTACATCAGGCATTACGTACACCGGCACCCAAATACCACCCAGGGCCGCCAATATTACCACAGATACCGCACCAAAAGTGGCAGATTGCTGATGCGTGTTGAAGATGGTTCCCACTAAAACGCCATACCCGGTAGCCGCCAATCCACAACAGATGGCAACAAATGCTATGGCCGGTATATTATTTCCGATCACCAGTTGTGGAAGTCCCAATAAGGGCAGAATGATGATCCCAACCATCAGCATCAGCAAACATTGAATGAGGCAAACGCCCAAATAGGTTATTATTTTTCCGGCCATGACCGTCAAATAATTTCCGGGCATTGTTAATATGCGTAAGTAACTTCCATCTTCTCGCTCTTTAATCATGCTTCCCGCAAGGGTAATCACAATAAAAAACATCCCAAACATGGTCCATGCAGGCACGTTGTGTTGAACAGAATTTAATTCGAGATTGGTCTTATGCTGATCAACAGAATTTTCTTCTTTAAAGGTGATGAAATCTCCAAAGGCCTTTGTTGTGGTATCACTCGGTTGCTGATCAGCACCTAGCTCTTTCTTAAATGAATCGAGTAATGTTTGTGATTCAAGTTTAGATGCTACTTGGCGAATTGAACTAAGTACTGAATTTTTGAAAGATTTTTTTATATCCGGCGCAAAATAAACTACCACAGGAAGTTCTTCATCAGAAATTATTTTTTTTATTTGTGAGGAATCAATCATGCCCATAGAAACCAATGTTTCACTGACAAAAAATCCCACTTTCTCATTCAAATTAGCAGAAGACTTTTCAGGAATAACAATACCAATTTCAAATTCGCCGGCAGCAACTTGTTTTCTTAATTGCTCATTAGTTCCTGAAAATTTCGTGACTTCAAATATTTTTGACGTGATAAGTCCGGTTGAAATTTGCTCACCTAATTGACCTTTGTCCTCATTCAGGAGCACCAATGGAATTTTTAATTCCTGATAATCTCTAAAAGGCGCATCCTGAATGAGTGCCATTAGAGTGACCAACGCAACGGGCATCAAAAATAGAATTGCTAATCCACTTCGGTCGCGAATCAGAATTAGGAATTCTTTTTTTATTGTTGCAAATAAACGAAGCATTAGTCTCTGAGATTCCTTCCTGTTAACTGTAAAAATAATTCTTCAAGATTACTGCATCCATATTGTTGAATCAATAGCCTCGGTTCACCCGAAGCAATAATATTTCCATGATCAATAACCGCTATTCTTGTACACAAATTTTGCGCTTCCTCCATCAAGTGTGAAGTGTAAACGATGGTTGTTCCTTCGCTATTTAATTTTTTAAGGAAAGTGGTGATAATGTTTCGCGAATGCACATCCACACCTACAGTAGGCTCATCTAAAAATAAAATTTTAGGTTGATGCAATATTCCTGCAATCAAATTAATTCTCCGTTTCATCCCCCCGGAATATGCTCCAATTTGCTTGTTTTTATTCTCTGTCAATCCAAAAATATCAAGACATTCAGAAATTCGTTGTTTTAAAATTGCTCCTTTTAATCCATACATATTCCCAACATATTCCAAATTTTCAACAGCTGTTAAAGTAGGATAAAGTGCAATGTCTTGCGGAACAACACTGATTAACTGTTTAATTGCATTGTTATCATTTTCGTGTGAAAGTCCATCAATACTTATATTGCCGGAAGTTTGTTTAAGCAATCCACACAAAATAGAAATTGTTGTTGTTTTACCGGCACCATTGGGACCAAGCAGGCCGTATATTTCTCCCTGTTTTACTGAAAAAGAAATATCATTAACTGCTGGTTGAAGGGAGCCTTTATAAATTTTTTTCAGGTGCTTAACTTCAATCGCAGTGTTATGCGTCATTTGAGGGAGATTTTTTTAAGTTTATTGAAAATAATCTCTTCACGGTTGGCGCAATCCAGCATCATCTCCGAAAGTTTTTGGTAATTCTCTCCGGTAACAGCACGATCCTTACAAATGCGAGCCGCATCATACGCGAAATCTCTCCATCTGTCTCCCGTTTCTGTTACCTCTTTTGAGATATCAAGCAGCCATGGTTGGTTGAGTATGGTAGAAGCTTCCTGCAGATAAGCAGCAAAAATAAAACGAAATCCTGCACCACCGGTACCAATTTCTTCCTGCATCCTAACAATGTTTCCTAAAAAGAGTGCTGCTTTTCTTTTATCCATTTTTATTGGATACTGAGCCACTTTTTTTGCAAGATAACGTTGTCCGCGTATCCCAAATAAGGGAACGGGAATGGTAGTCATGTCAACTGCAGTTTTTTTTAGGCTATCCACAATTGGTTTTTTTAGATCAACTTCTTTAGGAACAAAAGTGGGATAATACATTCTACCATTTGGAGCTAAAGCCCCTTTGGCGAAGCGAGCTCGTTGTAAATCTTCTCTGTCAATTTCGGTTATTGTTTCCATAATGGGATCGCTTACCAAATACTTTCCATTTTGTTTTCCGAAAACCACAATGTTGTGTGCATTAAAATGAAAACGCAATGCCTCCGGTAAATAGGGAAGGTAATAAACACTGGTAAGCAATCCAACAGGCATTCCTTGATCTAGAATTTTATCGAGATGATCCATTGCTTTGGATCACTTCGATACGTTTGCTTTTTCATTTTAATTCCAAGTCGTTTGCAGATACGAGCAAATATCAATCCCGGAAATATTCTGTAAGTAGTTGCAGGAATTCCATTCACTTTTAAAAACGGCATATGTCCGAAAAACAATCCCGACCCAATTCCAAAAATCATAGGTTCACTTAGGTGCAAGACCGTGATGGCGAAGAAAATTGGAAGCTACTCCACTTTCGCAATGTGCCGATTGATTGTGTTGAAAATTTACGTGCAAAATCTTAGGGGTTGTCTAGGATTTGAAGGATGCAATGTCAATCAGTTTTCAATAGTTGATCTCTGCTTAAGCGAAAGGCATTTGCGTATTTCGCGAGTTGCTTCCGAAAGCCTTTTAAAGAACCACGGCTTCATATGTAATTTTACAAGAAAAGCCGGATAGCCTGTGTAACCTGCAACCATAGACACCTCAAACATTTGTTTCTCCATGTGGTAAGCAATGGGACTCAGTTTTCCATCTATTACTTTTTGCGAACCAACTCCACTCTTTCGTTAATTACTTCCCAGGCTTGATAAAGCACAATATTTTCGGGCTCCCATCCAACAGTCTGAACTTTTGTGTAGCTACCATCATCATCAATAGCATACTTCACAACCTTTAGCTTTCCTTCCAGAACGTTATCGTCGTCCTGTGGTACTTTGTCCTTTTCCATGTGGATGTTAATTTTTTTGGAAGATATTAAAATAGGTATTTAGAAATAGACGAATCAGCAAACGGTCAGCAACACATTTGCGTAACTGAAACGTGCGCTTTCCGGAATGATTAATGCAATTTTATTTCCTTTCTCCAATTTGCCGGAGTACAACAATTCCTCTAAAGCGAGAAAAATAGATGCAGATCCAACATTTCCTACTTTGGTTAGATTTAGAAACCATTTTTCCATTTCAATGTGAATGTTATTCATCTTCATTTGATTCGTCGAGTCTAGAACGGAAGTATTCAGATGAAATATGAGGAAGAAACCAATCAATTTCAGTCAACATTGATTTTATGTTTTTTGAAGTGTAGCATGCTATTGTACGAGTCCCTACTTGATGATATACTTATCAAGCAATCTGGTATCCTGCTTCAATGAGAAAACAGAACGCGTTAGCCAATTCCGATTGATCGAATTCAGCCCAACCTTTAATAGATCCATCAGTCGTTTTCTCGCCACCTGCATACATGCACGTTTCCATTTCATTTGCAAACGAGAAAATATCGATCTATTCAATTCGAAGTGAAAGTATCGGTTTGGTTTGGTTTGTTGGATACCAATAGCAGCAGCCGCACCATCGGATAACATCCATCTTAAAAAATCTTTTTCAAATCCGAGAATTGGATTTTCTTCCAGCTTTTTTAATTTCTCCGCTTCTTCTTTAAAATTTTTTGCCGACATCCAATGCGAAAGTTTTTCGGAACCGGTTGCAACCGCGTTGGTAGTAAAACCTGCCATCACCGACATAAAAGCATACTTCAATGCATTGGTACCTGAACAACAAGATCCTGAAAAAGAAATGGCTTCTACAGGATTGCTTTTAAGTTCTCCATGAACCATTGAGGCATGTGAAGGTAACAACTGATCGGGTGAAGTAGTGCCACATGTCAGTAATTCAATATCTTCAATTTTAAAATCAGAAGTTGCTAAACCTTTGATAGCTTCCGCAGCTAATTGAGCATTGGTATAAGTGCTGTTGCCGTCTTTATTAATTGCGTAGTAACGAGTGGTGATTTTGTTGTTGCGTAAAATTATGGCTTTAGATTTTGATCGTAAATCTCCACCGACAAAACCTAAGTACTGTTCCATTTCATCATTACTAACAGGTTCGCCAGGTAAAAATCTGGCTATCCGGTTAATGTAAACCGATTTATTCATAAACTAAGAATGCAACTTTTTGACAGTTGCAAATTGAAGATATTTTTTGAAAGTTGGCTAGTATGCAAATATAGGGCTTTATTTCGGAATTTTTATTTTTCAAAATCACTGAATATTATAATGAAAATCATCTTCAAATGTTGTAAGTAGTTGAAAAGCAATGATTTTAAGATCGGAAGGAGGTATTCGAATAATAATCAATTTCTTTTCCGGTTTTGGCAGGAAATAGAAGAGGCGCTAATCGGGAAACAATTGTGATTATTGGAGATAAAATAAGAATGAGTAAAGGAAGCACAATTCCAAAAATGCGTACTCTGGTTCTTCTCGTTTTACTATTAGCCTCTCCCTTTTTAAGAATGAAGTTGGCATAAATAGGAAAAAATACTTTGCCGCGCCCTTCCATAATCATCAAGTTAGGTTTAATGTTAACAGCTCCTTTGTGAATGAGTTGATTTTGAAGTCGCTCAAAATTATTATTTTTCAGATGTGTTGCAAGAACATCACCATATTGCCAACCTTTGCTGTTCAATTCATCATCAGTAACACCATATTTTGGAAAAATTCCTAGAAATTTATCTTGCACTCCTCCTAATTCAAATGCAAGTACAGTTACCAGACTCACTAAATTCGAATGGCGGTCAACATAAGTAATATTACCAACAAGTTGTGCATCGAGTTTTTTGAGATGCTGCTTCATTTTTTCCTGTGCATTTAGCCACATGTTTCGGCATGAAATAATTGTGACCACCGGTTTGTTTTTGAAAAGTTTTTTTGCTTGTTCTGTTTGCAGGAATGAATCAATAGGTCGACTTACCGACAAAAACCAAGGTTGATAAGCTAGGATAATCAAATCAAATTCAATTTCTTCAACAATCTCGAGAGGCAATATTTCACATGGAGTACTTTGAACTGTTTCCGGAAAAGCATTAAAAAATTCCATGTATGTCCATGGATAAGGAAATGCAACTTTAGGTTTCACCTCATGATAATGCAATTTTATTTCAGGATCATTTTCTAAATTTTTTAAAGTTGCCTTTGCAGCTTTTTGAATTTGTCCCGTTTGTGTGAAATAAATCACGAGTACATTTTTCATTTCAGCTATTTATTGATTTCGGATTAAACCGATTAATTGTCCACAAAAGATTTTTATTTAGAATAGACACCGCCGTTATTACCCCTGAAAAAAGTGCAGCACCAACTCCTACACAAACAATATCCTGTCCGGTTAAATATAAATTTTTATAATTTGTTACCGGACGAAGTTGCTTGAGTCGAAATCGTTTTGGTGTATGTTCTAACCCATAAATTTCACCATGGCTGTAGTTACTAAAATGTTTTGTAGATAATGGTGTTGAAAGTTCCATATATTCAATATGATCTTTCAATTGGGGCATTAACTTTAAAAGTGTCGAAAGTAAATTATTTTTTATTTCTTCTTTTAGTTGGTTATATTCATCTCCTCGATGTTGCCATTGTTCATTTTCCCATTTCGTCATATCTTGAAAAGGAAATGTTCCAATTACTTGTATGGTTGCCATGTTCGGATGTGTTTTTTGCCAGTCAGGATCTTTTGCCGATGGGAATGAAATGTATGTTACAGAAGAATTGCAAGGATCATTCGCCATGTGATGATCATGATTTTTGTCCTGCTGATAACTATCGTAATGCCAAATATTGTGTTTAGGAAGTTTTAATTCGGCATCAGTTTTATTTAATCCCACATAAAGACAAACATGCGACATGGAAGGATTAATATTGTTGAGATCTAATGTGTTTTCGACTTTTTTTGATAGCTGAGGGATGAGATGATTAAACGTGTTGTAGACTCCTGCATTGCTAATAACTTTTTTCGCTGTTATTCGGTCACCATTTTCGAGTTCTACTCCAACAGCTTTATTTTTTTCGAAAATAATATTTTTTACACCTGCTTTTATGGCAACAGTTCCTCCATTTTTTTCAATGACTTCAGTAATAAATTTATTTATACTTGCGGCTCCTCCAACCGGATAATTTCCTCCATCTAAATAATGTTCAACAATTACAGCATGAATAGCAAAGCTGCTTTTTTTAGGAGTTAATCCATAGTTTCCACATTGAGTGCACAGAACAGCAATAAGTTTTTCATTGGAGGTAATACTTTTTAAAACTTCCCATGTTGTTTTTTCAGAATACTTATAAAATCCTTTACGTAGAAAATGACCGACAGTATGACTCAACCATGGAGGCATTGTACGTTCTGAAAAAAACATCATCGAATACATGCCAACCTTTTTTATCAGGTCATAATATTTCCTGATAGCAACTTCTTCTTCCGGAAAATATTCAATCATTTGATTGATCATATTTTCAGTTCCGGAAGGAAAATTATAAACATCACCTTCAATTATCGCCTGATCGTAAACACTCCCCATGTTGGCCCATTTCAATTTGCCATCAGTAATATAATCGAAAGTTTTTTTTAGCAATGCATCTTGCATATGAACTTGCCCTACGTAATGAACTCCTACATCCCATTCAAATTTTTTTCTTTTGAATGTGTGAGAAAATCCGCCAACAACATAATGTTTCTCCAATACCAATACTTTTTTTCCGGCTTTGGCCAGAAATGCAGCTGTGGTAAGTCCTCCAATACCCGACCCAATTACGATGGCATCATAGGTATTTTTGGATAATTCTGAAGAATATAAATGTTTCAAATACTTATTTTATTTTGCTGCATTTTAGCAAGGTATGACTGACACCAATATTATCAATTATTTCACGCACTTCAAAGCCGGCCTTTTTAATCAGTCGTATAAATATTTCTGAATTATACATCTGGCTGTTACCATTTGCAATATTTGTGAAATACAATGAAGTCATTTGAAGGCAAAACGCCGATACTTTAAATTTTTGTCGATCCCAAAATGGTTCAAGTATAAATACCTGGCCATCATCATCAAGTGCTTCAAAACACCTTTTCAGGATAGACACAATTTCATCATCCGAAAAACAATCCAGAAACTGACTCATCCAAATAACATCATGGCCCTTGGGGAACTTATTCGATTCGTCGAGTATATTTATTGGATAAAACGAAACTCTGTCGCTGAAACCGGCAGCACTGATATTCGCTTCAGCCATTTTAATCTGTCCGGGTAAATCAGCAATAGTAACCTTAACATCTTTATCATAGGCAGCACATTTGAGAGCCCATTTACCAGTATTACCACCAATATCCAGAATTTTTTTAGGATGGTTTGAAAATACATGAGGTAACACCACCGGGAATGAGTCGCTCGAATAATAATGATCGAACGCCAACCAACTTTTTTGTTCATGTGGTTGCATATGAGCCAGCCCTTCGTAAAGGGTAGGCCAATTGCCCAGTGTTTTAAGTCCTTCGGGTTTGCCGGTTTCAATTGACTTTGTTAAATCGAATAATCCACGATAACAAATATCCTGCATCCAATCAAGATTCGCATGTGTCATTGGATCCTGTAGAATATAATATCCTGTTTTGGTGATGGTGTATTTTTCGTCATTTATTATCAGCAGCCCAATTCCCAAGCCGGCTTCAACTAAAACCCTCACTCCATATTCGGAAACTCCGGTTTTGCTTACAATTTCTTCTGCTGTGATGCCCTTTTTTCCTGCCTTTTCAACTAATGCAAGAATGCCAAGTTTTCGCATTGCCATTGCTGCCTGAAATACAACAGGAGCATAGGCAATAAATTGCGCATATTCAATCGATTCTAAAGCAGTTCGTTCGTCGGTGTTAAAAAATTTCATAGATAATTATTTTATTAATTTAAGATTTTGAAAATACTATTGATGCATTACATCCGCCAAATCCGGATGCGGTTTTTAAACAATAATTTGTTTTAGTTTTTGTTTTATTTTCACAAATAGTTACATCTGAACTAACTCCCAATGATGTAAATCCCATTGTTGGAACCACTACTTCATTTAAAAGCGACATCATACTAACAACTGATTCAATAACACCTGCAGCACCGAGGGTGTGACCAAAATATCCTTTCATGCTATTGATTGGTGTTTTGCTCAAGCCGGAGGAGTGAAAAGCTTTTGCTTCCATCTCATCATTAAAAGAAGTTGCTGTTCCGTGTGCAGAAATAAAACCAATTTCATTAGTAGTTATTTTTGAACGACTCAAAGATTGTTGAATAGCATGACTCAGTTCATCACCTGTTCTTGAGGGTCCCGAAATGTGATTGGAATCGTTACTGATAGCTCCACCAAGTACTTGCAATTCATTTAACTTATTTGTTGATTTAGGTGATGATGTGAGTAAAATTGTAGCCGCGGCTTCACCTAAATTTATTCCATCACGGTTGACAGAAAAGGGCTTGCATTTTCCTTTGCTGAGTGCTTGAAATGATTTGAAACCTGAATAAACGAATTTGGTTATTAAATCGGCACCCACCACGACCGTATTTTTATATTTTCCATTTTGAAGTAAGCGCTCAGCATAAATCAATGCAACCACACCCGAAATACAGGCGTTTGAAATTATAACCGGTTCATTTGGATTGTTAAAATGCCTTGTAACCAATTTTCCGGAATGGAATAAACTCATTCGTTCAATAAGTTCATCAGTGATAGTTGCTTGTTCAAGTAATGCAATATTCCCTTTCGTGGTAGAAAAAATAAATAACGTTTCCTCATTAGAAAAATCTATCTCAGAGTTTAAATTCGCATCTTCAATAGAGCAAATTAAGAGTTTTTCATATTTAGTAAGATGGGAGGGAAGGCGATTGTAAATGTTATTATTATTTAGTACTTCATCATCAAAAAGTGAAGCATAAATAATTTCATCATCAACTTGAGAATTGTTAACAGCAGCAACACCGGAATAGCCTTCTAACATTCGAGTAAAATTTTCATCCGATGTAAATCCCAATGGAGAGATAATATTGGTGCCGCAAACAGAGATCTGATTCATAATAAATGCCTGTTTACAAACCTTGTCCCTTTTTCCATTTCTCAAAAAAATCAGGCATCACCAATTGTAACTGCCTTTTTTCGCTATCCAAAAACACCTGCACAGATGTGCCTTCAGCAACAATGTCATTAGTTGACTTAAGAAAAATTTTATAGTTAAATATAATTTTTGCAGCTTGGTGATTCACGAAAGTGGTTTGAACAATAGCTATATCTCCGTACTCCAGAGATTTTTTATAGTTGCAATTTATACTCACAATGGGTGCAACAAATCCTTGCTTGTAAATATCCATGTATGCCAAACCGTGATGCGCTCCAAAATCTTCTCTGCCGTCTTCAAAATAACGAACATAATGCCCGTGCCAGACAATACCTAACGGATCAACTTCGTTAAATCGAACTCTAAATTCCAGTTGTGAGGTAAGCATTTCTAAATTTAATTCTTTTTATATTTTACGGATTTTATGCTAATAGTTTATAACATCTAAAATCACTCTGGTTCCGGTCTTACAAAAATGCGCATTTCACATTCTGCCATAAGCACATCATCTTGATACACACTGCCGGTAACAATACTCACTTCCATTATCCTATTGGTTAATTTCACTTCAGTAGTTATTTCAGTGCCAACAGCAGGGAGATGATAAATATTTATATGCTTTATTGAAGCGATAAATCCAACAGGTACTTTTTTATTTTCAAGTTTACAAATATATCCTACACCGGCAGCAGCAGTTTGTGCAATATTTTCAAGTAAACCACTTTCCGAAAAGAAGCCATTTTCTACAAGCACATTGTTTGCATCAATGTACAAGCCGGTAATTGATTTTTCGGAATCGGCAAACAATAATTTATCTATCATCACCAGCGGTGGGCGCTGAGGAATGCATTCGAGTATTTCGGTACCGGTAACGAGCATAGGTTAGGATTGCCAGAAGTTATAATAATTGAACCATTGTTCAGGATATTTTTGAACCATTGTTTCGAGACTTTTAACATAGTCGTTCAATACTATTTGAACAGTATCGCCTTTTTGTGAATCGAAATATTTTATGTCGGTTGAATAGAAATGGTAATGTGTACTGGTTTCTTTGAATGCATATACATACACAACCGGAACCTTTAAGCGATGAGCAAGTAAAAATGGGCCTTCCGGAAATTTAGCCGGCATCCCTAAAAAATCGGCACTAATAGTTTTGTTTCCTGCAAGAAACCGATCGGCATGCATGCATACAATTTCATTATTCGAGAGGGCCTGATTTATTTTGTAAATATGTCCGAGATCTTCTTTCACATAAATGATATTGAATGATTTTTCTCCGGTAACGGTATCCATATACTGCTTGATATTCGCATCTTCACCATCGTACATTACAATATTTATTGAGGTATTCAGGCGTTTCAACAAATGACCTGCAGCTTCCCAACTTCCTAAATGACCACTCAGCAATAAACCTCCCGAACCTTTGGCAATCATCTCTCTCAAATGCTGTTCACCATCAAAATCAAACGTAAAATTAGTACTGGCTCCCGACATCAGCGCCACTTTGTCAATGAGAGTTTGTCCAAGTTTGAAGTAATTCAAGTACAGCAATTTCAGTGATTTTGATTTGCTAAATTTAAGCATATTTCTGTAAAATGACAGAATTGGCTTTGATGTTGACCCTGAGAAGAGAAAATAATAGATTGAAACGAAGCGCAGCAGGAGATAAGCGCCACCGGTTCCGATAGTATTTATGAGGAATACAAATATTTTATAACCTGCACTCGTTCCTTTTGATTTGCCTTCCCACTGTGGCATTATTTCGCTTCTTCAGCTTTAGTGCCAACTTTAGAGATGACATAATCGTAGAAGTTTTGAAAAGTGATGATATCAGAAAAATCTTCAGCTTTAACTTTAAAACCAAAATTACTTTCTATTACCACCACGAGGTCGATATAGTCGAGACTGTCGAGTTGTAATGTTTCGCGCAGATTTGCCTGCGGAGAAATCATTTGAGGCACAACTTCAAACTCATCCACCATAAAATGATTAATCGTACTTATAATTTCTGCCTTATCCATGTTGTACTATTTACTATTTAATAACTTTTCTTATAATTAATGTAGAGTTTGTTCCTCCAAATCCAAAAGAATTGGAAAGAAAAACATCAATATTTTTTTCTAGTGTTTTGCTGATGATATTCAATTTTGCAGAATCCTCATCGGGATTTTCAAAATTAATATTTGGTGCAACAAAACCCTCTTTCATCATAATCATTGAATATACAATTTCACTTGCACCCGACATCCAGCACTCGTGTCCGGTAAGTGATTTGGTAGAACTCACAGGAGTTTTATCATTCGCGAAAACTGCATCAATAGCTTTTGCTTCTTTAGCATCACCTACCGGAGTTGATGTTGCATGAGCATTAATGTAATCTATCTCCGATGTTTTTAATCCTGATTCTTTCACCGCCATTGCAATAGATTTCACCGGTCCATCAACAGTTGGATTGGAAATATGTCCACCATTCGATGAAAATCCATAACTCAATATTTCTCCGAGAATAGGTGCTCCTCTGCGCAAAGCCGATTCCAGACTTTCCAGTATCACTGTTGCAGCACCACCACTTGGAACAAGTCCATCCCGATCACGGTCGAATGGACGTGAAGCACGGGCAGGTTCGCTTTCGCGGATGGAAAAAGCAGAAAGTGCATCGAAATTTCCCATCGAATAAATATTTACTTCTTGAGCACCACCACAAATTATCATGTCCTGTAATCCGGTTTTGATAAAATGATATGCAGTACCAATTGCATGAGAACCACTTGCACACGCAGCACTCAATGTATAATTAATTCCTTTTAATTTAAATATGGTTGCAAGATTCATGGTGACCGTAGAGTTCATAGTTTGAAACACTGATCCCGATCCTACCAACAAGGTATCTTTTTTCTCTCTGATAATATCAATAGCTTCCATCACCGGTTTAGCTGAACTATCATTACCATAAATAATTCCCACATCATTTCTGTCGAGGTAATCATCATCAATCCTTGCATTTCTTAACGCTTCAAGAGTAGCCATATAGGCAAACTCACCCTGCTCTGGCAACATCACCCGTGCTCTCCTGTCGAGAAGTCCTTTTAAATGAGGGCGTTCCACATAACCGGTAAGTCCGGAACGGTAGCCGAATTCTTTGCGTGCAGGATCAAGAATAATTCCTGATAGTACCCTTAAACAGAGAGTCTCTAACCTCTTCCAGGTTTTTCCCGATGCACGAATAAATCCCCAACCCCGTAATTACCACTCGCTTCATTATAACAAATATAAAATATATTCTGTTCTTAAACAACTATGAATAAAGACCGCCATTAATATTCAACACTTCACCGGTTATATAAGAGGCTTCTGCAGAAGCAAAAAATGCTACCGCATTTGCCACCTCTTCAGCAGTGCCAAAGCGCTTCATAGGAACCAACGCCGAGAGAGTTTTTTCATCCAATCCCTCCGTCATTTCGGTTGAAATAAACCCGGGAGCTACCGCATTTACGGTAACGCCTCGTTTGGCAACCTCTTGAGCCAATGCCTTTGTAGCTCCAATCAATCCGGCTTTTGCAGCTGAATAATTCGTTTGTCCGGCCATTCCCTTCAATCCCGAAAGTGAAACCATATTGATAATGCGGCCATATCGCTTCGCCAGCATTTGTGCTACTACATGACGGGTAATGTAATAAAAAGAATCCAGATTGGTGGAAAGTACATTTCTCCACTGAATATCTGTCATCCACATTAATAAATTATCTTCACGAATGCCGGCATTATTTACCAACACTTCAATTATTTTGTCTTTGTTTTTTTCAATCCAACCAAGTAAAATTTCATCAACTGAATTTTTATCAGCTACATCAAATTTCAGTAATTCACAAGCAACACCTAATGCTTCAATTTCAGTTTTTGTTTTTTCAGCTTCAGCATCATTGCTTCGATAGTTCAATAAAATATTATAACCATTAGTTGCAAGTTTTAAACTTACAGCTTTTCCAATACCCCTTGATCCTCCTGTAACAAATGCGTACTTCACTTTCTGATTCAATTAAAAAGTAAATTATTTTTTTCGTTGTTCAAATATTCTTTAATACTTTCAATGCTTGAATACATGGTTCTGTCTTCTTTTATTGCCGGACAAACTTTTCTTATTTTCTGATAAATAGTTTTTGAGAAAGGTGATAATTTATCAGAGCACTTCATTCCATCAACAGCTTGAGCAACGGCAATTGCGTGAATAGCCATTACTTCGTATGCATTTTCTATTACTTTGCGAGTTAAGAGTGCCGAGTTAGTTCCCATACTCACAATATCCTGATTGTCGTTGTTGTTTGGAATACTATGAATATATGCCGGCATTGATAATGTTTGACATTCGGCAACAGTAGAAGTTGCTGTGAATTGCATTCCTTGCATTCCGTAATTTAAACCTAGCACTCCCAAATTTAAAAAGGGAGGAAGTTTTTGATTGAGCTTATCGTTTAATAAATAATTCAACTGACGTTCAGCAAGCATCGCCAATTTGGTTATTGCGATTCTTAATTTATCCATTTCAAGCGAAATGTAATCGCCATGAAAATTACCTCCATGAAATACATCATGATTGACTTTGTCGATGATTGGATTATCGTTAACAGAATTCACCTCATTCATTACCACATTTTCAGCATACACAATGGTATCGAGAATTGGTCCCAATATTTGAGGCACACAACGGAGCGAATAATATTCCTGTACTTTTTCTTTAAGTATATCTTGCTTCTCAATATTTTCACTTTGATAAAGTATCTCAGATCTTTTTTTAATGAGTTTACTCTTTGCGGAAATCTTTTTCATGGCGGCAGCAATTTTTTGCTGGCCTTTATGCAATTTTAAATTGTTTAACTCCGAAGAAAAATGATCATCAAAAGCTTCAACAACTTCATTAATCATAGTTGAAAAAATCACCGACCAATTCACCAGTCTCGCAGCATGTGAAATATTAATGGCTCCTATTCCTGTCATTGCCGAAGTTCCATTCAATACTGCGATTCCTTCACGATTATGAATAGAAATTGGCTTTAAATTTTCTTTTTTAAATACTGTTGCTGCTTTGGTGATTTTACCTTTGTAAATAACATCACCTTCCCCGATAAGGGCTAATGCCAAATGTGCCAGTTGAACAAGATCGCCGCTGGCGCCTACACCTCCATGCGCGAAAATGCATGGGTAAATTTCTTTGTTGATTAAATCTTTCAATAATAACACTAACTCCTTGTGCACACCTGAGTAGCCCTGCATCATCGAAGAAAGCCTGACTACCATCAAACTTCTCACATCATCCGCAGTAAGTAAATTGCCTGTTCCCGAACAATGACTCCGTATTAAATTGTATTGTAGTTGTTTAAGATCTTTATCTTTGATTTTGTACTGAGCCATCGGCCCAAATCCTGTATTGATTCCATAGATCAATTTACCTTTCGAAAAGGAGTTTAAAAAAGTATAACTCTCTTCTACTTTTTTCAGTGCTTTAACTGACAATTTAACCTGTTGTCTATCTTCAACAACAGCTTGCATATCCTTTAAAGTCAGTGCCTTATCACCAATTTCAATCATCATATTTGTGTTCTCGCATTGTGAAACGAATCAAAACATCAGAAAATCAACCGTTTCAGCCGTTTTGAGAATTTGCAAAATTAGCTTAATTAATTCAGATTTTAAGCAACTAAATAGTGTAATTAAGTAAAGAAAAAAGCGAATATAACTATATGATAAACAGCTATTTATAAAACTTTTGAAGGGTTTTTATATCTTTAGAAACAATTTACGACTTTTTAGGACCTCTCTTATAAGTAACTAACCCATTCAAAAATTTCCTCAAAATTTGATCTCCACAGAGTTTATAATTGGGGTGATCCTCACTTCTAAAAAAGGCACTTAATTCGGTTTTAGTGATTTTAAAATCTTCCAAACTGAGAATGTGAATTATATCATCATCTCTCAATTCCAGCGCCACACGCAATTTTTTTAAAACATCATTATTGCTCATCTTCTTCGTTTTTTGAACGGGGTAAAGGTCAGTAATTTAAGTGATTTTAAATAATTTTTGTTTTTCTTGCGTAGCACTTCCTTCCAAATATTGAAGTTTATACTATTTTTGGAGGGTAAAATATTCCAATGAAAAATTCCAACAATTTCAAATCCTTATTTCTCCTGGATCCGAAAATTACCTTCCTTAATTTCGGATCTTTTGGCGCTTGTCCTAAGCCAATTTTTGAAAACTTTTTGAACTGGCAGTATCAACTGGAATCGGAACCGGTTCAATTTATTGCGGTTAACGGTGCCGCCTATATGAAAACATCCAGAGAAGCACTAGCAAAATTTATTAATTGCAATAGCGATGATATTATTTATACTCCAAATCCATCTTTTGCAGTTAATATAATCGCTAAAAATTTCAAATTGAATAAGGGTGACGAAATTCTTTCAACAAATATTGAGTATGGTGCAACTGAACGCACTTGGAATTACTATTGCAATGCTGTTGGTGCTCAATTTGTAAAATCTGAAATCCAACTTCCGGTTCAGTCTAAAGAAGAGTTTTTAAATCAGTTTTGGAAAAGCTATTCACCTAAAACAAAAGCTATTTTTATCAGTCATATTACCAGCGCAACCGGACTAATTCTTCCTGTAAAAGAAATTTGTGAGAGAGCTAAAGAGCTTGGTTTAATTACAATTGTTGATGGAGCTCACGTTCCCGGACATATGAAGTTAGATTTATCAGAAATTAAGGCAGATTATTATACCGGAGCTTGTCATAAATGGATGATGACCCCCAAAGGTAGTTCATTTTTATTTGTGAAAAAAAAATACCAAAATGAGTTAGATCCATTGATAATTAGTTGGGGTTACCAAAGCGATTCTCCATCCAATTCAAAGTTCATCGACTATCATCAATTTAACGGCACCCGTGATTTTTCGGCATACCTTACCATCCCAAAAGCTATTGAATTTATGGATGAAAATAATTGGACCGAAGTTAGCATGAGCTGTAAAAAAATGGTGATGGAAAATGCAAATAAATTTTGTGAATTGATGGAAACAAAACCTTTAGCTCCATTGAATCATGAATTTTTTGGACAGATGTTTTCAATTCCTATTGGTACATCTGATCCCAATCAACTTTATAAACTTTTATTTGATAAATACCACATCGAAATCCCTGTAGCAAGAGGAAACGGGGCATTTTATCTTCGGTATTCAATAAATGCCTTCAATTCTCAATCCGATTTAGATTCGCTCTTTGATGCTATGAAGGAGATAAAATCTCAATCAACACTTTTATTTAAACCTTGACCATGTTATTCGGCTTGTTTGCCCATAAATCAAGCATCGTAACGGATTAATTACCAAGTAATGACAGAAGATTAAAGCAAAAGTTGTAATTTAGCTTTTCGCAAATCGCAAGTGTGGTATGTTAAGTAAGATTTTAATTCGACTGTGTTTATTTCTATTGCTTGTTGTTGGGCAAATCCAGATTTCTCGAGCAACTCACCTTATGGGTGGCGAATTAACATACCAATACGATGGTGCAATTTCCGGCGGGGCATTTTACAATGTGAAGTTAATTGTGTATCGTTATTGCGATTCAACAATTGCTCCAACAGCGCCACTCGATGCATCAATGTTTTTGGGTGTTTATACCAATGATCCCGGTAACCCAACTGATCCACTACTTTGGTTTAGTACCGAAACTCTAACTCTTATTTCTTCCGATTTTATTATTTCAGACTCTTCCAATTCCAACTGCACATTCAGTTCTACTGCATGCATTGAGCGTGGTGAATATTTTGCTTCTATTTTACTTCCCAATAATGCAGAGGGATATCATTTATTTGTTGAGCGATGTTGTAGAAATGGAAATATTATCAACCTTGATTCTCCGGGTGCTGCTGGAATGTCGTTTTATACTTTTATTCCTCCGGGAATTATAAATTCTTCACCACAAATAACCGACATAAGTGTACCTTACATGTGTTTAGGCGACACAGTTTCTCTCATCAACAATGCAACCGACCCTGATGGAGATTCTTTGGTGTATTCTTTCGTAGTTCCATATAACGGGTATTCAAATACATCTGCTCCTTCTCCCGATCCTTTCCTCGATAACAATCCTTATTTCTTACCGATACCTCCCATCATTTACGCCCCGGGTTACAGTGCCGCAAATATGTTAGGTGCCGGAGGTTATACCTACATTGATCCACTTACAGGGCTTACCAAATATTTTTTTCCAAACCAAGGATTTTTTGTTGCAGCAATCGAAATCAAAGAATTTAGAAATGGTGTCCAAATTTCTTCCATTCGTCGCGATCTGCAATTTATTTCTATTGTTTGTACTCCAAATCTAGTTCCAAATTTTGGTGCCTCAGCTGCCGGAACAATTTTTACTGTAGGTGAAGGATCATCTCTATGTTTCAATGCATCATTTTCAGATCCCGATGGTGATAGTCTTTTTTTAGTTGCATCAGGGCCGGTATTAAATAGTGCTGTTGTTAATCCCCCCGCTGTAATGCCAAATGCCATTGGCGATAGCGTTGTTAGTTCCACTTTTTGTTGGACACCTGCATGCGGAACGAGTCGCAGTGCTCCCTATCAGGTTGTTGTATCTGCCACAGATAATGGCTGTCCCGCAAAATCGACAAACATCATTTATTCAATTTACGTTACTGCCGGACCTGCATCATTAACTGCCTCCGTTTCGGTAGCGCAATATCCTCCCGGAATAATTTGTCAGAATTCGCCCGCTACTTTTGTCGCTGTACCTGTTTTGCCCGGCACTGCACCGCAATATTATTGGATGGTAAATGGAATTGCAATTGGAACAAATGATTCACTTCTTACCGTTCCATCATTAAATAATGGTGATATAATTACTGTGATGATGATTTCTAATGCAACATGTTTGCTAAATGATACCGCCATCTCGCCGCCGTATGTAGTAGTATTAAATCCGCAGCCAGGGGCTCAAGTAAGTATTACATCAAATCCTTCCGGAGTATTGTGCCCGCAACAAATTTGTTTGTTCACAGCAAATGTTGCCAATGGTGGATCATCACCTACTTATCAATGGAATATAAATGGTGCCAATGCAGGAACAAATATCCCTTTGTTTACTGCTGCTAACCCAAGTGGTTTGATGTCGGTTTATGTTACACTCACACCATCTACAGGCTGTCCTCCTCAACAATCAAATTCAATTGTATTTAATATTCAACCATTTTTAGAGCCCGAAATTTTGTTGACTGCAAATTTTGTTGATTCAATCTGTCCGGGACAAGATGTGATTTTTGAAGTAACCTCTCAGTTTACAGGAAACCCTCCTGTTTACAGTTGGTTGCTGAATGGAGTATCATTGGGAGTAACCGATTCCATTTTGATTCTTAATAACTTAAAGGATGGCGATGAGGTGAATGTTTCGGTTACATCATCGTACCCTTGTTTGTCACCTGATTTGACATTTGCCCAACCGTTAGTTTATTATCTTTATGATTCATTAAAAGTTAATCTAACCGATGGTCCATTTGTGATATGTAATGGTGAATCTGTAAGTCTTGCAACGATTGCAACAGGTGGCAAAAGCAATTCTTATTCCTATTCTTGGAGTTATGGCAACTCAACTACATCTCAAGCAGTTATTGAACCTCCTTTTACAGGATATTATTATTCTTTTGTTGATGATGTTTGTTTTAGTCCGGTTGCTGATAGTATTTTTATAGAAGTTTTACCTGTTCCTGTTTCTGATTTTTATTGGAGCCCGGCACAACCTACAACTTTTGATATGAGAGTTAATTTCATAGATATATCAATAAATGCGATTACGTGGGATTGGGATTTAGGTGATTCAACTGTTTCACTTGAGCAACATCCACAACATACCTATTCAGCCGGTGGATTTTATAATGTGAGTTTAATAACTACCAATGACTATGGATGTACCGATACATTAATAAAACAATTGGAAATTGAAAATATCATAACCGCTTATATCCCAAATTCCTTTACCCCAAATGGCGATGGTAAAAATGACGATTTTGGCCTTATAGGTTTTGCAACCGGAGGTTATGAAATGAACATTTTTAATCGTTGGGGACAAGTTGTTTTTTCTTCCTCAGGGGATTACGACACCTGGAATGGAAAATCGCCTGGAGGTGCCCCATCCCCTCAAGGTGTTTATAGCTACATGATTCGTATTAATGATGATGTTTCGCGTAAACCTATTTATGGAACGTTTACTTTAATTCGATAGTTGCTTTTTAATGACTCAAATGAAAAGATCTGAACAAAATGTCATTTCTTTTTCTCATACTTCCAATTTCGCCTCTTTCCTACTTCAATCCATTCAATTGAAGTAGCTATTCTTTTATTTTTTGTGACTTCTGTTTTTGCTTCATTAATCCATCCGATATATTCGTTGCGTTGAGATGGCGAAAATTTGTCGAAGTTTGATTTTGCTTTCTTGTTTTTGTTTAATGAAATTTGAAATTCATTTGAAGGTTTTATTCCTTTTGCAGGAGTTTTTTTTGTTTTTTCAATTTTAATTCCATCCTCATTCAACTTAACCGCCTGTTTTATAAAATCAATAAAGATTTTTTCGGGAATTAGATTTTTTAATGAAGAAATCTTTCCAAGATTTCCCATTGCTTCACCTCCATGAGCTGCTTGCGGTTGAAGATAATTTTTAGGATCAACAATTAAACTTGCCTTCCAAAAACCAAATGAACAATGTTGCTTGAATGCGGCAAAATTGCACAATGGACCCTTGTATTCGAAAAAAGGCATTCCCCATTTAATAGTCTCGACAACATCCGGGCACCCTCTATGGATAAGTTGTCGTAATTTGGTGAGTATTGGCTGAGCAAATGGAGCCGCTGATTGGATGTAAGTATCGATACATGAATCTATCATCTGTTTTTTCTGATTAGACAAACAAAAATAAACATAATTTATAAAACAATAATTCTCAATATTACATAGGAATTGGCATAAAAGATGAGTTTTGTCATTTTTTCACGTGAGTTTCATCATCAAAGTTGAAAAACAGGAGATTTACCTTTGCTCCGTTAAATTACTATAAAGCAATTGTAAATGAAAAAGATACTGATTTTAGGAGCCGGAACAGCAGGAACCATGATGGCCAATCACCTGCATCATGAGCTCAGCAAAAGTGAATGGGAAATAGAAATCATCGATGAAAAAGAAGAACATCATTATCAGCCCGGTTATCTATTTCTGCCTTTTGATATTTATACACCAGAAGATATCATTAAAACTATTGAAGAATTTATTCCAAAAGGAGTACATCTGTTAAAGGGGAAAATTGAAGTTATACAGCCGAAAGAAAATAAGGTGAACATGCACGATGGATCAGTTGTTAATTATGATATTCTGATCATAGCTACCGGAGCAAAAATTGCACCTGAAGAAATAGACGGAATGAAAGGCAGTGAATGGCAAAAAAGTGTATTTGATTTTTACACTTTTGAAGGTGCACTTGCTCTTCGAGACAAACTCCGTGAATGGGAAGGTGGAAAATTGCTGGTGCACATAACTGAAATGCCCATCAAATGTCCGGTGGCCCCACTAGAATTTGCCTTTCTTGCCGATTCATTTTTTAAACACAAAAATATGCGTGAAAAAGTGGAAATCACGTTTGTAACTCCTTTAAGCGGAGCATTTACGAAACCCAAAGCCACAGAAGCACTAGATCATCTTTTGGATGAGAAAAATATCAAGATTGAAAGTGATTTTGCCATTGAAAGCGTAAATAACGAAAGAAAAGTGATCATCGATTATGGTGGAAGAGAAATTCCGTTCGATCTGCTGGTAACTGTGCCCACAAATAAAGGTGATGAATTAATTGAACGGTCCGGAATGGGTGATGATCTGAATTATATTCCAACCAATAAGGCTACCCTTCAGTCAATTGATTTTGAAAATATATTTGTACTTGGTGATGCATCAAATATTCCTGCATCCAAAGCAGGATCTGTTGCACACTTTGAAGCAGAGATACTTACCAAAAATATTGAACACTATATCAAAGGTGAACCATTGAAAGAAGAATTTGACGGCCATGCCAACTGTTTTATCGAAACCGGAGATGGCAAAGCACTGCTGATCGATTTTAATTATACCCATGAACCGGTTGAAGGATCGTTTCCTTTTCCCGGTGTTGGGCCATTGCGTTTGTTAAAAGAAAGCAGAATGAATCACATGGGTAAACTGGCCTTCAGATGGATATACTGGAATATGTTACTGAAAGGAACTCATATACCATTTGTTTCAAGTCACATGCAAGAATGCAGGAAAACAATTATACTTAAAAATATAGAACTATGGAAAAAGAAATTGCAGGTAAAAATATCCTCACGTAAACGAAGAAGGATACCTTACAGATTTTAGCCAATGGGACAAGAGTATCGGCGAAGCCCTTGCACTCGAAAGTAATATTCTAATGACTCCAAGACATTGGGAAGTGATTGAATATTTACAAAATGAACATAAGAACAATGTTGCATTGAGTATTCGCAAAATTGGGAAAAGCGACGTGGTCGATATTAAAGAATTTTACCAACTATTTCCTCAAGGCCCTTTAAAAACCGCAACAAAAATTGCCGGAATTCCAAAGCCGGCCAGTTGTATTTAATTAAATCTTTAAAAAAATATTAATTATGAGCGAATATAATGGCGAAATCAGAAAGATGATGATCATTCTTTCTAAAGCGACTTTGGAAAATGTGTATGCAGCATTTGTGCTCGCCAACGGTGCCCGGATGGAAGGCATAGAAGCAGAAATTTTCTTTACCTTCTTTGGACTGGAAGCAATTCACAAGAAGAAACTGGAACACCTGCACGTTGCTACAGTAGGCAACCCAGCCATGCACATGCCAACCATGCTGGGTGGTTTGCCCGGTATGGAGGCCTTGGCAACATCGATGATGAAAAAAGAAATGGAAAAAATTGATATGCCCGATGTACATGAATTTCTCGATATTCTTGTCAGCTTCGGGTGTAAAACTATGGGCTTGCAAACTGGCCATGGATATGTTTCATTACAAGAAAGAAGATATGTACGATGATATCAAGATGTGATAACCGTTGGCGATTTTTATAAGCAAGGTACCGGTATCGGAACACATATGCTGTTTGTGTAAACTGAAAGATTCAGCATTTAATATTATGAATGAAAAAGCTGAAGGTGGAGCATCATCCACCTTCAGCTTTTATGTTTCAGACTTAGATTCCAATCCTGTCCATCAACATTCTTAATGCTTCCGAAAATTTCCAATCATCTTTTCTCACTTCTTCATCCTTTACCTCATGACCATCCAGATAAAATTTCCAATAGAAAATAAAAGCTTCATTGGGAACTACGGTATCAAATCGCATCCTGCCAAACTTTACATTGTAAAATTCTATTGAGTCGGCCGAAACAGGTTGAATGAAATAGTTGCCATCACTGAACCATGTTAATGTTTGTAAAGCACGGCTATCGTATTTTGAAAGCAGTTGCAGATTCCGCTTATAAGGAACCCAGGTAATTTTTTCATCCGTTTTTAAAAATGAATATTCAGCTAGATATAACATCGAATCATTATGAGCTATTGCACTCCATAAAACTGAATTTAAAATAGTAGGAGTGCTGTTGAGTTCAGTGTATTCAATATTGTCTGATTGCAGACTGTTTTTAAATTTTTCATGCACTACATATTTCAATCCAAATGTAAAAATCATATAAAAGCTGCTAACTGCTATTGATGTCCATAAAAATTTTCGTCGCAATGGATTTTCTCTTTTAAGAAATAAGCAAACTGCTAAAATAAGTATGAACGGAATGGTGTACACCGGATCAATCACGCTTATATTGTTAAATGCTACCTGATAATTAGTAAATGGCAAGAGTAGTTGTGTTCCGTAAGTCGTGCAACAATCAAGTAGGGCATGGGTGAAAAGACAAGTGAACCAAAACAAATACCAGGTTCCGAAAGGTATTTTTTGCTTGTTCCACTTTTGACTCAGCCACGCGAGTGGAAGAGAAAGTATAAAGTGAGTGAATACCGAATGACTATAAGCTCTGTGAACTTCCAGTTGACGAATAGGATCGTCGTTAAAAAAATTATAAATTACATCTAAATCAGGAATGGTACCTCCGAGGGCTCCAAGCAACATGGCCTTATTCCCAAGTTTACGACCTAATATAACCTCACCCGCAGCGGCTCCGAGTACAATTTGTGTTAAGGAATCCATATTTCTGTTGAAGGTGCAAATGTAAGAGTTACATTAACATTTATTTTTCAATGAATGTTTAAAATGTCGGGATGCTATGATGATGGATACTGAAAAAACCATTGTCCTATTTCCCTATTATATATTGATAATGAACAAGTTAAATTAATGAAAATTGTTTTGTGGAATTATTTTGAAGGAAAAATTATTTTCCTGTGAGATTAAATCCTGCAACATAAAATTCGGGATCTATTTTTAGTGAGGAAACTTTTTCTCCCATTTCAATCGACTTCCAGCTCGTTGTTGGTGAAATCCACTTTTCGGAATTGTTCACCACCACTCTTAACTTCATCTCAAAACCAGACACACAATTCGACCAGCGGTATCTTATTGTTTCACCATCAAAAACATATTCTAGAACCGGTATTCGAACATCACGAAGGTATTGGTCAAAAAATGGTTGTAAGTTAATTCCTGATCCATCACTCAAATATTTTTCAACTTGCTGCGTAGTGACAACCTTATGGAAATATTTTTTGTTGAGACCTCTTAACAGTTCCCTCCACTTTTCATCATCATTAACTAATTGCCGCAAGGTGTGAAGCATATTGGCACCTTTGGTATACACGTCACTGGACCCCTCCTGATTTACACCATAGGTTCCGATGATTGGTTTATCATTTTTAATTTCTGCACGAGTTCCAATCACATATTCACTACTAGCCTGTTTCCCAAAATGATAATCAAGAAACAAATTTTCTGAATAGGCGGTGAATCCTTCATGAATCCACATGTCTGCAATATCCCGGTAAGTAATACTGTTTGCAAACCACTCATGACCCGATTCATGGATGATGATGTAATCAAATTTCATTCCCCATCCACTTCTGCTGCGATCCCTTCCCAAATATCCTTTTTGATACTTGTTACCATAGGTCACTGAACTTTGATGTTCCATTCCTAAGTAGGGCACCTCAACAAGTTTGTAACTGTCTTCATAAAATGGATAGGGCCCAAACCAGTATTCAAATGCCTTCAGCGTCATGGGTACATCCTTAAAATGGATGCGTGCCTTTTCGAGATTGTAACTCAATACATAATAGTCGCAGTCGAGAATTCCTTTTTCTCCATTGAATTTTTCTGAGAACAAAACATAATCTCCGATATTCACATTAACTGAATAATTATTTATAGGATTAGACACATACCAATGAAAAGTTTTGGTTTTGTTTTTATGTTTTTCTGTCTTCATTAATCTTCCATTAGCCACTGCCGTTAGATGTCCGGGAGCAGTAACTCGTATCCACATATTTTCAGGTTCGTCGTACATGTGATCTTTGCAAGGCCACCATACGCTTGCTCCTAAACCCTGACAGGAAGTGGCAATGAAATCCTTCCCATTGTCATCTTTTTTCCACGAAAATCCTCCGTCCCAGGGGGCATTGCGGGCACTTTGTGGATTGCCTTCGAAATAAACAGTTATTTCCTTCGATGAACCTGTCGTAAGTGTTGTAGGAAAATCAACATACCATGCATTGCCATCTTTTCTGAAATTCAACTCATTTTTCTCATAAACTATTTTAGAAATCTTCATTGGATCCTGTAAATCTAATTGCAATACGCTATTCGGTTCCAGGACATTAAATTTAATAGTGTTGAGGCCGGAAATGAATTTGTTTTCTGGATCCACCTTTACAGTTAAATCGTAATGTGTTAAATCCCACCAGGAACGCTCCGGAGTAATAGAGCCTCTGATAGAATCTTGATGTGTGAATGTTTGAGATTTCCCTGTAAAAGGTATCCAAAATAAAAGTATCAGCAACGATTGAATAAAATATTTTGAAACAAATTTTGATTTATACATTTCTAACCTTGATATGACATCAAAAGTATCAATTTTGTAATTTTAAAAGCACCATGTAATATCCCATGAATTGGGTGTTTAAAACATCGAAAGAAATTTCCCATAAGTTAATTGTCTCCAAATCCATACAAGGGGACCATATTTGAAATAGTGAAACAATGGTGCTACTCAGATCCAATATTTAAGAAGTTTATAAATCAATATGTTAAGAAGAAATTGAAACTGGCACGAAGTGATGAGTATCCCAAAATAATTTTCTATTTTTACGAAAATATTTAACACACACTATTATGAGCGATCAGGTAAGACAACTATCCCCCAAAGAACTATGGAATTATTTTGCTGACTTAAATGCAGTACCTCGCCCTTCAAAAAAGGAAGAAAGGGTAATTCAATTCATCAAAAACTTCGGCGAAAGCCTTAAGCTTACAACATTTGTTGATGAAGCGGGAAATGTGATCATTAAAAAGCCTTCATCAAAAGGAATGGAAGACAAAACTACTATCGTGTTGCAAAGTCACCTCGATATGGTTCATCAAAAAAATAGTGACACACAGTTTGATTTTGATAAACAAGGTATTGATATGTTTGTTGATGGTGATTGGGTGAAAGCAAAAGGTACTACGCTTGGTGCGGATAACGGAATTGGTGTTGCATCCATTATGTCGTTGCTTGCTTCCACTGATATCGCTCATCCACCAATCGAAGCTCTTTTTACTATTGATGAAGAAACCGGAATGACGGGAGCAAAGGCATTGAAGGGTGGATTGTTGAATGGAAGTATCTTGCTCAACCTCGATACCGAAGAAGATAATGAACTTACCATAGGATGTGCAGGTGGAATTGATGTGACTGCAACAGGTAATTACAAACAAGTTGTTCCCGGTGCATCAAAAGGATTTCGCATTCATGTCAAAGGATTAACGGGTGGACATTCAGGTGTCGACATTCACAAAGGAAGAGGCAATGCAAATAAAATCATGAACCGTTTGTTGTTTGAGCTTGCAAATAATTTTCGAATTGGGGTTGCATCAATTGATGGAGGAAGTCTGCGCAATGCTATTCCTCGGGAATCAAATGCTGTTATAGCGGTTGCAGATGAAAATATTTCTAATGTTAAAAAAGCAGTTAAAGAATTTAATGTTACTATTAAAAACGAAAATAATTTCACTGATCCATATCTGGAAGTTTCTATTGAGGAAACAGATGCACCAACTTCTGTTTTGGATTTTGATTTTCAACATAAATTTTTGCGAGCTGTTTATGCTTGTCCGAATGGAATTTACCGTATGACACCATCCATTGAAGGATTGGTACAAACATCAAATAACGTTGCACGCGTATTGGTAAATGATAGTTCGTTTACCGTTCAATGTTTGACAAGAAGTTCTGTCGACTCAGAAAAATCCGATCTTGCTCAAGCTATTTCCTCAACGTTTGAGTTATGTGGTGCAACTGTGAATTATGCCGGTACTTATCCGGGATGGGAACCAAAACCCGATTCAGCAATCGTAAAACTGATGAGTGAATTGTACAAAGAGCTCTACAAAGAAAGTGCAAATGTAGATGCCATTCATGCCGGATTAGAATGCGGTATTCTGGGTACTAATTATCCCGATATGCAAATGATTTCTTTCGGCCCTAACATTTACGGCGCCCACTCCCCCGATGAACGTGTTCAAATAAGTTCGGTGCAAAAATATTGGAGATACTTGCTCGAAACTCTAAAGCGCATCCCTGCGAAAAACTAGACAACGCGGCTGCGCCGCGAACCGCCGCGCTCCGCCGCCGCGCTCCGCCGCCGCGCTCCGCCGCCGCGCTCCGCCGCCGCGCTCCGCCGCCAGAATCGTTTCGTTCGTCATAGCGCTTCGTCGACCGTGTTCCACCCTGCCGCGCTCCGCCCCGCCGCGCTCCGCCGCCGCCGCGAACCCGCCGCGAAAGCACCGACAGGGTTGCCTTTTGCACATCAAAAGAATTTTAGTTTTCATTCAGTACATAGCACTTGGTTGAGACCTTAGTTCAACCCTGTCGGTGCTCGCCCGCCGCGAAAGCGCCGCCGCTGCTCGCTCGCCCGCCGCGAAAGCGCCGCCGCCGCTCGCTCCGCCGCCGCGAAAGCGCCGCCGCCGCTCGCTCGCCCGCCGCGAAAGCGCCGCCGCCGCTCGCTCGCCCGCCGCGAAAGCGCCGCCGCCGCTCGCTCGCCCGCCGCGAAAGCGCCGCCGCCGCTCGCTCGCCCGCCGCGAAAGCGCCGCCGCCGCTCGCTCGCCCGCCGCGAACCGCCGCCGCCGCGCTCCGCCGCCGCCGCGAACCGCCGCCGCCGCGCTCCGCCGCCGCCGCGAACCGCCCCTTCACGCTGCGAACCAGCCGCGACCTCTCAGCGGGCTTCGCCCGGAGCCAAATAAAATTTTTTCCCAATTCGTTCCTTATGCGAAGCAGCTAAATTTTCAAGAGTTCCAAAAAGATCGATCACTTCTTTTCTTTTGATAAAAGTTGGGGTGTCGGTAAACATTGTATTATAACTGGAATGTTTCCACATATCTGTTGACTTAACAATTCCATGGTTAACAGGATTATTGTGAATATAGCAAATCAGTGTTTTTAAATATCTTTCTGAGTCAACATAATTTCTTTGGAAACTCTCTTTCAGCAAGGATCCCATTCTGTTATAAATTTTATTATAGGATTGCACATAAGAATTGAAGCAATGAGAAAATTGTTCTGAAAGTAATTGCTCAATGATAGCAAGTTTAAGTTTGCCATGATCAGCATTTTCCATAGGTAAAATCCTGCCAATATTATTATATCCTGATTGCTTTTGAGATAATTTAAAAAATTTCGTGTTGATCTTTTCTTCAAAATAAATACTGAGCTCTTTTTCGCTTTTTACTTTTACAGCAAAATGAAAATGATTTGGAATCAAACAATAAGAGTGAATATCGAAGCACGGCACTATATAGTTTTCAATTTTTTGCATGAAGAAATAATAATTTTTTTCTTCTCTAAAAAGTTTGTCATAGCCATTTGCATGATTGTAAATGTGATAAAATTTATCAGGCTCAAGAAAATCTCTGGGGCATCCCATAAAAAGTAGTTTAAAAAGTTTATCGATAAAAAATGTTAAAAAACATCCAAAATTGGATAATCAAAGTTAGGAAGAAAATTTCAATTAAAAAAGCAAATCCAGCCGCGGACACGCCAACCCGCCCGCGCCGCTGCAACCGCAACCGCATCCGCAACCACCGCGTTCCCGCGATCCAACCGCTGCAACCTTTCAAATCATGTGAGACCCTTCACTCATTTATCAAACAAACCTTACTTCGGAAAACGACATTATCCTGTTCTTGAATAGAAATTAAGTAAGTCCCGCTGTTCAATTGGGGAATTATTAATTCTTCTGGTGTATTTGATAATTTTATCAATACATTTCCTAATAGATCTGTCAATTCAAAATTATAACTGACACCTGGTATCATACCATGAACATGAAAAGATCCACTGGAAGGATTAGGGTAAATTGAGAAATCCTGACGCTCATTATCTTTAATTCCTACAGTAAAATCGGCTGCATTGCTGAATTCGGAAGTATTACCGCTATTAAGCTGCGTTGCAGTGGCAGAATAAAACCAATTCCCCGGTGAGCCTGGAAGTTCAATGCTGAAGTATCCATCGCCATTAGAATTTGTCATAATTAAACTGTCCTCCATATAGGTCTCACCTTCACCGAAACCCGAAGGATCCGCACTTGAATTTCTAAATAGTTCAATCACATAATTTGTATCAGGAGATCCAATTATATATCCATTTACTTTAAACGTTCCCGAAAGTGAACTAATGGAAGTTATAACAGGTACCGGGAACATAGGCGAGACAGGATATCCCGGATCATTGAAATTATTAATTTTTATTCCTAACAATGAATTATTGAAAATACTATTTCGCGAATAAGTGAGATGATGTAAAACGGGACTTGCAAAATTTCCCGTAGTAGAACCATAATTTTCGAACAAAATGCCATGTCCTGAATTATTAGATATAGTATTATAATCAATTTTAATATTTGAAAAATTATTTGTATGCCCCGGGGAGTCCATGGTCGTCCACATCCTTATGCCATCATACCCATTTGAATCAATTAAATTTCCGCTTATATTTATTGTGTCTATACTTAAATTTCCATTCCATGGAAGGCTCATCAATGCAATACCAACACTGTCATTTAACATTAATGTGTTGCGTGTAATATGAATTTGCTTTATGGCAGCTGAATATCCAGAAAAAACCTGAGAAGAAACTAACACACCGGTTTTGCTGTTTGAAACCGTATTGCTGTCGATATAAAATTTGCGGATTGTATTTTTATTAATACTCAATTGGATGCCCGCCATATACATAGAGTTGACAATAGTATTTTTACGTATATACAACTTTTCACCATAGCGTGTCCCGGAAGATGTTCCCGTCTGTTCATATTCAATGCCGAAACCGTTTATATAATTATCGTGGATATCAATTGAATCAGCAATCGCTGTTCCACCAGTCGATGAAACGCTCACATTTATTAACGGTGCAATAAAACCAACTGTATCATATGTAATTGTGTTGTTAGCAATTTCACATTGTGATAATTTTGCCGAGCCAGAGGTTACAGATATTCTTACTTTTATCCCTTCCCCAATGATATCATTGTTATTAATAAAAATATTTTCCGCATAATGTGTACTTCCTGCACCGCCTACATCCAAAAGTATGTTGACGTTCGTTTTGCAATAAATTTTGTTATTGGTTATATATAGTCTATTATTCAAAGTGTCACGCAGAAAAGTTACTATACCATTGGTTCCATTTCCAAAATAATTGTTATCTAATAAAACACTGTCCGGTGAAGCCTTGAAATCTATGTATGAAAGTCCCTGGAAATTATTGCCGGTTATTAGTGCTGTGTTAAGTACGCTTGAAACGCCTAGAATTGAATTGAAGAAGTAATTATTTTCAATCAAAAAATTATGTGGTGCCGTTTGATTATTGCCGTAAATATTGCAATAAGTGTTGTCGACAACATAATTGCCAGAGATCACATAATCAGAATAGCTTACATTAAACCAGGCTGAAGGTGTTTCGAGTCCATAATAATTATTGTATAACTGGTTGCCTGTTATTCGAAGATTATTCACTGTCGGAAAACTTCCGCTATCATCAATGAAATAATCAAATGTCATATAATAGTTTTCAATATAGTTCCTGTCAAAATTGAGGTTTGGAAGATTAATGGTATTTGGCCAGATAGAATTACTTATACTAAAAGCACGAGGATACGTGTTTTGAGGTTGCGTATTCATGAGTCGTGTTCCACGGATGGTAAAATTGCCCGTATTTATCGTGAATCTCACATTGCCTGAAAACCGGATAGACCAGCTGATGGTGTCGTTGCCTGGTTGAGAAAAAGCATCTATTACAAGTCCCTCCGTAATTGCAGGCAAAAAGACGGTCAATGGGATGATATGAGGACCTGCTCCTGCAATGTTAAAATGTATGGTATCGATACCGGGATTACCATTGGAAAAATTTATTGCCGAAATAAACTGGTTAGCTCCAGCAACACCTGAGCTATTGATGGTTGTTATTGAAGCTTCACTATTTAAACTAATAAATAGGCTCATCATTAAAACGCTTTTCAAATACCTGAAATTTTTTGTCATGTTAAAAAGGTTAATTGAACAAATGTGAACTTGGGTAATTCTGGATAATTTGTCTTACGAAGATATCAAAAGTAAAAGGATTTTTTGTCTTATGGATATCCGGCTTTAAATGTTGCAGAAGGTTTGAAAACTACAAAATTTCAATAGGTGGTGGTTTGCGAACGAAAAACCTCTCCTCTCTGTGAGGCTTTTCGTTGTCCGACAAGTACGATATAAACGCCTGATTTACACGAATTCAGACTACTTTTAGACTACTTTTTTGGTGATTTAGACTACTTTTTTCAGGTTGGTTTGAACAGTGTCGGAGATGGGGTGTGGTTTCCGGGGGAAAGGTTTTTGATCTAATTAATGGACATGAGACTATAATAACAATAGTAACAAATTTCTATTTAAGTTCCCAAATATGGAACTTTTTTACTTATCTTTATAACGTAAGAGTTATAGCAAAAAAGACACTTCGGATTTTCTGGACGAAGCATAAAGACTGTGAACAACAACTCAAGACTTGGTACAAAGGGGCTGAAGATGCTATATGGAAGAATCCCGGTGACATCAAAACAGATTATCCTGATGCAAGTATCCTCGAGGATAATCGGATAGTTTTTAAAATTAAAGGTAATAAGTATCGTTTAGTGGTTAAAATAAATTATTCATATAAAATAGTATGGATTCGATTTATAGGTACGCATCCAGACTATGATAAAATTGATGCAACTAAAATTTAAAAAAATGAACTGGAAAGTAATTAAGTCAGAAAAAGATTATCAAATTGCATTAAAAAGATTGGAAGAAATATTTGACTCCAAAAAAGGCTCCAAAAATGGCGATGAATTGGAGTTGCTTTCACTTTTGATTGATAGTTATGAAAATGAAAAATTTCCAATAGACCTTCCGGATCCTATTGCGGCCATCAAATTCAGAATGGAGCAATTAGGTTACAATCAAAAAGATTTGTCGCAAGTAATTGGATTAAAAAGCCGGGTTAGTGAAATCTTAAATAAAAAGAGAAAACTCACCTTGGATATGATTCGCAAATTACACGAAGCGTTGGGAATTCCTACTGAAGTACTAGTTAAAGAATATTAGTATCGCTGTCAAAAGTGAAAGCCCCTATTTACGGGGCTTTCGGGGTGTTACCTGTTGTCCGACCAGGACTCGAACCATATAAGTTTAATAACTCAAATACTTGATATTATTGATGTTGTAAATTTTTCACAGTGTATTTTCACCCCCTTATCAATTAATTTCACCCCCACTTCAAAAAATGTTTAACCTTGCATTTTGGTTGGTTAATCCGAGAATACTTTGTCTAAGTTTAAAATTCGGAAAGTATTTCTATTATACTATCACTATCAAGGGCAAAAGAAAAGGGATTTCTTTTAATAAGTTGATGTTCTTTCGGAATTACTTGATTGGTTGCTTGTTCTGCATAAAATTAGTTAGAAATTGCGTTTGCTGTTTTAGATTTAATGGTTTTTGATTCAAATTATATTGCTCTACCATTTTGCCTAATGTAAATAAATCTACGATTGCCCCATAGCCAGCAATACCGCCTGTAAATAGCCAGAGAAATCCTGATTTTTTCATGCCTAATTAAAAACGGTGAAAACCGAGCATTCCGAATATTCCCAGTAGCCAATAAATATAAGCTTTGCTTTTGAATTTCATGTTTAGTTTGAGTTAATTATATTTTCTAATTCCTTTTTATTAGCTAAGTCCCAATCATTAAATTTAATTTTCCCTAATATGCTTTTTTTGGCCCCTATGTTTAAAAGAACCTCTGAAAGTGACAAAAGAAAACGTTGATACAAGTGTATTTCTCCATTATTTTCACTTCTAATATGTTTAAGTGATTTAACTATTGTCTCATTCCAAGGATTATAAAACTCAAAATCAGTTTCACAAAATATCCGTTCATTGATTTTATCCCAATCAGATATAGCCTTCTTTGACAAGTGTTGAAGAAAAGCAGACTGATTACCTGTGTTTAACAGAAAATTATGAAATGCATTTGCTTTGGCTTCATAAGTAACAGCTTGAGTACCTGAATAAAAAAAGGTTAAGAAAATGGAGAATATAGCATCTAGATGTATATCTAAATTTTTATAATTTAGTATGCTTTCATTGGAAGATACTAATCCATCATCCTTGTTGGAATTCTGTTTATCAATCAATGTAATATCTTGATTTTCGGCATTTGAAACCTTATTGCACTCAAAATTAAAATCTGTATCTTCCATGGAAGAGGGATTCATGCTTTCAATTTTGTGATTAATTGTACTTTTCTCATTTATGTCATTATTTTCACAGGAAGCTATTTTTGAAGTGTCTTTAGACTGAGTAACATCATTTTTAACCAAGTTTCTATTGTATTCTATTACATAATCAATATCCGCTTCGTAAACTATACTCTCGATTCTTAATATTTCAACTAACATATCATCCCAGAATAAAATTAATTTATGCAAAGACTTATTTAAATAAACATTATTCAGCCTAACACTCTTATTTTTTGAAAGTTTTACTCCTCCTATTAAATGACCTGTGGTTAAGTCGTGTACTAGCAAGTTAGCTCCCAACCGTACAATTAGTGTATTATTAGAGTTATTATGAACAATTTCCCAATCTTCTAAATCTTCTTCATCTTCACAATCTTCTAAATTAAGCTGTACTGATTCATTTTCATAAATAAATTCCCAAAGTAATATTGAATGGCTAATGTCGTAAAATTTTAATCCATCTAGGAAAACAGCTTTAGAGTGTTTCCTCGTTAAGGAAACTCCAAATATTTTATCCAAATGGTCCTTAAAAATCCAATCTAGTTTTATTTGCTGTTTATTGGAATTTATATTTTCAATACTCCAGATATCTCCAAAAGAATTGCAGATTGAATTACTGTCAGTATCTAGTAAATATGATTTTGGAATATTTTCATTTTTTGAGGAATAAAAAATAAGTTGTTCTGATTCTTTTTCAAAAATTAAAGGATAATAAATATGATTCGCTGAGCTATCCTTTATTCTTTGTGTTGCCCAAAATAAAAATCTCTTTGACGAATAATCAAAATCATTTAAATTCACAGTAATTACTTCTTCATTCGCAGTTCTATTACGGAAACTACATACTGTTTCCAATTTTAGACTTTTTAGATTCCAAGTTTCTAACTTAGTATGCCCCTTTTGCAATAAAAGTAAGTTTGGTTGTGATAGCTTTAATAACGAACCACGTAATTGTTCATTTGTCCTCAAAATGATGTTATTTACTTCTGGATTCGGTTCGTATTTTAAATAAATTTTTTTCATGCTAATGAACTGTGTTTAAATGTAATTAAAATGCTTTCTGTTTCAACATCTATGATTGTGATGTTTTTGTTGCCTACTACAACCAATAAATTGTTATCGGGTATGTAATGCAAATACAATGCATCTTTAACTTCAATTATGTTACCGGAATTTTGATATATTAAATCAACTATTTTTAAGGAAGGATTATCCAATGTGGATTTGGAACTAATTTTTCCCTTAATAGGTAGTAAGTTAAAAGCATCAATAAGACTTTCTAAATTGTTCTTTTCGAGAAGTTTTTCAGATTCGCTTATAGCTTGAGTGTAAGTTAATTCATTTAATTGTTTAATATTATTTATCTTTAATTTTGTTAAAATGAAAAGCTCGTCGTAATATTCTTTTTCAAACTTTATTAATGTTTCAAGATTCCCTTTTTTATGCATAAAAAGAGGAGACTCTTTTTTCAATTCCATTTCCATGTTTAGAACAGTTTTGCACTCCATGAACGATGTGAAAGTTGATTTTTCATCTAAGGCATTTAGTGTTAATAGCTCTTTTTTAAAAGCACTTCCAGAGACAATAGTAGATTTTATGCTATCTATTGTTTTAAGAACATATTGTTTCACAGAAGATGTGTTCGACAATATTAGGTCAGTAAATTCTTTATGTCTAATTAAGTTTATATCATTTACAATCGAAATTAAGTAAGATGAGTCTATATTTATTAGCTCGTTGCTTAAGTGGATTGCATCTTCAATACTCTCATTTCCGGTTAATAGTCTTATTTTTAAATAAAGGTAATTACTGTCGTTTGGTATATATTTGAGCGCTTTGTTTATGTACTCAATTCCTTTTGAAAAATTACATTGTACAAAACTTGCAATAGCAGCTTGGTAATAACAATTTCCGGTAAATTCAATTGAACCATAATAATTTACTCTTTCATCACCTGTCAGGGTTGCAGAGGTAAAATCTTGATTTATCAATGAATATTTAGCAGCGTTAATAAAATAATTTTCAGCCTTTTCTAAATCAATTACTGGGATTTCATACAAGTAAATTATCCCTAAGTGGTAAAGAACGAAGCTGTCGGAAGGTAATAATTTTTCAGCTTCTCTGAAATTTTCAATGGCATCATTGACAAAGTCTTTGTCGATTTGTAATTGTTTAAAAAACTTTAAAGCCATATCTATTTTAAATTGTCTTTCCTTTTGTGAATCAGGAATGCGCAACAATTTACTTAAATCGCCCAATAATAAATTTGATACATTAATCTGTTCACTTATGGAGTTTAATCGCCAATCAATTTGGTTTATACCAGAAACGACCACTTCTCTTGTTTGGATTTGTGATTCCAATAATTCTTTTTGAGCAGCAAGCAACGAATTAAGTTGTTGAGTAGTTTTTAGAAAATGTTCCTTATCATTCCTAGTTTGAGCAATAATAAATGAACTAACAGCCATAAGTCCGGTCAAATTAGCTTCAGCTACCATACGTGATGATTCGTGGATTGCTTCAATTTGTTGTTCACTCGCTTCTTTAATGTAAGAACCAACAACATCACCTGTGTACTTGGCAACAGTAGTTTCAGACAAGTATTCTGTCCAATTTTGTGCATACCATTCTTTACTACGAGGGGTATTTTTTGCATAATAAATGGTATTAAATGCATTTGGATATAATGGTATTGATGGGGATAACATAATAGTTTTTTGTTATTTTAATTCACTAGTGTCCGGTTAAATATCAAAGATAATCAATTGATTAGGATTTGAAGAGGGTGGATCAGTCAATTTATTTTTCTTTAGTAATTGAGCCGGGCTTATGATCGCCTGCTCCAAATTTCTGCAAAAAGATGACAGTTGGAAGTCCAATTAAATCTTTTTCCATTTTTATTTAAATACTAAAGTCCTGAAAATGAAGGATAAATATAGTATTTTTAACGAAAATAGTCGAGTTTATTTGGTATAGCCTGTCAATTCCATTGCCCTTCCAAACTCCATCTGAAAACGTTTCTGGCCACCCTGCCCAGGAAACGGAATCCTCACATCAATGACATTATTGAAACCCCTATTCAAAAATTCAGGAAATAAAATATCATATACATTGGCTTTGATCAAAATAATTCTTGTTTCTTCATAGACGAAAGGCTTCAATTTTTCAAGGAATGAAGGAACCTGAGATTCCAAGCTCCGGTTCATCAGCGATAACGGAAGTTCGGATAAATCTAGAAAATAAAACCCATCTCGTTGAAATTTTTCCAGAATAGTTTTCTTAATCTCACTTTTCCGGCCGCTAGTCAGAAACTTATTTTTCAGATCAGGATAAAGTGCCTGAGCTATTCCGAGATACAAATAGTCATGTTGGCGGACATTTTCGTAATAAAAAAACCGATCCAAACTATCTGGTGGGGCCTCAGCAACCAAAACATATTTAATTTTTCCATGCATATACCGGGACCGAGCTGATTCCAACCTCAACTTCAACTGAGCTAAATCCTTTGAAACTTCAGATGTAGTTTCAGAGCCATTTGAATTTGTTTTTCTATTAGAATGTAAATTTATAGAGTAAACTCTCTCACTTTTAACCGCACTCGTGGAGAGCGGAATTATCCAGGATGATCCTTTGCCACCCGACTGAAATGCATGTAGTATCACTCCTTTTCGTAAAATATCACGAAGAGGCTTGCCGGGCCTGTCTTTACTATCTCTCAACAGTCCTGCTTTGGCGAGTAAGGCATTTGCCTCGACAGGATCAATACTGATGCGGCCCGTTTTCGTTAAAAAATCATCCAAAAAAGAGATTATGGCATTTATGTTCATCGATACGTTATTTATTTGAACACTCATTCCAACACCTATTCTGACAGTCATGCCAGCATTGCATTTCCTGATCGCCTCTGGAAATTTCTTCGCCGAATACTTCCAAATATCTTTCTTTGGTTAAAATCCATCCATTTTTCAAGTCTTTTGCGTCCTGCTCTCCACGCATTCCAAAATAAGGAAAATGGTGCAGATAATGACCGAATACAGAGTCGCAGTCTTTATGGTATGCCCTTGTGTCAAGTATATGGTAATGCCAAAATTTATCCATAATCTTATTTGGCACAATTCCCTTTCCATACATTTTACATAACTGCAAATAGCGCTTGAATTCGGTTTCTGCGCTTTCGCATTGGTCCACGGTCCAATTTTCTCCTTCATCCGGGTCACGTAACTTCATTTTGACCATTTCAAGATCAATGTTTGCAATAGTTGGGTCAATTCCCTTTTGATTTATCAGATACGAAACTCTTTCGGCACTGATAGGATCTGGATAAGTTAAAATTGTTGATTCCATTGTGATTATTTTTATGGTTATGACTTATTTATATTTGATATCCAAAATCTTTTCAGAAACCTGTCCTTATCTCCGAGAATAGGCGTTCTGCCATGAAAATATTTGTGGTTGTCCAACACGAGTATGTCCCTCTCTTTCAATTTCAATTTGATGGCCTCAGTTTGACGAATCAGTCTTTGGAATTCTAACAGTGCAGGATTCTGCTTGTCACCATCTTTTACGAGCCAAAAGGAGTAATAATATTTTCTGTTACCTTCTTCGTCAGTCGCCACAAGCGGATAACTTTCTTTGTCATCAGGGAATATTTTATGCTCAAATAGCTCAATTGATTTAAGTTGTAGTTTGTGGGATTCCGGAAGTTGTTCGTATAGTTTCTCGGCATCCATCAGAATGCTTTCGCCACCTATATCGGTTTGTTTGTAGCAATACCATACTATATATTTGGCCTTATGATGGTCGGTGTGAAAATCAAGGCCTCTGGCAGAAGTCACCATTCCTTTGCCTTCGGGTTTTACAACGACATCAGTAGTATGTATAACATTTCCTAATGAATTTAACAAATCAGATAATTCCTTTTCTGTCTGATTTGACAGGTGTAGAAAGCCCTGATTTATAATTTGTTCTATTGCTCTACTATTTGTGGTCAACATTTTTACACAGATATTAGCGGAAGGGTTTTATTGGTGTTACGTTGTCATTATTGAAAGAAAAACATTCATTTATAAATTGTTCATCAGAAGGCGAAAAAGCGGTCCATTTTGTTTCACGATCTTCGATTCCTCGATTTGCTGAATATAATCCAGCGTCAATCTTGTCCTGATACAATTCCATTAGAGACTCTGTAACTTTCTCAATAGTTTCGCCAAGCTTTTCGTCGCTGATAGATATTGAAAGTTGGTTCTGTTCTGTATTTTTGAATTGTGGGAATTTAACCATGTTTTCCGGATTTCGGATTTCAAAAATTAGGACATTGGTGTCCATGCAATACCTGATGCAGGTTTCAAATGTATCATTTTTCACCATTTCTAATAGAAGCTGGCCAATCTCTTGCTTAATATGAGTTGAAGATAAATATGACTGACTACCAATCAAAAATGGAAGTGTAAAACCGCTTTTACCTTGTTCTCGCTGTCGTGTTAAGAGTATTTTCCAATAGTTTTTCATTTGTAATATATTTTTGACACACGGATGAGGCCACTAGTTCAAAGAAATTTTATTTTGAATCGACTTCTTTGTCAGCACTTCTTCCAGTGACCTCATTTAAACGTTTTTGTCTAATTTATCACTATAAGAGTTTTTGGGATTTCTTAACATGCACTATTAATCCACCTCCATTTCGTATGTATTTCCATCTTCATCAGTTACTTCTAACACCCCATAATCAACCCATTCAGCATCTATAGATTTTTCATTTCCATCTTCATCTTGAATAGTTCCACTTCCATATTTTCCACTAATATCTATGTTTCCAGCTACACTATTTCCATCTTGATCTGTCCCATTAATATCGTAATTATATTCATAGTCGCCGGAAGTACCTGTTCGGTACTCGTATTTATAATGAGAATCTGTATGATAATTATCGTCAGAATTTGTTACAGCTGAGTTGATATTTATATTACTAGAATTGAAGGACGGACTGTGGGCGGGTGTTGTAATAGATGTAGATGCAGGCTGAATAGCTGTTGTTTTAAATGTTTTGTTATCGCAGCTTTTATAAACAATAAATATTATGATGGCTAAAAATAGAAGTTTTTTCATATTGATAAAATTTATGAGAAATTATTTCATTGTTGTAGTGTTATGTAGTGTTTTTATTACTGTATAAATTCTGTTTTTCCAGTTATGCAATTTGATGGAAAACTTGGCATATTGCACTTTCCAATGGCACTTACAAACTGAACGGTTCCCGCCAAATAATGTGAGCACAATTTTGCCATGCCATCTTTATGATTATTATTATGGATATTTGAAGTAATTTCCTTAATAAAATTTTCGCCTATTTGCCTTTTGACTATGTTACCATACATGTTGATTATAGTCCCAGCGATAAAAATAACAATACCTATCTTCCAATTAAAAAATAACGAAATTAAGCCAATAGCAAACAGAATTTTAGCAAAGCCCTTAATTGGATGATGTCTTTTAAATTCAGCTATTGGCATTTTGACTCCTAACATTATTATGTCAATATTGATCTTAATTTGGCCATTTAATATTTGATGTTTAAATTCATCCCAATGCCCCCAAAAATCTTGAGATGCTATTACTGCGGCCGAATTTAAACGTTGACCGAAAAGTCCTTCAAGTTGTTTTATAAATTTATCATAAGTAGGCTTCATGGTAGCTGTTTCAGTTTATTTATTTAATTTAAACGAAGACTTACATTTTGCCAATTCCGATTCCCATTTCGATTTGTCTCTGAGCCAATATTCAAAGTTTAAAGTATGTCGTTTTGTTCCCAATACGAAAATATAAAATTCAGAAAATGTTTTCGGGTTACTGCCCATTTTCCTGGAATATGAAAAATAGAGACATTTCCTTCCATTCAGTTCTGTAATTCTTAATTTATTCCACGATTCAAATGTCGATTTTGTCTTTTGACATATCGAAACTATCTCTTGCTTATACATTTCATCTAATTCGTTTAATAAAGATGGGCTGTATTCAAGTTGAGAAATAGAAGGAAAGTCTCCTGTATTGAAAATATCGGTTCTAAATATCATTCTGGCGTAGGTTTCCATGGTGGGATTTTCACCAAGCCCTTTTTGTTGAAATACAATTCGATCGCCACTTACCATGTATAATTTTTTTATTTCATCAACCATTTGTTTATAGGTACCGCTTTGAACTTCCATGGATGGCGGCAGTTTGATGCTTCCTACATTTTTTATTTGAATAGTTTCCCAATCGCTGGTTTGGCCAAATATGTTAATTGTTAGAAGTACTCCGAAAATTATTGCTGTAGATTTCATAATTTTTATATTAATGCTTATCCCAATTTTTATTTGCTGCTCTCCACAATAAAATCCCTATTGGAACATTATTATTCCCAACAGAGCATTGCCTATTTCACCATGTGTAGATAATCCAACTATTAAGTTTCCACATCCTCCCATAGTAAAAAGTAATCCCAAAAAAACCAAAATAGTATTTCCTAATTGAAAGCCAGTTTCACCAACAAATTGCAAAACCAAATTTGAAAATTCATCAAATTTCATACTTGCATACTCTTTTCCTTGATTCCGGGCCGTTTTTGACCAATTGTTTAAATCTTGATCTTGATAGGTGAATTCATTCTCATCCTGTTCCATTCGGAAGTTAAATTCAGGGTCTTTATATTGGTCGTTTTTGGGAAACCTTCGATCATATTCTGCATCATATTTTGTTCTGGCTTCGATGTCATATAATATTAAATAAGCTTCATTTATCTCAATGAATTTATCATGCGCATCTACACTTTTATTTTTGTCTGGGTGAAATTTTAAAGATAGCGATCTATATGATTTCTTTATTTCCTCCCGAGTGGCAGTTCGTACAAGCTGTAATGTATTGTAATGATTTGGGAACATTATTTTTTTAAAGTAATTTCTTTACCTTCATTATCCTCGTCATATTTTTTCAAAGTACTTTCAGTACCAACTTCAGCTTTTTTATCCTTTTTAAACATTGATTGGTATAAAATATAAATTGCTACAGCCCCTACAGAAAGCACAGCACCTGCACCGGATTTTTTAAGTGCGGCTGCAATCATAGTTATTACAAACGCAACGATTATAAATACAACAATTTTGCCTGATTTTCCCATAAGTATTTGATGTTAATTAGAATAAAATTTGTTAATTTCGATTTGGCTTTAATTAATGCTTCTTTAATGTCAAATTCGGAAACCCCACCTGGCATAAAGACTATTCCATAAGATAGAATTTAATGAAACGGATGATAAATATCCGGGAATTGCATTTGAGAAATTGCCATTCACCAGATTTAATGAAATTCCAGAATTGGTTCCGAAAGTAAAAAATAAATAAAACAAATCCTCAAGTGCAGAAATTTAAACTTTGTTATTTGAAAACTTTATTAAATGTCTGCCCAGTCATAATTCAGGTTCTGTAAAAATTCAGGCTTAACATTTTAGATACCGGTATTGCGGTATTATTTACGGATTCAAAATTAAAATTAGCAGTTCCGTCCGTAAGCAATTATTGAATTTGAATTCATTGGCTTTGTATGAGCTAGAATAACTAGCTTCAAAATCAATAACTTGTGAATTAATTTCACTAAAACCATCGCAAATAAAGTTCAAACTGTCGAACATCAAGTATAAGTATGTATTGGCTACATAATTTAAAATATAATAGGTTTCTAAAAATTCGTATAAACTGGAGGGTATAATTTTTAAAACTATTTTCCAGCAGCAGATTACCATTGGCTTTAATAGGACTTTTTATATATGATATCTTTTTGTAGTTTTGACTATTGTCTTATCTATGAATGCCACCATTCGCTAATATCAGTCCTTTCTCGGGAATATTTATTAAGATATTGCATCACAGCATTTTATGAATCAGAGTCTTCAGCTTTTTAACAAAGTCAACTAACTAACTATGGATCCAAACCTCACTAAAACACTTTGGGCTACGGCCGACAAGCTCCGGAATAACATGGATGCTGCCGAATATAAGCACGTAGTCCTGGGCTTGATATTCCTCAAGTATATCTCCGACAGTTTCGAAGAACTCTATTCTAAGCTTAAAGCAGACAAACACTCCGATGAGGAGGATAAGGACGAGTACCTGGCCGAAAATGTGTTTTATGTTCCGCCCTCAGCCCGGTGGAATTACCTTCAGCACAAACGGGCTAAACTCCCCAGCATCGGGAAAGATCTTGACGATGCCATGGATGCAATTGAGAAGGATAACCCTTCACTTAAAGGGGTGTTGCCAAAAGACTACGCCAAACCTGCTTTGGATAAGAAACGTCTTGGCGAATTAGTCGATTTGATTGGAAATGTAGGTTTCAATAAAAAACGGCACGCAAGTAAAGACCTGTTAGGAAGAGTTTATGAATATTTCCTGGGGATGTTTGCTGATGCAGAGGGTAAAAGAGGAGGACAGTTCTATACTCCTGAAAGCATAGTGAAGTTATTGGTAGAGATGCTGGAACCTTATAACGGCAGAATTTATGACGGCTGCTGTGGGAGCGGAGGTATGTTTGTGCAAAGCGAAAAATTTTTGCAGGCTCATGGAGGGAAAATTGGTGACATAGCGGTTTATGGTCAGGAGAGTAATCCAACAACTTATAAACTCGCCAAAATGAATTTAGCAATTAGGGGGATTGATGCCAAGATTGAATTGGGCGATACATTCCACAATGACCGGCACAAGGATTTAAAAGCTGACTATATTATGGCCAACCCACCCTTCAATGTTTCTGATTGGGGAGGAGAACAATTGCACGGAAGTAACCTTTGGAAATATGGAGTGCCACCTGTGGGAAATGCGAATTATGCATGGCTGCAATTATTTGCAAATAAATTGGGTCCTTCTGGGACTGCCGGAATCGTATTAGCCAATGGCTCAATGACTACAAATGCCGGAACAGAAAACGAAATCCGGCAGAAAATGATTACTGAAGGGTTAGTGGACTGTATGGTTGCATTACCTACCCAGTTATTTTTCAATACACAAATTCCCGCCTGCTTATGGTTGCTGGCCCGTGACCGGAAGAATCATAAATTCCGCAACAGGAGCAATGAAATCCTGTTTGTTGATGCTAGGAATATAGGCTCCATGACCAGCCGTAAAAACAAAGCATTCGATGATGAGGATATTGCCAAAATTTCTGAAGTATACCATAGTTGGCGAAACAAAAAAGGTAAATACAAGGATATACAAGGATTTTGTAAATCCGCTACCATTGATGAAGTTAAAGCTAACAATTACGTGCTTACTCCTGGAAGGTACGTTGGCACCGAGGAGGTGGAGGATGATGGAATTTTATTTGAAGATAAGGTTGCTGCGATTGCTGAAAACCTGAAGACTCATTTTCAGGAATCAATTGAATTGCAGAAAAGAATAAAGGCAAATTTGAAAAAAGTTGGAATTGAACTCTAATAAATATTATTATGGAAAAAGAAATATTAACCAAAGAAAATGGTAATTTAAGTCCCGACAACGATTTTCTAACATATGATGAAGAAGTCGAGATTGAAGCTTTTTCAGCAGAGGAAGATGGTGAATTGGATATAGAAGACAGTAAACGTAAAATAATTTGGCAAGCAAAGGACACTTCTATACGAGAATTTCTAACCATGAAGAATGATGGAGATTTGATGATTCGGCCTGAATATCAAAGAAATTTTGTGGCATCAGAGCAAATAGCCAGCCGATTGATTGAATCCATTTTGTTGGATGTTCCAATTCCTGTTATTTATTTAGCTGAAGAGCAAGACGGATCCTACTCTGTAATAGATGGACAACAGCGATTAACTTCATTTTTATCTTTCCTTGAAGGTAAATTTCCTGATGACAAGGTATTTAAACTTTCTAAATTAAATGTTTTGAAAGAATTAAATAGAAAAACATTCAAAGAATTAGAAGACGAACATCAGAAAAAAATCAGAAGCACTACAATTCATTCCATTATTATTAAGAAGGAATCTGATCCTGATATAAAATTTGAAATATTTGAGCGACTGAATACGGGCTCCACTAAACTAAATGAAGATGAAATAAGAAACACGGTATATAGAGGTGAATATATAAAACTTTTAGCAGAATTAAGTAAGAATGACACATTTCATAAATTAGTCAGAAAAGATAATTTCAAGAAGAGAATGATTTATAGAGGTATGATCCTCCGGTTCTTAGCGCTTTCTGAACGGTCTTACCTTAATTATAAATCTTCCATGAAACAGTTTTGTAACAAAGAACTGAGAGATAATAGAAATCTTACTGCTGATAAGGCCAAGGAGTTTAAATCACGCTTTGAACATTGCATTGACCTGGTAAAAACAGTTTTTGGTAATACTGCTTTTCGCAGGTATATGGTAGCTCATGACAACAATTCAGGCTATTGGGCTACCGGGCGAATCAATATGGCTTTATATGATTTACAAATGGTAGGATTTGTTAATTATTCAAAGAATGATATATTGTCAAATGCTGATGCAATCAGAGAAGGCCTTCTAAATTTAATGATTACCGACACTACATTCCAAGAATTAATTTCATGGAAAACTTCCGATACGGAATACATGAAAAGAAGATTTAAAGTTTACATGGAATTGCTCGAAAGTATAATTGGCGATAAAACCTACCAGCAAAGAAATTTCCCTTATACGCTCAAAGAAGAACTTTTTAAGGCAAATCCATATTGCGCCATTTCTAAGCAGAAAATTTTAGCTATTGAAGATTCCGAAGTGGATCATATTAAACCTTATTCTAAGGGTGGAAAAACGGAGAAAGAAAACGCACAACTAGTCTTGCGACATTTTAATCGTGCAAAGAAAGATAAAATTGCAAATAACCCCTTATGAGCAATTTGAAAGAATATAAACTTGAGGACGTTTGTTTTAAGATAACGGATGGATCTCATTTTAGTCCAAAGGAAGACTTGAATGGACCCAAAATTATTGCAACAGTAAAAAATATGCTTGATAATTGCTTTGATATTAAAAGTTGCAAAAGAATATCTTTGAAGGAATATGAAAAATTAGTTCAAAATGATTGTAAGCCCCTAAAAAATGATATTCTATTTTCAAAGGATGGTACAATTGGTCAAATTATAGTTTTTGATGGACAAGTTGATTTAGTAATTCTATCGTCTATCGCAATAATTCGACCAAATACAAAATTGGTAGATCCACATTTCCTGGGTTATTACTTAAAGTCATCAGTGTCGCAAAATGATATTAAAGAAAATTATAAAACTGGTTCAGTAATACCACGTGTTATCTTAAAAGATTTCAGGAGATTCCCATTGTTATTACCCAACCTCCCCACCCAAACCGCCATCGCCGAAATCCTCTCCTCCCTCGACGACAAAATCGAACTCAACAACAAAATCAACCAAGAGTTGGAAGCATTAGCCCAGGCATTATTCAAGCGATGGTTTATTGATTTTGAGTTTCCTAATGAGAAAGGAAAGCCTTACAAATCATCAGGTGGTAAAATGGTGGAGAGTGAGTTGGGGATGATTCCGAAGGGATGGAGTGTATCAACTCTGAAAGACGAGTTTTCATTAAATATGGGTCAATCCCCTAAAGGTGATACCTATAATGAAGATGGAAATGGTATGGTTTTCTTTCAAGGCAGAGCAGATTTTGATTTTAGATTTCCATCACTAAGGATGTACACTACTGACCCGAAGAAGAGAGCGCAAAAATTTGAAACATTAATTAGTGTGCGAGCCCCAGTTGGGGACATAAACATGGCTAATTGTGAATGTTGCATAGGCCGAGGAATTGGTTCAATATCTCATTCTAAAAATTTGTATTCTTATACTTATTATAAAATAAAATCGATACAACCCACACTTATGTCTTACGACAATGAAGGGACAGTTTTTGGATCAATCAATAAGGAAACTTTAGGGAATATTAAAATAATAATTCCTCCATTGAAAATATGTGTGAAATTTGATGAACATATTTGTCCATGTGATGAATTGATCTATTTAAATACAACTGAAATTTCGGAATTAAAACATACAAGAGACTATTTGCTTCCACGACTCATTTCAGGTGAAGTAGAAATCTCAAACAAGATCACAAAAACTAAGTAATGGCGGTAATCTCAGAAGATCATATCGAGCAAGTAGTCATTCAGGAGTTCATTGATTTGGGCTACCAATACCTCAATGGTTCTGAGATTTCACCGGATGGATTGTTCCAGGAAAGGGAATACCATGAAGTGATTTTGAAACAGCGGCTACAAAATGCAATTGCTCAATTGAATCCTGCTATTCCAGCAGAAGCTCAAGAAGAAGCCCTTCGTAAAGTTTTACGCTCTGACAGCCCTAATTTATTTCAGAATAATTACAATTTCCATAAGTTTCTTACCGAAGGCGTGGATGTCGAGTACCGGAAGGGTGATAGAATAGCAGGTGATAAGGTTTGGTTGATTGATTATATAAATCCTGAGAATAACGAGTATTTAGTTATCAATCAGTTTACGGTAATTGAGGGCAATACCAACAAGCGACCCGATGTAATACTTTTCATTAATGGCATCCCTTTAATCGTTATAGAATTAAAAAATGCTGCAGATGAAAATGCCGATGTGCATTCTGCTTTCAATCAGCTTCAAACTTATAAGCAGGCTATTCCTTCATTGTTTCATTACAATGCCTTGCTGATTGCATCGGATGGCTGGGATGCACTTTATGGATCACTTACCTCATCAAAGCAATTTTTTGTTCCATGGAAGTCAATTGATGGTAAAGTGGTAGCTGATGTAAATATGCCTCAAATGGAAGTGATGGTTAAAGGCATGCTAAATAAAAAGGTTTTGCCTGATCTGATCCGACATTTTACTGTCTTTCATCAGGATAAAGATAAGTTTATAAAAATAGTGCCCCGTTATCATCAGTACTTTGCGGTTAATAAGGCTGTTGAAACCACCAAGGTTGCTACGTCTGAGAATGGAAATCAAAGGGCTGGTGTGATATGGCACACTCAGGGAAGTGGCAAAAGTTTGAGTATGGTTTTTTATTCGGGTAAACTAGTGCTTGCTCTAAACAACCCCACTTTGGTTGTATTAACTGATAGAAACGATTTGGATGATCAGTTATTTGACACATTTTCTTTGAGTCAGGATTTGCTACGGCAAACTCCGGTGCAAGCTGAGAACAGGGAGGATTTAAAAAAATTATTAAGCGTTTCTTCCGGTGGGATTGTATTTACAACCATACAAAAATTTTTGCCTGAAATAGAGGAACGGATCGATATAGGTGAGGGTAAAACCAAAAACATCAAAGGACAATACGAATTGCTCTCAGACCGGAGAAATATTGTCGTTATTGCTGACGAAGCGCACCGAAGCCAATACGATTTTATGGATGGCTTTGCGAAACATATGCCGAGATGCCCTGCCTCAAGCCTCCTTCATTGGCTTTACCGGTACTCCTATCGAATCTACCGATAAAAATACCCAGGCTGTTTTCGGTGACTATATTGATGTTTATGATATTCAGCAATCTGTTGAAGATGGTGCCACTGTGCGTATTTTCTACGAAAACAGATTGGCGAAAATTAGTCTGAAAGAGGATGAGAAGCCACGGGTTGATGCAGAGTTTGAAGAACTGACTGAAGGAGAAGAGGCGAATGACCGGCTGAAACTTAAGGCAAAATGGGCAAGGTTGGAAGCCATTGTTGGTAATGAACACCGCCTGCAACTCATTGCTGAGGATATAGTCAAACACTTTGAAGCCAGAAATGCCATATTGGACGGTAAAGCCATGATTGTGTGCATGAGCCGCAGAATTTGTGTGGACCTGTATGCGGAAATAGTAAAAATAAGACCTGATTGGCACAATGCCGATGATGATCAGGGAGTAATTAAAGTGGTGATGACAGGATCTTCTTCTGATCCATTAAATTTCCAGCCACATGTCAGAAACAAACTCAGAAGAAAAGCTATTGGCGAAAGGATTAAAGACCCAAAAGATTCATTAAAAATTGCTATTGTAAGGGATATGTGGCTTACCGGTTTTGATGCCCCAGCCCTTCATACCCTTTACATCGACAAGCCCATGAAAGGCCATAACCTGATGCAGGCAATAGCAAGGGTTAACAGAGTATACAAAGATAAGGAAGGTGGATTAGTTGTAGATTATATTGGTATTGCCACTGACTTGAAAAAGGCGCTTGCCATTTATACGGAAAGCGGAGGTAAAGGAAAGCCTGCCTTTGACCAGGAGGAAGCTGCTTCGGTTATGATGGGTAAGTATGAAATTGTTGCTCAAATGTTCTCGGAGCAACCCACCGACACCACACAGTCTAAAGGATTTGATTATAAATTATTCTTCAAATTAACACCTAAAGAAAAATTGTACTTCCCAATTCAGGCTGCTAATTTTATTCTGGGGATTGAAAATGGTAAGGAGCGATTCATTGGCAATGTAACAGCCTTGACAAAGTCTTTTGCAATTTCTGTACCCCATCCGTTTACCACTGATATTCGTGATGAGGTTGGGTTGTTTCAGGCAATAAAATCCCGAATCGTCAAAGTTACTCAAAGCGGTAAAGGCAAATCGGATGAAGAAATAGAAACAGCCATAAAACAAATTCTCTCCGATGCCATTGTATCCGATGAAGTCATTGATATTTTTGATGCTGCAGGAATTAAAAAACCAGATATATCAATTTTATCCGATGAATTTTTGGCAGAAGTAAAGGGTATGAAGCATAAAAATCTGGCATTGGAATTACTTAAGAAGTTGCTCAATGATGAAATAAAAATTCGACGAAGTACTAACTTGGTTCAATCCAAAAGATTCTCTGAAATGCTGGATCAAGCCGTAAAAAATTACCAAAATAACCTGATTACATCGGCAAAGGTGATTGAAGAATTGATTAATCTGGCAAAGGAAATAAAAGAAGCCGACCGCAGGGGTGATGACTTAGGTCTGGATTTCAGAGAATATGCCTTTTATTCGGCACTTGAAGTAAATAACAGTTCTGTATCAATTCTAGGTGATGATGTATTGCGTCACATCGCCCGTGAATTAGTGGATACAGTCCGAAAGAACACCAGCATTGACTGGACTGTCAGAGAAAACGTACAGGCCAAGATGAGAATAGCCGTCAAGAAAATTTTACGCAAGCATGGATATCCTCCCGATATGGAGGTTCGTGCAACAGATACAGTAGTGGAACAAGCCAAACTTTTAGCAACTCAGTTTTCAAACATCCAGGATTATCAGATATATCCTGATTCAGATTTGCCTATGGCGGCGGAGCCGGAGGGGTGAATATAAAAACTTCATTTAGCGCCTAACCATTCCATTACTTTTGATCTGTTAAAATACAACCGCTTACCTTTTTTCAAACAGGGGATAGTGGCACTGGAAGTATAGCTGTAAATAGTTTGAACTGATAAATTTAACAGCTCCGCAACCTGTTTGATGTTCATTAGTTCCGAATTAGGGTCATGAACAACATTTTGTCTGGGTAATTTTGCTATTGCATTGTTGACAGCCTCTGAAATCAAAAATTGCAGCTCAGATTTTGTGAGGGAAATGAATATTTTTTCTTCCATTGTGAATCTAGTTAATTATATTTCTCTTCTATATTTGTAATCATACTTCAAATTGATCGGCTTTATGTAATGAGTGGTCAAAAAATCAAAAACGCTTACAATTGGAGAAAACGCGCAAACTGACTGTATATAATATCCGGCAAAATATTAATTCATTAACAAATGAAGATCCTGGCATCCATAAAAGATTACATAAGCGAGTTGAATGATATGGAACATGCAATAAGTAATTTAACATGGGAGTTAGAACCCACCCGTCTTTCTCTTATGAATGAAGCCGGGCAAAAGATAAGTGAAGCCGTAGAACTCCTAAACCATATATTACAAGCTCCGGAGAAAACAGCTTTTGAATGTTAAATTGGTTTCCCATCATTTAACTCTCGTGTATGGATTATGCATGAAACATAATCCCGTGAACTTCCTGAGAAGGTAAATTTGATTTGAAAATCTTGTGGATATTTCTTTAAGCCGATATCATAATATTCAATATGCAAATTTAATGTTGGAAATTCTTTATAAAAATCGGATATTTTTAAAAGATCGATTGTTCGACCTGCCAACAAATAAGTGCTAAAAGCACACAAATAGATTTTTGGTAATGGTATTTGAAATGATTCTTGTGATGGTGAAATAAAAACCTTTCTAAATTTCATGTCTTTTTTACCCGTTGATATACCGGGATTATAAGTTAAATAATCAGCTTTAAAGGATGGATTTTCAATATCCAATTTACCAACTTTTATTCCCTTACTTTCCAATACTTTTATCATTTTATCATTATCGAATGAATACTCAACGTCAATATATTTTGCCGTACCCAATCCAATATTATACATTTCAATTTCATGATTATACAGTTTCAAATAATTGATACCCTCCGACTCACTGTTAGCGAAATATCTAAAATCATCCAACGACTTATCTTTCCATACAATAAATTTAGAATCGGTTTCCATTATAAAATTAGGGCGTAAACTTTGTTCACGTTCCTTTTTCATTTCTCTTACAGTTTTTAATGTAAGTATCGTAATGATGATTGTTGTAATTGCACCAATTAACGATGTAACAACATCAATCAGTTCCCACTGTATATGGGATAAATCAAGTGGATAATGTAGTAAGATCATGCCACAAATATAAAAGAAAAAGCTGGACATTCAATCCGGCTTCATTCGATTAAAAAGATAGATAAATTATGGTTTAGGAGTAGGAGGCGGAGGAGGTGGGGTCTGTGGTTTAAATCTCGAAGCAATATCCCTTGCCTCGGAATCAGTGAAGGTTGACTGAATAGCTTCAGTGGGCCCGATCACTATACTTCCATTAGTTAAAGGAACTGCATATGCACCCAATGCTTCAGGATGTGGTCGCTCTTGACCATTTACTTGACCAATTTCGGGATTTATACGCCTACCCGCATTTACGGCATCAATGATTGACATGTTGATATATTTAAAATTGTTAGAATTATAACTTTTACAAATTTTAAAAAAATAAAAACCGATTTCGTAAAACACCGATTCCTTCTTTATCCTGCTTTATAGATCGGCTTCTCCTGGGTACCGTCTATTTGTTCATTGTGATTATACAATTTCTCCGTAGCCTCGGTCGTCCGCTTTGCAAAATGGTACATTTGTATCATGTAACCAATAAGGATTACGGCCATGCCTAATCCGATTGCGATAATTGTTGTGGATGTTTCCATTTTTGTGTAAGATTTTAGTTTTGTAATATACCATGATGTTCGTTGTACACACTTTCATTAACTTCATACATTTTGTATTCAATTTCCAATAGCCCCTCAGGAGTGAGTAATAAATGATCCATATCCTGATTGACACATCTTCGGTATTGGGTAATGGCTCGTAATGAATTTTCCACTTGCACAACATCTAATACTAAGGCGGGGAGATCGCCCGGATTGATTCTAACGAATTTGAAATACATGTTTTTAGTTTTTAAAGGTTAATATTAATTGAGTTAATTTTTCCAAATTTGTAAAATTGAAGGGGCTGCAAAGCCTAATATACACCCGTCCCTTGCCCACTTCACATATTTATTAATCCCCCGATTAATAGCAATAGAAAACCACATACGGTAGATTCCACGATTGCCCCGTATGCTCTACCAATGTGATTCACTGAAAACAAACTCCGTTGTGAGGGTAATTCACTTTTTCCCAAATAAAAAAAGGGTTGGCATGTACAAGGTATGAGGAGTTGCACCTCATGACACCTAATATATACCAACCCTTTTCTCGGTTGCACCGGATAGCTTGCAACGGTGTATTGTGATCGTTTCCGATCAACAAGAACAAATATAGTAATAATATTTGAAACAACCAAATTATTTTTAACAAATATTTTCAATTTTTAATACGACTTCTTCAAATTTGGAAAACATCAACATTTCCAAACTGGTTAAACCTTTTTGTATAACCCTTTGCTTTGAATTAAAAAATATAGTATTTTATAAAATCATATACTATTTATGTACATGTGAACAATGAACACATTAAATCATTGCCCGGCTCTTCAACGTTGCAACCTTTGAAAACCGGAAGAGTGGAAAGAAGGGTTAAACATTAGGGGTTACCTTCTTTCCCACTATAATTAAACCATCCTCAATGTGCTTTAACCCTAATAAAAAAAATGTATACTCATATGTGGGTAATTTCTCGCAACTTCCTAATTCAGTATTTGAATTGGACTTATCCGGTAACTCTTTTAAAATTTACGCCTAACTCAATAGTTGGCCATCAAACTGGATTATTAAAAAACCACAAATAAAATGTTTTATGAAATTGGGGCAAGTTGCTTTCAATAGTGCATGGAACGAGTTAAAGTAAAAGGGACTAATATCTAAATCCGTAATAACTAATGACCGGAAAACTTTCGAATGTGAGTTTGCATTTAGTCCAATACCAATTAAACCGAGGGTGGAAAACCAACCGTGTATATTAAATAATACTGATTATAATAATACTGAATTGAATAATATTGAATATAATAATACTGAAAATGAAATTAGTCCAATTGAAGAATATGAATTGAATGAATGTGAATATGCTGAATGGACTAAGTTTAATGATAATTCAGTTGAAGGACAAACAAGATTTACTTCAATTACAAATGAATCCGAATCTAACAACAATATAACCAACATGAAATTAAAAGAAATCATCTTAAACAATGTAGACATGGAATCCCTTTCTACAACTTTCCCAAAGCTAAATCTTGAAAAAGAATTGAATAAATGGTATGAACATATTGGCACACTGTAAAACTCCATAACAAATATACTCAATTTCTTTCCAAAATACAAAATGTATTAAGGTGTTACACTAGTAGCTTTTTGAGTTGTGTGGGGAGATGATATACTTGGAGCTTTACTTGTTCCAACTAACGGTGTGTATATGTGAAATCAATGTTGTTTTGACCTACCGGCAAACTGGCACTCAATGCCCTTTAAAAAAAGTCTATTTTTCAAACTTGGTCGGTAAAACTCCAAACTTTAATCAATTTTTTTCCTGAGCTTTTTCTTATGTATTCTTCTACAATAGGGGAACCCTTCAAGTATTCTTCGGAATATGGTCGAATAACTTCATTAAGCCAATCTTCGTTACTTAAAACTCCTTCGGACATGGTTCCATTCTTACGGATATTACAATAGTCGAAAACAAGATTTAGCTCCCCTACGTTGTCCCTTGAATGATATTTAAACATTAACAAGCTCCCACCAATAACTTGCATAAAATAATGTCCTTTGCTGTTAACAAGGGGATTCAAACGAGGACTTATTATTTGACCCTTCCTTCCATTTCTATCTTCCGGTCTAAACCTTAAAAACATGTATTCGGATTCATCGCTTCCATCTCCGGATAAGATCATAATCCTAATTTTCTCATTGTGATCTTCTCCCAAACTGAAATCACTATACCCTTGACTTATGGATAATCGGTACATGATGCTTAAAAAATATAATTTGATGGAATGATAATTTAGCCCTTCAATGGTGCGAAAATTATATGGACCAAGTGAGGTTTTTGAAATTTTTATTTTAAGGTCTTTAAGTGAATCCTCAGGTTGATAAAATAATCTTGATGCAACTCCTTCATAGTTATTTGCAAGCAATTGTTCGCAATCATAGCAAAACAAATATTCTTTTTCACCATCGTATGATTTGTTCTCAACTGGTAAGGCTCTTGTCTTACTTGCATTAAGGAAAACCATCGGTTCATACTTCGGCATTAACCCGGATTGCTTGTATATATGTTTAGGGAGAATGTGTGATTGCCGTAATTCTTTCTCCTCCAAACACAGCTTACAAATTCCATTCATACATCATCATTTTATTGGACCATCAATTTGCTCAATGGAGTATAGTTTTTGGAAGTACTGTCCTTTTGGAGTCAATTGATAAGACCCATGCCGTAAAATAAATAGGTCCCTTGCTTTGTAATACTCCAACATTGTTAGATCAACACTATTAGCTCTATGAGGCAAGGATAACGTCCTGATTGTATCAAAAAAATCTTTATATGAACAATGAGCTTTATATTTTATATACTCGTCCTTCCATTTCTTTTCATTCTCAATCTTCTCGGCTTTAATAGACAGTTGTTTTGGCTTCCGATTACGAAATATACTAACGATGTCATAAATTAAACGGGGTACAACAATAACAGCTACAAGGAGGACGACCCATATTTGAGTCGTGACAGTTTGTGTAAGGTAATCAGTGAACGAAATTTCCTTTGCAAAAGCCATAATCCAAACACCGATAAGTCCAATAAGAACAATAAAACCCTCGGCAATTACTTTACCCCAAACGTTATCCTTCCAAATTGATTTAATCCATTCTATCATTGGTACGCATTGTTTAAATGACGGTAAAACTCTTTTAATGATACTTAATCCAATTTCTTTTTAGGACCGTTTAAAAGTACATCGAATGCCTGAGATACTTCATCCACCGTAGGATATAAATGGAATTTATCCTCGTAATAACGCTTTTTATAGTATTCACCCTTCTCGGTAAAAATCCATCCAGTCAAATATTCTTTAATTATGTCCTGAGTAAGAATATAATTTAATACATCCTTATACACATAGAATTTAAAATCAAATCCCGAATCGATTTTCTTTAGTATATCCGGGAATTCTTTATATACATCCGAGGTTTTAAAGATTGAGTAATATTTCTCGAACTTATGGTCTTTTACCTCTTGTAATATTTCACCTGTTGGTGCCGCAGAAGCATTATGATTATCTTTCTCATATTGGGTAAAGAAATATTCACCCTTTTCATTAAATTTTATTTTAACCGTTGAACCATTTTCTTCAACATACTCATAAAATCCTTGTTCATCAAAATATTTTTTTGATGTATTACCATCTTTAAATGTAAGAGTTTTATCCAACTTCGAGGAATTAATAAATTTTGGAAATTCCTTAAACATGTTTGATTTTTTGAAAATCTCGTAATCGTTCTTCCACATGGTATGAAGGGATTTGGTTAAAGTCCCTTCCATTCGCTCCATGTCGTATTTCTTTTGCAAGTATCTCCCTAATTCGGTGAACTTATACTTCCAATCAATCATGCCTTGTACATTTTGTACTATTATACCTTGGGATTTGTAATATGATCTTATATCATTTGGATATTCAGTAATGGCATGACCGCTATCACAACAATTAATTATCTTATCAAAGAATAAGAATGCCCTTGTCCTCTTAAATGCAAGGTAAAACTCCTCATATTCTTGTTCTTTGGTTTGAGAAGATTCGAGCTTTTTCGGCTTTTCCTTAGAGATTTTATATTGATTTTCTAAAAACTTACGGGCAAAATATTCTCCTTTCACTGTAAATGATGTATGACTTATACCGGTGAAATTATAATGGAATACCAAACCATTGGATTTATACGCCTCCTTAACACTATATTCCAATGAATCGAATGAAAAATCCTTGGTTGAATCGTAAACTTTTCCAAAATATTTGTATTCCGGGGTTCGCATGAAGATTTGTAATTCGTCATCCCATTCTTTTTTCAAAGCAACTTCATCTTTATTATAAATTGCTTTCATTACAACTCTATTTGATTTTCTCTTCCTATAAATCCAAAATGAGATAATGCCGGTCAATAAAATAATTGTTGTCCACAAAGAAAGTTGTCCAACTGTAACGGAAAAGCCAAAATGAAATGACTTTGCTAAGTATTCATCAAAAGTGCCGTCAAAAAAGTAAGGCAAAACAACGTATAATGTAGTTGGAATACCCAAAATAAAGGCTCCAATCACCGTTCCAATGGCATTATCTTTAATGTTTGGATTCCAAAAATATCCCTTATTTTCGCTCATTTTCAAAGATTTTTAGCAAAAATATATGGAAATATTGGTCTGCAAATGATAATTAATTGATTTTGAACTTAAATAGGCCGAAATGAGATAGTTATGAATTAATGATTACAAGAAAAAGTATAATGATTACTCATAATTCGACCTATTCATGTTGATCGAGATGCGTTCAGTCAAAATAGATGTGTTTTTCCACTCGAATTGGTATATTGATGTGTCAATACCATCTATTTCCATTTGGAAGAATATGTCTTTCCCTAATGCTTTCCTAAGGGCATCCAATTTACGTGAAGGTCTACGATCAAAAAACGGCCGTCCGGAGAACTGGACATCACAGGAGCCGGGTGGCATAATGAAGTTGCCATATTTTGCGTATTTGTTGCAAAGCTCTACGGCCATAAGTTCTCTTTCTCCGAGATATTTTAAATGGTCTTTATTCTTTGCCTTATCGGAGGCTGGAAGTTTGCCGTATGGAGGATTACTTATCATCGAATCAAACTTTGTTTTGCACGATAGGGGTAAGATACTTGTCAAATTATCCCAAGTCTCTTTTAAATAGGCATCGGCCGTAACGAAGTTGATAGTAAAACTCCTATTATCGGAATTATACGCTGAAAGCGGTGCAATTAATTCTTTGATATCTCCGTAAACTTGGGGAATATTCAACGAGTGAAAGACTCTCAATCCTATTTTGGTAGTATCCATAACATATCAACTTGTAGGATAACATCTGAATTAATACCGGCCGCTTCATCATTTAACCGGACCCTACAAGAAATAAGTCTTCTACCCAATTTCGAATTGTTTGTATCTACACTTGCAAATAATTCAAATATAGATACGCAATCATTTAGTCAAGCCGTATTGGATGGATTGGCTCAGGCTAATATAACGGTTGCCGTGGTTGATATAAACGAGGGACAAGAACGATTTGCAAAGGTTCAATCCTTAACACGTACCGGGAGGTAAGATTATAGAGAGGATAATTTTGTCAACATCCTCTCAAATCTATCGGTAGGTTCATACTCAACATTAATATTAATGTCATGTCCATCCTCGGCTAAATCTAAGGCTAATGAATTTGAAATAAGTACAAAATTTTCCTTTGGTATACTTGAATTCTTGTTGAAATTCGTTGAGTATGATTCGGCATCCTTGCCGTACTTTTTTCTATGGACCATTGCAAGAGTAGGTATTACATAGAATAAATTCTCTTTATCTACTTCAAAATGGTTTAAATACTTATCCAGTTGTTCCCGTTGTTCTTTAACTTTTTCAACCGGATTGTATTTTGTTTCGCCGCTTGGGAAACGTATAATATCATTATTAAATCGATCTTCCGATAAAAAATGTTGAATAAAACCACCTTTGACTTTTGCCTCGATTATGGCAATATTCTTATCATTCTTGGCTATACGAACATCCGGGACCATTCCTCCCTTTTGTTTACGCAATAAGATTTCCCAACCTAATTTGTGAATCTCATTATGATAATAAAGGATTCTTGCGATGAAAAATTCAAAGTCATGTGTGACAGGAGCATGGTAAGCACAATCAAATTTACCGGGTTCTCGAAATCGTCTTTCAGTTTGAGCTGACTTATATAAACTAATTATAGTCTTTAATACGGCTTCACTAATGATTTTTCCCTTACTAAATTTTTTTGCAATAGATTTAGCACTATCATTAATAGCAATAAAATGATTATAACGCAGTTCTTCCATTAAAAAAGTTCTAAAGGTACTATATTATGATAAGGACACAATTTGTTTTTCCTATGTTGTTCGGCGGTAGGAGAAAGATTTGAAATTGGATATCCAAATACTTCGCCTAATGGATGTGGTACACTCATAAATTATTTTGCAGCTTCAACTGGTAAGTCCTTTATTCCTTCAAATATTATTGAGGGTATGGTTTGACGATATATAACATTGGTGGAACCTTGGATTAAATCCACCAAATCCGGAAGGGGTTTAGAATTGTCAAAGGTAGTTTTTGCCTTAACATTTCTTATTTGAAATGAATAGGAGTACTCACTTACTTGGGATACTTCAAAGCCGGCTTTCTCCAAATAATAATGAGCCGTTCGGGCTTGGTCGAAATCCTCAAAGAATACTGAAAAATTGATTGTACCGTCATCAAACGGCCATGCTTCAATACGTGGGACCTTTGTGGTTGCTGATAGTTCCATATTATAAATTTTCGATAAAGAACGGAAATAAAGTTGAAGGAGAAAGGAAGCGTTTTTCACACTCATTTCAGGTTATTTCACAACTCATTTCAAGAAAAATATATTATTATGTATTTTGTAAAACTTCAACAAAATTAGTCTATATATATTTAATAATCAAACTAATACAAAAACATAAAAACAAAAAAAGAGAGACTTTCATCTCTCTTTACCTGTTGTCCGACCAGGATTCGAACCTGGAAAAGCAGTACCAAAAACTGCTGTGTTACCATTACACCATCGGACAATCTCCGCGAATCATTTCTGAATCGGGACTGCAAAAGTATAAAAAATATAAATCAACGCAAGGGTGTAAAGAAATCTTGAAGTAATTAAATTTTTTTGGGCTAAATTGGTTGATATTCAAATGTATGACTTAATAATTAATCAATTACTAGGATAAATTAGTTTAGTTTCTCTATTTCATTTTCTCCATATCCTCTCCATTATCTTTCATACTTCACTAAATGATCTATTAAATCGTGAAATATAGCAACAAACAAAAATAATCCCAAAACTGCATATTTATCGTATAATGAAACATTTAAGTTTATCGTTAGCTGGCAGGCAGGCTTTCGCCAAGCCAAGCTTGTCTTAAGCTTGGCAGGCAGGTGAATTAACTATCAAACTAATAAACTAAAGAACCAACAAACCAATAAACTAATGAACTAACAAACTAATGAACTAACAAACCAATAAACCAACAAACTAAAGAACCAACAAACTAATAAACCATCCCCCTTAGCAGTTTGCCCTTTTTTTATAACTTCGCCACATAAAATTTCAACCCTCAAGTATGAAAAACTACAACAGGATCAATAACTTAACCGGATGGCTGGCTTTTGCGATCTCCGCTTTTGTTTATTTATCGACCATAGAGCCCACCGGAAGCTTCTGGGACTGCGGTGAATTTATTGCCGCTGCGTACAAACTTCAGGTAGGTCACCCACCCGGAGCCTCGCTCTTTTTATTGATTGGTCGATTCTTTACCATGTTCGCCGGTGGTGATGTGAAACTGGTTCCTATAATGGTCAATGTTATGTCCGGGTTATCTTCGGCAGTGACTATTCTTTTTCTGTTTTGGTCTATTACGCATATTGCTCGTAAATTAATAAAATTGCCTGATGACCAGTTAACCACCGGTCATTACATCATGATTATGGGAAGCTCTTTTGTTGGTGCTCTGGCTTATACCTTCACTGATTCCTTCTGGTTTTCTGCAGTTGAAGGTGAGGTTTATGCCATGTCATCGATGTTCACCGCCATCGTGTTTTGGGCCATGCTAAAGTGGGAACATCATGCCGATGAGCGTCACTCCGATCGTTGGCTGATACTCATTGCCTACCTCATGGGACTTTCCATCGGAGTTCACTTACTGAACCTTTTACTATTCCGGCCCTAGCCTACATCTACTATTTCAAAAGTTACAAAGTCACCACACCTGGACTAGTTAATACCGGAATAATGGGTGTCGCTATTTTAGCATTAGTGCAATACGGAATCATACCGGTTTTGTGAAAATCGGAGCCTACTTCGATTTGTTTTTTGTGAACACTCTCGGTATGCCTATCTGGTCCAGCTTCCTGTTTTTTGTGTTGCTAATTATAGTCGCAATCGTTTTTGGTTTAAATTATACAGTCAAAAAGAATAAACCCCTTTGGAATACTGCTGTGTTATGTTT
>CAWFDA010000017.1:0-187694 GCA_963814475.1 uncultured Bacteroidota bacterium | reverse complement strand
TGAGCTACGTGCTCAGGCTCGGCTACCTGGGCGAGCAGGAGCTGGACGGCTTCGAGGGGCAGACCTACGCTTCGTTCACGGCCGGGCTGGCCGGTCCGGCGGCGGCAGGCAAGAGCGGCGGGCAGTTGGCCGAGCAAGTAGCCTCGCACCTGGGTCTGGCGGCGGATTCGTACGTGATCGCCGCGCTCGACTGGCTGGGCCTCTTCGGCGACGAGCCGGTGGCGGCCAAGAAAGGTGCGGCGGTGGACGTGCTGACCGCCCGCATGCTGGAGAAGATGAGCTACCGGCCGGAGGAGCGGGACATGCTGGTCCTCCAGCACCAGTTCCGTGGCGGAGTATGCGGATCGCACGGAACGGATAGTCTCGACCATGATCGACTTCGGCATCCCCGACGGGGACAGCTCCATGTCGCGCACGGTAGGCCTGCCGGCCGCCATCGCAGTCAAGCTGGTGCTGACGGGCAAGATAGACGTCACCGGGGTCCACATCCCGGTCATCCCGGAGATCTACGAACCGATACTCGCAGAACTCGAAGGCATGGGTATCCATTTCAGCGAGGAATGGGGGCGGCCTAACCGGCGAAGCACCGGAGGCTGCACTCTCGGGGGAGAGCCTGTGCGCGGAAGTGACCTAATAGTCGAGATGCTGGTGGCCTATGGAGTCGAGTACGTGTTCGGCGTCCCGGGAGACACCAGCATCCGCCTGTACGATTCGCTCTACGCGCGCCGTGACGTCATCACCCACGTCATGGCGCGCGACGAGCGTTCGGCCGCCTTCATGGCCGATGCCTACGCCCGTCTCAGCGGCCGTCCCTCGGTGTGCGAAAGCCCTTCCGGCGCAGGCGCGCTGTACACGGTGCCCGGCGTGGCCGAGGCCAACGCCTCCTCCGTGCCCGTGATTGCCTTGACGTCGGGGATCGACCTGGCCTCAGAGTACAAGGGCGTCATCACCGAGCTGGACCACCACATGCTGTATAAGACCATCACAAAATGGTCCACCTTCATGAAGCGGTACGACAAGATACCGGACACCCTGCGCCGCGCCTTCCGCGTGGCCACCACGGGACGTCCGGGCGCGGTGCACATAGCGTTCCCGCAGGAGGTGCTGAACGCGGAGATACCCGGCGGTGAGGAAGATATCTACGCGGAGGACGCCTGCCGGTTCTATCCCACGTTCCGCGTACGGTGCGAACAATCCGAGGTGGACCGGGCGGCCGAGTTGCTGGTGGCAGCCGAGAGACCAGTGATCGTAGCCGGAGGCGGGGCCATCAACGCGCGCGCCTGGCACGAGCTGACAGAGCTGGCCGGGCTCCGGACGCTCCCGTGGGTACGAGCATCTCCGGGAAGGGCGCCATCGCCGAGACCCACCCGCTCGCCATAGGCGTGGTGGGCGACAACGGCTACCGGGACTACGCCAACGAACTCGTGGCCGAAGCCGACCTCCTCTTCTATGTGGGCAACAAGACCGGCTCGGTCACCACTATCCGCTGGACCCTGCCCCATCACGAACACCCGCCACGGATCATCCAGCTCGACATCGATCCCCAGCGATCGGCAACAACTACCCCACCGAGGTGGGGCTGGTGGGGAACGCCAAGCTCATCCTGGCCGACCTTGTGGCCGCGCGAACGCGCCCCGCGGGCGCGCCCGGCGGTGGCGGCGCGCATCGCCGACCTCCGCGCAGCCTGGTGGAGAACCCAGGCGGCGGCCATGGAGTCCGATCAGACCCCCATCAAGCCGCAGCGGGTGATGGCCGCACTGCGCCGGGCACTGCCCCAGGACGCCGTGGTGATAGCCGACGCCGGCACGCCCACACCCTACGTGAGCGCGTTCTTAGAAATACCCAAGCCGGGGCGTCAGGTGATCATCCCGCGGGCCTACGGCGGCCTGGGATACGCCATCCCAGCGGTGGTTGGCGCGGCGCTCGCCCGGCCTGGGTGTGCAGTGGTGGGCCTGTGCGGCGATGGGAGCTTCGGCATGTCGGCAGGCGAGCTTGAGACCCTCGGCCGGCTGGGACTACCGGTCGTGGTGGTCAATTTCAGTAACCGCTCGTTCGGCTGGATAAAGGCGCTCCAGGCAATCCACTCGGACGGGCGCTACCTGAGCGTGGACTTCTCCGGGTCGGACCACGCCGCCATGGCGCGCGCCTCAGGCATGGAAGGGATCACGGTGGAGGCTGCGGCGGACCTGGAGGACGCGCTCGCCCGCGCATTCGCGTCACGGGCGCCCACGTTGGTGGACGTCTCCACGGAATCGGAGGAGAAGGACCTACCGCCGGTCAAGTCATGGCGGAACGTCGATGCTTCGAAAAGGTTCGAATCTGGGTATACGTTTAAATCTAATCTTTCGCTTTTCAATATGGTTGAAGTACTCTTCAGCGTGTAAGAAGTTTGGCTCTTGCGGAAATTTTAGATGTTGAGCTTTTTCTATTTGCCGAAGTTCTTCTTTGGGTCTGTTCAAAAAAGGAAGGGATTTGTCGGAAAGTGTTACCAGATAATTGAAATGTATAAATGCGCGTTCTTTATGGTTGAAATTGAATTTAGCGATAATAGTATCCCAATTTAAAAGTGAAGAAATTGTAATGACAAGTAAAATGGCATTTAAGTTAGTGCGAATGAGATAGCTTGCCGAATGTTTGAATTTGACTTTCCGTAGCACTGTGTACAGTCCGTAAATGGTGAGAATAAGAAAAATAATTACTCCAATTCGTTTGTAGGCCAAATTGAAATATTCTATGTAATAGTAATTTCTAATCCCTACTGAAACGGCCAAAACCACATTTTGAAGTATCCAGAAATAGCTCAAATATTTTAACAGTTTATTTTCAACAAAATTTATTTCACCTCTGTAAAAATAAAGCACAACAATAATTGAAAGTAAAATAGAAAATATCAAAAGCCAGGTTCCTTCATGCACAAATTGCTTCAAGTATTGTCCTTCCCATTCAAATCCAAACCAAAACCAGTTTATATCAATAATGTTCAATGTTAATAATATGACATTTAAAACAGCCAATAGAAATATCGCTGCGGTAATTTCATTTTTAATGGAAGTTTGTTTCCTTTTATCAAACAAATCTGCAGAACCGGGAAGGAGGAAATTCTGTATTGAATTATCCTTCTCGATTATTTTATTGTTTGCATTGCGAAATATTATGGCATTGCTTATGATTAGTCCTATTATAAATGTAAATGTTATGCTTAAATCATACCGCTCAAAGAATTCATACACCAAGTCAAATAATCCAGAAAAAATTCCCGCAGTTATTTCGTTAAATTTCGGATTTGAAAAATTGTAAATGGAAATGAAAATAAAAATTATAAACATAGGAATTATAAAAATGCGGAGATCCCAAAGAAATGCTACCGGTTTCTTTTTCAGAATTTGAACTTGAGTTGCTTTTTTATATAATAATACCTGTGATGAAAATATATTATTTAGCGATAATTCAAACGAAATCAGAATTGACTTAACAGCAGGATAAACTAGTACACCAAGAAAAAGAAAACACAAGAGGAAATGAGCAAAATAACTAAAAACCGAATACGTTACTACTGTTGCAAGACCGGTCATTACCCATGCAGCAAATATTAATCTTGATTTTGGTGAGTTTGCCTTAAAGGATTTAGAGTAAATGAGGTACAGAATAACTACAAATTCAAAAATTAGTAAATTGATACCAAGGAAATGTTTGTGAAAAAGTAATGTAAAAAGAGTTGTTAAAATCAGAACAACAATTAGGGTAGGGCGTTTTTCCATGTCGAGCGTGTTAATCTCATGGAAGTAAACGATTGAAGTAAAAAAGAATTGTTATTTATTTAAAATAGTATCAACTTTCACTGACACACGGAAAGGATCAGCTTTTCAATAAACTTTCAATAATTTTTTCAACACTCACGCCTTCAGCTTCAGCTTTATAGTTTTTCACGATGCGGTGACGTAAAATGGCAGGAGCTACAGCTTTCACATCTTCAATATCGGGTGAATATTTCCCGTTAAAAGCAGCATGACATTTTGCACCAACAACCAAAAACTGCGATGCTCTCGGTCCTGCTCCCCAGGAAAGATAATTATTTACCATTTCTGTAGCAGCAGGGGTGTTTGGGCGCGTTTTGGTGGCTAAATTCACTGCATAATTTAAAACGTTATCAGGAATAGGGATTCTACGAATAAGTTGCTGGAAAAATATAATTTCTTCTCCTGAAATAACTTTGGATAATTCAGGATTATAAGCCGAAGTAGTATTTTTTACTACCTGTATTTCTTCTTCTACACTTGGATAATCGAGCATCACATTGAACATAAAACGATCAAGTTGAGCTTCCGGAAGAGGGTAAGTGCCTTCTTGTTCGATAGGGTTTTGTGTTGCCAGTACAAAAAATGGATTGTCGAGTTCATAGCGTTTGCCCGCTGCAGTTACTGAACGTTCCTGCATAGCTTCTAGAAGGGCAGCTTGAGTTTTTGGTGGCGTACGGTTAATCTCATCAGCAAGAATAATATTAGCAGAACAAGGGGCCTTTAATGAATTTAAAATGACGACTGTCATCCAATATTTCTGTACCTATAATATCTGAAGGCATTAAATCAGGAGTGAATTGAATCCTGTTGTAACTCAACCCAAGTACTCTTGCAATAGTATTTACCAATAATGTTTTTGCTAATCCCGGAACACCTACAAGTAAACAATGTCCTTGGCTGAAAATTGAAATAATCACATCACGTACAACTTCATCCTGACCAATAATTATTTTGCCAATTTCAGTTCTTAAGTTTTTGTAATTTACTACAAGATCATTAAGTGCTTCTACATCTGAATTATATTGTTTTGCCATTTCTTTTATATGAATAAATCAATCGTTAACATACCAATGCTCAAGACTTTTACAGGTTTTAAAATCATCTGATATCTGAACAAAGGTGGTTCTTTTTTTCTTTTTAACCCAGTCGAGCAGGATTTTGTTTTCTTTTTCGGTAAGTGTAGCTTGCTGAATTCGTTGATAATCGGTTGATAAGTTCGCCTTATGTGGTTGTCGACCTGGTTTTGAGTAACAAAATACGGAAAGCAGTATTTCCTTCTGCAGACAAGTGACTGTATCGGAGTAGAAATTTCACCAATTTCCATTTTCTCCAGTTGAAAGAAAACAGTAGGATCCACCTCATCAGCTTCAAATCGGGTAGTTCCGGTTTTTTGATTCACAACATTTCCACCATTGTAACGTGAGTCATCATCATTGGAATAACGTTGAGCCGCTTCTGAAAATGAAATGGAATCATTTAATAATTATTTGATAAATGACTATCAGCTTTTGCAAATGTTTTGTTAATATCAGCAGTACCGAAAGTGGGTTTCAGAAGAATGTGTCGTACATTAATTTGTTCTCCTCGTCGTTCTATTAATTGAATAATATGAAACCCAAATTTTGTTTCTACGATTTCAGAAACTTCACCTTTTCTAAGTTTGAATGCTGCAGCTTCAAATTCAGGGACCAGATCACCTCGATTAACAAATCCCAAGTTCACCACCATTTCTTGAAGAGCCATCTTGCGAATATAAAACTGCCAGTGTTGAAAAATCTTCTCCGTTAGCAACACGTTGTCTATATACTTCCAGTTTATCTTTTACATTTTGTCTTTTCTTCAGCACTAACCGGAACATTAATAACAATTTGTGCATATTCAATTTCAGCATTAATAAATGGCAGACTGTCTTCGCGGAATACTGTTATAAAATACTTTTACATCAGCAGGTGAAACAGTAACATTCTTAGTAACCTTGCTTTGCATCGACTGCATAAGAAGTTGTTCTTTGATGAGAGGTTTAAATTCATCTCTTATTTCAGGAATACTCTTTTCATAATATTCTTCCAGTTTAGCTTCCGACCCAATTTGATTTACCATGTACCCAATTCTTCGGTCGAGTTCATTATCAACCTGTGCATCTGTTACTTCAACACTGTCGAGTATAGCCTGATTGAGCAATAATTTGTTGATCAAGCAACTGATCAAGTATTCGACATTTTAAGTTCGTCATCATCATCAATACCTTGTGAAATCATTTGCTGATACTGGGTTTCAACTTCTGATTTCAGCAGTATTTTGTTTCCAATAACAGCAGCAACCTGATCAATTATTTGTTCAGGTTGTGCCGCAAAAGCCTCCCATAAGGAGAGCAATAAACACACATGTAAAAAGGAGATGCTTAATATATTTCAAATTCATTTTTTTTAAGTGCTTCGTCATAGGCAGCCTTTTCCATTTCTTGAATCAGACTTAAGTTTTCTTTTGTTGATAATAAGTACTTCGAATATCATCCTTAACAAAACTTAATGGTGAAAGACTTTCTCTGATTTTCATATCCTTGATGTTGACCAGATACAAATCAGTTGAATCTTCTATTTCAATAAATCTATTGTTTCTTAGAAACGATTCTTTATCGTATGTTTTAATCGGTACTTTTTTTAACAACTCATCAAAAAGCAACCAGGTTTCATCGTCCAGGTGAAAGTCAGTTGCAAACTGGTAGCAATACTCCTCCAGCTGCAGTCGATCTTTTGAATTCGATGATTTATACCATTCGTTGGCCTTTTTAACTTTTGGAGCATCCTTGTTAACTCTTAAGGTAAAGAACTTTGATAATATTGTCTTTGAAGCTCAAAATTTTGCTGATTTTCAGCATAATATTTCTCAATTTCCGGATCAGTTACTACGGTATCAAGTCTCTTGCCGTATTAATTCAGTTTCGTAAATATAGGTAATAAGTGAATTCCGGTATTCTTCCAGTTTTTTTTCTACATCTTTTTTCTCTTCATCCAAATTTGTTTCTGCTTTATGCAGAATAACCTGCTGTTTGATCCAGTTTTGAATATAATTGATTACAAGAGATGCACTGTCTTCCCTTGTGGTCCCGGGAGTCAAGCATTTTGCGGATATCCTCAGCATAAAGATATTTATCATGAACTCTTGCAACAGCATTTCCTGGTTGTTTCCGGATCTCTTTTTTTTAGAAATCACTGACGACGGAAATGTAATAATAAACAGATAAGGCCGATAAAACCATTGCCCCGTAACTACGGGGCAAAGAGCTTATTATATGAGTATGATATGAAGATTTTCAGCAATAGTGCCATCATTATTTACCCAATGAATTCAATACATCCTGATTAACCGACAACAGGGTATTTAGCCCTTAGTTGTTTGATCCATTCTTTTTCCAGATAATTCTGGTAATCGGCAGTAATAATACCTTTTGCTTCATCAAGTGATTTTGGTGTAGGTTCAAGGATATTAATTACATCAACAAACACAACTGAATTGTTTCTGTTCATATTGGGAGATAATCCTTTTTGCCAAGTAATAGTATCGATAATTTCATTTTCACCTTTCACAAATTTACCATCTTTGGTGTTGAGGTTTAATTGAGAATCTTTATTGATGGTAGTAAGAATCTCAACCATCGTTTTTTTTTTCTTCAGTAATTTTCGGGTTTTAGATGCAATGTCTGCATTAGCACAAGTATAAATAATAGCATCACAACGACGATCCCACATATAGTTATTCTTGTTTGTTTCATAAAATCTCACCAATCCGGCAGAATCTTTCACTGCTTTCGACCAAACTTTTTTATCAGTAAGATCAAACAATAAAATTCCATCGCGGTATTCCTGCATTAAAGATTTAAATTCAGGATATTTATTTTCCAAGTTGACTCTCTTCATAGTTCAAACATGATTCATCTACAAACTGATTGTACAAGGTATATCCAACTTGTTTCGGAGTGGTATTTTGTTTTTTCGACTGATGGTTGTTGATGTATTTCGCAAAATCTTCCTGAGTGTAGGTTTGTGTGCCAAGAGTAAATAAAGGCTTGTTCATGCCTTTTACTTTTTCAGGTGACCACTCACCATTCAACAAATTAGTATCGAGAGCATTTACAAAAAGATCTTTATTTTTTGGAGTTTCTTTGAAATTATAATCTTTTTTAATTCTTGCAATCATCGAATTTTTACTAATTTCTGCACGGCTATCTCTGGCAACCTGATTTTTCAATTCATTCTTTTTTTCTTCAAATAGAAGGAATAGGTTTTTTTTCAAGTCGTTTAATGATATGCCATCCATAACTGGTTTTAACCGGTTCAGAAAAATCACCATCATTTTTCAAAGCAAAAGCAGCTTTTTCAAATTCAGGAACCATTCTTCCTGTTCCAAAAGGAGGGAGGGCACCACCTGTTTTAGCAGAACCTTTATCATCAGAAAATTTAGTAGCAAGATCTTCAAATTTTTCGCCTGCTTTAAGTTTAGCATAAATCTCATCAATTTTTGCTTTTGCTTGCAGTGCAATTGAATCAGGAGCATTTGCAGGCGATTTGATCATGATGTGTGCAACTTTAATTTCTCCTTGTGCATCTCGGATATCAATGACCTTAATGATATGATAACCGAATTTGGTTCTCACCGGCATCGACATTTGACCGATTTTGGTGGTGTATGCAGCTGTTTCAAAAGGATAAACCATTTGCATTCCTGTAAAATATCCAAGATCACCACCATTTTCTTTTGCTGAAGGATCGTTGGAGGAATCACGGGCCATTTTTTCGAAATCTAGCACCCTTCACAATCAGTTCTCTGATTTTCAATGCTCGGTTGTAAGCAGCAATAGTATCTTTTGGTAATGCATCAGGAGCAACATTCAATAAGAATATGAGCTTGCTCTCACATCCTTTTACATTCTGTCATAAGCTTCTTTAATCAATGCATCTGTAACCTCTTTATCGGTCATGTATGGCTGAGCAAGTTGTTTGCGATAGCCTTTTAATTCATTGATAAAAGTGATACTGGTATCCAGTTTTTCTTCTTCAGCTTCTTTAACTTTCAATTTGTAATTGATGTACAATTCAAGGTATTCACGAACATCTTTCATATCGTAAGCGCCTTCTTTGCTGTTGTTTTTCTTGTACACTTTTTCAAACTCCGATTTGGTAACCGGAGTGCCTGCAATGGTCATTAAAACAGGATTGGTTGCATCTTGAGCATACTAACACGGAGAATTCCGGAAAGCAGCAATAAAAGCAAACCGATATTAAGTTTTTTCATAATGTTTTGGTTATTATGTATATTGAGTTTTAAGGGGATGCAAATTTAATGAAATGAATCTATTATCGACTACTAAAATAGAGGGCAAAGCTATTTTATTTAAAATGAAATTACCGTGAATAATTTGGTGCATCTTTAATAATAGTGACGCCATGAGGATGACTTTCTTTTACACCATTCATAGTAATTCTGATGAACTGGGCATTTTGAAGTGACTTTATGTCTTTGAGCGCCACAATAGCCCATACTGGCTCGTAAACCACCAATTAGCTGATAAACTTCTTCCGCCAAGGTTCCTTTATATGGTACTCTTCCTACAATTCCTTCCGGTACCAGTTTTTTGATATCCTCTTCTGCATCCTGAAAATAACGATCTTTTGAACCCTTCTTTCATAGCTTCAATAGAGCCCATTCCCCTGATTACCTTATATTTACGACCTTCGTAAATAATACTTTCTCCGGGTGATTCTTCCACACCGGCAAAAAGAGAACCGGCCATAATGCAGGACTTGCACCGGCAGCAATTGCTTTTGGAATATCTCCTGTAAATCGAATTCCACCATCGGCAATAATAGGAACACCTGAGCCTTTTAAGAGCTTTTGAATACTTCCAATATAGCAGTAAGTTGAGGAACACCAACACCGGCAACCACACGGGTTGTGCAAATTGAACCGGGTCCAATTCCAACTTTTACAGCATCGGCACCGGCTTTGACCAGTACTTTGGCAGCATCAGCAGTAGCAATATTTCCAACAACAATATCGAGTTCCGGAAATGTCTTTTTTAGCTAGTTTCAAAGCAGTCACCACACCTTTGGAATGTCCGTGGGCTGTATCAATTACTATGGCATCAACACCGGCATTTACCAAAGCATGCACCCGGTCGAGCATATCAGGAGTTACTCCAACCGCAGCAGCAACCCGCAATCGCCCAATTTATCTTTGCAGGAATTGGGTCTTGATTTATATTTGATGATGTCTTTGTAAGTGATCAATCCAATCAATCTTCCCTTGTTTGTCAACAACGGGAAGTTTTTCAATTTTATAATCCTGCAAAATTAGTTCTGCTTTTTGCAAACTGGTAATTCCTTCCACAGTAATAAGATTTTCTTTCGTCATCACTTCCTTGATTGTTCCGTTGAATGTTGCTTTTCGAAATCGAAGATCTCGATTGGTAAGAATTCCCACTAAAATATTTTTGAGCATTCACAATTGGAATACCACCGATTTTTTGCTCTTTCATAATATCCAAGGCTTCCTGAATAGTAGCATTTTCATTCAGGGTGATCGGATCGTGAATCATTCCACTTTCAGACCGTTTTCACTTTACGGACTTCAGCAGCCTGATTGCTTATGCTCATATTTTTGTGAAGAACACCCAATGCCACCCTCTTGTGCCATGGCAATTGCCAGTGACGACTCCGTAACTGTATCCATTGCAGCTGAAACAATGGGCACATTTATCTTGATGTTTCTTGAAAAAAGGCTTGAAATATCTACTTCTCGGGGAAGAATTTCAGAATATGCCGGAACCAATAATACATCATCATAAGTTAGGCCTTCTTCCAGAATCTTTAGGTGTAGGGTTTTTCATTTGCTGAGATGAATTTTTAAAGGGAATTATCAAAAATGCACTTTGGGGTGCAAAGGTAGCAAAAACAGTCTATCTAAATCCGTTGAATACGGACTATTTATACAATCACCGCAACAAGGTCACCGTACCCGATTTTCGAATTTCCTTTTTGTTGAACCCTTTGAAAACCAATATGTATACGTAAAGTCCACTTGGAGAATCTTGATCGTTAAATGATCCATTCCATCCTAATTCAGGGTTTTCAGAAAAAAAGACCCTTTGACCCCATCTGTTATAAATCTGGAACGAGAAAGTGGAGGGATCATCGTAGAGTAAATAGGGTTTGAAAATTGGATTTTTTCCACCCGGAGTGAAAGCGTTCGGAATGTAAACAGCCGCATTTTGTGGTGCGCAGGCAACGTTTGAAAATGCACTGTCTCTATATCCATAAGAATTTACCGAATCTTCAACAGCTTGAATCACGTAACAAATATTTCCATCTCCATTTGGAAAGTCAGAAACATCTTCACTGTAAAAAAGAGTATCACCCGAAACTGTTGCGAAGGGTTGAGATGCAGTCATTCCATTTGAATAACGGTAAATATTAAAATATCCGGTGTTGCTTTGCCAACCAATATAATCGATCCAACTCAATTCACTAATAAAATCATTTCCTCCTTCGGCTGTCAAAAATACAGTGCCCGCAACATTGCTAAACACCTGTTCAATATTGCAACTGTCGGTAGCTGAAATTCTGTAAAATTTTTGTTGTTGATCAGCTCCTGCATTAGAATCAATAAAATTGATATCTGTTGCATTAGTAAAAGCAATTTCTTTGATCAGTTCAAACGGACCTGAGGCAGAATTACTACGGTATAGCCTATATGAAATTACATCGCCGGAATTATCAACAAAGCAAGTTACTCCAACACCTGCTCCTATCACACTTGCTGATCGTATGTACAGGAAATCGGGTTGTTCAAATATATCAGCAGTTATACTTTTAATATTTGAAGAAGCTGTTTGCCCATTGGTTCCTACAACACGTATTACAAACTCATATAAGGCACCTTGAACTGTGAGGATTTTTTCATGAGAATAAACGTTGTCGGGAACAAAAGCATCTCTCACCCAGTTGCCGGAATTTACTCTGTACCATATTTCATAACGTACAATTCCATTGATCATATTTTCGTAAGGGGTCCAGTCTAGTGAAATGGTTGCTGAGCATTTTTCATAGGATTTAGAGAGCAACATTGTTTTGTGATTGGCTGCAAGTTGACTCAGATTTTTACAGGAATCAAAAGCTGCAATAGTATATGTTTCCACTGTTGTTGCAGAATTCGTAAGCGTGTAAATAAAAGAAATATTATTTATTCCGTAAACTGCTCCAATTGAATCATACGACGATCCATTGAATTCATAAATAACATACCCATCTGTATCTGCACTAGAATCGGGAAACCATGAAATATTTATATCTTCTGAAACCAAATCGATACTTACTGTATCAATCAATGGTTGTGCTGGCCCTTTGGTGTCCCTGAATAACTCTCCATCAATGGATGAAGTAGAAATGCACCCTGATATATTGCCTTGAGTAACTTTGTAATTGATGTATTTACTGCAATATATATTTGTATCGATGGTGGTGGTATCGGGGATGGTTTTAAATGTTGTAAACACACCGGGAGTAAGTTCCTTTGAAACAATAAAATTTGTTTGTGTAGTTGGTAGGGGAGGGGTGTGAATGCGATTCCAATTTAACCTGACTGATTCATTAGATAGTGGTGTCACAATCATTCTCATGGAACGAAGTGTGTCAGATGGAATGGAATAAATTGCGCAACAATCTTCTCTAGTACGGATATAAAAATAGAGTGTGGTGTTATTCGCATTCACTCCGGTAACAGTGGTTGTAAGTGTGGAGTAACTGAATACACTGTCGGCATTGATAAATGGTCCATTCACGTTATTGCTGTAGGATATGTGATACCCACCAAAAACAGTTCCTGTATCTGACGGTGCTAGCCAGCTTAGAGTAACCGTACCGTTAGTTTCAACACTTATGCAACGCAATGAGGGTGGTGTAGGCTGCGCAAAGGACACACTGTTGTTAACAAAAACGGAACAGAAGAGCGTTATCAAAAAAGCTCTGATAATGTAGCATGTAGTCACTCTTGTTTTCACTAATAATCTAGATTTCATCAATAGTCCGGCATCATTAAACGTTAATGAGGTCAGGTTATTCTTTGTACTGAATTTTCAATGCAAAGATAATGATTATCAGAGAATAACGATAAATTTATAACACAAAAAAAGGAAGTCCGGTAGGACTTCCTTTTTTATTAAGAACTATTTTAATTATCGTATCAATGAAACAGTTCCATTAAATTGATGCGTTTTGCCTCCTTTGGTAGTTACTTCGATAGAATATACATAAACTCCTTCAGCAGCAATTTTACCATCTCTGTCGTATCCATTCCAGAACTTGGTGTAGTTGTCTACTTCGTACACTTTTTGTCCCCAACGGTTATAGATCGCCATATTGTAAGATTGCACATCCAGAACATAACCTGCATCGAAGAAATAATCATTCACCCCATCCGCATTTGGTGTAAACGCATTTGGTATGTAAAATGGATTTACAATAATAGGTTGCTCATATGCATCTGCACAACCGGCAATGTTAGTGATTAACAATTTAACAGCATATTCACCGATATCATTAAAGTAATGTGAAGGATTTTGTTCGAAAGATTGCGCTCCATCACCAAAATCCCAAAGCCATGAAACAGCATTTAGTGATTCGTCGGCAAATACAATTTTTGAATTGAACACATTCGTAATATACGGAGATGGTACAAACTTCGCTTCAGGTAATGGGAAGAATAAAATATCTACCGATTGCGTAAGCGTTGCAGTACACCCTTCTGTGGTAGTAATAGTCAAGGTAATTGGATAGTTACCGGGAGCTGTAAAAATGTGTGATGGATTGCTTTGATTCGAAGTACCATTATCTCCAAAATCCCATTCAAATTCAGATCCAGGAGGGAATGATGAAGTGTTGGTGAAATGAATTTCAGGAATCTCACAGGTCAAACTGGTGTCATTTGTAAAGCTGATAACCGGTGTTTGATAAGCAATAAAATTAATTGCAGGTGAGGTTCCAGCACAACCATTAATATCGGTTACCGAAACATTGTGTATACCCGATTGAGTTACCACAATTGAAGGAGTTAAACTTCCATTTGACCATGTATACGATACAAATCCCGGTGTTGCATTAAGTGTTGATGATTCACCATCACAGATTTCAAAGTCTCCGGTAATAAGTGGTTGAGGTAAAGGATTCACTGTAACTGTTGCATTTCCTGAAACAGTTCCCGGACAATTTGCATCGTTTAATGCAACCAAAGAATAATTTGTAGTTGTGCCTGGTGAAAGTGTAATATTAAGCGAACTATTGTTAGTGTTCAAAGGTCCAAAAGTTGTAGTGCCATTAGTATATGTATAACTAAATGGAGCTACTCCTGTAAAGCTGATATTTAGAGTGGTTGATTGACCAAAACAAATTGCAGAGGTTCCTGTGAGTATTGCTGAAGGTATTTGATTCACAGTTACATTTGCCACACCTGTTGCAGATCCAACGCAATTGGCATCATTTACTGTAATTACATTATATGAAGTCGAAACAACAGGACTCACAGCAATGATTTCCGGATTATTAGAAGTAGTAAACGGTCCAAAAGTTGAAGTGCCATTAGAATAGGTGTAAGTATAAGGCGCTGTTCCGGTAAAGCCAACATTAAATGAGGTACTTGAACCATCACATATAGAAGGATTACCGGTTACATTAGCAACAGGAAGCGGGTTCACCACAATCTGTGCAGTTCCGGAAATTAGCCCGGTACATTTTTGATCGGCCATGTTCACCAAATTGTAGGTTGTTGTTGAAGTAGGCGTTACAGGAATGATTTCAGGATTGTTTGAAGTTGTAAATGGTCCAAATGTTGCTGAACCATTTGAATAGTAATAAGTGAATGGTGCAACTCCAATAAACTCAATTTTTATTTCAGAACTTTCTCCATTACAAATAATATCATCTCCACTTAAAATTACTTCAGCTTCAGGGATAGGGTTCACTACAATATCAACTACTCCCGAAGGTGTACCTGCACATCCTGATCCTGTTAAAGTGGTTACATGGTAGCTTGTGTTATTAACAGGCGACACATTAATGGAAGTGCTGAAATTGTTAACAGTGAAAGGGCCAAATGTTGTTGCTCCATCAGAATATAAATACTCAAATGGGGGTACTCCTGTAAATGCCAAAGTCATGTTCGTGTTACTTCCACGACAAATCTCTGTGGTACCTGTTAAGGATGAAGTAGGTAGTGGAATCACAGTAATTGCTGCACTTCCTGCTCCCGTTCCTGCACAATTCGCATCGCTAATGGTTGTTACTCCATAAGTGGTAGTGATTGTAGGACTAACGTTAATAGTTACAGGATTCTGATTGGTTGCATAAGGTCCGAAAACATTAGTGCCGTCATTATAGCTGTAATTATAAGGACCTGTTCCTGTAAACACAATGGAAAGGTTGGTGTTAGTGCCGTCACAAATTACAGCTGTACCTGAAATGTTAGCCGTTGGCAATGGATTTACATTTACAACAGCATTTCCGGAAACTGAACCCGGACAATTCGCATCGTTAATAGTTACCATGTTATAAGTGGTAGTCAAACCAGGTGTAACAGGAACCACTGCAGGATTATTTGGAGTAGTAAAAGGTCCAAAAGTGTTTGTTCCATTAGAATAGGAGTATGTGTACGGACCTGTACCAACGAAATTGAAATTAAGGTTGGTACTTGTTCCTGCACAAATGGTGTTATTTCCGGTTATGGAAGCAGAAGGCAATGCATTAACAGTAACAGTTGCTGTGGCTGCGTTTGTGTTTCCCGTACAACCGAAACCAATTACTGTTGCAGTAAGTCCATAAGTTGTTGTTGAGCCGGGAGCTACATTAATAATTTCAGGATCATTATTTGTGGTGAATGGACCAAACACAGTGCCACCTGATGTATAACTGTAGGTATAAGGTGCAACTCCTGTAAAGTTGATACTGATGTTGGTGTTATTACCATTACAAATTGCTGTTGTACCTGAAATTTGAGCTGTAGGCAATGGAGTTACTGAAATATTTGCTTGTCCACTAACAGTACCTGCACAATTATTATTGGATACATTAACCAAAGTATAAGTCGCAGTTGATCCGGGTGTAACCGGAATATTTACCATAGCAGCACCCGTCACAAATGGCCCTTGGTTAGCAGACCCGTCAAAATATGTGTAAGTATAGGGTCCTGGAGCACCTCCAAAATTCGCAGTAATGGAAGTACCCTGTCCGGCACAAATCGTATCTATTCCCGATAAGGCAGCTGTAGGAATGTTGAATACAGTGATGCTGGCATTATCAGTTCCAACACATCCGTGGATGTCAGTTACTGTTACTGCAATTGGTCCTGCTGTGCCAACATTAACTGTTTGAGTGGTGGCACCGGTAGACCATAAATAATTGCTGTATCCAGCACCTGCATCTATCTGTGTTGTAGTACCATTGCAGGTCGTAAATGTTCCTGTAATATTTGGAATAGGATTAGCATTGATAGTTGTTGTAGCACTTGTACTGTTTACACATCCGTTAGCGTTAGTAACAGTTACCGTTACAGTAGTGGCAGTATTCACATTAATAGTTTGCGTTGCAGCACCTGTAGACCAAAGGTAAGTTGAGAAACCGACTCCGGCATTTAAGGTAGTATTAAAACCTTGACAGAAGGATCTTGGACCTGAGATCACAGGAGCAGGTAGCGCATTTACAGTCAATGGTGTTGATGTTGAACCTGTACAATTGTTGGCATTAGTAACTGTAACTGTATAAGTTCCTGCTGTTCCAACAGTCACTGTTTGCGTGTTCGGAAGTCCTCCACTCCATTGATAATTGGTATAACCACCCCCTGCATTTAGCGTTGTAGTTTGACCGGCACAAATAGTTGTGACACCCGTTATGGATGGAGTTGGATTAGCATTTACAGTAAGATTTCTGGTAGTACTTTTCGTACATCCATTTCCATCAGTTACAGTAACAGTATAGGTACCTGCTGTATTTACTGAAACATTTTGAGTTGCAGGTAATCCACTACTCCACAAATAAGAGGTATAACCTGGGCCTGCATTAAAAATAGTAGATGTGCCTGCACAAATTATATTTGTTCCGGTGATAACAGGAGTAGGTAAAGGGTTCACAGTTAATGTAACATCTTTAGATTTCGTACATCCATTAGCGTTAGTAACAGTTACTGTGTATGTGTTTGCTATTCCTGTTGTAATAGTTTGTGCAGTACCGAGACCGCCACTCCATTGGTAATTAGTATATCCGGGACCTGCATCAAATGTAGTGGTTGTTCCGGTACATATTGAATTAGCTCCGGTAATAATCGGATTTGGAAGTGCATTTACTGTAACAACAGTTGTCGCAGTTCCTGTGCATAAGTTAGCATTGGTCACAGTAACTGTATAGTTTCCTGCAGTTCCAACGGTAACAGTTTGAGTAGCCGGAAGGCCTGCATTCCATTGATAATTAGTAAACCCTCCTCCGGCATTCAAAATAGTAGTTTGTCCTTGACAAATAGAGGTGATTCCTGTGATGTTAGGAACCGGATTGGCATTAACAGTAAGATTACGAGTCGTGCTTTTGGAACATCCATTTGCATCTTGAACTGTAACCGTATAAGTTCCGGCAACACTAACTGTAACATTTTGTGTTGAAGGCAATCCTCCACTCCATATATAACTTGAGAAACCGGGTCCTGCATTAAATACAGTTGATGCACCTGCACAAATCACATTTGTACCGGTTATTATAGGATTGGGTAATGGGTTGACGGTGACGGTGGTGCTACCAGTTGATGTGCAACCTCCATTTTGCGTCACTGTTACTGTGTAAGTATTTCCGAGACTAACATTAATAGATTGTGTTAGCGCACCGGTGTTCCATAGGTAGCTATTTCCAATTGTTGTAGAGGTAAGTGTAACGTTACCTCCTAAACAAAATGCAGGATTAACAGGAGATATCACTGCAATAGGATTTGGATTGGTAATTTGCACTCCATCTAAAGATGAGACCGAAATACAACCACTACTATCCGACAATTCAATTCTGTATGCTACAGTATCACTGCAAAGTTGTTTTGTGGTGGTGTCAGTATACGTTAGTAAGGCTGTTGAGTCAATTAAATTCCATGTTCCAATAGGGAAATTTTTATAAATTTTGTATTTGGTTGCATGCGAACTCAGGAGTGGCACACGCAGCGCATTCCATGTGAGAATAGTTTGATTGGCACCACCAACGGCGGCATTAAGTTTGATTGTTCTAAGCGTATCAGAAGGAACAGAAATACTATCTCCACTACATCCTGAACGCGTTCGAATGTAATAGTAAATTGATTGCTGTTGTGCGTTTGTTCCCAGTAATGCAGTTAAGTTTGGTAATGAATGTGTATAGGTGTATGTTGCAGGAGTAAGAAATGCAGTTTTAACACTATCTACAACTTGAAATGGTCCGGCAGCATTGAGCGACGCATAAATTTCATATGAATGAAATGTGTCTTGTGAATCACGTGGAGTAGATTTCGTCCAAGAAAGTGTAACACTTCCATTAGTATTTACTGAAGCACATCTTAACACCGGTGCTTTCAATTTTGGAGACGGTAAAATTACAATTGAAAAAGTAGACACATTTGAAGCGTTAGCCGGACAATAATCGTCGGTGGCCTTTATTACGAAGTTATAGGTATTCGAAATCCTTGTGCAATTGGTATCCAATCCGGCAACATGGTCACAAGTGGTGACCCAATTAAAAGTAACTTCGCCGGCAATCGGATAAGCAACAACAAAATTCGGGTTAGCAAGTGTAGGATTTGCCGGCGACATTGTTGCGCAAGGTGGTATTAAACAGCCGGTATTTGGATTTGTGAAATTTGTTCCAAATTCACTTCCTGAAGCTTCAACCGTTATTAATTGTCCGGTACCGTTATTGTAAAATTGAAAATCTGTTGTGGTCAAAGTAAAGTGTACTGTGTCACCTGCATAAACTGTATCAATATAAGATGTTTGCAGGCCTGTTATAGGATCATAAAATGGAGCATTTACGGTAGGTGGGAGGTTTTGTGCCCCGGAAATTACAGGACAGTTGTTGTTGAGAACCACATTAATTTCTCTAAAAATTTCTGCAACTTTTTGGTTGCATTTGTATGCTGTAACTTTCACCACTGTTACAAAATATCCACCGGTGTATGACGTATAAGTTATTTCACCTGTTTGTGGATTGATAGTAGCTGCTACATTTAAAGGGTTTTGAGTAGCTGATGGAAGTTGACTGTTTACGTTGTAGCCCGGTGCGAATGGAATAATTGTACCTGCATCATCTAAAGGTTGGCCCCATGAATAAACAAGAGAATCCAACTCAACATCGACCGCGTTAGGATTGTATTTGAATGGATATCCGGTGCAAATAATTGTCGAAGGTTTTTCTGCAAAATAAGGGGAGTTGTCGAAGCATGGGAAAGTTGTTAATCCATTGTAAGGATACATTACGGCTCTGTTAGAAAAACCAAGTCCACCTCCACCGGTAATGTTGGTAAGCGAGTTACTCCTGCAACAGGTTCCCCAAGAGAATGTCCATCCTGCTGCAGGTGGAATTCCAGGAAGATTTAATGGGGCTGATTCGTAAATAAATTCCTCTACCAAACCTGGAATCACAGGAGTTCCTCCAGCAATGCAATTAGGACAAGGCGTAATACCATTGGAAGAAATACCATTTGGACTGATGTCGTTTTGAGCTATTTTTGGACAAAGAATAGTTGGAACTCCGGGCACTGTGGTGTTCAATGTTACACTCACAGGTCCATCAACCCCGTTACAATCACGATAAAATTTCATTCGAAATTTAAATTGCCCACTCGGTAAGCAAGTCCAGGTTATTTCTCCACCCATGCCATGACTAGCATACAACTCAGTAGAATGAGTTAATAGTCCTGAGAAGAAGAACAGAAGTACAATAATTCGTTTAAAGTTCATTGGTTTTAGGTCATTTAGTGCAGATAATCAACAAACAAATATAGTAATATTTAACCCAAATATTACAAATATTTGTATTTACACTCTAAAGACGCCCATAAATCCAATAGAGTTGCACCAATGTTTGATTAAAAGACTGATTTGAAAGTTATTGGAAATCAGCGACAAAGCCAAAAAACTTATCAACAAGTGTTCATAAAACGGCCTTTTTTAGCCTGCAATCACCTCGGTCATGGATTCGGGATGAAGATGCCTTCCGGAAATTTCCATAACGGTTTCGGGAGTGATTGTATAAAGCAAATGCAGGTAGTTTTCGAGAAATTTATAATCAAGGTTATGCAGAATTAATCCTTTAAATCTGTCGGCCAATGAAAATGGACCGTCAAGGCTTCTCAAAAAGGAGCCAAGAAGGTAATTTTTTACCAATTTGAGTTCTTCTTGCGAAATTGGCTCGGTAATCAACCGAATCAATTCTTTATGAACTTCTGTAATTGTTGCGTCACACACATCAATGCCAACTTCTGTAGCAATAAAAAATGAACCTGAATTTTTGAATGGATGCATGCCTGATCCAATTCCGTAAGTGTATCCTTTTTCTTCTCTGATGTTCGACATTAATCGTGATCCAAAATACCCACCAAGAATGGTATTCACAATCGACATAGGCAAGTAATCCGGATGCTCTTTTCCAAACATTTTTTTACCTATTCTAATTGCTGATTGTACAGCATCTTTCTTTTCTATTTTGAGTTTTTCGGGAACAATCTCCTGAATTAATGGAAATGGATTTTTGTCCATTCCGTTTTTAGTAATAGATGATGAGCCGAAAACAGAATTAATAGATTTTATAACATCATCATCAACTCTTCCTGAAACGATTATGATTGCATCATGTTTGTTATAACCGGCTTTAAAAAAAGTTTTCAAGTCATCAGTGGTGATATTAGTAAATGAATTTTCATCAGGTGTATAACCGTATGGATGTGTGTTGCCATAAATTGCCTGGTTAAATGCCGTTTTAGAAAGCCAGGAAACTTTTTCATTGTTCACTTTTAACGACTGAATATTTCGCATTTTCCAAACATTTAATTCGTTTTCCGGAAAAGATGCATCTTCTAATATTTCATTTAATATTAACAGCGTTTCATTAAAAAATCGCGATAAAGAAAATAAACTAAATCCTTTGAAATCTGGCCCTGCTTCCGATTGTAAATATGCTCCATAAAAATCAAGATTTTCGGCAATTTCTATAGCTTGTTTTGTGGATGTTCCGGTTTCAACCAACTGATGGCAAGCTGCTGCAAGCGCATAAGAATTTCTGTCATATGCACCAGTAGGAAAAATGATTTCAAATTTAACTACTGCATCAGTGCCTGAATTAATAACATATATTCCAAAGCCGTTATCTAACGTGATTTTTTTTGCCTTGATGATATTAATTTTTTCGGGAGCAATTAGCTCAGGTTGCAATGTTCTGTTCATGCTCATAAAATCACTTTTTAGCCATGTATTTTAGAACCGAACAATTCGATTCTTTGAAAATTGATTGTGCGATTTCCCGGATGTTTTCCGAGGTAACTTTTCGGTACGCATCAAGTTCTTTGTTCATTAAATTCGCATCTCCGAGCATTTCATAATAAGCAAGATTTAAAGCTCTGTTGGCATGATTCATTTCGCCGAAAATTAAACCCGATTCCGATTTTTGAAGAACTTTTGTAAGTTCCCTTTCATTGATTGGTTCATCAATAATTTTTTTCAATTCTTCATCTAGTGCTTTCTCTGCTATTTCAGGAGAAATTCCGCTTACGAGTTTTCCTTCAATTACCACCAAGCTAGGATCAAGATCGCCTAACATATATGCGCTAACGTTAGAGAATAACTTTTGTTCTTTTACAAGTGAGTTATACAGTCGCGATGATTTACCACCCGATAAAACATCCGTGAGTAAATCAGTTGCATGATAATTTTTATCGTAACGTGAACAGCTGTGCCAAGCTTTATAAAGTGCATCATAAGGAACATCTTTTTCTACTCGAAGTTCTCTGCGCTCTATTTGCATCGGTTCAGCAGGTATTTTCGAAGTTTCAATGAGTTGAGAAGGTATAGGTCCGAACCATTTTTGGGTTAGTTGTTTGGCTCTCTCGGATGTGATATTTCCGGAAAGAGTTAAAATAGCATTTGCCGGATGATAATGTTTAGCAAAAAAAGATTTTACATCTTCGATGGTCGCATTTTCAATATGTGAAACTTCTTTGCCGATGGTTGCCCATTGATATGGATGGACCTTGTAAGTCATAGGACGTAATAGTAACCATGCATCGCCATAAGGCTGGTTTAAATAACGTTGACGAAATTCTTCTACCACCACATTTCGTTGAACATCTAAACTATCCAAAGAAAAGGCTAAACTCAACATTCTGTCTGATTCAAGCCAGAAAGCGGTCTCCAAATTTTCGGCAGGGATAGTTAAATAGTAATTAGTGAAATCGTTATTGGTAAATGCATTATTTTCACCTCCTGCCATTTGTAACGGTTCATCATAATTTGGGATGTTAATGGATCCACCGAACATTAAGTGTTCAAACAAATGCGCAAAACCTGTTTTGTCCGGTAGTTCATTTCTAGCACCAACTTTATAAAGAATATTCATGGCAACTAATGGAGTAGAGGTGTCGGTATTCACAATCACCTTTAATCCGTTAACTAATTCAAATTTTTCAAAATCAACCATAGTGAGGTTTATAAATCAGACAATTCTTGTTTTACGTGTAAAAATTCATTCCAAATTTCGTGAATAATATCAGCAGCAGGTTTGATAGAATTTATAGAGGATACGACCTGGCCAATTTCGAGTTCGCCTTCAGCTAGATCACCTTCAAACATTCCCTTTTTTGCACGAGCCCTACCAAGAATAGTTTTTAATTCCTCTTGATCGGCTCCTCTACTTTCTGCTTCTTGAACTTGTCCATAAAATTCGTTTTTGATAAGACGAACCGGAGTAAGTTTTTTTAACGCAAGAATTGTATCACCTTCTTTTGCTGCTAGCACTCTGTTTTTGAAATTAATATGTGCAGATGATTCTTCAGAGAGAACAAATCTAGAACCGATTTGAACCCCTTCTGCACCAAGCGCAAAGGCAGCTAACATTGCTTTTCCTGAACCAATTCCACCTGCAGCAATCACCGGAATACTTTTAATATTTTGTTTAATGATTGGTATCAAACACATGGTTGTTGTTTCTTCCCTTCCATTATGGCCTCCCGCTTCAAAACCTTCCGCAACAATGGCATCAACACCTGCATCTTCCGCTTTTAAAGCAAACTTAGAATTGGCAATCACATGAACAACAGTAATTCCATTATTTTTTAAGAAATTTGTCCATGTTGATGGGTTTCCTGCCGAAGTAAATACAATTTTTACTTTTTCTTCAACAATAATATTCATCAATTGATCAATATCAGGATACAATAAAGGCACATTCACTCCAAAAGGTTTTTGTGTAGCTCTTCTACATTTTCTGATTTGTTCCAGAAGCACATCCGGATACATAGAACCTGCGCCGATAAGACCGAGTCCGCCCGCATTGCTGACTGCCGCTGCGAGTTGCCAGTTACTGCACCATATCATACCCGCTTGAATTATCGGGAATTCAATTTTAAACAGATTACAGATCCTATTGTTCATATAGGGCGATATTAATATAAATTAAGATAGTATGCAACACAATCGGCTACACATTTTAGTCGAGCCAGGTATTCCCTTATTTGCCAATACCTCCAGTTTCTGGGTGTGGGTTCAGCAACATAACCAATGGCATCTATTCCAATACTTCTTGCTAGAAAAATAGCTCTTTCGAGTTGCCCTCTCTGACTAATAATCACTACTTTATTAATTTTAAAATTATGTTTTACCCCTAAAACTGATAGCCAGGTTCTTTCCCCTGTTACATCCATAAGTATATTTTCCGAAGGGATTCCTAATTGTATCAGCATTTCTTTCATTTCTTCCGGTTCATTATAATCGCCGGCAACATTTTTGCCACTTACAATTATATTCTTCATTTTTCGTTTAGAGTACAACATCTCTGCGGCAAGCATCCGATGATCAAAAGAATGATTGATCCATTTGTCGGGTTCATAGTTTCCTGCACCCATTACCAATGCAAATTCGCGAGGTGGTAATTGTTCAATTTGCTCATAAATTCTTCCGGAGGCGATCCAGGAAATCATATAGTAGTTTAAATACACTCCAGCGACTGCTACCACCGGAGTTAGAAGAATTACTAACAAAATTCTTAAAATAATCTTCTTAATGCTCATATTTTAATAAAGTGCAAATTAACTGAATACTTGATTAGGATGGGTGCCAATTTGTTCTTGTATCAGAATATCTCGTATTTTTGCATTTTAGAGGTCTCTAAAATTTGACCTCTGCACATATTTTATTAGAACGATGAAAATAATAATACCGGTAGCAGGAATTGGAACCAAATTAAGGCCACATACCCATACCCAGCCCAAGGCTTTAGTGCCGGTTGCAGGGAAACCTATTCTGGCTCATATAGTTGACTCTCTGGTTCATGCCGGTTTTGATGACTTTATTTTTATCATTGGTTACCTGGGCGACAAGATTGAATCTTTTATTTCGGAGAAATATCCAAAAATCACCGCCACATTTGTAGTTCAGGAGCCTCGTGAAGGAACAGGACATGCAGTTTGGCTGGCAAAGAATCATGTTAAAAACAACGAAGAAATTCTAATTGTTTTAGGGGATACTATTGTTGATTTTGATCTGAAATCAATTATTACCAGCGAATATTCTTTGTTAGGGGTGAAGCGAGTTGATGATCCCAGAAATTTTGGTGTTGCTGAAATAGATAGCGATGGTTTTATCATTCGTTTATCAGAAAAGCCTAATATTCCAAAATCAAACCTTGCTTTAGTAGGTGTTTACCTAATCAGAGATTCTAGTAAACTTTTTGAAATTCTTGACCACATGGTGAAGAATAAACAAAAAACTAAAGATGAATATAATTTGACCGAAGGAATCATGAAAATGATTGAGAAAGGTGCGCGCGTAGCAACGTTTCAGGTTGGTAACTGGTACGATTGCGGAGGCAAAGCAAATCTTTTGGAGACCAATGCAGTTTTGTTGAAAAGGTCTTCAGACATTCAAAAAGTGTACGATTTTAAAAATACTATTATCATTCATCCGGTGAGTATCGGCAACGATTGTGATATTAGTGATTCTATCATCGGTCCTAATGTTTCTATCGGTGAACGGACGATTGTTCATTCATCAATTATAAAAAATTCAATCATAGGATCATTTTCTCAACTTGAAACTGCTGTGTTACATCAGTCAGTTGTTGGTAGTGATGCCTACTTAAAAGGATTAAGTCAGAGTTTAAATATTGGCGACAGTACAGAAATTGATTTCAGCTAAATAAAAAATATTTTATGGAAGACACAATGCCCACAGTAGTTTTAGATGGAACTATGGAGAAGGACAAAGAAATTTTTTCTTTAATCAAAAAAGAACTTAAAAGACAACGTCAAGGAATTGAATTGATTGCTTCGGAGAATTTTGTTTCGAAACAAGTGATGGAGGCTATGGGTTCGTGCTTGACAAATAAATATGCTGAAGGTCTTCCCGGCAAACGGTATTACGGCGGATGCGAAATTGTAGATCAAATAGAGCAGTTGGCGATTGATCGTGCTAAAACACTTTTTAATGCCGAATGGGCCAATGTGCAACCACATTCCGGTGCTCAGGCTAATGCTGCTGTGATGCTGGCAGTATTAAAAAGCGGCGATAAAATAATGGGATTCGACCTGTCTCATGGAGGTCATCTTACCCACGGTTCACCGGTAAATTTTTCAGGAAAACTGTATGAGCCCTGCTTTTATGGAGTGGACCAAAGTACCGGAATCATCAATTACGATAAAGTTGAAGAGAAAGCTATTGCGGAACAACCAAAATTAATTATTTGTGGTGCATCAGCCTATTCAAGAGATTGGGATTATATTCGTTTAAGAGCTATTGCCGATAAAATTGGGGCATTGTTACTTGCTGATATTTCTCACCCAAGTGGATTAATCGCAAGAGGTTTGTTGAATGATCCTGTGCCACATTGCCATTTTATCACAACAACTACACATAAAACCCTTCGAGGTCCGCGTGGTGGAATGATATTAATGGGAAAAGATTTTGAGAATCCATGGGGACTGAAAACTCCAAAGGGGGAAATTCGTATGATGTCGGCCATTTTAGATAGCGGCGTTTTTCCGGGAACACAAGGTGGCCCGCTCGAACATGTTATTGCTGCTAAGGCAGTTGCATTTAATGAAGCGTTGAGTGATGAATACTTTACATATTGTCTTCAGGTGGTTCAGAACGCCAAAACGATGTCGGTAGAACTTATGAAATTGGGATATAATGTAATTTCCGGAGGTACCGATAACCACATGATGCTCATAGACTTAAGATCTAAAAACCTGACCGGTAAAGAGGCTGAAAATGCCCTGGTGGCTGCCGAAATCACCGTGAATAAAAATATGGTACCTTTCGATGATAAGTCTCCATTTGTAACCTCCGGAATTAGAGTTGGTACTGCTGCTATGACTTCGAGAGGCATGAAAGAAAATGATATGGTTAAGGTAGTGAAATTGATAAATAAGGTATTGATGAACTACACAGACAAAAAAGTTATCCGAGAAGTGAAAAAAGAGGTGCAGGAATGGATGAAGCAATTTCCTTTATACTAAATTGGAAAAATGTACGTTTAGTTTCTGTTTTTGAAGTACTGTTCGATAAGTTTGGGAATCAAATCCGCTAATAATTTCTAATTGATATAATGCGTAAGTTACTTTTACTATCGTTTGTTTGGGTTTGTACTTTCTCCGCCAACGGACAAATAGGAGGGCAGAGTACGTATGAGTTTTTGAATCTTTCTTCGTCGGCACGATTAGCTGCAATGGGAGGGAAGTTGGTTCCTGTAAAGGATAATGATCTCAACCTCGTGTTTTCGAACCCTGCTTTACTGACGTCAGAAATGAACAAGCAATTAACTTTTAGTGGTGTGGGTTATTTTGCAGATATAAAATATGGATATGCTGCTTATGCTGCGGAAATAAAAAAAGTAGGAATGTTTGCTGCCGGAATGCACTATGTGAATTACGGCGATTTTACCGAAACAGATGAAACAGGAATGATTTTAGGTGAGTTCAAAGCTGCCGAATATTCACTCAACATTTCATATGCCCGACCACTTTACGATAGTGCATTTACTGTAGGCGCTACATTCAAAACTATTTATTCTTCATTAGAAAGTTACACATCTGTGGGTTTAGCACTTGATTTGGGTGCTAATTATTACTTTGAAAAACAATTAATCAATTTATCGTTTGTAGCAAATAATATTGGCCGCCAAGTTAAGTATTACACCGATGGAAATAATGAACCTTTGCCATTTGATTTACAAATTGGAGTTTCAAAAAAGCTAGAAAAAGCACCATTCAGATTTTCTTTAATTGCCCACCATCTTCAAAAATTTGATCTGACTTATAAAGATCCGTCGCAAGATGAAGTTGATCCCATTACCGGAGAAACCAAAGTTGAAAAAATTACTTTTTATGATAAGTTCTCACGACATTTTATCATAGGTGCTGAGATTTTACTTTCAAAGAATTTTCATATTCGCGGAAGTTATAATTTTCAACGTCGACAAGAACTGGGTATCGACACCAAAATGTCAACGGTGGGAATAAGTTATGGGCTCGGATTTAGAGTTTCCAAATTTCATATCAGCTATGGCCGTTCCACTTACCATCTGGCAGGAGCCTCCAACCATTTTACACTTGCAGCTAATTTGGGAGAATTTTTTACGCGAAATTGAGGGGTTAATCTGTGAAAAGTTTGCAAATAATTTTTTGACTGTACAATTTTAATCTGCATAAAATTTATCAGATTTCCAATTTGCCGGATTATTAATTATGTAATTGGAAATATTTTTATATGATAGTTCGTCACGAATTATGATATCGTAATAATTTCGTTGCCATAATTTACCCATTTTTTCATTGTTTGATTTGTAAATTTCCAAACACCCGTTAAATACCTATGATTTGTATGCACCCAAAATGTTACCTATGGTTGCTGTCGGGGTCGGTGTCGTGGCAATTGGGGAAGGGGTGAACCCTTCCCCAATTGCGATGTTCTCGGTTAACATTTTTATTCCATGCATATGGTTGGGCATTATTTGAAAAACATCCAATTCAAAATTTGGAAATCTTTCAACCAATTTTGTCCACTCATTGTATGCAATATTTCCATATTCATTCAATATCATTTCACCATTTACAATATTCCCGAAACGACATTTCATGTTCTGACAACAAATCGTTATAAAATACAATCCGGCTTGCGAATAATCATATCCTTTTAAACGGATAGACCTGCGGTGATGAATATTTGGATTGTATTGATTCATTCTTTATTTGTCATTATTAACTGAAAATTTTGCCGTAATTTTTTTGGCTTTATCAAAATGACCTTTTAAAATTGGTCCCTCACAATTCAATATTACTCAAATTCCTTCTATGTTCTTGTCAAAGTCAATAAAATTGAGTTCTTATAAAACGACAATATATCAAAAAACTTCCACTAAGCCAAAAATACAAATATCTTCCCACCAATTTCCTTATTAAATTAGGCAGATAACCTTAAAAAGGTTAAATTTGCATGGTATGAATGAGGATATGGCACTCGATCACCCTGTAATTGCAATTGACGGTTATTCTTCTTGTGGAAAAAGTACCGTTGCAAAGGCATTGGCTCGTCAATTATGGCATCCGATACATCGATTCAGGAGCCATGTACCGGGCCGTAACCTATTATTTTCTGAAGCATAACATCCCATTTCCTGCCGCCGGAGAGCATACTTCCTATGATTACTCGCCGGTTTTGGATCTTATTCAGATATCCTTTCACGTAGATACCGCCAACGGAAAATCGATTATTTTTTTGAACGGAGCCAATATTAGCGATGAAATTCGCTCAATGGAAGTATCTGATAATGTGAGTCATGTGAGTGCAATTAAAGAAGTCAGCCACCGTATGGTACATTTGCAACAGCACATGAGAACTGGATGGCGGATCTGGTGATGGATGGAAGAGATATTGGAACTACTGTATTTCCCGATGCCGATTTAAAAATTTTTATGACTGCCGACCCTGAAGTGAGGGCCATGAGAAGATTTAAGGAACTCCAACAAGCCGGTGTAGAAGTGACTCTCGATGAAGTCAGAAACAATATCAATAGCCGTGATTACGAAGATACCCATAGGGAAGAAAGTCCTTTGAGAAAGGCTGAAGATGCTGTAGAACTAGACAATACCCATCTTGAATTTTGATGAACAGGTTGAGTTTGTCCTTGAAAAATTACGCAAATTATCTGTTGCAGGCAATTCATAAGGTTCTATTGAGTTTAAAAGCAAACCATCTTCATTTATAAGTGTTTCAGTTAAGTCGTAAATTTGCACCATGAAAATTACTATTGATCCTGAGTCAGGTTTTTGTTTTGGAGTTGTGTTTGCAATTCAAATGGCTGAGGCTGAATTAGATGAGAGTGGAACTTTGTATTGTCTTGGGGATATTGTCCATAATAATATGGAAGTGGAAAGATTGGCTAAAAAGGGTTTGAAAATCATCAACCATGAGCAGTTAAAAGATTTAAAAGATTGTAAAGTGTTGATTCGAGCTCACGGTGAACCTCCTGAAACTTACCAAATTGCCATCAAAAATAATATTGAATTAATAGATGCCTCGTGTCCTGTTGTATTGAAACTTCAAAATAGGGTGAGAACCAGTTATAAAGAGGTGGTTGCAAAAAATGGTCAGGTAGTTATTTATGGTGAAACCGGTCATGCCGAAGTAAATGGTTTAGTAGGACAAACAGGAGGTGAGGCGATCATCATTACCGGTGAGCAAGATTTGCATAAGATTGATTTTCAAAGACCTGTATATCTTTTTTCGCAAACAACCAAAAGCACAGAAGGATTCAATAAAATTCGTACACTTATTGAAGAAAAGGTAGGGGCACATAAAGAAATTGTTGACCGCACCGATTTCAATGCCAACGACACAATTTGTCGCCAAGTTTCTAACAGAGAGCCTCAACTTCAGAAGTTTGCGAAGCTTCATGATGTCATTATTTTTGTGAGCGGTAAAAAAAGTTCTAATGGAAAGGCTTTGTATGGTGTTTGTTTGGCTACCAATTCAAATACTCATTTTGTTTCGGAAGTGTCTGAAATTCAGAAAGATTGGTTCAAAGAAGTAGAATCGGTGGGCATATGTGGCGCTACTTCAACACCCATGTGGCTGATGGAAGATGTGATGACCCATATCAGTTTGCTTAAAACCGAACAGCCGGCTTAAATCCTTAAGCAGGATTAATAAACAACACTTTGTGAGATAAAATCCCAGAATTCTTTTTTTTTGTAAAAGAACTTTTGGTACATTTGCGCTCCTTTTCGGAAAGAAAGGAATAGTTAACCCATCATATTAAAAATGCTTACAGAAACGGAAAACGTAAAAATGAATCAAAAATCTTCTCAACCTATCACCATTACAAGGGCAGAGCCCACAGGATCTGACTTTGACTGGGATAATGTTGGTAAAAGTGCCGATGTCTACAAAGTGGACGACAGAAGTGCATATGAAAAGATGTATGACCAAACCTTAAGTTCGGTTGTTGCTCATGATGTACTCATGGGAAAAATTATTGCAATGACCTCGAAAGAAGCTGTTGTGAATATTGGCTTTAAATCGGATGGACTTATTCCCCTTTCAGAGTTCAGGCACATGCCGGATCTTAAAATCGGAGACGAAATTGAGGTTTATGTAGAAACTCAGGAAGATCGTAATGGTCAACTGATCCTTTCTCATAAAAAAGCTCGTGCCCTGAAATCATGGGAGCGTGTAAATTCTGCTCTTGAAAAAGATGAAGTCATCCAGGGATTTGTAAAATGCCGCACCAAAGGTGGACTTATTGTCGATGTTTTTGGTATCGAAGCGTTTTTGCCGGGTTCTCAAATTGATGTTAAGCCAATTCGTGACTATGACGTTTTTGTAGGAAAAACTATGGAATTCAAAATTGTTAAAATCAACAATGAATTCAAAAACGTAGTTGTTTCTCACAAAGTTCTTATCGAAGAAGAACTTGAAAGTCAGAAAGCAGAGATCATCTCTAAACTTGAAAAAGGACAGGTTCTTGAAGGAACTGTTAAAAATATTACTTCTTACGGAGTATTCATGGATCTTGGTGGTGTTGACGGATTGTTGCACATTACTGATATTTCATGGGGACGTATTAACCATCCAGAAGAAGTATTACAATTGGATCAGAAAATCAATGTGGTTATCCTCGATTTTGATGATGAGAAAAAACGTATTGCTTTAGGATCTGAAACAACTTACTGCTCAGCCATGGGATGCCTTGGATACTGAACTTAAAGTTGGTGACAAAGTGAAAGGTAAAGTTGTAGTGATTGCCGATTACGGTGCCTTTGTTGAGGTTATTCCCGGTGTTGAAGGTTTGATTCACGTTTCAGAAATGTCGTGGTCACAGCATTTACGCAGCCCTCAGGATTTCCTTAAAGTTGGTGATGAAATTGAAGCAGTTATTTTAACTCTCGATCGTGAAGAAAGAAAAATGTCACTTGGATTGAAGCAATTGATGCCTGATCCTTGGGGAGAAATTACTACTAAATATCCTGTTAGCTCTAAACATAATGCTAAGGTCCGCAACTTCACTAATTTTGGAGTGTTTGTTGAACTCGAAGAAGGTATTGATGGGTTGATTCACATCTCTGACTTATCATGGTCTAAGAAAATTAAACACCCTTCTGAATTCACTAAAATAGGTGAAGAAATTGAAGTGATCGTTCTAGAAGTTGATGCTGAAAACCGTCGTTTGAGCTTAGGCCACAAACAAATTGAAGACAACCCATGGGAGACTTATGAGTCTATCTTCAAAGTGGATTCAGTTCATGAAGGTGTTGTAGGTAAAGTAACCGATAAAGGTGCCGTTGTAACGTTGCCTTATGGTGTTGAAGGATTCGCTCCTTACCGTCATTTGAGCAAAGAAAACGGTGCCACCGCAAAAACCGATGAGAAACTTGAAGTAAAAGTTATTGAGTTCTCTAAGGAAAATAGAAAAATCATTGTTTCTCATACTCGCCTTTTTGAAGATGCTAAGAATGTAGCCAAGTCTGAAACTTCTGAAAAAGCAGAAGATTCTACTACTAAGAGCATTAAAAAGGTAAAAGAAAGTGTTGAGAAGTCAACATTGGGTGATCTAGGCGTTCTTTCAGCTCTGAAATCAGAATTGGAAACCTCCGAAAAGAAAACCAGTGATGCCAAAACTGAAGCCGCTGTAGATGCTTTAGAAAAAAAGGCTAAGAAAGCTAAAGTTGCTAAAGAAGCTGAAGGCGACCAACCTGAAGCCGAAAGTGCTGAATAATTAAAAAAATCCCTCGCTAAAAACGAGGGATTTTTTTTGACCTAATAATTTCTCGTACTTTTGCAATCATTATGATGGAAATGTCGTCGCGACTAATACTGAACCCGAAGAACTTTGAAATCACTATCAATCGGTTGTGCTTTGAACTTATTGAAAATCACGATGATTTTTCACAGACAGTAATTATTGGTTTGCAACCTAGAGGGATTTACCTTTCCAATCGCATTGCTTCGCAACTCCGACACTTTCTTCCCGGCAAGGAAATACTTACAGGCAACCTGGATATTACCTTTTTTAGAGATGATTTTAGAAGACGCGAAAATGTAATTGTTCCCTCTGCTACTGAAATAAATTTTATTATCGAAAATAAAAAAGTGATTCTTGTTGATGATGTCCTTTATACAGGCAGAACTATCCGAGCGGCACTCGATGCTATACTAGCTTTTGGTAGGCCCTCTAAAGTGGAGTTGCTAACATTCATCAACAGAAAATTTAGCCGACACGTTCCGATTGAACCCAATTATGTGGGTAAGCAAATTGATACTATTATGTCGGACAAAGTAAAGGTTTCGTGGAAGGAAACCGATGGTAAAGATGGGGTTTGGTTATTGACTAAGGAAAAGGAAGAATGACACAACAACTGAGCGTTAAACACCTGCTGGGAATTAAAGACTTAACAGTTGATGATATACAACTGATTTTTGCCACTACAGCGAATTTCAAGGATGTTATTAACCGACCGATAAAAAAAGTGCCCTCTCTTGAGGGATATCACCGTTGCTAATTTGTTTTTCGAAAATTCCACCCGAACCCGATTGTCATTTGAACTTGCAGAGAAACGCCTTTCAGCCGATATCATTAATTTCTCAGCATCCTCTTCATCAGTAAGTAAAGGAGAAACCCTAATTGATACAGTGAACAATATTTTGGCCATGAAAGTAGACATGGTGGTGATGCGGCATCCTAAGCCCGGAGCTGCAGTATTTTTAGCCAAACATGTTAAAGCCAAAATAATAAATGCCGGCGACGGAACCCACGAACACCCTACTCAAGCTCTTTTGGATGCCTTTTCCATTCAAGAAAAGCTGGGAACTCTAAAAGGGGTAAAAGTGGTTATTATAGGAGATATTCTCCATTCAAGAGTAGCACTTTCTAATGTATTTTGCCTTAAAAAGCTCGGGTGCAGAAGTCATGGTTTGTGGTCCTGCTACACTTCATTCCCAGATACATTGCAGAATTAGGGGTTTTGGTAGAGCACAATCTTCAAAAAGGCGCTTGCCTGGTGCGATGTAGCTAATGTGCTCAGGATTCAGATGGAACGTCAGGATATTAAATATTTCCCATCATTAAGAGAATATGTGATGCTTTACGGAATCAATCGCGAAATTCTGGATAATCTTAAAAAGGATATTATTGTTATGCATCCCGGCCCAATCAACCGTGGAGTGGAACTCACCAGCGATGCCGCAGATTCACGCCAATCGATTATACTTGCAACAGGTTGAGAATGGAGTAGCGGTTAGGATGGCGGTGCTTTATTTGCTTGCCGGAAGAGTTGATTAATTATCATTGAAAAGTAATTTGTTAATTAAATTAAATTTTCTCTAAATTTGTTAATTGTAAACCCATAGCCTATGCATTATTCATTAGACAAGAACGAGAAGTATGCAGTTATTAAATTGCAGGAGCAGAAGCTAAATACGTTGATTTCTGCTGAATTAAAGTCGGAATTGTTAATTATTAACAGTCAAGGGTATAACAACATCATCCTCGATTTAACCGACACACAATTTTGCGATTCCTCCGGATTGAGTGCCGTACTTGTAGGAAACAGGGTATGCCGTAATGCAAATGGCTCATTTATTTTATGTGGATTGAGTGATCCAATCAACAAACTCATTGCCATTTCTCAACTTGAAAAAGTGCTTATCATCACTCCAACATTGGACCAAGCAATTGAGATAATTTTGGCTGACGAAATCGAAAAACCATAACTTCATAAGTTAAATTTATACCCATGAAATTACGTTTACCTATTATTTTATTCTTTGTTAGTACCTTAATTTCCGGTACTGCTTTCGCACAATGCACACCCGATTTATCAATCACTATTCCCGGTATTTATCCCGATAGCGCCACCGGTTTGCCAGCCGGAATAGTTAATCAACCTTATAGTGAAGTAATTCAGGCACGCGTTTTAACCGACACTGTCTATAACGGCTTTCCTGCAATTATTTCAAATATTACAATTACCGGTGTAACAGGTTTGCCTCCTGGTTTAACCTATTCATGTAATCCTTCTACCTGTGTGTTCCCGGGTGGTATCAAATGGTTGTATTGCTGTTGTCGGGTACACCATCTGCTGCTGGAGCATTTACAGCATCAATGTTGATCTTGAAGATTGAGGTACTATTTTCGGTGCTTCATTCCTCCGGTTGCTCAATCGCTAGATTATTATGTGATTGAACATCAGGGACTGGTGTCAGGTTTATTCGGATGACTTGTGCAATCAAATTTGAACTTGTTGCAAAACAATCCTAATCCGGCATCAAATTATACAGATGTTGCTTTCACTTCTCCTATTGGTGGTGATTTTACACTCAAACTTTTTAACATGATAGGTAAAGAAGTATTTCAAAAAACAGTTAGAGGAATGGCCGGATTAAATACCATTCGTATTCAACTTGATGAATTTACTCCGGTGTATATATGTTATCTTTGAAAATGGGTCATCGGTTGTTAACAGCCGAATGATTGTATCCAGTAAATAATGCCATTTGAATTAACAATTTTAGGAAGCAGTTCTGCTACTCCTACTTATAATCGTCATCCTACCGCTCAGGTATTAAATATTCGTGAGCGGTTTTTTTTGATTGATTGCGGAGAAGGTACGCAAACACAATTGGTGCGTTATAAAATTAAATACAACAGAATCGGCCATATTTTTATCAGTCACCTGCATGGTGATCATTACTTGGGTTTAATGGGATTAATTTCCACCATGCATCTGCAGGGAAGAACAAATGAACTTCATATTTTTGGTCAGCAGGAGTTGATGGATATAATAGAATTGCAATTGCGGTTATCGCAAACAATATTTCGAAGTACAAACTAATTTTTCATCCGATAAAAAATTTTTCAGGAACATTAATTCACGAAGATGAAGATTTAACTGTGCGAACAATAGTACTAAATCATCGTATTCCGTGCACTGGGTTTTTATTTAAGGAAAAACCTAAGCCAAGAAAATTGCTGATTAATAAAATGCAACATTACAGCATCCCTTTTAAGTATTTTGCAGGAATAAAAAACGGAAATGATTACGAAGATGATTTTGGAAATATTATAAAGAATCAAGAGCTCACCATCAGTTCAGGAAATCCAAGATCTTATGCATTTTGTTCAGACACAATATATGATGAACAATTGCCTGATGAGGTTCGTGGAGTAGATTTATTGTATCATGAAAGTACTTTCATGCACGACCTTGTAGATAGAGCTAAAGCAACTTTTCATTCAACAACCATTGAAGCCGCCACCGTGGCACAAAGAGCTGAAGTAGGTAAGTTAATCATTGGCCATTTTTCTGCACGCTACAAAGATTTAAGTCCACTTTTAGTAGAAGCGCGCACAGTATTTAAAAATACGGATCTCGCTCTTGAGGGAAATAAGTTTAAGGTGGCTGAAAAGCATAATTAGAAAACTCAAACTATTTTGTTTTCTATAATTTTTACTAACGAATCTGTTTCTCCAGGTTGAAGCCAAATCATTTCAGGATATCTGCGAAACCAAGTTAGTTGTCGTTTAGCATAATTACGGGTATTTTTAGCAATCAATAATTCAGTTTCTTCGATGGTGATATTACCATCGAGGTGTTCAAACATTTCTTTGTAGCCTACCGTTTTGAGTGCATTGTGATTACGAAAAGTGATGACATTTTTAGCTTCTTGCAGGAGTCCGCTATGAATCATTAAAGAAGTTCTTTCATTGATACGGCGATAAAGTTCTTCTCTGGGGAAATCAATTCCTGTGATAATCCATGGCCATTGAAATTCTGATTTTTTTTGACCTAATAATTCTGAATAGGGTTTGCCTGAAATAGTAGTAACTTCAATAGCCCTGATCATCCTTCGCGGATTCAAAGTATCGATTTTTCCATAAGTTACAGGATCTAATTCTTTTAGCATCTCTTGTAATTTACTGATGCCTTCATCGTGACCTACTTTTTCGAGTTGAGTTCGCAAAATGGGGTCTGCCATTGGCAAATTATCAATTCCATTTATTAATGCATCAATATATAAACCGGAACCACCAGCAAGAATTACAACATCATGAACTTTAAATAATTTTTCTAAAAGCACTGTTGCTTCTTCGGCAAACGCACCGGCATTAAATTCTTCTGTTACCGAATGAGAATTGATGAAATAATGAGGTGCTTCATTTAATTCTTCCTGTGAAGGTTTGGCCGTGCCGATAGAAAGTTCTTTAAAAAACTGACGCGAATCGGAAGATACTATTGCAGTATTAAAATATTTAGCGAGAAAAATAGCCAATCCGGTTTTTCCGGATGCAGTGGGTCCGCCTACAATGACCAGCAACTTAGACACTATAAAATTGAATCAGAAGCCAACATTATTCTTTTTCGCCCTCTTCATCAGCCGATTCTTCAATATTGTCATACTCCTCTTCGTCAACTTCCTCAGTAAAATCTGCACTAACATCAGAGCCCGAATCTAAATCTTCAGAATCAGGATCACCATCTTCCATCAAAACTTCAGTGAACATTTCGTCATCTGCAAATTCAGAATCAATAACTCCTTTAGGAGGTTCAACAACAAGGTATTGTTTTGGTGCTTCGCCATGCACTTTTACGCAAACAGGATATTTTTTTCCCGGTACAGTGTCGGGAGATATTTTAAACAATTCAATAAAAAAAGTCCACTGTGAAGGAGCATCAAAAACATAATATATTTTTTGATGAGGATCTGCAATAAAATCACACAAATCAGAATCTTTCATCAATAATTTTCCTTCACCATTTTTACCTTCTTGGAGAGAATAAACAATCTCCTGTCCTTTTTTCCAGTTGTCGTTACTCATAAAAAAGGATGCAGGTTTAGAAGCATCAAAACCTATTGATTCCTGTATGGCATGATGTAGCTGTTCAAACGTTTGAACCGATTTTATTTCTATGTCTCTGTGAATATCATCAAATTCTTCGAAGGATATTCTGAATCTATATATCGCCATGGTAAATGGTTAAATTAGTGCTGGGAACGGTTCACAAAAATAATAAATTGATTTAAAAATAAAAGTACCTTTTTCATGAACTTGAAGTAAATGTTAAATGGCTGGTTTTAATCCCATTAATTTGCCTTTTTCTAACATAAAAAGGCGAGCTTCTTCAAGATCATTTTTAATAATACCGTCTAAAATGGCTTCCCGGATGGCATTTTTGAGGAGGCCTATTTCAGGTCCGGGTTTGAGGTTGAAGGTAGACATGATCATTTCACCGGTGACTGGTGGCTGCCAGTTACGAATTTGATCCTTTTCTTCAACTTCAATGAGTTTTTGCTTAACGAGTTCAAAATTATTCAAATACTTTTTGACCTTTGCTTCATTCTTTGAAGTAATATCAGCCTGACACAAAGTCATGAGATCATCAATATCTTCACCTGCTTCAAAAAGCAATCTTCGCACCGCCGAATCGGTAACAATACTTTGAGCAAGCACAATTGGTCTAAGGTGCAGTAGTACCAGCTTTTGAACATACTTCATTTTTTCGTTCAATGGCAGTTTTAATTGAGTGAAAATGCCGGGAACCATTCGTGCTCCTTTATCTTCATGACCATGAAAAGTCCAGCCGATTCCCTCTTCAAAACGTTTTGTTGCTGGTTTTGCAATGTCGTGCAAAATAGCAGCCCAACGTAAGCCATAAATTGTTGGTGTTATTACTAATGTTATCAAGAACTTGCAAGGTGTGATAGAAATTATCTTTATGCCCTTTCCCCTTAATATATTCAACTCCATACAAGTGCTGTCATCTGAGGAAAAATTATGTGAAGCAATTGTGTATCAAACAATAATTTAAATCCAACAGATGGCACAGATGAAAGAATAATTTTATTTAATTCATCTGCAATTCTTTCCTTAGAAACAATTTTAATTCGTTCGCGATTTTCCTGAATCGCTTCTAACGAACTTTTGTTCGATGGTAAATCCTAGCTGACTCGCAAAACGAATAGCTCGCATCATTCTCAAGGGGTCATCGGAATAGGTGAGAGCAGGTTCGAGTGGTGTTCTAATAATGCCTGCATTCAAATCTTGAACACCATTGAAGGGATCGATAAGTTGACCTTTTTCAGGGCCATTTAATGCAATTGCCAAAGCATTGATGGTAAAATCTCTTCTCTTTTGATCATCTTCAAGTGAACCGGCTTCTACCTGTGGTTTTCTTGAATCCTGACTGTATGATTCTTTTCGTGCACCAACAAATTCAATGTTCCATTCATCAAATATCAGCATGGCAGTTCCAAAATTTTTGAAAACAGTTACCTGTATATTGTTGCCTAATTTACGAGCTGTTTGATTGGCAATGTCAATTCCATTTCCGGTGATAACAATATCAATATCTTTACAAGGTCGTTGCAATAGAATATCACGAACATATCCACCTATCACATAACCGCTAACGTCGTTTTCGTCACATACCGATGCAATAACTTTGAAGAATTCCTGTGAAATAGAGTTATGTAAAGACAAAATTTTAACGTATTTTATTTTTTAATGAATTCTATTTTTCCTGATGGAGAAAGACGAATAATAACGAGGTTGTCGGGATTTGATTTTGGACTTAGTCGCAAATTTACCACATACCCGGTTTTATTCAAAATATTATTCTGTTTTGATGGATGATTTTGATCTTTTAACACCGCACCAAAAAGTGGCTTGCCAAATTTAGTCATAACATGAAAGATAAAAGACTCTTTGACAATTCTGAATGTACATTCATCTGCATTTAACAACGAGGCAGGAACATTCACCGATTTGGACAGAATCACATTCATTGGTTTATTATTAAACTCAATCAAATCCCAAAGTACATCGGGTGTTTCAGAAACAAATTTATTGAAATTGCCGGGATTGTGCAACATCACTGATGGATAGTCACATGCATTTTGCTGAAGAATGGCATTGATAGCTTCACTATTTAGTAAGTCACAGCCAATATGCCAGCCGGCTTCGTTCGGAAAAATAATTATTCCACCGGACTTCAGTGTTTTTACACAATTTTCAATTTCTAGATCAACGCTCATTTAATTGGAGGGAAGGGTAGGAGTGATGATTGTTGTTCCACACTTAAAATGATCAAGTGGACATTTCATTTTTCCGTGTAAGCCACAAGGCCTGCATTCGAGAATTTCGGTTGTTTCAATAATTACAGAAGTGTTGGAAAGAGGCCCGAATCCAAATGCCGGTATTGTACTACAGAAGAAGGCACTTACAGGTGCATTCATTGCTGATGCTATGTGCAGTGGACCAGAATCATTAACGTAGTTCATTTCAGCATCTCTTATGAGAGCAGCTGTTTGCAATAGTTTCATTTTTCCTGCAAGATTTATCGCAGATGAATTTCCTGCAGCTTCAATTATTTGCTGACACAATTGATGATCAACCGGAGCACCAATCAAATAAATTTTTATTCCATTATTTGATTTTGCAATCATCTCAATCCATTTTGCCGCAGGTAACTGTTTGGTCATCCATACTGATGTCGGTGCCATAGTTACATACTTTTCTTTTTTATAACTCTGCACCGATTCATAATCAGAAGTAGATGGATATAATTTTGGTCGGGGTGTTTCACCTTTACACCAGATTTCAATTAATTTAGCATTGCGTTCCACTTCATGGCTACCATCACCTATTGTATGAGTTGCAGTATGAGTAAATGCAAATGAGAGGGGATTTTTATCGAATCCAATCTTTTTATCAGCACCTGAAAAAAAGGTAATTAAACCTGATGAAAGAAAGCGTTGTAAATTTATGACAGTATCAAAATTATGTCCTCGCACTTCTGTGATTATTGAAATCAAACTTTTCGCTTTCCCGGATTTCTTTTTCCATACCAACACCTCTTTCAAAAATGGATGATCTTTCAACAGTGATTCATTTCCTTCTCTAACGAGCATAGAAATGGATGATTCCGGCCAACAAATTTTTATTTTTTCAATCAGCGAAGTTGCCAGGATGACGTCACCAAGAAAAGCAGTTTGTATAACAAGGATGTTTTTCATTTCACTTATACGGCAACGTTATGATCACGAAGAGCATCGTTGAGGGATGTTTTCATATCAGTAGATTCTTTTCGTTTACCGATGATTATAGCACATGGCACCTGGTATTCGCCGGCAGGAAATTTCTTAGTATAACTTCCCGGTATCACCACCGACCGAGAAGGTACACGACCTTTGTATTCAATAGGTTCTGTTGAAGTAACATCAATAATTTTTGTAGACATAGTAAGAACCACATTGGCACCCAAGACAGCCTCTTTTTCAACATGCACACCTTCCACAACAATACATCGCGAACCAATAAAGCAGTTATCTTCAATAATAACCGGGGCAGCCTGAACCGGTTCCAATACTCCACCAATTCCCACGCCTCCACTCAAGTGAACATTTTTACCAATTTGAGCACACGACCCTACTGTTGCCCAAGTATCTACCATGGTTCCTGAATCAACATAAGCTCCAATATTTACATAAGATGGCATAAGTATAGTACCTGGAGCAATATAGGCGCCGTGACGTGCAATGGCATGCGGAACAACACGAACTCCGAGGGCTTCATAATTCGACTTCAATGCAATTTTATCATGAAACTCAAAAGGGCCTACTTTGATAGTTTCCATTTGGCTGATTGGGAAAAATAGAATCACCGCCTTTTTAACCCATTCATTCACTTTCCACCCATTTTCAGTAGGTTCTGCCACCCTTATTTTGCCGGAATTTAACTGCTCAATAACTTCCCTGATAGCATCGCGGGTTTCTGTCTTTTCAAGCAGAACCCTGTCGTTCCAGCCATTTTCAATGATGGTTTGCAGCATAAATTTTGGTATTATAAGTGCAAAGGTAAGAGTTAACCATTGAATATCCTGATAAAGAACAAGCGAGAAACAGGCAAATTTTGTAAATTTGCATCCTAATTATGGGTAGAATTATTGCCATTGATTATGGTACCAAAAGAACCGGCCTTGCCGTAACTGATGAATCAGGGATATTTGCTTTTGGTTTAACCACTGTAACTACTCATGATTTACCTGAATTCCTTAAAAAATATGTTTTGGAAAATCAGATTGAAGGTTTTGTTATTGGTGAACCTCGTACACTTTCGAATAAAGAAACCGATGCCACCAAATATATTGAAGCCTTCATCAAGTACTTAAAAAAATTATTTCCATCGATAGCAGTGCACAGAATGGATGAACGTTTTACTTCAGGGATGGCAACTAAATCAATACTTGATAGCGGAGTAAAGAAGAAAGATCGTCGCGATAAATCGTTGGTGGATATGGTTAGTGCCACAATTATATTACAGTCGTGGCTAGAAAAAACTGCTAATAGCAATCGTTAACATTAAATTGAAATTATAATTAAATATTGAATATGGTTTACCCGATTGTTTCCTATGGGAGTCAGGTTTTGAAGAAACGTGCAGTGGTTATTAGTGCTGATTATCCAAATCTTAAGGAATTGATTCAAAATATGTTCGACACTATGTATGCTTGTGCGGGTGTAGGACTAGCAGCACCTCAGGTTAATTTTTCTATACGTTTATTTATTGTTGATGGTGCTCCGTTTGATGATGAGGATGCCACCTTAACAAATTTCAAGAAAGTTTTTATTAATCCTGAAATGCTTGATGAATCAGGTGAACGGTGGAAATTTAATGAGGGCTGTTTGAGTATTCCGGGAATTAGAGAGGATATTGATCGTCATAAAGTGATATTGATAAAATATTTTGACGAAAATTTTGTAGAGCATATTGATACTTTTACGGGGATTGCCGCAAGAATAATTCAGCATGAATACGATCATGTAGAAGGTGTTTTATTTACTGATCGAATTAGTCCGTTAAAACGACAGCTGTTAAAGCGTAAGTTGAACGATATAATCAGAGGTAAAGTTGATGTTGATTATAAAATGAGATTTCCTGTTAAATAACATCATAACCTAAATTTCAAACTGCTTTGCTTATTTACTTAACAGGTTTTATGGGTGCCGGAAAAACAACAGCCGGAAAAAAACTGGCCTCTGCCGTGGGGTATACTTTTGTTGACCTTGATTCCTTAATTGAAAAGGAAACCGGCCAATCAATTTCTCAATTATTTGAAAGTGGTATGGACAAGTTTCGAGAGATGGAGTCGGTAATTTTGAAACACACCGGAAATTATTCGAACAGCGTTATTGCTACCGGAGGCGGCACCCCATGCTATTATGATAATTTAATGTGGATGAATAAAACCGGAATTACTATTTATCTTAAACTTTCTGCAGGAAGTCTTTTTCATAGGCTCGCTGCAGCAAAACAAAAACGGCCATTGATACAAGGTAAAACAGATGTGGAATTGATGGAGTTTATTATGGAAACTCTTAAAGATCGGGAAAAATTTTATGCTCGATCTAAATATGTCATTAAAGGAGAAGATTTAGATGTGAAAGAGCTTTTGGAATTAATCAAGAAAGAAGAATCTCAACTCAAATAAACAGCGTCTTCATCACCAAACTCCACACTTACATGTTCTTGAAAAGTTGTGGAAAGGGTCATTCCAACAAAGTCGGTGAGAATGGGATACCTGCGGTGATCACGATCGACGAGTAATACAGTTCTAATTTTGCGAGTATCAATTTTAAGAATTTCTTTCATAGAATAAATGAGCGTCTTTCCTGAATTAAGAACATCATCTACCAAAATTATTGACTTACCAACAAGGTCATCCCGATTTCCTCCAATAGAAACTGCATGATCAACCTGATTTTGTTTATCGATTTTCAATTCCAATAAATGTGTATTTAAATCACATATTTCATTCAACGCTCTTTGAATTTTCTGTGCAAGAATAAATCCATTCTGCCAAATACCGATAATAATAATTTCTTTTTCTTCGAAATTATCCTCATAAATTTGATAGGCAATACGGTTGATACGTTGAGCAATCTGATGATTGTTTAACAGAAGAGTTTTTGCCTTTTCCATAAATGTAAAAATAATTAATTGGCGAGAAAATTCACTCTTCCACCCTGAACAAAATATTTTTTGTAATAAGGACTTTCCAAATCACTTACTACAACACCTTTTGAACGACTTGCATGAGCGAACTTATTACCACCCAAATAAACACCAACATGAGAAATGGTTTTGCGGTTTATCTTAAAAAAAACAAGATCACCTTCCATCAACTTATCTTTTGGTAAATGTGTTACTTGCTTAAAAAGATCAGCAGAATTTCCTGAGAGTAAATAACAATATGCTGTTTCGTAAACTTTATTTACAAATGCAGAACAGTCTATTCCATCCAAAGTTTTTCCTGCATACCGGTATGGAGTGCCGAGCCATTTTTCAATTGAATTATACAAATCCATGTTTAAAATCTGCTTTATATCCACACCAAAAACTTGAGCATAATAGCCTTTTAGGTATCCCTCAAAAAAACTTTCTTCCTCAGGTGCATTAAATCCATTGACATCCAAATTGTTAGTGCTGTTTTGGGCTTGTGTAGACCCTGAAAACAACATCAAAACCATAAAGATTAATGTAATTGTTGTTGCAATTTTTTTCATCGGCGCAAATTTACGAATTCTCTTTTATAATGATCAGGTTCAGAAACATTGAAAATCAAAGTTTTGAACATCTAATTGAACATTATTTTCTTTTCAGAATCATGAATAACTCTCTGTGTTCGCGTGGTTTAATGGAATTATAACACTTTTCTAAGGTGTTTATTTGGAAAAATGGTTCAAAATATTGCAGATATTCCCCCTTGTTCCCGCCAAAAGGTGGTCCACCTTCAAATTCAGCTTCAAATAAAACACCTACCAATTTCCCGCCCAAGTTGAGAAGATCAGCCATTTTTTTGGCATAAGCCTGTCTTAATGATGGATCCAGGGCACAGAAAAATGTTTGTTCAACAATCAAATCATGTTTTTTATTATGGTCGAAAAAATTTCCTTCTATCAAATTTTCTGATGGAAATGTTGGAATTCGTTTCTTGATATTTTTTAATGGATTTGTGGCAAGATCAATTACCATCACATTATTAAAACCTGCATTGTGTAAAAATTCCGCTTCGTATGAATTGCCTGCACCGGGAACCAAAATACTTATATTTTTATCATTAAGCTGCTCGAAGTATGCTTTTAGTGGTGTAGTAATTTCACCTGCATCCCAAGGAGACTCGTTGTTCTCATAACGTTTTTCCCAATATGATTTGTCTAAGTTCATTTGTTAATTCTTTTGTTAATTCGACGGTTAATTCAGTGGTTGCCTTTGAAAATCCCGACAGGGTTACAATTAGAACTTTCAAAGAAATTGTTTTTTTCAACTAAAATATATCTTTATTGTAAGTTATGACAACCCTGCCGGGGCTCTCAATGGTGAATTTCGGTTGTTGGATTCAGTGGTTAATTCGATAGTTGATTCAGTGGTTGCCTTTGAAAATCCCGACAGGGTTACAATTAGAACTTTCAAAGAAATTGTTTTTTTCAACTAAAATATATCTTTATTGTAAGTTATGACAACCCTGCCGGGGCTCTCAATGGTGAATTTCGGTTGTTGGATTCAGTGGTTAATTAGATAGTTAATTCAGTGGTTAATTCAGTGGTTGCCTTTGAAAATCCCGACAGGGTTACAATTAGAACTTTCAAAGAAATTGTTTTTTTCAACTAAAATATATCTTTATTGTAAGTTATGACAACCCTGCCGGGGCTCTCAATGGTGAATTTCGGTTGTTGGATTCAGTGGTTAATTCGATAGTTGATTCAGTGGTTAATTAAGTGGTTAATTCGATGGTTAATTTTTGTAAAAGTTCAAATATTTTAATTAATATTTTCAGCTGCTACTGCCGCCGCCGCCGCTGCCACCGCGGCTACCGCTACCGCCGACCGTCTACTTCAATTTCAGCAGTGCCACATTTTCGACGTGGGAAGTATGTGGGAACATGTCGACCGGTTGCATTTTTACAACTTCATATTTTTCTGAAAGCCATAAAATATCCCTTGCCTGTGTTCCGGGATTGCAACTTACGTATACAATTTTTGCTGCACCTGATGAAGCAATTATTTTAACAACATCCTCATGCATTCCAGCTCGTGGAGGATCGGTGATTATCACATCCGGTTTACCATGAGTTTTAAAAAACTCTTTTGTAATAATATCTTTCATATCTCCGGCAAAAAAATTCATATTGACCAAGCCGTTAATTTTAGCGTTTTCTTCTGCATCAACAATTGCTTCTTTCACATATTCCACACCAATTACTTTTTTAGCTTGTGCAGCAACAAATGCAGCTATTGAACCGGTGCCGGTATATAAATCATACACAATTTCATCTCCGGTTAGTTCTGCATAATCACGCGTAATTTTGTATAATTCTAAGGATTGATTTGTGTTAGTTTGGAAAAATGATTTTGGTCCAACAATGAATTTTAAATTTTCAAGCTGTTCAATAATAAAGCCTCTGCCATGATAAACAATAGTAGTTTGATCGTGAATGGTATCATTACGTTTTCCATTTATAATATATTGCAATGAAGTAATCCATGGAAATTGTTTGTTGATTGCATTCATCAATAATTCAATTAATGATTCATTATTTTCTTTAAAAACTACAATTACCATCCATTCATCGACAGAGGTATTTCTTATGATTAAATTTCTAAGCAAACCAGTTTGTAGTTTGAGATCGAAAAACGAAAGTTGATTTTTAATGGCGAAATCACGAATAAAAAGTCTGATTAAATCGGATCGATGATCTTGTAAATAACAATTTTTGACATCAATCACTTTATTAAATTTTCCGGGAATATGAAAACCAACACCATTCAATTCCAGCTCACCTTCAAAACCCATCTCTTCTTTTAAAAGATATCTTTTGTGAGTGAAGGTGTATTCTAATTTATTTCTGTAAAACTTAGTGTGTGAAGCGCCAAGAATTGGTTGGATAGAAGGATTGGGAATCTTTGCCAATCTGGACATGGCATCATAAACTACTTTTTCTTTAAATTTAGTTTGAGCTGTATATTCCAAATCTTGCCATTTACACCCTCCGCAAATTCCGAAATGAGAACAAAATGGTTCCACACGCCACGGAGAAGGCTCTATAAGTTTTACAACTTTCCCTTCATCATATGATTTAGTTTTTTTCCAAATTTCAACATCGACAACATCTCCCGGAACAGCGCCATCTATGAAAATAGCCTTATCTTCAAATTTACCTATCGATTTACCTTTATCAGCAATATCTATCACCGAAACACCTTCTACAATTGTCCTTTTCATCACGCGCAAAAGTACTATATTTGTATTGGATCCTTGATTGCAACCTTTCTTATCCGTGCAAACGTCATTATTTCAATTATTCGTCAATGAAAATTGCTAAAGCACACAAAATCAGATCATTTGCTTTAATCCTTGCCATTTTCATGACCTCTATGAATTTGGCTTCAGGATCGCATTTAATAGGAGGTGATTTAACATACAAACGACTGACAGGCAATCAGTTTGAAGTTTCTTTAAAGCTTTTTAGGGATTGCCTTACCGGTCAGGCCGGATTTGATGCCTCCATTGAAATTGGAATTTTTGAGCGAAATACTCACAACATTCTTGATTCAGTGGAAATTCTGCTCACTCAAACTTATCCTATCCCGCTAAATATGCCGGGATCTACTTGTGCACCTCCGCCGAATATTTGTGGTGAAACCGGATTATATAGAGACACTATTACACTGGGGCCTAATACAAATGGATATTACATATCGTGGCAACGGTGTTGCAGAAATGCAGGAATTATAAATATCGTGAATGGGTTTAATACAGGAATGGTTTATTATGTGGAAGTACCCAATCCTGCAATAATTAATAACAGTGCTGTTTTTAATTATGAACCGCTGCCGTATGTGTGCGATGGACAATTATTTCAACTCGATTATTCAGCAACCGATTCTGATGGAGATTCGTTAGTATATTTTATTGCTGAACCTCTTGCAGGAACATTAGGGTATCCACTAACAACTTCACCACAAGCTATTTTGTCAGAACAAGTTGCAGGTCCATATCCAATTGTTGAATGGACACCCGGTTATAATTTGTCAAATGTTTTTGCCAGTTCACCACCACTAACCATTAATTCCCAAACCGGATTAATTTCAGCTAAAGTTGATAATGTTGGATTGTATGCAATGGCATTTGAAGTTTATGAATATCGAAATGGTGTGTTGATAAGTAAAATACGACGTGAAATTGAAATATCTGTTGTGATATGTATCAATCAGCCACCCGTATTAATTCCCGATAGTTTACCAGGAAATTTAGAGTTTACTATTTTTGAAAGTGATACACTCTGTTTCACTGCCACCTATACCGACACCGACGGAGATAATTTAATTATTCAATACACTGGTGATGCTTTTGGTGGCCCCGGAATACTCACACCTTATGCAACTGCTACAACCGATTCAGCACATATAACAGTGAATAGCAATGTGTGTTGGAAAACACGTTGTGGTCATGCTCGTGCTCTTCCATATGTAATTTCTTTTACAGTTGTTGATGATGGTTGCCCATTACCAACATCCACTCTTGATACCATGTTGGTTTTTGTCAAACCTATGCCTTTGGCAGGACCGGTTAATTTGCAATGCATTGGTTTAGTAAACAATAATACCAATAGAATTTTATGGATCGATTCGAGTGGAGTAGGGGAGTACCTTGCAAAATATGATGTTTATCGATCTTCTAACGGTAGTCCATATACGTTATTGGCTTCTGTTTATTCAGATACATTAAATTATTTTGATGATGTAACTGCATTTGATAATACAACTAATAATTACTGCTATTACATCAAAGGAGTAAATAAATGCGGAGTGCCCGGAATTGCATCTGATACACTTTGCTCTTTTGGCCAGGATAATTTTCAAAAAAATTATATTGAATTTGTCACTGTAAAAGGAAACCATGAAATTGAATTGAATTGGGCCACTTTCCCCGACGGACCCTATTCCACTTTTTACATTTATCGTTCGCAACAAAGCTCACCGGGGAATTTTGAATTAATTGAAACATTGGTGAATCCTACAATGGAAAAATGGATCGATAAACAGGTGGATACACAAAAGGAATCGTATTGTTATTACATGGTGAATCGAAATCTTTGTGGTAGTCTTAGTCAGGCTAGTAACTTAGGATGTTCCATTTTGTTACAAGGAACAGCGCAACCTTTATTAAATCTATTACATTGGACACCCTATGAAGATTGGGCCGGTGGTGTGGCCTATTATGAAATACATAAAAGGTCGTATGAAAGTGGACCCTTTGCAGCAGCTTATATAACATCCGACTCTGTTTTATCCTTAACTGATAATCAGTTCGAAATAAATTCAGGTGTTTATTTCTATTTTATTAAAGCCTATGAAGGACCGGGAAGTGTTGGAGCTGTTAGTATTTCAAACGAAATTGAATTAAACCAACCGCCATTTATTTTTATTCCGAATGCATTTTCTCCTAATGGTGATGGGGTAAATGATAATTGGGGCAGTTACGAAAATTTTGTGAAGGAAATAACTGTTTCCGTTTATAACCGATGGGGGAAAAAGGTATTCGAAGGTTCAGGTTACAATGCAACTTGGGATGGACGATTTGATGGTAAAAATGTTCCTGAAGGGTTATATGTTTATGTGGTAGAATATACAGGTTTCGTAAAAGGACAAAATTTTACCAAACGTGGAACAGTAAGTGTTATTAGATAAGTTGAATTTAAATTCTAGTGCCGGATTTATTATCTTTGCAAAATAAAATATTGAAAAAATGATTGATACAATGAACAGTTTGCAAGCTATTGAACTTGAAGATAAGTACAGTGCTCATAATTATCACCCACTTCCTGTAGTATTAGCTCGTGGTGAAGGTGTTTTTGTTTGGGATGTAGAAGGTAAAAGATATTTTGATTTTCTTTCTGCATATTCTGCCGTTAATCAAGGACATTGTCATCCACGTATCATCAATGCACTCATCGATCAGGCAACAAAGCTGACGCTTACCTCCAGAGCATTTCACAATAATTTGATGGGGGAATATTCTGAATACATCACTAAACTTTTTGGTTACGATAAAGTTCTTCCAATGAATACCGGTGTTGAAGCAGTGGAAACAGGCATTAAACTATGCCGAAAATGGGCTTACGAAGTAAAAGGTATTGAAGTAAACAAAGCAAAAATTGTAGTCTGCGCAAATAATTTCCATGGTCGTACCATTGCGATAATTTCAGCATCCACCGATCCCGATGCTAACCGAAATTATGGTCCATACCTGCCTGGATTTATTATTATTCCGTATAATGATTTTGGTGCTCTTGAAGAAGCATTAAAAGATCCTGAAGTTGCCGGATTTTTAGTCGAGCCTATTCAAGGTGAAGCAGGTGTTGTTGTGCCTGATGAGGGATATTTGACTAAAGCAAAAGCACTTTGCAAAAAATCAAATGTTTTATTTATTGCTGATGAAATTCAAACCGGTATTGCTCGTACAGGAAAGATGCTTGCTTGTGATCATGAAGATGTACATGCTGATATTTTGTTGTTGGGAAAAGCACTTTCAGGAGGCACCATGCCCGTATCGGCAGTTCTTGCTAATAATGAAATAATGATGTGCATCAAACCGGGGGAGCACGGTTCTACCTATGGTGGAAATCCATTGGCATGCAGAGTAGCAATGGAATCGCTTGCTGTAGTTGTTGATGAAAACCTTGCTGTGAATGCTGAAAGATTAGGACATATTCTTCGCAAAGAATTGAAAGCAATTGAATCAGAAATGATAACATTGGTTAGAGGAAAAGGATTACTAAATGCAATTGTTATCCAACCTAAAAATGGTAATGAAGCTTGGGATGTATGTTTAAAACTTGCTAAGAATGGTTTGTTAGCGAAACCTACTCATGGAGATATTATTCGCTTTGCTCCACCACTCACCATCACCGAAGAGCAGCTTTTGGAATGTGTAGAAATAATTAGAAATACCGTATTGTCATTCAATTAATTTTAGGAAATTTCTGCTGATGGATCCTCTTTTTTGAGGATACCTCCACATATAAGTGAAATTAGCAATCCAACCAGCAGTATAGCTAAGAATGCAAAAGCAGTCATCATACCGGGCGACATCCATACTGCCATATTTTCCGACATCTTCTCCACTTCAGAATCCGACATACCTCTTTTCAAAAGCTCTTCTTCTTGTTGCATCTTAATATATGTCACCATACCCGGACTTATTACTGTGAAATAGAGGTAGGTATAAGCTGTTGAAATTGCACCACCAATAATAGCAATTGTCATTCCGGTAGAAAAACCCTGTCCAAACGACATAAAGCCATTGCCATCCTTGTCGCGGTATTCTTTTGTTCCTAAAAATATTATAATTGCAACAATTACTATATTGAGGAATCCGGAATATTTTTGAACCATGTCATCTTTTTCAAGACCTAATCCATAAAATAGTAAGGATAGTGCAACTCCAATTCCTCCAAGAATTAATCCGTATCTGACTGATGTTTTCATAAGCAGTTTTTTTTAAAATTTGTTGGGAATACTATTCATAATTATTAACAAAAGTAAACTATTTATAATGATTTCAAAATCATGACGGCACTTTGTTCTCCAATGGTACTGCCAATGGCAATGCCCATTCCACCCATTCTCACAGCACAGTATATATTACCATCAACTTTTTTCAAGATTGTAGATTTTGATTCTCCCAACCCCATAATTCCGCTCCAGCGCATTTCAATTTCATATTTCTGCTTTGGCAGGATGACATTTCTGAGCATTTCTTCAAGCTGATTTTGAATTTTCTCAGTTGTTCCAAATTCAGTAGTAGTTTCTCCCGTAAAATCAAGGTTTCTTCCGCCACCAAGCAATACACGATCTCCTACATTTCGAAAGTAGTAATACCCTTTTTCGTAATGAAAACTACCTTTTAGTTTGAGATCTTTAATAGGTTTTGTAATTAATACTTGAGCTCTTGCAGGTTGCACTGTTACTTCGGGAAGCAATGTGGATGCAAATCCATTGTTTGCTACAAGTACTCTTGACGCATTGAAACAAAAATTATCGTTACACTGCAGCTCGACTTCACGTTCATTATTTTTTAGAGAGTGTATACTCAGACCGTTAATTATTTTTACACCTACACTTAAAGCTCTGTTGGAAAGAGCCTCCATCATTTTGCCGGTATCAATTTGTCCTTCAAACTGATTGGCTATAAGATGAGTCACTCCTTCAAAACCAAATTTTTCTAATCCGTAATCAGCAGTGATGTATGTTTTTGAAGAACCGATGAAGGGTTTCAACAGCGTATTAAAGTTAACCATTAAATCCATGCATTGTTCATACGATTTTTGATCATTGGAAGTAAAAAGTTCATAGCCACCTAATGGCTCGTAACCAATATTAGCATCACCTAGCAACGCACGCAGATTTTGTAATCCGGTGTAGCGCATTTCCACCCTTTTCAAAACCTCCTCCTCCGATTCCTTTGTTAAATCATCGAGCAATTCAGTAAGACTACCGAAACAGGCAAACCCGGCATTGCGAGTGCTGGCTCCATAAGGAAGAAAACCCCTGTCGACCACCATCACATTTAAGTCCGGATCGCTAGATTTGAGGTGAATAGCAGCATTTAACCCAACAATCCCACTGCCAACAATACACACATCAATATGGCTGAAAATGGAGTTCTTTTCCCAAAAACTAGGTGTGTACATACTTTTTTTTGTCTAAGATAATAAAATGTCATTAGTAATTAGTCATTAGGTCATTAGGTCATTAGGTCATCAGGTCATCAGGTCATCAGGTCATCAGGTCATCAGGTCATCAGGTCATCAGGTCATCAGGTCATCAGGTCATTAATGGAAAAGCGAGTAAGATACTAAATTAGTGAGTCAGTGGGTTAGTGTAGTTGACACCACCCTCCATACTCGTCATACTCGCCATTAACTGCTACCAAGCCCCATACTCGCCATACTCACTACTACCCGCCATTAATCGCTTAATTTACCTAACTTTGAAATTGAATTAAAACTATTGCGATTCACGACTGTTACTATTCACTATGATTGGATTTAGGTTTTCAGACTACAAAGCACCGGATCAAACGCCATTTGATCGACTTTTTGACATTTTTAAACAATTGTTGACCTATACAAGTGGAGATTTTAATGAGGCCATTAGCTGGCTCACTGAATTGGATAAAGAATACAAACTCACTGAGCCTGATTATGGTATTGGAGATTTTATCCAGGATTTGAAGGATAAAGGCTATATTAAGGATGAAAATCCGGGTTCGGGAAGTATTGTTATAACCTCGAAAACGGAGCAGGCAATTCGTCAGCAAGCTCTTGAAAAAATATTTGGCAAATTAAAAAAAGGAAAAGCAGGAAATCATACCACTAAATTTACCGGTATTGGTGATGAAATGGGAAGCGATACACGTCCGTTTCAATTTGGCGATGGACTCGACCAAATTTCTATGCTGGAATCGATGAAAAATGCTCAGATTAATAATGGAATTGGAGAATTTAGAATAACGGAAGATGATCTTGAAGTAAAAGAAAAAGAGCACAAAACCCAAACCTCTACTGTTTTAATGATCGACATTTCGCATTCTATGATATTATATGGTGAAGACAGAATTACTCCTGCGAAAAATGTTGCAATGGCTTTGTCGGAACTCATTAAACGAAAATATCCAAAGGATACTTTAGACATAATTGTTTTTGGTGATGATGCGTGGCAGATTGAAGTGAAAGATTTGCCTTATCTTCAAGTAGGTCCTTTTCATACCAATACAGTTGCAGGATTAGAACTTGCTATGGATTTATTGAGACGACGGAAAACAGGTAACAAACAAATTTTTATGATCACCGATGGGAAACCTACCTGCTTAAAAGAAAATGGAAGTTATTATAAAAATAGTTTCGGCCTCGACCGTAAAATTTTGAATAAATGTTTAACGCTTGCTCAAAGTTGTAGACGGTTAAAAATTCCTATTACTACTTTTATGGTTGCAACCGATCCTTATCTTAAAGAGTTTGTCCATGACTTTACGGAAGCCAATAATGGGAAAGCATTTTATACATCGCTGCAAGGATTAGGCGAATTTATTTTTGAAGACTTTGAAAGAAATAAAAAAACACGAAGATAAACACATTTGAATTGTTTTGAATTGCAATGAGACGTATAGAGTTTATATTTTACATTCTGCAACAAAAAATTTATGAAACATATTAAAACATTAGGTGAATTGATTAAGTCGGAATACAAATCGAAGAGTATTAAAGATGAACTTCGTGATAATCTTATTCAAAAAATTAAGAAAAAAGAAGATGTATTCAAAGGAATTATTGGATTTGAAGATACGGTAATTCCAGAAATAGAAAGAGCGATTCTTTCAAGACATAATATAAATTTACTTGGATTACGCGGACAAGCAAAAACAAGAATTGCAAGGCAAATGACCGAGTTGCTCGATGAATATATTCCAGTTGTGGAAGGAAGCGAGTTAAACGATGATCCATTACATCCTACTTCAGCTTTTGCAAAACAACTTATTACAGAAAAAGGTGATCATACTCCAATAACTTGGATGCATCGTTCGGAAAGATATGTTGAAAAATTGGCTACACCTGATGTTTCTATAGCTGATTTAATTGGTGATGTAGATCCGATTAAAGCTGCCAATCTTCGTTTAAATTATGCCGATGAAAGAGTAATTCATTATGGAATTATTCCTCGTAGCAACAGATGTATTTTTGTAATAAATGAGCTTCCCGATTTGCAAGCGAGAATACAAGTGGCCTTGTTTAATATTCTTCAAGAAGGTGACATTCAAATCAGAGGATTTAAAATTCGGATTTCTTTGGATATTCAATTTGTGTTTACTGCAAACCCCGAGGATTATACAAATAGAGGCAGTATAGTTACTCCATTAAAAGATCGTATTGGAAGTCAGATTTTGACTCATTATCCTAAAAGCATCGAGCTTTCTAAAAAAATTACTGCTCAAGAGGCGCGAATCAATGCTGATCAACTTAAAAATATTGAAGTAGGAGATCTTGTTTCTACTATCATTGAAAGGATTGCCTTTGAAGCTCGTCAGAGTGAATTTGTGGATGCTAAAAGTGGAGTATCTGCTCGATTAACAATTACTGCCTATGAGAATTTGGTGAGCACTGCTGAAAGACGAATGTTTTTGAATGGTGAAGAAAAAACTTTCACGCGCATCAGCGATCTGATAGGTGTGATTCCTGCAGTAAATGGCAAAATTGAACTGGTTTATGAGGGAGAACAAGAGGGGGCTGGACTCGTAGCCATGAGCCTCCTTGGCAAAGCTATCCGAAATGAATTTTTAGATCATTTCCCTGATCCCGGTAAATTGAAAAAGAAAAAAGAAACCAATCCTTATCAACCTATTATCGATTGGTTTGGTGATGGTAATGTGGTGGATCTCATGTTGCTTGAAGATGAAAAATCTTATCGCAAAGGGTTGGAAGCTATCCCGGGTTTGGCTGCTTTGGTGCAATCGTTTGATAAAAAACTTGAGAAAAATGATAAATTGGTAATGATGGAATTCGTTTTGTTCGCTCTTGCTGAACATTCTTTAATTGGTAAGAATATTCTGGAACGAGGTGTGCAGTTTAGAGATATTCTGGGTTCAATGTTTTCGGAAAAAGATTTTTTTAATGATCAACAGAATAATTGATAAGCTTGATGGCTGAAGTTTTGAGTTTACTTTATTTTAATGATTACTTTACCTTCGCATCATGAAGTTGTTGAACAGCATACATGAAATTAAGAAGGAGTTGCAAGAGCTCCCCGATAAACGATTAGTTGAAATTTGTGCAACCCTTGCAAGATATAAAAAGAACAATAAAGAATATCTGAACTATCTACTTTATTACGCCGATTCAAATGAAGCTTATATTAATGAAATTATTAATGAAGTAGATACTCTATTTGCTGCTATCGATGTAAAATCTAATTTGTATTTTGTAAAGAAAAGTCTTAGAAAAATTCTTCGTATCATCACCAAATATTCAAGATACATCGAAGATAAGCAAGTTACCACAAGACTATTGATTTATTTCTGCCAAAAACTTAAGGAGTCAGGAATTCCATTTGAAGATAGTAAGCAATTGGTCAATATGTACGAACAACAGATCAAAAAAATCAATGCTTTGATTGATGGGCTTCATGAAGATTTTCAGCATGATTTTAAAAGAGAACTTGAAGCATTATTTTAATATAATTTTTGCAGTTAAATAGTGTAGAATGACCATGTCTTATACCAAAGAATTTGATTTTGCCATAATAGGAGCTGGGGCAGCAGGATTACACCTTGTGCATGCAATGATGGAGGATTCCTTTTTTTCAAAGAAAAGGATTTTGATAATTGATAAATCTGCCAAAAATAGTAATGATCATACCTGGTGCTTTTGGGAAACCGGTACTGGTAAATGGGATTCTATTGTACATAAAATTTGGGAAAAAGGATACTTTATTTCACCTAAGGAGAAACACCTGTTAGAAATGAAGCCTTATAGATACAAAATGCTTCGGTCAATCGATTTTTATTCATTTATAAAGCATCGAATAATATCCTCTGAAAATATTACTTTGGTAAATGAGGAAGTAGTTAATGTTTTAGAAAATTCAGTTGTCGAAATTTCATGTGATACTAATAAATATTTTGCCAAACAAGTTTTTGATAGTAGAATCGATATTGAATTTTATTCTCATAGCGATCAACATGTACGGATACTTCAACACTTTAAAGGATGGGTAATAGAAGCGGAGAAGGATGTTTTTAATCCTGATGAATTTGTGATGATGGACTTTTCTAAAAAATGGAAGAATAGTGCTAGTTTCACTTATGTGCTTCCTTCATCAAAAAGAACTGCACTGGTTGAATTTACTTTATTTACTGCTGAGCTTATTGCTGATGGAGAATATGATACTATGCTCAAAGAGTATTGCGACGATATACTGAAAGTAGGCAAATATAAAATTGTTGAAGTTGAACAAGGAGTTATTCCTATGACCGATTATCCTTTTCACAAAAAAAACACATTTAAGGTGACCAAAATAGGAACGGCAGGATCATGGGTGAAACCATCTTCGGGATACTCTTTCAAAAATGCAGAACGATATTCTGCCATAGTGATAAATAATATAAAGAAAGGTATAAATCCATCCAAAGGAATTGCAATCGGTCGTCACCGAAAATATGATTCTATTTTTCTGGAAGTTTTAAAAAACAGAAATGAACTTGGGGAGAGTATTTTTTCAGACATGTATCTCAAAAATCCTGCCTCACGAATTTTTCGATTTCTTGATGAGCAGAGTACACTTCGTGAAGATTTAAAAATTATTTCTTCATTTGAATCTACTCCTTTCATGGAAGCATTGATCAGTACAATAAAGAAAGGGAAATTATTTTCTTGAAAATGTTTTGGCTATGATTTCAGTTCCTTATTTTTATACCCAAACAATTTGAAGTGGGCTCCAAACACAATATTTGATTGTAAAAAGAAAAAATGTTGTTTTGCATATTCATTTTTGTTGCTCGAAATCTGTACATCAGGTAAATTGATAAAGCCACCTTTTAATTCACTTTGAATAAAGAAATGATTAAAGAAGGTGATATTGATTCCGATATTTGATCCAAAACCATAACCTGCAACATGAAATTCATCATGTCTTTGTTTGCCGAGAATAGTCACATCTGATTTCGGAAACAATACTCCCATGCCGGCTCCTTCAATAAAATTGATTTCAATGTTGCCCATGTTCCATTGCTTTAGGTTTACAATTTTATCCATTCTTCGTAACTCTACATTGATGTAATTTAATCCATCAGTATGTTCCATCAAAAGGAAATTAGGGTTGATTTCAATTTGATCATTATTGTAAACGCCATTATATTCAGTAGGTGTATTTTCTATGTACCCTGTAATTGACACATCTTGGTATTGAGATACAACATATTTCATGTGATCAAATCCAAAAGAAACATTGTATTTTTCGTTAAAAAAATAACCTACTCTAAAATTTGTTTGAGGTATAGTGAGTTTTGTCGGATTGATGTAATCTATTGATAAATCTTTTTGCTTTTGAACAGCTTTCACATCATATAAAGTGAAATCGAAATCGTTACCTACAAAATGAATATCTGAAGTGGTGTACCAATCAAAATTCCAACCCCAATAAATGTAAAAATCATTTTTGTGAGTTCTTGGTGGTTTTTCCAGATTTAAATTTTGAGAAAAAGTAATGGTTGTGGAACAGAATAAAACAAGAATCGTTAATATTTTTTTCATTGCTCGACAGTATTTTAATGAGTCTGCTGGTTGTATCAAATTGGGACGAAAAGTACTGCTTTTTAAGTGTTTATACAATATATTTGATCATGATATTTGTAAATGTTATGAACTGATTAGGTTTAGAATTGCTAAAAATTGGAGTAATTTGACTTCGAATCAGTGAATTTATTTAATTGTAAATCAATTCTGTAGGTATTTATTAGGGTTTATCATTTTCCTTTTGACTGGTTATTGCCAACTCATACAGCAATTTTTTTAAGCTAACTTTGTCGGAATTATGCTGAATGTAGTTTTTATTCCGGGGCTTGGCGCCGATGAGCGATTATTCAAGTTGTTAAATTTATCGGGTTGCAATTGTCATTATTTACAGTGGAAAAAGCCAACCAATGAAATTGGAATAAAGGAGTATTTGCCATTGCTTATAGATCAATTACCTGCTTTTGATTCGCCACCAATTTTAGTTGGGGTGTCGTTAGGTGGCATAATGGCTATGGAGTGGCGTGAAATTTATCCTGTTCAAAAAACAATTCTAATTTCAAGTGTTAAGAACAGAGATGAAGTTCCTGGTTATTTTTCCTTATTTGAGAAGTTCAGAATATATAAAGCGCTTCCTCCAACATTGCTTAAAAAAGGAAACATATTGGTAAAACCTTTTATTTCCGATACCTCCAATAAGGAGGCAATGAAGATATTTAATGCTATGATTCATGATGCTGATGATGATTTTATAAAATGGGGTTTGAATGTAGTAATGAAGTGGAAGAAGAAAAAATCGGAGACTTCAGATCTGATTCAAATTCATGGAAACGCGGATCACATTTTTCCACTTCGCTACATTTTAAAACCGGATTATGTAATTGAAGATGGACGTCATGACATGGTACTTAGCAAGGCCGATGAGGTGAGCAATATTTTGATGAAAGAGTTTTCAAAAATGTAAGCCAATAAAAAAGGGTACAGATCCGAATAAATCGTTCTGCACCCTTTTATTAATTGAGAAAGATTATTATTACTTTGTGATCATCAATTTAAGTGTTCTGCGATCGCCGTTACCTGCTGAAACAGAAACAAAATACAAACCTGAATTCAATTTGCCATCACTGTTCAGTTCAAATTGATATTGAGATTCAGTTAAAGTTCCTTTGAACACACTTTGAACAATTTTACCCAACTGATCATAAATTTCAATCGTAACAGATTCTTTACCGCTATTGTTAACAACCAAGTTCACAGTTTCACCTGTAGAAGCAATATTTGGATAAAGTGCAGTGCTGAAAGTAGCTGATTCATTTTCATTGATTCCGGTAGGAGTAACTACTTTATACGCATTAACATATTCGTAATCGTTACCTACTTTTTTCCAAATTACTGTAAACACATTTACATTTGCTGGAATCCATGCAGCATTCAGCTTGTAAGAGTATGAATTAGTAAATTGAGCATTTGCAGAAACTGATCCGTTAACAATAAGGTCGCCCATTACATTAGGACTAACGGATACGCGCATAGGTTGTTTGTGAACGGCAGTGTTTCCAATTCCATTCTGATATTTGATAACATTGCTTTCAGCAAGATAAACACCTAAATAATATTCACCTGTGGTATTTTGAAAGAATTTTACTTTAGTATTGATGTACAAAGTATCGTTAGAAAGGTTGGTATTAAATCCGGCATTTACAACAGGAGACAAATTCGAAATAGAATCGATTACAGCAAGTACTCTGGTTTTAGTAAGAGTAGTGTAAATACCCCCTGAAGTAGAATATTGTGTTTCATTTTTTCCATTTACATAAAAGGCCGGTGTGCTGCTAACCTGATCGAAATAAGAATACATAGTAGCGGCATTAGGTGAATACAACTGACTTGTAGTACTGTTATGCAATTCAAAAATTACAGAAACATCTTTTTTCGCTACCCAAATATCGTTGAAGAGTGTCCAGCCCCAAGTGCCACAAGGATTACACCAAGTAGCAGTTTTTTTAGACATTAAAGCCATTTGCTTTTGCTCCACATTTTGTGCCTGAACACTTGAGAGTATAAATGAAATTGTAATAAGTAAGTAGATTTTTTTCATATGTGTTAATTTTATGGTTTGTTAGTTTGTTGGTCTGGCTGCTAAGTTGAAGACAAGTTTAAGATTGGCGATAGGAGGCAGGTTTTATGTTTGTCGTAATTGAGGTTTAAAGGTAGCAAAAAAATTAAAGTATTTACATCTACTATCAGAATTCCATCCTAATTTGATCAAAATGTTATTATTTAATTGATTGTCAGTTCAATAAAATAGTCTTATTTTAGTGTGAGGTCTTTTAAATGTTTTATTATTCGGGGTTGTTTTACCTTTGTTTGTGGATAAAATTCTAATGGATTTGGGAGTTTAGGTGAATTGTTTCAATGCATTTTTTTACTCAACAATACCTCTATTCCAAATAATTTAAATGACATTAGAAAAAATTATCTCAATACACTGAGATAATTAACTCGGTATACTGAGATAATTATTACCGGTGCCTTTCACGACATGCATCAGGAAAGGCATGCTAAAATTCTAGTTGTGGAGAATACCGGGCTCGAACCGGTGACCTCTTGCATGCCATGCAAGCGCTCTAGCCAACTGAGCTAATCCCCCATTAATTATTAGTCTTTCGTTCTTTAAAATGAACGTATTCGGTGACCGTCCCCATTATTTAGGCAACGCAAAGAAAATCAAATTTCAGTGAATCTGCAATACCCACATTGAAAACAAGTATCCAATTTCAATTTTACAGATCATTGATATTCACCCTTCTAATCTCTTTGGTTAAACGTTGCCTGGTAATTTAAGCGATCATCCTTTTGAGGCTATCCCAAGCTCCGCCATTAAAAGCTTCTACACCGTTTGCTTTGAGTGTTTCTTTGGCCATGGCACTGCGAGCTCCGCTGCGGCAACAGGTAATTATTACTTTCCCCTCTTTTTTGAGTTTTTGAGCTTGCCCTGCAATTTTATTTACCGGAATATTAATCGATCCTTTAATGTGACCACTTTTATATTCTTCCGGTGTTCTAACATCGATAATTTGTGCGCCGCTCTGTACTAAAGCTTTGAAATCTGCTGAAGGCCCAAATAAACTTTTGATAAATTTTAACATGATATTTTTTTTAAAACATAAATTTCCTGATCCTGAAGGATCAGGCTAGAAATTGTTCTTTCTCTGATACTAAATTATTTTCCTGATCCTGAAGGACCAGGCTAGAAATTGTTCTTTCTCTGATACTAAATTATTATCCTGATCCTGAAGGACCAGGCTAGAAATTGTTCTTTCTCTGATACTAAATTATTTTCCTGATCCTGAAGGATCAGGCTAGAAATTGTTCTTTCTCTTCAAACTAATAAACCTGCCTGCCATCGTCAAGCAAAAGCTTGTCTTTAGTTTAGCAGGCTAATAAACCAACAAACTAATAAACCAACAAACAAATAAACCAACAAACCAACAAACTAATAAACCAACAAACTAATAAACCAACAAACCAACAAACTAACTTTTCTTCAACGCCATCACACTCCCTATTCCTCCACCATCAAATACCTCAACACCATTGTGTTTTAACCAAGTACTTGCTTGATAGCTTCTGGCTCCGGAGCGACAAAAGACTACTACAGGTGTTTGCATAGATTTAAATTGTTCTAAACACTCCGGAATGGTGTGTAATGGGATGTTGATAGCACCCTCTACTGTTCCTTCTTCAAATTCATCAAAACTTCTCACATCTACTAGTGAGGTATTCTTATTGTTTAAAATTTCTTCGATTTTCATAATGTATATCTTTTAATGATGCAAAATTGCAACAATCCGATACCTGAAGTCAGTAACTTATGTTACTCAACAGAATTTATTTTTGAATTTTGTTGGAAAAACAGTGTCGTACCCGATTAAAAGAACATGATTCCTTAAATACCGAGCATGAATCGATTAACATACTGTAAAAGAGCACACCTTAATTCATTTTCCCACCCAAATATTCTCCCACAAACATTTTTACAAAACAGCTTCCTTCATAAAAGTCTTTTTGTAATATGCCTTAATCGATTCCGGACTGCGCTTAAAGATTGTAGCTAAAAAATTAATGTCATTTGTTTGCGAAACAGCCTCTCTGAAAATAGTAATTTCCGGTTCCAACCAGGTTTCGTAAGAGCGGGGCTGAATTTTTCGTTGATTCAAAATGTAATCGTTGGTAATGGTAGAAGAGGGGCGATTTTCGGGTAAACTTAAAATGGTTTGTTGCAATTGGTGACGTGTATTTTCCTGAATGTTGTTGTAACAATCTGATGTAAAAAATAAATCTGCTGCATGTTTGAATTCTGCAATGGTTTGTTGTGAAAAAATATCCTTGATCAATTGAAGCAAATCATTATGTTTTATTTTACTTTTCATTAAACCGAAGAAAGGCAATCGTGTAACGTTTTCCGGAAATGTTCCTCTTTCGGATCCCATCAATATTTTTGTGAGTGTGTGAGGAGATACACTCATTGATTGTGCGTCCATGATTGCTGCGAATTGTTTTAATTCATCTACATTAATTAAATCATCAATTTTAATAGTAGGTTTTCTTTCTATTCCAATACTTTCACGTGCAATAAGGTTCAGAAAATCGTCACCATACTTTTCAAATTTACTTTGTGATACTCCTTGAATAGCCAACATTTCTTCTTTTGTTAAAGGAAGTCTGTCCACCATTTCATGCAAGGTTTTGTCGGTGAAGATGATGTATGGTGCCATGCCAACAGAATCTGCTATTAGTTTCCTTCGTGCTCTTAATTTCTCAAAAAGTCCTTCCGATTCATCTATAAATTCTTCAGTAAAAATATCATCAAACACATGGTGATGAACAGATCTTATTTCTACGATTTCAACTTTCTGTTTGCCTTTAACAACATCCATTCCCAATGGTGTTACCTTGAGAGTAAACGCTTCATCGTAAGCAATTTCAATCAGTCCGAGCTGAAGAAATTGTAGCATATACGCTTGCCACGTTTCAAACTTATGTTCTTTACCTGAGCCATAAGTTTTAATTTTGTCGTATCCTTTTTCAAGCAATTCAGCACTATGCGAACCCCTAAGAATATTAATCACCATATTAATTCCCACCTGTTCTCCCGTTCGTATCAATGCACTCAATGCTTTTTGCGCCACAATCGTACCATCACTCACAGTAGGAGGGTCGGAACATACATCGCAATTATTGCAATTTCTATTGAAATTATCGCCAAAGTAATTCAATAATATTCTCCTTCGGCAAACTCTCGATTCTGCGTATTGCTGTATCCGTAAAAGTTTTTCTTTATTTATTTCCGGCTGTCCGCTTTGTTCTGCAAACTGCGATAACAAAAGCAAGTCAGAGTAATTGTAAAATAATACTGTATCACTTTTCAATCCGTCTCTTCCGGCACGACCGATTTCCTGATAGTAACTTTCCATATTTTTTGGAAGGTTAAAATGAATCACAAAACGGATATTGGATTTATCAATGCCCATTCCAAAAGCGATGGTAGCACAAATTATTTTAACATCATCTTTAATGAAGGCTTCTTGAACGCGGCTCCGTTCTTCTGCCGACATACCTGCATGATAAAATTCACTTTCTATTCCATGCAAACGAAGAAACCCGGAAACTTCTTCCGTTTTTTTACGGGATAAACAATATATAATTCCTGATTCACCTTTACGTTTACTAATGAAGTTTTTTATTTCATCATATTTTTTCTTTTGTTTTAACCCCGGAATTACATCGAGTCTAAGATTTGGCCTGTCGAAAGAAGAGATAAATACTTTTGGATTTTCAAACTCCAGCTGATTGATAATATCTTTCCGTGTTGTTTTATCTGCCGTTGCTGTAAGTGCAACAATAGGAGTGGAGGGATACAAATCCTTCAACATTTTCAACTTTGTGTATTCAGGTCTGAAATCGTGTCCCCATTGTGAAATACAATGTGCTTCATCAATTGCGATGAGTGAAATTTTTATTCCGGCAAGCAATGATTCCCCCATTCCAATTGCCTTCTCGGGAGAAATATAAAGTAGTTTTAATTTTCCCGATCTTAACTCGTGAATAATTTTTGTTTCCTCATTAGGTGAAAGTGAGCTGTTCAGAAAAGCTGCTGCAACTCCATTTGCCCGCAAACTTTCTACCTGATCCTTCATTAATGCAATGAGAGGAGAAATCACTAATGCTGTTCCCTCCATACACAATGCAGGCACCTGAAAGCAAATAGATTTACCCCCTCCTGTTGGCATTAACACCAATGTGTTTTGCTGTTCAAGAATTGTCCGAATTATTTCTTCCTGAAGCGGACGAAACTGATCGTAACCGAAAAATTGTTTAAGAATTTTGTGAATTGGATCCATGATGAAAAATTTTAAGTTTTGAAAAATAATTTTGTTGTTGCAAAAGTAAAAAATCTTCTATCAAACAAATTATTATTTCCTCTTTTCTTTTAATTGTTGATAATTTTTTTTCCCGTGATTATCAAAATATCGATCCGAACTTGTGGATTATCATTCTAATCAATATGTTTGCAATCTAATTTAGAATGAATCTAAATAATATTATATTATTGATAATCAATTAAATGACAATTGAAAGTGCTTAATTTCCATTAAATATATGTGCAAATATTCAGTTCTTGCCCAAGATCATTTGGGATATGTAGTCAAATGTGGCTCCTGTGATCAGTACAAGGTGGCATTCGGAAATATCGTTTTCTGCATCAAAGAATTAGATTTTGTAAATTTGTGGTCGGTTTTGGAAGCAAAAAAAGATTTCCATCTAAATGATACCGATTTGCAATGCCGGAAAATTTATCTAGAAATTCCGGGAAGCCATGTAAGCATGGTGTTCAGCATTGAAGAATTAAACGGTTTTCATAACATGCTCTCTGAATCTTATATGACCAACGAGATTAATAAACTAATTCAGTAATATTGCCATGGATCCATCACTGGTTAAACAACAAGTTTTACAACGCTATCAGATGCCTTCGCCTTCAGTAAGAAGTCAGGATAGTATTAAAAATTATTCAGGCGACCTAGATCAAGATTTTATTTCAACTTTGATACGTGCTTTTGAAGACGATGGCCAATTTAATTATAATGAATTCGACAATTTTTCATTGGAGACAATTATTGATTATGTAAAGCGTACACACAGACTTTATCTCAATAAATTACTTCAAGAAATTGAACAAAGCATTTCTCTTTTAAATCAGGCATACACATCAGGTCACCCATTGCTGGAAATGCTCAACGATTTTTTTCTCGATTATAAAACAGAATTGATTCTCCATATTAAAGAAGAAGATCAGGAGTTATTGCCGCACATTTTATATTTAGAAAAAGCAATGAATACCGGTTTTGACCAATATGATTTTTTTAGACGTCAACAGCAGTTTACTATAGAACATTTTTTGATCAATCACGAAGACAATGATGCGGTACTTGAGGAGGTGCGTGAAAAAATTCTCATGTATGATCCTCCATTTACTAACCAATTTGTTTATCAGGTTTTATTAAATCAATTGGAATTTTTTGGTCACGATCTCAAAATTCATGGTCTCATTGAAGACAAAGTACTTCTTCCAAAGGCATTGTTATTTGAAGAACAATTGAGTAGTTCGTTAATGGAAGTAGCTGCTCAGAATTAAAATTGTCACTAAATTTTAATGTGCTGTTTTTGTATATTGTTGCTTCATATCAACAACTAAATCGATGAGTAAATTGAGCTGTATCGGTTTAGAAATAAATCTAGCTCCACCGGCATCCAAAGCAGATTTGATGAGGTCACTGTTACTTGTGGCACTTAAAAATAAGACAGGTATGTTTTTGTAACGATAATCATTTTTTAATTCTTTACACATACTTATTCCATTCACATACGGCATCATAATATCCAGGATGATTACATCCGGCGTAAAGCCATTTAAAATATTGAAGCCGGAAAATCCATTGCCGGCTGTCATGACTTCGAATCCCCTTTTACGAAAATTATAGGAAAGTAATTCTTCAATTTCCGGTTCGTCATCTACGATAAGTACCTTAAATATCTGCTTGTTCATTTGAAAGCAAAGCTAATTCGCTACTAACAGCACAATATTGACAGAAAGTTAATTTATTGTTAATAGAATTCTGGTGAAACAGCTTATTGCAGATTGACTTTTTGTGAGTAAAAATAATTAATAGTCAAAAAAAAAGCCCTGAAATAAATTCAGGGCTTTCAATAATTGAATATTACTTATTCAGTAATGATCAGTTTTTTAGTGATTTTCTGACCATCGAATTCAAGAGTGTAATAGTAAATTCCTGATGAGAAATCGCGGGAATTTATTGTGAAGTTATGAGTTCCTGCTGCTTTATCTCCATTAACAAGAACCGCGATATCCTGACCTAATACATTTGCTACTGATATTTTCACATTTCCACTTGTAGGAATAGAGTAGTCAATAGTTGATGAACCGGTGAATGGGTTAGGATAGTTCTGACCTAAAGTAAATCCTGCAGCAATTGGATCGTTGAGACCAACAGTACAAGGACCGGGGATTTCTTCGAAACAGAAGTCATCAATTGCCCAACCTTCATAGTTGTTAACCGTGTTATCAGAAGCAAATCGGAAGCGGAAAATAACTGGTCCGCTATTGTAGAAATTCACCTCTTTTTCGGCCAACACCCAATTGCTTTCAGTACCTGACCATCCCGGTAAACCGGGGGTACCACCCAAACTTGTAATGAATGGTGTATTGAACCATGGCTGAGGAGTTGTAGAAGCAAAACCTAAATGAAGCCAAGTTAGAGCATTATCAACTGAATATTCAACAGTACCACCATCAGCAAACGGCTCGGTATCGTATTTATGCATGAAACTTAGTTTATAACACTTGGTATTATCTACGGAGAACACAGGAGTAAATAATCCTGAAGTATCTCTGTTTGAGTAATTCGAATCCAAATCGATAGTCCATGCATTGACACCACTAAATGCGCCATTAATGATGGATTGATTTGGTGTACCAATTTCCCAATCATTTTGAGAAGCTTCATAAGTTAATGCATTTACAGAAACCCATTGCGGACCTGATTCGAAATCGGTACAATAAGGATTAGCAGATGTAACAGTTACACTATCGAACACAGAAATGGTTGTACATGTAGTATCATCAAATGGATTGAGATCGACACCTAAATTCGGCTCGGAAGTAATTACACAAATTTCATAAACTCCGGGAGCTGCTGTCCATGTAGTACTAAAGGTATGAGGCAAATTCTGCTGTGTTAACAATGCCGGAGAATAAGCAATCGGATCAGTAACTAAAGGAACACCATTAATCGTGAGTGTTGCATTTACCGAAGTAAGTGGAGTAGTGCCCGGATTCGAAATCGGAGAAGTAAACTGAACTACCTGACCGGGGAAAATGAAGTTATTATTGATAGCATTCGTATTCACAGTTATTGGTGCAGCTGTTAATGGAACAGGAATTATTATGCTGAAATCATCAATAGAGAATCCATCCTGGTTAACAGAACCATCAGAAGTGAAGATGAAGCGGAATTGAACTAATCCGGCACTGTCAAGGAAGTTCAAGCAAGTAGCTTCAGTTTTAACCCACCCCCCTGTTGCTCCTGCCCAAGCAGGTAAACCGGAAGAGTTAATTGTAGCCTGATTATACCAGTTCACCCAACAAGGCGCAGTAAGGTTAGGTCCGCCTAGCAATGTCCATGCTCCACCATTGATATTATATTCAACACGTACACCATCCCAAGCTTGTTCTGTAGTATGATTTCTATAGAAAGTCAATTTAGGATCAACAGCAGTTGTTAAGTCGAATATTGGAGAATAAAGTTCGCAATTTGCATTAGCACCATAACCACTGATAAGATTCACATCCCATGCATTAGGAGCGGAGAAAGCGGAATTGGTTGCGCCAAAAGCAGGCATACCAAGTTCCCAAATTGTAGTAGGATTTCCCGGAGTTAATGTACTCCAACCAACATTTATACCATCGAAGTTATCAATGTATGGACCGGTGTAGCTAAGAGGTATAACAGGTACACCTACTCGGTTAACCATTGACGTATCATTTGAATTATCAGTATCTCCGGCTAACTCAGTCCAAGCTTTAAATTCATATTGACCTGATGGTACAGTGAAGGTAGGCATGCTGAATGTTGCAACAGCATTTGGATCCAAGGTTACCATTGAATGTTACTGGTGGAATAGGTGCTCCTCCGACTACAGAATAGGCAACAGGAATAGTATGTTTGAGGTGCAGTACCGAAATTTCTGATTTGAACAGTCACGTTAGATGTTCCGCCTGCAGGTCCGTTAGGAGTAGGTTCTGTAATAAACGTAACACCAACATCAATTGCACCCGGTTGTTTAACACAAAGGTCATCAATACTCACACCATCATTTGGTGTTCCATTAAATCCACTAACAAATTCAAATCGGAATTGAATGAAAGTTGCACTAGTTTGAGTAATCAAAGTCTGTAAATAATATCTTGATTCTTTCCAACCGTTTGAAGTTCCATCCCATCCCGGGGCACCGAAGTTTAAGGCGTTGCTATTATACCAGTTTAATCCATCAGGATCACCAACTGTTCCCAAAACGTTCCAAACTCCTGATCCGTTGATGTTGTAAGAAACTCTTAATCCATCACCACCTGCAGTTTGTTGATTTCTGAAGAAAGACAGATAAGGATTTACAGCAGTTGTTAAATCATAAATAGGTGTGTTTAGTGATGCAAATGCTCCGGTACCATAACCGTTGTTCAGGTTAATATCCCAAGCGTTTACTCCCGAATTTGCACCGGTTGTAACACCAAAGTTTGGAGTTCCTAATTGCCATTGAGCCGCAGCAGCATTGTTTGTTGAATCCTGGAAGCCATTGTTTCCGCTTTCAAAATCGTCGCAAGCTGTTGGAATTAATACAGGAATACCAATTGAAGATGCACATGTAGTATCATTAAAATTGTTGCCATCACCAGGTAAACTCGTGTAAGCACAAATAGTATAAGGTCCGGTAGGAACAGTGAAACAAGGTAAAGTAACTTGAGCAGATGCTCCCGGAGTAAGTGTTCCGGTGTAGTTAGCAGTACCAGTTAAACCACCTGGTTGAACAACATAAGTAACAGGGAACGTAGTTTGAGGATTCAAACCATAATTTTTCACATTTACAATTACATCCAAACAGTTGCCGGCAGGACCGGTAGTTCCCGGTTGAATAATTGCTGTAGCTCCAACATCATCCGGTTGAGGTAAGGTAATGCAGAAATTATCGAATGAAAAACCATCTTCAGTAACAGAACCATCAGAAGTGAATACGAAACGGAACCAAACCTGTGGTAAGTTATTAAATGTTGCATCTAAAATGATTGATGATTTTACCCATCCACCTGAAACACCATCCCAGGCAGGTAAACCACTTGAGTTGATGGCATTATTGGTATACCAATTCACACAATCTATGCAACCAACTGAACCAAGAACTGTCCATGGTCCATTCAAAGTGTCTGTAGCCCAATCGATACGAACTCCATCCCAGAAATCTTCTGTAGCACGATTTTGCCAGAATTCTAAAGTAGCACCGGCACCAATGAGGAAACTAAATTCAGGTGATAAAAGGGTTGCCGAAGCACCATTTCCATAACCGGTTGTTAAATTGATATCCCATGAGTTAGGTGGAGAGTATGCTGAACTGGTAGCTCCGAAAGCGGGTGTTCCCAATTCCCATACACTTAATGCATTTGCTGCACTAGGAGTCCATAAATTAGTTGCGATATCAAAATTATCACAATAGGGGAACGAAATTCCTTCTTGGACGTCGAAACAAATTACATCTGTTGGGCCGGGGCCGGGATAATAGCTGATGTTTGCACAGAAAGAACCGTCGGTTATTTCAATATAATAACAGATAGTATCACCTGCAACTACTGCAGGAATTTGACCTTGGAAAGTACTATCAGAAATATTCGTCATTAATATACCGGCTTGTACATTTCCATTTACTGTGTAATTAATAATTGCAGAAGAAATCAAAGAAGCATCTACGAAAGCTGCATTAATATTAAATGGACCTACATTATAAATGGTTCCAGAGTAGTTTGGAGGCAAAGGATAAACAATAGGAGGATCAGTTTCGCACAATGCAGCGGTTACAACAATGTCATCAATTGCCCATCCATTTCTACCGGCTCCTCCGCTATTATTACCATCGGCAAGTTTAAAGCGGAAACGGACATCAGGATTATTGGCTGCAATCAAAGAAACATCAAATAACTCTGAATGCCACCAGCTGTTATCCGGAATCGTGTTTTGTCCGGGCTGCCAATTTGCATAACTAGCCTCTTGAAAACGACTGCCCTGAGTACCAAATAGTCCGGTACCCAAATAGGTACAATTGGTTGTTGGCATTCCGACGCCGGCATCAATCAACTGTGCCCATGAAAAACCTCCATCTGTGGAGTATTCAATGGTTGCGTTATCAAAAAACTCAATTTTTGCAATTTGATTGAATGAGAGTTTGATAAAAAAGTTGAATGAACAGTCGATTGGACCTGTCTCTAAATAAGTTACTGCTCCCGGAGCATCGATGAACGATGTGTCAGAAGTGGTGGTACTTGTAAAAATCCGTGTATTTGTGAACCAACCCGGCGCACCGCTGGAGGTTACATTGTAAGGCGGAGTTTCAAAATCCTCTTCGAAAACCGTTGTTATTTGGGCTTTTAGAAGAAAAGAACTGCTCAATAATAATAAAGTAAAGATTAACTTCCTCATGGTCATGGTTTTAGGTTATTCTGTATATTCAATAGGTTGATTTATGCTTAATTATAAGAGGTTCAAAAATACGAAATAAATATAATGTTCCTGCTTTGAGAGTATTTTTTTGACGTTCTTGTTAATAAAAGATTTTAAATTGAATATGATCTCTCTGATTATAACTGACGCAGACAAGTTAAAACAGGTTGCATGGGTCAGTAAAAGTTACAATCATGTTATCCGGTCTTTCCATAATAACTGAATCAATACTCAGTTCATTTTTCCTACAAACTTCAATATTTTTAATGAAGCCAAGATTTATAATACGAATCATCTGAAATTTCAAGCGCATCTTCAGTGAGCCACAAGGGTTTAAAGGTATCAATCATCACAGCAAGTTCTTTGGTTTCTTTGGCACCAATTGATTTTTCAACCGTTCCGGGATGAGGACCATGTGGAATTCCTCCAGGGTGAAGGGTGATTTGTCCACGTTCCACATTTTTACGACTCATAAAATCGCCATCTACATAATATAATACCTCGTCGGAATCGATGTTGCTGTGATTGTAAGGGGCCGGAATGGCTTGTGGGTGATAATCGTAAAGTCTTGGAACAAAGGAGCATATCACAAAATTGTGAGCTTCAAATGTTTGATGTACCGGTGGTGGTTGGTGCACTCTTCCGGTAATAGGTTCAAAGTCGTGGATGGAAAATGCCCATGGGTAATTGTTGCCATCCCATCCGATTGCATCAAAAGGGTGTGTGGCATATATATATGTATAAACTAATCCTTGTTTTTTAATCAGCACTTTAAAATCTCCGTGTTCATCATGAGTCACCAAATTCTGTGGTTTTCTGATATCCCGTTCACAGAAAGGGGCATGTTCTTCAAACTGGCCGTATTCATTTCGGTACCTTTTCGGAATTTCAATAGGACTGAAAGATTCAACAATTAATAATCTATTATTTTCATCATTGAATTCTAATTGAAAAATGGTCCCCCTGGGAATCATCAGGTAATCGCCGTACCCAAAAGTTATGCTTCCGTAAAGAGAATGTAGTGTACCACTTCCCTCATGAACAAATATCATTTCATCGGCGTCAGCATTTTTGAGAAAATAATCAGTTATAGATTTTTTAGGTGCTGCCAGTGAAATATGAAGGTCATTATTCACCAAAACCGGCTTTTTACTCATTATATAATCATCCTCCGGTTTAACCTTAAAACCAAGCAAACTATAATGGCGAAGAAACCGCTGATGTGCAATTTTAGGCTCTCTTGAAAATATAGGCCCAAGTTCTTTAACGATAGTAGGAGGATAAACATGATAAATTAGTGAATATACATTCGAAAATCCATGGGTTGAAAAAAGTTCTTCCGAATATAATTCACCATCAGGCTTGCGAAATTGCGTGTGCCGCTTGTGCGGAATTTGTCCAAGTGTGTGGTATTGAGGCATTTTTTAGCTTAATGAGTTACAAATTTAGGGAATTTTGAGCATTTTTTGCAGTAATGGTTTAAAAGTCCGAATCCGATTTCCTAAAACCCCCGATTTTGTGGAAATTAATATTGATAACTTTAATTCTCAATATTGGTAGTTTATCCCTTAGTGTCTTAAATTAGCACAATATGGATTTGTTAAAAAGCAAGAACTGTTAAAGTGATCCATTCATTCATAAAATTTGTATTTCGCCTTTTAATAGGATTGATTGCACTTTTATTTCTAATGGCACTCGGTTCATTTTTATATGTGTATTTCAACCGCGATTTTATTGAGGGACAAATCAAGTCGGAAATAAATAAAAAAGTAGACGGTGAAATTGTGAGTGAAAAATTCAGTTTTGATTTTTTAAAATATTTTCCGGCCACCTCTGTGCAATTGGAGGATTTTTCTATTAGAGATTCATTGTATTCGAAACACAAAATGGAATTGCTCCATGCAGAAAATGTATATGTAAGAATAAACTTGAAAGACTTGTTTTCACACAAAGTGGTAATTGAAAATATTACATTGGAAAATGGTGGAATATTCATTTTTACTGATTCAACAGGCTATTCCAACAAGTATCTGTTAAAGAGAAAAAATGATGCCGATACAATTGCCATTGAAACATCACTTCGAAAGATAGCTTTTACCAATTTTAAATTCGTTTATCGCGATCAATCAAAGAAAAAGTTTTTTAATATTTTTATTACAAAATTGAAATGTTCATTTGGTGTTGACGATTCCAAACAGATTTTTGATGTGGAAACTGAAGGTAAAATAAAATTTTTAGGCTTCAATATTTCAAAGGGTTATTATGTAACTAATACTACTTTCAGCACACATTTGAATTGCATATATGATGCTCAAGAAAATGTGCTGAAATTTCCACCTTCTTCAATTTATTTGAATGATAGATCGTATGAAGCAAATGGAAGATTCTATTTTGGAGAGAAATCATTTTTTGAAATGGAGGTGGGTTCAAAAAGAGCAATTTTCAGCGAAATGTCGGCAATGACTACACAGCGAATTCATCAGCGTTTGAATTTGTACAAATTCACTCAGCCCGTTGCTGTTAATATACACCTTTTGGGAAAACTTCAATACGGAGAAATTCCCAAAGTCAACATTGAATTGACATCCGTTAAGAATACTATTAGCTATAAAAACCATGAATTCAATAGTTCTAATTTTGTCGGCTCATTCAATAATCAGGTCGATACTTCTATTGTTGCATCTGATGAGAATTCTGAAATAATTATAAAAAATTTTACTTCCATTTGGGAAGGAATTCCTGTGAGTGCAGCGCAAATTTTGGTTCGTAATTTAAAAAATCCGATAATTACCACATCTATTGTTTCCAATTTTCCATTGACATATATAAACCGACTTTCCGGCTCTCAGGTTTATAACTTCACCCAAGGAACAGGAAGTGTTTTGCTTCATGTTGTTGCTCAACCTGAAGGGAAAAAATTGAATGCAAAAGTGGAAGGAAATTTGACCATTGCAAATGGAAAAGTAGTGTATGGACCCAGGTCGATGCCATTCAATAAAATTAATGCTTCGATAAAAATTACAGACAAAGATATTTACATTGAAAATTTAACTTGCATAACCGGTAAAAGTATTCTTGACTTGAAAGGTAATGCGCCGGGATTAATCGACTATATTCGAAATGGTAATGGTGATCTCAAATTATCATGGACTATTAAATCTCCGCATATATTCCTGCAGGATTTCGTCACTTTTCTTGGCACAAGAAAATCGATTTCACAACAGAAAAAGAAATCATTACCGAAATTTTATGAAGAGGGGAGCAAATTTGAAAAGTACCTTGAAGCAAGTGAACTCGACATGTTTATTGATGTTAAGAGTATCGAATTTGAAAACTTTTCAGCAACTGAAATTTCAGGGAATATAACGATGGCTAATAACGACTGGCATATAAACAAAATGCAAATGAAACACGCCGATGGCCAGGTCAAATTTGATGCCTCATTGAAAAATTTGGATGAAACCGTTTCTGAGGTTCACTTAACATCTTCAATGAATGGACTCGACATTCAAAAAGTGTTTACCTCCTTCAATAATTTTAATCAATCCACAATCACCGATAACAATTTGGAGGGGATTTTGTTTGCAGATGTAGCGGTTGATTTCAAAATGGATAATAAAACTACCATTCAACAAAAGGACATTGAAGGAGTTGTAGACCTTACCATTAAAGATGGCGCGATAAAAGGTTTTCAGCCATTAGGCAAACTAGCAAAATTTATTTTTCCAAAGAGGGATTTTACCGATATAAAATTCTCGGAACTTACAAATAAATTTATTGTTAGCGGCCATGAAATTTATTTTGAACGAATGAAAATTAATAGTTCCGTAATGGAACTTTACGTAGAGGGAAGTTATTTTCTTGATGGAAAAACCGACTTGTTCATACAGGTACCTTTGGCCAATCTCAAAAAGCGAGATTGGGAAGAACTTTCAACCGATATTACCGATAATGGTGAAAAGGGATTGAATATTTTCATCCATGCTGCAACCGATGAAAATGGGGAGTTAAAATTCAAGTATGACCCTTTGAAGAAAATAAAATCCAAAAGCAATGGTGTTTTTAAAAAGATCAAAGGTAAATTCAAAAAATAGGTTAATTTCGTATGCTTCTCATTGTAGGTCTTTTATCATTTGATTAGTCCTTTCTTTTGGTCATTTTTAGTTAGTTTTGCTGAACCGGTAGAAAAAGTTATAAATTTGTTCCCATATTACACACACCCTCTTAAAAAATTTATTCAATGAAACTAGTTACATATCTTGAATTTGGCAAAGAGCAACTTGGATTAGTCATCGATAACAAGGTTTACAACCTAAAATTGGCGGCTTCTGTGAAAAGTGCCCTTAAAATGCCAGATAACATGAAGGACTTCCTCAAAGCAGGACCTCACGTTATGTCGGTGGCAAAAGACATCGACCAGCTTATCAAAACAGGAATGATGGGCACACGATCTCTAGAAATGGAGAAACTCAGCATTTTAGCGCCAATCACTCGTCCGGCCTCACTTCGCGATGGGTATGCTTTCCGGCAGCACGTTGAATCTGCAAGGCGGAATCGTGGTGTTGAAATGATTGAGGAATTTGATGAGTACCCGATTTTTTATTTTAACAATCACCGGTCTATCATAGGACCTGGTGAGGTGTATTGCATGCCCGATCATTTTGAAAAACTTGATTTTGAACTTGAATGGGCCTGTATTATTGGTAAAAAGGGTATCAATATCAAAGCTGAAGAGGCTAATGGGTATATTGCCGGTTATACCATTTTAAACGATTTAAGTGCTCGCACGTTGCAAATGGAGGAAATGAAATTGAATCTTGGCCCTGCTAAAGGCAAAGATTTTGCAACAGCAATTGGTCCGATGCTCGTTACTCCTGATGAACTGGAAGCTCACAAAATAGACCCTCCTAAAGGGCACGTTGGAGTCAATTATAAACTCGATATGAAATGTTGGGTAAATGGAGTACAGGTTTCTCAAGGCAATACCGGTGATATGAACTGGACTTTTGAGGAGCTTATCGAAAGAGCCTCATATGGTACTTATCTTTATCCGGGAGATGTAATAGGCTCAGGAACAGTAGGAACAGGCTGCTTTTTGGAGCTTAACGGAACAGGAATGTTGAATGATCCTAAGAATTTCAAACCACAGTGGCTGCAAGAAAATGATGTGATTGAAATGGAAGTGACTGATTTAGGTCGGCTTACTAACACAATCAGGAAATTTGAAAGTGATTTTTCAATTCTCGCTCGCAAAAAATCTATGGAAAATGCCTGACACTAAGCTCCTGAATTGTTATATTTGAAGAGAAAGAGGAACTTGATTTGCAAGACAAAAATAATCCCATAACAGTCCCGTCTATTGATCAGGAGGCTGAGAACAAAGAGATACTTAAAAGATATCGTTCTCTTTTAAGGGCATGTAAAAACAGTATCGACAAAACAGACCGTAAACTTATACGACTTGCTTTTGATACTGCTCTTGAAGCTCACAAAGACATGCGAAGGCGGTCGGGCGAGCCATACATTTATCATCCTATTGCAGTGGCTCAAATAGCTGCTGAGGAAATTGGTTTAGGTGCTACTTCGATTGTGTGTGCTCTGTTGCATGATGTTGTTGAAGATACACATCTGAGCTTAGAAGATATTAGAGGGCTTTTCGGTCCTAAAGTGGAAACTATCATTGATGGACTCACCAAAATCTCTGGGGTTTTCGATCAAACAAGCTCACTTCAGGCCGAAAATTTCAGAAAGATGTTGCTCACATTATCAGACGATGTGAGGGTTATCCTGATAAAGCTTGCCGACCGATTGCATAACATGCGTACTCTGGGTTCGCTCCCGCGAGAAAAGCAGTTAAAAATTGCATCTGAAACAGCGTATCTATATGCTCCTCTCGCACATCGTCTTGGTTTGTATGCAATCAAAACTGAACTGGATGATCTGGCACTAAAACATACAGAGCCGGAAGTATACCGCACCATTGCACAAAAACTTCAGCAAACAAAAAAGGACCGTGATAAATTTATTCATGAATTCATCAAACCTTTAAAAGATGAATTTGCAAGATTAGGTTTTCGAGCTGAAATTAAAGGAAGACCAAAATCCATTAATTCCATTTGGAATAAGATGAAAAAACAACAGGTTCCTTTTGAAGAAATTTATGACCTGTTTGCCATCCGAATTATTTTAGACTCACCTCCCGATCAGGAGAAAGCCGATTGCTGGAGAGCTTATTCTATTGTAACCGATTATTTTGTGCCGAACCCCGACAGGTTGCGCGATTGGATTTCAACATCCAAAGCAAATGGATATGAATCACTGCATACTACTGTGATGAGTAACAGTGGAAAATGGGTGGAAGTGCAAATTAGATCCTTACGGATGAATGAAATTGCCGAAAAAGGATATGCGGCACACTGGAAATATAAAGAAACTTCTTCCGAAAATGCTCTTGATGGGTGGTTGGAAAGAATTAGAGAATTACTGGATAGTGCCGATGCTAATGCCATTGATTTTCTCGAAGATTTCAAACTGAATTTATTTGCTGATGAAATATTTATTTTTACACCGAGTGGTGAATTAAAAACGTTGCCTACCGAAAGTACCGCATTAGATTTTGCTTTTGAAATCCATACCGATATTGGAAGTCGTTGCATAGGAGCAAAAATTAATCATAAGCTTGTTCCTATCAGTCACAAACTACATAGTGGTGATCAAGTAGAAATATTAACTTCTTCAAAACAACACCCTAAAGAAGATTGGCTGAGTTTTGTTGTAACGGCGAAAGCAAAATCCAAAATAAAAACTGCTCTCAAAGAAGAGAAGCGAATGCTTGCTGAAGATGGAAAAGAAAAGCTTGATAGAAAATTACGATCACTAAAGGTGAATTTGAAATCACTCAATATCAATGATCTTTTGATGTTCTATAAAGTTCCTTCTGCACTCGATCTCTATCATCGCATCGCCATTGAAGCTATCGATCTTAAAAATTTGAGGGACTTCTTTACGGAAGATGGAGTTCCAAAATCGAAAACTAATCAAAAGCCCGAAGGACAATCTTTTGAAGAGTTGGTGAAGAATGTGCGTGGATCTGCCGATATGCTTGTGATAGGTGAAAACATGGACAAGATCGATTACAAATTGTCACCTTGTTGCAATCCTATTCCGGGAGATGACGTTTTTGGCTTTGTTACGGTTAGTGAAGGAATTAAAATTCATCGAACCAATTGTCCAAATGCCATTCAACTGATGTCGAAACATGGATATCGAATTGTAAAGGCTAAGTGGACAGGTCAAAAGGAGATAGCCTTCCTAGCCGGTATACGAATCAACGGAGCCGATGATGTTGGTGTGGTGAACAACTCACCAGGGTTATTTCCAATGAGTTGAAAGTAAATATGCGTTCCATCAGCATCGACAGTAATGAGGGGCTTTTTGAGGGAACAATTATGCTCTTTGTGCATGATACAGAGCACCTTAAGAAGCTGATGGCTAAAACTTGGGTCAGGTAAATGGTATCTTAAGTGTGTCGCGGATTGATTCGAATCAGTAATTTCGCATTTAATTTTATAATTCATAATGGACAGTACTAAAGAAACCGTTAAGAAATTATTTTCGGCCTTCTTGGAAGAAAAGGGTTTCAGAAAAACTCCTGAACGGTTTACCATTCTGGATGAGATTTATTCTATCAACGATCATTTTGATGTGGAGTCGCTTTATATCCACATGAAGAATAAAAAATATCGCGTAAGCAGAGCAACCATTTATAATACAATTGAACATCTGCTAGCATGCAACCTAATTACGAAGCACCAGTTTGGAAAAAATATTGCACAATTTGAAAAGTCGTACTCATTCAAACAACATGATCATTTAATTTGCATCGATTGTGAAAGAGTACTTGAGTTTTGTGATCCTCGCATTCAGCAAATTCAATCGATGATGGGAGAAATACTGAATTTTAAAGTCTACTCATCACTCACTTAAATCTTATTTGGAAAATGCAACAAACTTTCACAAGATGGAAGTTGTGAACATTTTAATACTAAGAAACATAATAATACTAAATAATAACTCCCACAATAACTTATGGAATTTACTTACAAAATTGAAGAAAAAAAAGATTATTGTCTGTTGCACTTTGCAGGAAATCTAATTGAGAAAAATCAGGCAACAGAAATGCTCGAACGTCTTGAAGAATTGCTCAATAAAGATATTAAGAAATTTATTATTGATATGAATGGTTTTAAATACATGAACAGTACCGGACTCAATACTTTACTTACCATACTTACCAGAGCCAGAAAAGCAGGTGGCGAAGCAATTATTTGCTGCGTTCCCGATAATATTAAATCACTGATGTTAATTACCAAGTTGAATAATATTTTTACCATTGTTGCCAATGAAGAAGAGGCAGCCGGTTCATTATTAAAAGAAGCATAGTATTTTTAATGTAAATTCAAAACTGATTAGAATGAAAGTAGATGTATTATTAGGTTTGCAATGGGGTGATGAGGGAAAAGGTAAAGTAGTTGATGTGCTTGCTCCACGTTATGATGTTATAGCACGTTTTCAAGGTGGTCCCAATGCCGGACATACTTTGGAATTTGAAGGTATTAAACATGTATTGCATACGATACCTTCCGGTATTTTTCATCCCGGAAAAATTAATGTAATCGGGAATGGTGTAGTAATTGATCCGGTTATTTTTAAGAAAGAAGTTGATGCACTTACTGCAATGGGTGTTGATATTAGCAAAAATTTATTTATTTCACGTAAAGCACATCTAATTCTGCCAACACACCGTATGTTGGATGCTGCTTCCGAAGTCTATCAAAGGGAAGTCAAAAATAGGTTCGACGCTTAAAGGCATTGGTCCGGCTTACATGGATAAAACCGGTCGTAACGGTTTGCGTGTAGGTGATATTGAAAATAAAAATTTCACTCAGCGCTATGATGCTTTGGTGGCGAAACATAAAGAATTGCTTGCGTTTTATCATTTCGAGAATCCTCTGTCGGATTACGAAAAAGGATTTGTAGAAGGCATCGAATTGATTAGTAGAATGAATTTGATCGATAGCGAATATGTTATTAACGGATTTCTTGAAAAGGGTAAATCTGTTTTGGCAGAAGGCGCACAAGGTTCATTGCTCGATATCGATTTTGGGTCTTATCCTTTTGTAACTTCGTCAAATACGATCACAGCAGGGACTTGCACCGGGTTAGGTGTAGCTCCTTCAAAAATAGGAGAGGTTTATGGAATTTTTAAAGCCTATTGTACACGTGTAGGAAGTGGTCCATTTCCAACAGAACTTAATGATGAAACCGGTGAACTCATCCGTAAAGCAGGTAAAGAATTTGGTGCAACAACAGGAAGACCACGAAGATGTGGATGGCTTGATTTACCTGCACTTAAATATACTATTTTGCTCAATGGTGTTACCAAACTAATAATGACAAAACCCGATGTGCTCAGTGGATTCAAAGCAATAAAAGTTTGTACCCATTATATTATATCTTGGAAGTAAAATCGATCATATGCCTTTTGATATTGTTAATAATAATGCTGAACCTGTGTACACTGAATTACCTGGATGGACATTTCCGGAGAGTTCTATGAGTGAAGTAAGTCAACTTCCTGCCGAATTATCCGATTATATCTGTTTCCTTGAAAAGGAACTTGGTGTGCCTGTAGTGATTGTGTCAGTGGGACCCGATAGAAAGGAAACACTCGCAAGGCATCCTGAATTTGCCTGAGAAAATATGAAATCAAACGTTTACATTCTTTCTGCCTTATTGAAGGTGCTGATGTTTACGTTGCTTCAATTTTTTTTCATCAACAAGGTATCTGCTCAAAAACCAACTCAGGTTGAAATAGAAAATGCCGATACTTTTGAAGGTGATGAGTCTCTTGGTAAAAATGTCTCCCGATTATTAGGTAATGTTCGATTCAGGCATCAAGGCGCTTTGATGTATTGCGACAGTGCCTACCTATACCAGGCAACTAACAGCCTTGATGCATTTGGAAGTATTCGTATTGTACAAGGCGACAGTATAAACCTCACAGGAAATTTTCTTAAGTACGATGGAAACATCCGCCAAGCTAAAGTTATTGGTAATGTTGTAATGACTGATAAGCAGATGGTTCTCAAAACCGATATTCTGAATTATAATATGAATAATGAAACCGCCGAATATTTTGATGGTGGACAAATAACCGATAAACAAAATGTGCTGACTAGTAAATCGGGTTTTTATTTTTCGAAAGATAAAACAGTATTTTTTAAAGATTCTGTTCGATTAACCAATCCTAAATATTTTATTGAAGCAGACACATTGAAGTACAACACTCTTTCAAAAATTGCTGTATTTGAAGGTCCTTCAAATATTTATTCAACAGGAAGTGATAGTTCCATTATTTACTGCGAGCAAGGTTGGTACAATACAATCACCGAAAATTCAGTATTTACAGGCAACCCTGTTATAACTTCTAAAGCAAATCGATTGTCGGGCGATAGTTTAGTTTATGATAATAAAAATACAACAGGAAGAGCTTTTAAAAATGTTGCAATTTCTGATTCTGTTCAAAAAGTTATTATTTCAGGTGATTTAGGATATAATAATGACAAAAGTAAAATTGCTTGGGTTACTGGTAAAGCGATGTTAACGAAAGTATTTGAAACAGATTCACTTTTTCTTCATGCCGATACACTATTTGCTCAGCAGGATACAATTACTCAGGAAAGGACCTGGATTGCTTATCATGGTGTGCGAATTTTTAAAACTGATTTGCAAGGGTAGATGTGATTCGTTAACGTATATCCGGTGCCGATTCTACTCTGTCATTTTTTAATGAACCTATTTTGTGGAGTGAGCAGAATCAACTAACTGCTGAGTTCATGGATATGAAGTTAGCTAACTCTGAAATGAGTGAATTGCATTTAGTTGATGCAGCTTTTATTTCATCAAAAGAAGATAGTGTTAGGTTTAATCAGATTAAAGGAAGAAACATGACCGGTTATTTTACTGATAATAAATTGTCGAGTATTAAAGTGGAAGGCAATGGCCAATCAGTATATTATACCAGAAATGGAAAGAAACAATTAACAGGTGTGAACCGAGCCGATTGTTCTGATATGCTCATTTTTATGAATGAAAATAGTGTTGGCAGTATTACAATGATTGATAAACCTGATGCTACACTTTATCCAATTAAAGAACTTGATCCAAATGAGCTTAAATTAAAAGGTTTTCTCTGGCAGGAGCAGTTGCGCCCAATGCATAAAGAAGATATTTTTATAAAGTGATTTGTCTTTAATTTTCATTTGTAATCTGTGGTGCAGGGGCTGCTTTTTTCATCAGCATTGAACAAAGAATCGTAATTATTAAACCCATCGGAAATACCTCCAGTAAAGTAAATACAGCCATTACACCGGGATTTTTATAGTTTTCCATGTTTTCATGAAAAGCATTCAATTCCATAGTTATTTCTTCGGAAGATCTGCCGCTCGATTGTAATTTTTTAGTGAAAAATTCAGAGTACCTCTCAATGAATGTATTGTCAATAAAATTAAAATATATCAACCATGCAATAACATAACATACAGAAGCAATTAAGGTAATTAGAATTCCAATACGAAATGCAAGATTAAAAGTTATTATCCCATTAAGGTTTTTATCTCGGTGCGAACGAATTCCAAAAAAAATCATCGAAAATGCTACTGCCATGGATATATAACCCAAACTTTCTCCTCTTTCAAATTCGGAAGTGTTACCAACAATAGCCATCATTAAAAAAACCATACCGGCCAAAATAGCACCTGCTATCAGTCCATAAACAATAACAATTTTACTCATAAAAAATTTATAGAATTATTCAAGTAGCGTTACTCTGCCGGTGAAGTCTTCAAATTCACCTTTGAAATTTTTAACCTTAACGGTGTAAAGATACACACCTACAGGACATTTGGCTCCGGTTGACTGATCGTATCCATCCCAACCATTATTTAAATTGCTTGAAATAAATATTTTGTTTCCCCATCGGTTGAAGATCGACATTTGAACTCCATTTAATCCAATACCTGAAACATTGAAAATATCGTTTATGCCATCACCGTTAGGTGTAAATGCATTTGGAATGTAAACAGTAGAGGCTCCTTCAATGAGTATTTCGGTATATGCTGTATCACGGCAGCCAAAATCATTCATCACATATAGAACTACATTATATATTCCCGGAGCATCATAACTGTGCTGTGTATTCGGCTCATTATTATATGAAGAATTGTCTCCAAAATCCCAATTCCACCAGGTAGATCCGTTTCCGTAATCGGTGAAACTAATTTCAGGATTAAGAATAGATGTAACCATAGGAGAAGCACCAACAGAAGCATCAGGCACAGGAAATACTTTTATCGCATCTTGAATTGTTAGCTCACTACTACATCCTTCAGCAGAAGTGACTTTTAACATCACCGTGTAATATCCGGGCTCTGTGTACCAATGTGATGGTGAAAAATCATTACTGTTCGTATTGTCACCAAAGTACCATTGGTAAAATGCTCCTGTTGTTGAAGTGATGGTGTTGTTATCGAAATAAACTTCAAGTGGCGCACATCCTTCAGCCGGAATTGGAATAAAATTCACTTGTGGCAATTCATTTACCAATATTGTAACGTTAACATTAACAGCTGGTGTTCCACACCCATCAGAAACTGTAACAATATAATTTGTTGTTGCAGTAGGTGTAACATTTATTTGAGAACCAACAGTAGTTGAACCACTCCATGAATAAGAATAGGGTCCTCCATCTCCTCCTGATGCAATTGCAGATATACTCACCGATTCTCCTTCACAAATTGTATCTGGAGGTGAGATAGAAAGTGCCAGTGGTGGATTAACTGAAACTGTTACAGATGCACCATTTGCTTGGCATCCTAAAGAATCGGTAATGGTTACAGTATATGTATTTGTGTTTACCGGATTTACCGATTGACTGCTCGTTGTGACACCATTGTTCCACAAATATTGGAATCCGCCATTACCACCTTGCGCAGTTGCACTTATTAAAGTGGATTGGCCGATACAAATAATTGCAGCCCCGCTAACATTTACTGTGATAACAGTTGGTTGTTGGATGATTACCGATGCCGAAATATTACAATTATTGAAATCGGTTACAGTTACTGAATAGGTGCCACCGGGTGCGCCATTAAGCGACCCTGTAGTAGCGCCATTATTCCAAAGATAAGTATATGGCAAGGTGCCTCCAGCCACATTTAAAATTGCAGATCCATCGGCATATCCATTGCAGGTTGCAGGAGTTGATATGAGTGAAGCAGCTAATTGATCAGGACTAGTTATTGTTTCAATTGTAGAGGATGAACAACCATTGCTGTCGGTTACAGTTACCGTGTAAATTCCTGCGGTTAATGAGTTTGCAGTGGCAGTAGATGAGCCATTTGACCAGGAGTATGTAAACGGTCCTGTGCCACCTGATGCATTCACTATTGCTGTTCCATTTGAAGATCCAAAGCAAAGGGTAGGTGTAGCAGATGAGCTTAAAGAAATCGAATCTGGTTCAGTGATGGTGTATGATTGAACTAAAGTACAACCGTTAGCATCAGAAATTACAACTGAATATGTACCGGCTACTAAACTGTTATTATCATGGCCCGATAAACTCGGTGTGCTCCATGCGTAAGTGAATGGTGCAGTTCCACCATTTGTATTTAATTCAATTTCTCCATCAGTGAAACCAAAGCAACTTATGTTTATTATTTGAGACTGAACCGAAATTGAATCTGGTTCGTCAACAATAACCTGAGAAGCAGCAGTACATCCATTATTGTCTGTAACAGTTACTGTATATGTTCCGGCAATTAAATTGGATGCATCAATGGTTGTTGATCCTGATGACCAAGTATATAAATAAGGCTCAACTCCACCAATTACAAATACTTCAGCCAATCCATCAGAACTACCTGAACAAAGTGTGGGGGTTGATGACGTGTTCATTAATATTGCTGAGGGTTCAGTTAAGGTTCCCGAAGATGAAGCTGTGCAAGAGTTGGCATCCATAACGGTGATAGTATATACGCCATGAAGTAGATTTGAAAATGTGTTTGATGTTTGATATGTTGCACCATTGTCAACACTATATTGTAAAGGTAATGTTCCACCTGAAACTAACAATGCAATGCTTCCGTCAGATGAACCGTTACAGAGTGGATCAATTGTTAAAACAGACTGAACCAATGGTGATGGTGCATCAGGAATGATTGTTGAATCACTTAAAGTGCAACCATTTGAATCTTGGACAGAGAAAATATAATTCCCTGCTGTAAGATTGTTGAATAACCCTGTCGCTTGATAACTTAACCCTCCGTTATTGCTAAATGTGTAATTCCCTGTGCCACCTGTCCCATTAAGTGTTAAGGATGCATTATTGCTGCTGCAAGTAGATCCTGTAAATGTGCTAGAAATAGTAAGTGCCGTAGGTTCTGAAATTTGTGCAGAGGAATCAGCAACACAACCATTTGCATCGGTAACATGTATTTGATAAGTGCCGGGTGCCAGACTTCCAAAATAGTTAAGCATTTGAGAAGTACTTCCTCCATTTAAGCTATATTGAAACGGTCCGGTACCACCAGTAAGTTGAACAGTAAATGATCCATCGTCAGAATTGTTACACGTACTATTTGTAACTGGTATAGTACTAACTAATGGGCCTGGAATATTGTTTAAAAATGAAGTAGCAGTTGCAGTACAACCGTTAGCATCAGAAATTATTACATTATAATTTCCTTGAGTAAGATTTATGAACGTTCCGGTGAACTGATAGCTGGTGCCACTGTTGATCGAATATTGTATTATTCCTGTGCCGCCTGTTACCAATGTATGAATTTCACCATTTGTGTTTCCACAAGTTGTATTTACGGGAAGTGTATTCACAATAAGTTCATCAGGTTCTAAAATTGTGATGTTTCCGGTTGCAACACATCCAATTGTATCTTCTACTGAAATACTGTAAATTCCGGGAGGTAGGTTATTGAAAATACCTGTTGTAAAAAATGTTGAGCCATTATTAATGCTATAAGATAAAACACCTGAACCACCGCTTGCATTAATGTTAACAGTTCCATTATCAGCTCCAAAGCAGGAAATATCGGTACCTGAAATTGAAGTAATAACCGGTGCATTTGTATTACTTACCGAGGCAACCAGTAGTTCAGTACAACCAGATGCATCAGTTGCAATAACATTATAATTTCCTGCAGCAAGATTGTTAAATGCGCCGCTGCTTTGTGAAACACTTCCATTAATTGAGAAGTTTAATGTGCCACTTCCACCCGAAGCATTCACAAGTATTGAACCATCGGGGCTGCCACAAGTTGCATTTACCGATGTATTACTCAAAACGATTGCATCAGGTTCTGTTAGTGTTACTGAGGCACTTGCTTCGCATCCATTTACATCGCTCACTAAAATCGAAAAAATACCTGCAGGTAAATTTGTGAATGATCCCGAAGGTGACCAGGTGAAACCTCCGTCAATAGAATAGGTTAAAGGACTTACACCTCCTGAAGTAGAAATTGTAATAGTTCCATCGTTTAATCCGTTACAGCTTATATTCGTGAAAGGTGTATTAGTAATCGATGGAGCTGCTGCATTATTAATAATAACCTGAGTAGAAAAAGTGCAATCACTGCCATCACGAACTAATACCATATAAGTTCCGGCTGGAAGTGAAGTAAACGTACTGGATGGCTGGAAGGTACTGCCATTATCAATGCTAAAAGAATAATTTCCCGATCCACCTGAAGGAGTAATAGTAATGCCACCATCACTGTTTCCACAATTAGCATCAATAGTAATGCTTGTAAAACTAACAGCAACCGGTTGAGTCAACGTTGAAGAATAGGTGGATGTACAACCATTTGCATCGCTGACTATTATATTATATGTTCCGGGTGACAATGCGCCAAAAACAAATCCGGGAGCAAATGTTAATCCATTATTTATACTGTATTGAACCGGAGCTGTTCCTCCATTTGAAATAATTGTTAATGCTCCATCATTAAATCCATTGCAAGTAATGTCTGTTTCAAATACGTTACTTACTATTGGCCCTGCTGCATTCGGAACATTTTTATTGAAACTGAATGAGCATCCATTCGCATCAGTAACAATAATAGAATACAAACCTTGACCAAGGCTGTTAAATAGAGAATTGTTTTGAAATGAAGTTCCGCCATTATTGCTGTATTGCAAATTTCCGGTTCCACCAACAGCATTAATTAAAATTGAGCCATTGTTGTTACCGCATGTGGCAGTTGTTACTATTGAAGTAGCAGTGAGAGCAAGTGGCTCAATCAAATTTTGTTGGGAGGTAGCTTCACAACCATTTACATCGGTCACCACAATATTGTAAATGCCGGGAGGAAGATTAAGGAAGGTGTTTCCGGCTTGCGAAGTTGTTCCGCCATTGATAGAGTAGGAGAGGGCTCCTGTACCGCCTGATGCATTGATTACAATTGATCCATCGTCTGCATTATTGCAAGTTATTCCAAGTACAGTTGTATTAAGTATAGAAGGTGCGGCAGCATTATTTACTGCAGCAACCAAAACCATTTGACATAAATTTATATCCCGAATTATAATGTTATAGCTTCCAGCAAGTAACGAATTGAAATTAATTGAAGACTGGAATGAAGCTCCGTTATCGATGCTGTATTGCAAAGCTCCCGAACCTCCGATGGCAGTAACCGTAATAGTTCCATCTGAATTACCACAGGATGCATCTGTTGAAGTAAACGATGCTGAAATGGAAACGGGTTCTGAAATAACAACAGGTGATGAAATGGTACAACCATTTGCATCTGAAATCACCACAGAATAATTTCCCGGGCTTAAGTTGCTGAATAGTTGTGTAGACTGAAAATTTGTTCCTCCATCAATACTGAATTCAAGTGGAGCTGTTCCGCCAGTAGCTGTAACGGTAATTGTTCCATCATTTGATCCATTACATGTGAGATCCGAAGAGTTAAGTGCTTGTATGGCTGGTCCCGGAGAATCTGTAATATTAGTTGCATAAGTTACCGTGCAGTTATTGGCATCTTGAATTACCACATCATAATTTCCTGAAAGTAAATTTAAAAATGTTGAATTTGGCTGAAAGCTAGAGCCATTATTGTTGCTGTACTGATAAATTCCAACTCCACCGGCTGCAACAATTGAAAGTGAACCATTGTTGTTGCTACAAGTTGTGTTTACGGTATTGATAACTGCAGTGATTGCATCGGGTTCAGTTATTATTATAGAAGCAGTTGCCTCACAGCCATTAATATCTTCTACAATAAGATCATAAGTTCCGGGAGCAAGATTAGTGAATCCATTTCCGGCTTGAAATGTTGTACCGTTATTGATACTGTATTGAAGAGCACCTGTTCCCCCATTCGCAGTAATTGATATTGTTCCGTTATTCATTCCATAACAGGTAACATTTGTAATTGCTGTAGCAGATATTAGTGGGGCTGCTGCATTATTAACAATACCATTTCCACTAACCGAACAGTTGTTTGCATCGGTGACAACCACTAAATAATTTCCTGAAGGAATATTACTAAAGGTTGATCCTGGCTGAAAAGTAGTTCCATTATCGATGCTGTATTGATAAATTCCTGTGCCACCATTTGCATTGATGGTTAAGGTTCCGTCGCTGTTGCCACAAGAGGCAGGACTGGAATTTGTATTGAATTGCAATGCTACAGGTTCGGTAATGGTAGCAGTTGAAGAAGTTGAGCAATTATTCGCATCAGCAATTACAACATCGTATGTCCCGGGTGAAAGATTTGTGAAAGTTCCTGATATCTGTAAAGTAACACCATTATCGATGCTATATTGAATGGCACCTGTTCCACCGTTAGAGACAATAACAATTTGTCCGTTGGAAGCTCCGTTACAATTAATATTTGTTTCTGTGATACTTTGAATCAATGGCGATGGTGCATCAGAAAGTATTTCCACTTCAGTTGCAATACAGCCTTTGTCATCAGTTACTAGTACATTATAATTTCCTGAATTTAAATTGTTAAAGTTTCCGGTAATTTGTTGGGTAGTGCCTCCATTTATACTATAGGTATAGGGCGCAGTTCCGCCATTTGCAACAATTGAAATAGCACCATTTTGCTGGCTGCAAGTTGTGTTGGTCAGTTGATTGGCAATCGTTAATAATGCAGGTTCAGTAATGCTAATACTTGAAGTAGTTTGACAACCTAAGGCATCTTCAACAATAATATTATAATTTCCAGGAGCAAGATTGGAAAAAGAATTGGTCAATAGGAAATTAGAACCATTATCAATGCTGTATTGAAGAGGTGCTGTTCCATTATTTGCATTTATAGTTATTGTTCCATCATCTGAATTAAAGCAGTTGACATTAGTTGCATTAACTGCAGAGATAATAGGTGCTGCAGTATTGCTTATTGAAGAAGTAATAGTAAATGTGCAACCATTAGCATCCTTAACTATAACATCATAATTTCCGGCTAACAAATTGCTGAATGTACCGCTTACTTGAAATGTAATCCCATTATCAATACTGTATTGGTATCCCGGGATTCCGCCATTGCCACTAACGGTAGTGGTGCCGTCACTATTTCCGCACGAAGCAGGAGTGGTAGCGTCTGTGGCTCCAACTGCACTAGGTTCATTAATAGTAACAAGGAATTCAACAGTGCATCCATTAGCATCAGTCACTAAAATCGTATAATTTCCGGCTGCAAGTAAATTAAAATCCGAGAGCAACTGATTTGTGGAGCCATTATCTATACTATAGGACAAAACTCCGGTGCCGCCATTTGCATTTACAATAATACTGCCATCACTACTCCCAAAACATAAAGCATCTACAACAGGAGCAGAACTTATAATCGGGGCAGGCTGATCGGTTACCTGGAAGGGTTCTGTTAGAGTACAACCATTACCGTCAGTAACAGTTATGTTATAGCTTCCGGAAAGTAAATTAGAGAAACTAGTGCCGGATTGTAATGGACCACCATCAATACTGAATTGGTAAGATCCTGTACCACCATTTGCATTCACATTAATTTCACCATTATTACCACTACAAAATGAGCTAGTAGTTGATCCATTTAATTGTAACTTTGTTGGCTCGTTTAATATAGTTTGTGTAACAGAGGTGCAACCATTTGCATCAGTAATAATAACATCGTAAGTACCTGCAGCTAAATTTGAAAATGTGTTTAATGGCTGCGAAGTAGCTCCGTTATCAATACTGTAAGAAAGTGCTCCTGTTCCTCCTGAAGTGTGAATGATAAGACTTCCATCAGCAGCTCCAAAACACAAAGCATCTACACCTGGAATGGAATCGATAACTGGCCCTGGTTGATCCGGAACAAACTCCCCAACTTTTAGTTCACAACCATTGACATCAGTAATGGTTAAATTATAATTTCCGGAAATTAAATTTGCAAATGTATTTACCGGCTGAGATACACCTGAATTGATACTATAGGAAAGTGCACCTGTTCCTCCATTTGCATTTATAACAATTGAACCATTAGCATTACCACAAGTGGAAGGTGTTACTATAGATGACATTGTAATTTCCGTGGGTTCAGTAACAATATAGTTTGCATTGACTGTACATCCGTTTGCATCCGTGATCAAAACATCATAAACTCCGGCAATGAGTCCGGGGAAAAATCCTGTTGCCTGTGTAGCACCACCATTTAAACTATATGTTAATGGTGCAAGTCCACCGGTAGTTGTAACATCAATTGACCCTGCATCACTTTCAAAACAAGGTGCATTGACAATATCTGTATTTGAAATAACGGGAGCAGGATTATCACCAACAATTACATTTGCAATTGTTGTGCAGCCATTGGCATCAGAAACAGTTACGGCATAATTTCCGGCAAGCAAACTTGAAAAAATATTCGCTGCCTGATTGGGTCCTCCATCTAAACTAAATTGATAGGCCGGGGTTGCTCCATTTACATTCAGCGTTATAGAACCATTTGATGCACTACAAAGTGTGGAAACTATACTGGTATTAACTAAAAGAGCAGACGGTTCTGATAAAACAACATTAGAAGTAACAGTACATCCATTTGCATCAACTACCAATATAGAATATACTCCGGCAGTCAAATTACTAAATGTGTTAGAGGCTTGTGCACCACCACCGTTAAGACTGTAATTTAGCAAACCACTACCTCCAACAGCATCAACAGAAATAGTTCCTGTATTTTCTCCATTACAATTTATATTGGTAATAGGTACATTAGAAATTGTAGGAGCAGGTTCATCAGTAATGATTACAGGTGCGGATAAGGTGCATCCATTTGCATCTCTTATTTTAACAGTATAATTTCCGGCTGCTAGATTTGTAAATGTATTGGAGGGCTGATAAGGTCCTGCTCCAAGTGCAAATTCAATAACACCGGTTCCTCCGTTTGCAACTACATTTATAGATCCATTAGAATTTCCACAAGTAGAAGGAGTAGGATTCGCAACAAGAACCAAAGCAGGCGTATCATTAACTGTTACCGAAATTGAATCCACACAACCATTTGCATCTGTTACAATCACAGTATAGGTTCCTGCAGCCAATCCATTAAATGTTCCGTTGGGCCGAACTGCACCACCAACTATTTCAAATTGTTTTGGATTTGTTCCTCCAACTGCAGTTACTTGTATTCCTCCGTTTGAAGAGCCGTTGCAATTTGGGTTGGTTGATGATGATGATGTAATCACCGGTCCGGGTGCATCTGTAATTGCAAAACTTCCGCTTACATGGCACGCATTTGCATCTAACACATCATAATTGTAATTTCCTGCAGCAAGTGAACTATAAGATCCTGTTGCCTGATAGGGGCCACCATCTAAACTAAATTGAAGTGCACCGGTACCTCCAATAGCATTGATGGTAACAGAGCCATTAATATTTCCACAAGTAGTTCCGGTAACAATTTCGTTTGGACTAATTGCAAGAGGTTCAGTAATCATCACATTAGTTGCAACTGTACATCCATTTCCATCTGTAACTAATATAGTTTGATTGCCTGCAGACAAACCGCTGAATGTATCACTAGCTTGGTAGGTTGTTCCGTTATCTATTGAATATTGCAGTGGAAGTGTTCCGCCAAGAGTAATAATAACTAAAGATCCATCGTTTCCACCATTGCAAGTAACATTTGTAGAATTTACATTAGGAATAATTGGACCCGGTACATTACTTACAGATGTGTTTGCAACAACAAGACAACCATTTCCATCACTAACAGTAATTACATAGTTTCCTGCCGGTAAATTGTTGAAAGTATTGCTAAGCTGAAAAGGTCCGCCATCAATTGAATATTGAAGTACACCTACACCTCCTGCTGCGTTTATTGTTACTGATCCATTACTCAATCCACAAGTGGAGTTACCGGCAATCCATAGCGCCAGTACTGCAATAGGTTCTCCTATTGCAACATTCACCTGATCGGTACAGCCATTCGCATCTCTTACAATAATGACATAATTTCCTGCAAACAGGTTATTGAAAGTGTTGGAGGTTTGAAATGCTCCACCATTACTGCTATATTGAATAGGTGCTGTTCCTCCTGTGATATTCACTGTTATGCTACCGTTTGAGGCTCCATAACAAGTAACTTCATTAGATAAAGTTGATGTTACAGCCGGCCCCGGTTCATCAACAACAACGACTAATGAAGAAGCTGTGCATCCATCTTCATCTGTAACCATAACGGTATAATTTCCTGCTGTCAAATTGCTGAATGTTCCTGATCCTTGTGGTGCACCACCATTAAGATTGAAAATATATGCCGGATCACCGCCTACTGCTGATAATCCAAGTATTCCATTACTGTTTCCACAAGTTGAATTGGTTGAAACTGTATTGAGAATGAGAGGTGGATCTGATACAAGTATGGTAGAAGCAGTAGCTGTACAATTATTGACATCAGTAACAATTACCGTATAATTTCCGGCAACCAGATTTGTAAAATTTGCACTTGCTTGATTTGCGCCTCCATTTAAACTATATTGGATTGGGTTAATACCTCCGGCAGCATTTGTTGTAATGCTACCATTCGGTAATCCGCATGTTGGAGCAGTGCCAACAATAGAAAGAGTTAATAATGGTGGCTCAGTTATGGAAACATTTAATGTGGCTTGGCAACCATTTGCATCTTCAACAATCAGGTCGTAGCTACCTACTCCCAAGTTGTTAAATACATTTGAAGCTTGAAAAGATGCTCCATTATCGTTACTGAATTGTAAAACTCCTGTACCCCCAATTGTATTCACTGTGATGGTTCCATTTGTACCACCGTTGCAGGAAACATTTGTTACAGGCGCAAGACTAATTGATGGTCCGGATAAATTATTTATTTGTCCGGCAGCAGTTCCTAGGCAACCATTTGCATCTTTAACAATTACATTATAATTTCCGGCAGCAAGATTAAAAAATCCATTACCTGCTTGAAATGATGTGCCACCATTGTTACTGTATTGTAAAACTCCAACCCCTCCAACAACATTAATTGTGAGAGAACCATTACTGGCTCCACAATTTGCGTCAACCGAAACAATGTTAACTGCAATTTGATTGGGCTGTGGTACTACTGCTTGAGCAGATGAAGTACACCCATTATTGTCGGTAACGGTGACCGTGTATGTGCCCGCTAGTAATCCACTTGCTGTGGAACCGCTTCCACCGGAAGGTGCCCATTGATATTGGTAAGGAATAGCGCCGCCTATAACATTTACTGACGCAGAACCATCACTTGAACCAAAACATGAGGCAGCCACAGGTATAGTATTTGCTACGATTTGAACAGGTGTAGTAATAGTAAAGTTTATAGTAGCAGAACAGCCTGCATTATCATTACAGGTTAATGAATAATTTCCGGGTGCAAGGTTGTTGATGGTGTTAGTTCCATTAACATTATTTACTGTTTGAATTGTTACGCCTGCACTATTTTTCCAAATGTAATCCCATGGTGCATTTCCCTGTCCGCTTCCGATTACTGATCCATTGTTAACACCAAAACAAGATGGATCAGTAATTGCAACTTGTGGTGATGCACAACAAGTAAGTGTTGCAAAAAAATCAGCCACCGGATCTCCAACACAAGCCAACGAAGTCCATGATCCCGATTCACCATCACCATAAGTATCAACTGTAATGTTTAATGAGGCACCCGGAGTGCACTGTGAAGGAGGAAGTGTGGTTATAGTCCAGCAAAAAGTCCAATCGCATGTGTTTCCAGGATTATTATCTCCAAAATTATTTCCGGGATTGCCATCCAAAACACCTCCTGCATTTCCTAATTGCGATTCAAAATAAAATCCCGGTCCTGTAACTTGTCCGGTTGCAGTACTTGTAACATTCGTGTTGTACCACGACCATGTTCCTTGGCCTGAACATGAAACCGGTGGATTGGTTACAAGTGTACTCATATCCCAACCTGAACCAAATGAAGGTACAATACCATGAAGCCAATTGATTGATGTTTGATTGTAATCGGTAATGGTATAACAAAAAGTTACTGTTTGGCTTGCAAGATAAGTTCCGTTTACCGGAGGAGGTGCTGCTGTAAAACTGCTTTGAATTACACATCCTGCACAATCAAAATTATTTTGTAGGGATAGTGTAAAGGCACATTGATCGTTAAGATTACCTCCACTCACTTGTAAAAAGTAGGTGCCTGGCGCTAAGCCGCCAAAAGAGGTATTTAATATTCCACCACCACCTATAGCACATCCTCTCCCTACTAAATTATTACAATTACTTCCTGTATACAAACCGATATTCGGTGTTTGCATTCCGGCAATATTTATATTTAAAGTTGGGCCGGTAATTGTAAAACGATACCACACATCTGCTGCCGGTGATGCCATGTTACCGGCGGGCTGGCAACCGGTCAGTGTTGTGTATGGATTTTCAGCTGTAGCACAAATATTTGTAGTATTGAAATTAGCCCATGTGCCAATACCGTTAGGACAAGCTGCAGGGGCAGGCAAAGCCCCAAGATTCATTGCTCCTGAACAAGCATCATTTGCTGGAGCGGCGCCACCATTACATGATGGGCATAGTGAACCGGGACAAGGAACACAATTAATACTTGCTTCCCAGCCTGCAGCACGACCGGTAAAATCAGAGGTGAATTCAATGGTGAGACAACCTGATGTTGCTGTTAATACTCCCGGAGTGTTGTTTCCGGTATAGCTTCCAAGTACAGGTGAACCGGTGTTGGGTCCATTGTAAACAGTTAAAAAATCATATCCATCTTCAAGATCAAGTGAACTAAATAAAAGTTGAACACATTCACCCGAAACGGAAGAACAAAATGTCATTGTATAATTTTCATTGTTAAAATAATTTCCACCCGGCCCATTGCTATCATAAAAATTTCCGGTGCATGTGGAAACAGTAGAATTTGAGATGTTATAATTTTGGCCATTGCTGACAACAATGCCTATGAAAAAAATAATTATTAATATAAAAAGTCTTTTTAAGATCATGGTTTTACTCCCCTTATTCTGATTTTAAAATTAAGTATTGAGAATCCAAACTTTTTTTGATCTTTACAATACTTTGTTTTATTCGTTTTAATTGAAAACTTTTTCTATAGTCTGTAATTAATTATTTAATCAAATGAAATTTTACATCATTTGCAATGTGTAATCTATGTAAAATTTAAATGGAGCTAATTTTAAAGATCGGAATGGCTAATGATGGCGGGTCTAAAAGTGTCTGGGCTTTTGTTGGTTAACTGATTGGTAATAATAAGTAAAATTTATGTTACTAACAAATAATTAATAACATTTTAATTGTGAACAACTGTTGATAAACAAATAGTTATTAACCATGACTGATGGAGAACAAATTTTAACTTTTCAAAATATTGGATTATTGTTAGATAATATTGGATTAAATTGAGAAACCTAATACTTTTGTATGAGGTCTTTTGCATTGATTATTAACATTTTAATAGTCTTTCATATTATTTAATAAGTAGAAGTAAGGTTCAAAAAAATGATGCATGAAAATATGTGTTGGGTCATCGGGGAAGATTTGGTGATAATTTTCGTCAGGAAGTAGTACAATGGTTTTTCCGGTTCTCACATAATTAAAGGTTCCAAAGTACTTTGGTTGGATGAAATCGGGCAGCTGCCTTTTGACAAATGAATAGGCTTTTCCACCCAAAATTTTCTCGTATTCTTCGAGAGATTTTCTTGGTGGGCCGGACAGCTTTTTATACATTTTCATCAATAAAACACGCTGAACAAATTTTTGCTTTTTTATTACAGGGATTGCATTAGCAAAAGGGTTTACGTCATTGTAGTCTGTTGTTGTTTGAACAGAGACAGGCATTTCCGGTACCCAATCTGCTGCATTAACCACATTAAATGCCCAGCCGCCTTCTGTCATATTTTCAAATTCATAAGCGTAATATAAATTGCCCGGTTTAGGTGCGGCACTGCAATACGTTTTAAGAATTAGATCTTTGGGAATAATTCCTTTCGAGCGAATGTTGTATAAATGTGAAGTAAGAAGATAGGCAATTCCACCACCTTGACTGTGTCCCATGATTATAATGTTTCTACACCCTGACGAATAAAGAGAATCAATTTTTGGAAGTATATCTCTGCAAAGAATTCCTGTACCAACTAACCACCCTGTATGTACAGCTGCTTTCGGATCATCTGCTAAATGATAATTGAAAGTGTAATTTTTTTCCAATTGTAAAAACCCTTTTGCCGGAACCATTGCAGCATAAAAATTTGCCAGCCAGCTATTAAATCCTGTCGTTGTGCCTCTGATGCTTATTACAGCATTGCTTTTTTCATCCACCCAAAGATCCCAACGGTTCTCCAATCCCATTGTTTGAGAACGATAAATTAACTTATATTTTTCAGGATATGGAGAAGTTACTTTAGTCCATGGCGTATCTACTTGTCGTGCTGAAATTCGAAGCATTTCGGCGTATTCGGTTTTCGAAAATCCCGCTTGGAGGCTATCTCCAATTGTTACTAAAGGTATAGAACATATGGTTGAACAAATAAGAAATATTTGATAAAAAGATGATGCTATTTTAATCATAAAATTTTGACTTTATTGTTAATTTTATTTTACAAATTGAATTGATTATTATTCAATGATTGCAGTTTTTTATATTTTAATGGATGTTGAAGTATTAAGCTTATTACAACATGTAAGGTACTAAATATTTTATTCGTGCAAGTTATTATCTCAAATTATTATTGCAATAAGTTGAATGGATACTGATCGCATTTTATACCTTTGTTCCATGTTAAAACTCAAGCTTCCTACCGATCCTAAATGGGTCAAAAATGTTGTTGAAAAGAACATATCAGAAATCCTTACCGATCATGCCTGGTGTGAGCAGAAAGCTGCTACAAACGCTATTTCGATAGTTGTTAAATTTCCTGAATATACCGATTTGGTTCAAGAAATGATTAAGTTGAGTCAAGAGGAACTTTCTCATTTTCAAATGGTTCACGACAAAATCATTCAAAGAGGCGAGGTGTTGGGAAGAGAACGTAAAGATGATTATGTAGGTAAGTTGTATGAGTTCATGAAAAAGGGAGGAAGTCGAAATGAATCTCTCGTCGACCGTTTGCTATTTGCCGCAATGATTGAGGCCAGAAGCTGTGAGCGATTTAAGGTACTATCTGAAAATATTGGCGATTCTGAACTGGCTGCTTTTTATCATGAATTAATGATTAGTGAAGCCACACATTATACGATGTTTATTGGTTTTGCTCGGAAATATGCCGGTGAAATTGATGTAGATAAACGCTGGGAAGAGTGGTTAGAATATGAAGCTGTGATTATAAAAAATTACGGAGTTAAGGAAACCGTTCACGGATGATTTGGGTTTGAAAGTTTATTTCAAATTATTAATTCCATCCAATTCTTCATAAACAGAATTGTTCGAAATATATTCAGGCACCATCTCCTTCATTTTAGTTACAATCGCTACGTTATTTTGTGTATCAAAAAGTCCTATTAGTTCATTAACAGATTTTTTTACATCTTCAAAATTATACACTTTTACCTGTGCAATTAGTATTTTTTCATGATGTGTCGGAAGTGTATTTTCTTCTGTAGCAAGTAATTCCTCATAAAGTTTTTCTCCGGGACGCAAACCGGTAAAGACAAGCTGAATATCTTTTCCTAATTCCAATCCACTCAGTTGAACCATTTTTTTTGCCAAATCAGTTATTTTAACAGATTTACCCATATCAAATACAAATATTTCTCCACCTTTTCCCATACATCCTGCTTCCAACACCAGTTGGCAAGCTTCAGGAATGGTCATGAAAAATCTTGTAATTTCAGGATGTGTAATGGTGATCGGCTGCCGTGCTTCTATTTGTTTATTGAATCTCGGAATCACTGAACCACTCGATCCGAGTACATTTCCAAAACGCGTTGTAATGTATTTAGTTTTTGAGATTTTGTTCAATGATTGAATGTAAATCTCAGCAATTCTTTTGGTGGCTCCCATAATACTTGTAGGATTCACAGCTTTGTCTGTAGAGATCATCACAAATTTTTCTACACCAAATTCATTTGCTAATGTAGCCACAATTTTTGTCCCCATCACATTGGTGAGAATAGCTTCTGAAGGATTATTTTCCATCATTGGCACATGTTTGTAGGCTGCTGCATGATACACAATTTGTGGACGAAAAGTTCGGAAAACATTTTCCATCCGCTCATTATTTCTAATATCAGCAATAACAGATTCGGTAATTTTGTTCATCCGCAATTCCTGCATTTCAATTTCTAACTCATGAAGAGGTGATTCAGCCGAATCTAACAAAATTATCATTTTAGGATGAAAGCGTATTACTTGCCTTACCAATTCACTGCCAATTGATCCTGCAGCACCGGTGATGAGTATTGTTTTACCGGTGATTTGTCTATTAATAGATGCAACATCCAATTGAATTGCCTCTCTCTCAAGCAAATCTTCTATTTTTATCTTCTGTATTTGTTTGAAACTTAGTGCACCATTGATCCAGTTACTTACCGGTGGAACGGTTAATACTTTTGTATTGTATTTTAAACACAATTCTACAATTTCTTGTTTGCGAAAAGGAGCAATTTGTTGAATAGCAATAATTAAATGTTGCACATTATTTTCGGCTAACAATCGTTCTAGGTCTTTCTTTGCAGAAAAGATAGTGACATCCTCTAGTTTTTTGCCCGACTTTTTTTCATTGTCATCTACAAAAGCTAACACCTTATATTTGGTTCCTGCATCTCTATCAAGTGTCCTCTTGGTGATTATGCCTGAAGCACCGGCACCGAATATAATGACCTTTGTTTTTTCACTCGAAGGATTCATCATTTCAGCAAACATAACCTTAATAAATAACCTAGTGCTTGTCATTAAAAATATGGTGAGTAAAAATTCAATGATAATAATTGAATAAGGAACTGCATAAGCATTCCACAAGTAAAAAGTAAGTGGGTTTAATGCAGCAAAAAATAGCGATCCGGATACAACAGTAATTAGTATTCTTTGTACATCCTTGGTGCTGGTATACCTTATAATTCCTGCAAAAGTTTTTGCGAAATAAAATAAAATAGCCCTTACCAATAACACAACAGGAAAAACATAATGAAATGTATCGAATTCAATTTGAGGGATACTGAAATTGAATCGGATCAAATATGCTGCAACAAGTGAGACAAAAACGATAATTAAATCGCCAATAAAAATGATTCCGCGGGGTAAATTGTTGTTTAACATTGCTTTATGTGCTCATTACAAAGGTATTAAATAATTCAGGAAACCAACAGTTATTTGTAAACGAATTAACAATCGTTGCATTAAATCATTAAATTTGCAGACCCTCTGATTTTCAGTATGGATTAACAAAAGGATTCATGCAGATTTATTAATTTATCCGGCTGTCAGACTTAAAACTAAATATGCCTAAAATTCTCTTTGTTGCGCCTCACCGGCCCGATCGCTCGCCAAGTCAGCGATATCGCATTGAGCAATTTCTTGAGTTTTGGTCATCCAAAGGGTTTACATACGAATATGCTTGGCTAATTGATTCCACCGACGATTCATTCTTTTATGCTCCCGGAAATTGGATCGCAAAAGGTCGTATTTTTATCAAAAGCTGGCTCAAAAGGCGTTATCATGTACATCATGCTCATCAGTTTGATATTGTGTTCGTGCAACGGGAGGCCTTTATGACAGGTAGTACCCGCTTTGAACGTGGATTTAAAAAAGCAGGAGCAAAACTTATTTTTGATTTTGATGATGCCATCTGGCAAATGGATGTTAGTGCCGGTAACAGGCATTTAAAATGGTTGAAAAATCCGGGTAAAACTGCAAGTCTCATTGCTATGGCAGATCTGGTTATTGCCGGCAATGAATACCTTGCTGAATATGCTCGTCACCACAATCCAAAAGTAGTTGTAATTCCTACTGTGATAGATACTGATTTATATGTGCCACTTAAAGCTGAACCGGTCGGTAAAATTATCATCGGCTGGACCGGAAGCCATACTACAATTGTTCATCTGCAACAAGCAATGCCTGTTTTAAAACAGTTGCAAAAAAAGTATGGAAGTCGAATCGGTTTCAGGGTAATTAGTGATCATGTTTTTACTGAACCGGATATTGATGTTGAAGGTATTATTTGGAGTAGTGCACGTGAAGTGGAAGACCTTTCCGGTATACATATTGGAATTATGCCGATGCCCGATAATGAATGGAGTAGAGGTAAATGTGGTTTCAAAGGTTTGCAATATATGGGACTTGGAAAAGCTGTTGTACTTACCAATGTGGGTGTGAATTCTGAAATTATTGAAGATGGGGTCAATGGGTTTTTAGCTTCATCTCCCGATGAATGGTTTACCAAATTAAGTGCTTTGATTGATGATGCTGAACTTAGATTGCGCATTGGTAATGCTGCCAGAAAAACAGTTGAAGAACATTATTCTGTAAGCGCTTGGTGTGATTTTTATTTAGAAAAATTTAATAAATTATTAACCGATAAATAGTAATAAAATGACTGAAGTAAAAAAAGTTGCACTTAACGACAAGCATATTGAATTAAATGCTAAAATGGTTCCGTTTGCCGGATTTATGATGCCGGTACTTTATTCTGGCATTAATGATGAACATGAAACTGTTCGTAACGGTGTGGGAGTATTTGATGTTTCTCACATGGGTGAATTTATTTTAAAAGGGCACGATGCTCTTGATTTAATTCAAAGAGTTACCAGCAACGATGCATCTAAATTAACTGATGGTAAAATTCAATATTCTTGCTTGCCGAATGAAACCGGTGGTATTGTTGATGACTTGCTCGTTTATCGCATTGATGAAAAAACATATATGTTAGTGGTGAATGCTTCTAATATTGAAAAAGATTGGAATTGGATTCAATCAAAGAATAATAAGAAAGTGGAGATGCACAATATTTCTGATAAAACATCCTTATTGGCTGTGCAAGGTCCAATGGCAGTGAAGGCTTTACAATCGCTAACAGATATGGATTTAGCTTCAGTAGATTATTATACCTTCCTCAAAGGAAAATTTGCGGGTTTCGATAACATTCTAATCTCAGCAACAGGTTACACCGGAGCCGGTGGATTTGAAATTTATTTTGAGAATCAGTTTGCTGATAAAATTTGGAATGCAGTTTTTGAAGCTGGTGCATCTTTCGGAATAAAACCAATTGGACTTGGTGCACGTGATACGCTTCGATTAGAAATGGGATTTTGTTTGTACGGAAATGATATCGATGATACAACTTCACCACTTGAAGCCGGCCTTGGTTGGATTACTAAATTTACTAAGGATTTCACTAATTCTGCCGCACTCAAAAAGCAAAAAGAAGATGGGGTGAAGAGAAAATTGGTTGGGTTTGAAATGATCGATCGAGGAATTTCACGTCATGGATACCCAATTCAAGATGCCTCAGGAAAAAAGATCGGAGAGGTGACTTCCGGTACTCAGTCACCTAGCTTGCAAAAGGCTATTGGAATGGGGTATGTAGAAACCGCTTTTGCCGCCGAAGGAACCGAAATATTTGTTAATATTAGAGATAAGGGATTGAAAGCCAGGGTAGTAAAATTTCCATTTTACAAGAAATAATCATTTTATTACCTTTGCGGACTTAAATGAACTTCATTCCTGACTTAAAACATCGTTTGCTCTTTTTGTCAGAGTGTTATTTTTTTAAATTTAAACATTAATGATGATGCTGAAAAGAATTTTATTCAGCAAGCAATACATATATTATGAAAAAAAACATCGACGTTTGTTTTTCACCAGCTTTGTTCAATCTTTATGATTCGTCAGAAAGCATTGTAGTGGTAATTGATGTACTGAGAGCTACTTCATCAATTTGTGTAGCATTTCATTATGGCGTAAAAAGCATTGTTCCGGTTTCGACTCTTGAGGAAGCAATGCATTACCGTGCCCAAGGTTTTTTGGTTGGTGCCGAGCGTAAAGGAGAAATGGTGGAAGGATTTGATTTAGGAAATTCTCCATTTAGTTATATGGATGATATGGTGAAGGATCGCAACATAGCGCTCACTACCACCAATGGAACTCAGGCAATTCAAGCAGCCCGTAATTCTTTTCAAATTGCAATTGGTTCGTTTCTAAATCTTGATGCTCTTTGTCAATGGTTGCAAGTTCAGAATAGAGATATAATTCTTCTTTGTTCAGGGTGGAAAAACGCTTTCAATTTTGAAGATACACTGTTTGCCGGTGCAGTGGTACAACAATTATTACCTTATTTCAAACTCACCAATCACCGCGACTCCGCTCTTGCTGCAATGCAATTGTATGATCTTGCAAAAGGAAATATGTACGAATTCCTCGAAAAATCTTCACACCGTAAACGACTTGAGAAATTACAAATTGAAGACGATATCACTTTTTGTTTAAAACCAAATCAAACTGATGTAATTCCTGTTATGGTTGGTGATGCAATCTATAATTTGAATGTTCTTCAGTCTTTGTAAAAAGTGAGCAGTGACTAATTTTTTTATTGTGCAATAGAATGTTTTTTGTAATTTTTTTCACGTATAATTTTTTATGATTTCCATTTTTTTACAATGCTATTTTTACCATTTCAACAAACTGTCCGGATCCCCTTTGAATATATTCTCCAGCCGGCAAATACTTGGCTGAAGAAAAAACAACCGAATCAACAACCGAATCAACAACCGAAATTAACCTTTGAGAGCCCCGGCAGAGTTGTCATAGCTTACAATAAAGATATATTTTAGTTGAAAAAAACAATTTCTTTGAAAGTTCTAATTGTAACCCTGTCGGGATTTTCAAAGGCAACCACTGAATCAACCTTTGAATCAACAACCGAATCAACAACCGAATCAACTACCGAATTCACAACCGAATCAACAACTGAATCAACAACTGAATCAACAACTGAATTAACCATTGAATTAACCATTGAATTAACCATTGAATTACACTTTTTAAAACAAATTTTTCATGAAACAACTAATCAAAATTTTTCTGCTAGCTTTTATCATTTTTATGATTGCAATTTACACCTTAACTGCCTGGGGATTTTGGGCACATCAACGTATCAACAGGATGGCAGTGTTCTCTCTCCCTCCTGAAATGTTTCTATTTTATAAACATCATATCGATTTTATCACAACTCATGCAGTTGATCCCGATAAGAGACGTTATGCTGTTGAAGGGGAAGCAGCCTGCCATTTTATTGATCTCGACAGATATGGAAAAAGTCCACTTGACAGTATTCCACAACGATGGAATGATGCGGTAGAAAAATACACGCTTGATACATTAATGGCACATGGAATAGTTCCTTGGCACATTGAAAAAATGATGTTCCGACTGACAAATGCTTTTAAGGAGCGAAATTTTGAAAAGATTTTAAAATACTCAGCCGATTTAGGTCATTATATCGGCGACGCACATGTGCCGTTGCATTGTACTCAAAATTATAACGGTCAACTTACTAATCAACATGGCATACATGGTTTTTGGGAATCACGTGTTCCTGAATTATTTGGAGAAGAGTACGATTACATCACAGGAAGGTGCAATTACATACAATATCCATTAAAGGAAGCTTGGAAAATTGTTGCTTCAAGTTATCAGGCACATGATTCAGTGTTGGTTTTTGAAAGAAAACTAAACAGCGAATTTCCACCTGATCGTAAATATACCTATGTGTTGAAAGGAAATATAATGATGAAAGTACACTCTGAAGAATATTCCGCAGCGTATGATCGAATGCTCGATGGAATGGCAGAAAGAAGAATGCGTGCAGCAATTATTATGGTGTCGTCCTTTTGGTACACTGCATGGGTAAACGGCGGACAACCTAATCTTGATGATTTTCTAAAAAAAGATTTTTCTGACAGCTCTAAAGTCCAAATGCAAAAAGATCAAGAAGCATGGGGCAAAGGAAAACTAAAAGTCAAAGGACATGAGGATTAAAAAGTGGTGGGGCGCCGGTCCCCGGTTGGTAGAGGGATAAAAGCATAAAAACAATTATAGAAAAGGTCGAGCGCCTGCCTGCCATCGCCAAGCCAAATCTAGACTTTGACTTGGCAGGCAGGAAGCCGAGATCGGAAGCCGTCATGGTGAGTGAAACCCAACCACTGAATCAACCATTGAATAATAATCTATCTTTGCAAAAAAATCTCCTATGCAACGCCCAAACAATTACCTAGAATACAATAAAACCGCCTGGAACAATCTAGTGAAATCGGGAAACCGCTGGACATTACCATTCAGTGATGAAATTATACAAGATGCTAAAAAAGGCGAATGGAATATTGTCTTAACTCCAACATTACATGTTTCTCATGAATGGTTTCAAGCGCCCGGCAAAAAACTTTTAGGATTGGCTTCAGGGGGTGGACAACAATGTCCGGTTCTTGCTGCTGCGGGATATGATGTAACGGTATTTGATAATTCTCAAGAGCAGCTGAATCAAGATAATTTGATGGCTAAAAAGCATCACCTGGATATTAAAACTATGCAAGGAGATATGGCAGATTTATCTGTGTTTGCTGATGAAAGTTTTGATATTGTTTTCAATCCATGCTCTACATGTTTTGTTCCAGATGTTAGAAAAGTTTATAAAGAGGTGTCACGAATCTTAAAGAAAGGTGGTGTGTTTATGACTGGATTTACAAAACCTGTTTATTATTTGTTTGATGTGAAATTGGCAGAAACAGGTATTTTTACCTTAAAATATGCTAGTCCATATTCTGATTTGATTTCTCTTAATGATGAAGAATTGAAGTTTTTCATGGATCAGAATGAACCGGTCGTTTTTGGCCATTCTCTTGAAGATCACATTAACGGACAAATACTGGCTGGGCTAGAGATCACTGAGATTAAGGAAGATAGTTGGGGTGGGGATAATTTAATAGATAAATATTTCCCTGCTTTTGTAGCGACCAGATCGGTGAAAAAGAGCTGATTATAGAGGTTCTTCACATTGAGTTGTGGTTAAGTTCCCTTTTTCCAAGCTATCACACTTAAACTTATCCGTATTTTTGGACATTAATATAAAGCTATGGACACTCAAAAGTATCGATTGGAGCATGATTATCTAGGTGAACGTGAAATACCTTTTAAAGCCTATTATGGTATTCAAACTTTACGGGCTATTGAAAATTTTAATATTACCGGATTACCAATTTCGAGGGAACCATTACTTGTTAAATCCTTTGGCTTTGTTAAGAAAGCTGCTGCAATGGCAAATCGTGATTGTGGAGTGATTACCAATGAAGAGGCGGAAGCAGTCATTTTTGGTTCTGAAAAATTGATCCATGGTGAGTATCTCGATCAATTTATTACTGATATGATTCAAGGTGGTGCCGGAACTTCTTGCAACATGAATGTAAACGAAGTGATTGCCAATATTGGTTTGGAACATATGGGAAAAGCTAAAGGCGATTATCTTTATCTTCATCCAAATAATCATGTTAATTGTTCGCAATCTACCAACGATGCATATCCTACTGCATTCAGAATTGCACTCTACAAAAAAATTGATTCTTTTATTGAATCCATGCAATTAGTGCAGGAGGCTTTTGCAAAAAAAGGAGTGGAGTTTTCCGAAGTACTCAAAATGGGTCGCACGCAACTTCAAGATGCTGTGCCGATGACATTAGGCGCAGAGTTTAAAAGTTATGCGACTACTATTGGTGAAGATATTCAGCGAATGCGTGAAGTGCAAAATTTAGTTACTGAAATAAATATGGGCGCCACTGCTATTGGAACCGGAATAAATGCACCCGAAGGGTATGCAGAAAAAGTAACGCATTATTTAGCTGCAATCACCGGATTACCCTTAACACTTTCTCCTGATTTAATAGAAGCTACTGTTGATACAGGAGCCTATCTTCAAATATCCGGAACCCTTAAAAGATGTGCGATTAAACTTTCAAAAATCTGTAACGATTTACGATTGCTTTCCTCAGGACCGCGTTCCGGTTTTAACGAAATTAATCTTCCACAAATGCAGCCGGGTTCTTCTATCATGCCCGGCAAGGTGAATCCGGTTATTCCTGAAGTCGTAAATCAGGTTTGCTTTTATGTGGCTGGTGCCGATAATACAATAACTATGGCATGTGAAGCCGGACAATTACAATTGAATGTAATGGAGCCTGTAATTGCGTTCAGTTTATTTACTTCATTGGAGTACATGACAAACGCCTGTAAAACGCTCTCATCAAAATGCATAATTGGAATAACTGCAAATAATGATGTGTGTTACAATCACGTGATGAACAGTGTTGGTATTGTAACTTCATTGAATCCAATTTTAGGTTATGAAAAAACTTCTGAAATTGCGAAAATAGCTCTACAAACCGGAAAAACAGTTTATCAAATTGTTGTGGAAGAACAAAAATTAATTACTATCGATAAATGGAATGAAATTTATTCGGTTCAAAATATGATTTTTCCTAAATTTATAGTATAGTTTTCTGCAATATGTTTTTTTGTAACTATTAGCGATGGAAACAATAATCGGTACTGAAATTTCAATTGCAGTTGAATTGCTGCAACAAGGAAAACTTGTAGCAATTCCAACTGAAACAGTGTATGGGTTAGCCGGAAATGCTTTGGATGAGAATGTAGTAATGCAAATTTTCAAAACCAAAAACCGACCGGAGTTTGATCCGCTAATTGTTCATATCGCTTCTGTAAAGGAAATAGAAAAATATACTGAATCTGTTCCTGATGAAGCATTTAAATTGATGGAACAATTCTGGCCCGGTCCGTTAACAATACTGCTCAAAAAAAAATCTATAATCCCAGACCTAACCACTTCCGGATTAGATACAGTTGCTATTAGAATACCCGATCATCCAATGGCGTTATCGCTGTTAGAAAAACTTGATTTTCCTCTGGCAGCACCTAGCGCAAATCCCTTCGGTTATATCAGTCCAACCACAGCTCTGCATGTGTCGGATCAATTGGGTGGGAAAATTTCATATATACTCAATGGTGGTAATTGCAATGTTGGTATTGAGTCAACTATAGTTGGTTTCGAAGACGGACAACTTATTATTTATCGATTGGGGGGGACTACAATCAGTGAAATTGAATCTGTTGCTGGTGTTTCAGCAAAAAGCATCACAAGTTCATCTGATCCTCGTGCTCCCGGAATGCTAAAGAGTCATTATGCTCCTTCTGTACCTTTGTATTTTGGAAATATCAAAGAGTTGATAAATGTACATCATAAATTATCGTTTGCAGTGTTGTGCTTTACTGGTGAGAACATTCCTAAAGTAAATGAAAATACTGTTGTTATAAAATTATCTCCCGAAGGAAATCTCGAAGAGGCAGCACGAAATTTTTTTGCTACTCTGAGGTTTCTAGATAAATCAAATGTAGAATGTATTTTAGCTGAAAGCTTCCCGGATAAAGGTATTGGAAAAGCTATTAATGATAGGTTACTTAGAGCTTCAACCAGGGATTAACTTTTTAAAAAATTCTAAGTCCGACTCCAAGCATCGGACTAAAAGAAGCAACATTCTGATAAACAGTTGTCGTCTGATAATTATTCCCGGGGTATTGATCGATTACAAAGGTTGGTCGGGCTCTTTGGTATTCAGCAACAGCCAAAATTGTAATCCGTTCTGAAACGTGGTACTTTAATCCCATTCCCATTGAAAGTGCAAGTGAAGTTCCAACCTCCGAATTCTGACCTTCGGTTTGACCGGTTGTGTTTTGTGTGATGGTTAGTTCCGGTGAAATGGCAAACATCAGTCCTGTCATTAATCTGAAATCAATATCCAATTTTCCTATTGGGAATGAAAGTACCGGGCCTACATGCAAGCCGCCAAAACCCCATCGGGTACTCTCTACGGTAAACTGTCCACCAAACTCAAGTGCGTATTGATCAGCCAAATATTGAACATCCATAGGTATTGAAGAACCTCTTATAGATGCCGCCAATCCAAAGTGAGGAACGAATTTTACGCCCATTTCCATAATGGCATATTGAACTCCTCTCACTGCAAATCCTGACTCGTCATTATTAAAGTCACTTTGACCAAAGTTGCCAACAGGGAAGGAGGGACCAAAATACACTCCCAAATACCCTTTTTTAGGCTTGGGTTTTGTCGTAGTTTGTCCAAATGCTAGTGTGACAGGGAATAAAAGTATCCAAATGAATAATGTTCTCATCAGCAAGGTTGTCTATTTGCACTGCTAAGATAGATACTTTGTTTGAATTGATTCTAATTTATGTGCGCTTTAAATTAAATTTGGAATTTATTCCAAAAACTCATTGGATCTGTTTGCCGGTTTCTGTTACCGGGTAGAGCCACTTTTTAAATATAAATGACGTCCTTACTAGCAAAATTAGGGCAGGAACCTCTACCAAAGGACCAACCACACCTGCAAAAGCCTGTCCGCTCGTGATCCCAAAAACACCAATTGAAACAGCAATTGCCAACTCAAAATTATTACCTGTTGCCGTAAAAGAAAGCGCTGCATTTCGGGAGTAATCAGCCCCTATTTTTTTACTAAGCAAAAAGGATACAATAAACATAATGGCAAAATAAATAACCAAAGGAACAGCAATTCTTAGCACATCTGTAGGAATGGCAACTATCATTTCCCCTTTCAAACTGAACATTATTAAAATAGTTAATAACAGAGCAATTAATGTGATTGGACTTATGAAAGGAATAAATTTTTGCACATACCATTCATCACCTTTTAGCTTTCGAAGAAAATAACGAGTGACAAACCCGGCAAAAAAAGGAAAACCCAAATAAATTAAAACACTTTGTGCAATTTGCCCAATTGTAATATTAATGTTCATACTGTTGATTCCAAAATAGGGTGGAAGAACTGATATAAAAAGCCATGCAAAAAGGCTATAAAATAAAATCTGGAACACACTGTTTATAGCCACCAACCCTGCAGCATATTCCCTGTTGCCTTCAGCCAAATCATTCCAAACAATCACCATGGCAATGCAACGAGCAAGTCCTATTAAAATAAGACCTACCATATATTCCGGATAATCGTGGAGAAATATAATTGCTAGAAAAAACATCAGTATCGGACCAATAATCCAATTCATCAATAATGAAAGTCCAAGTAATTTCATGTTACTAAAAACTTTTCCAAGTTCCTCGTATTTTACTTTTGCAAGTGGAGGATACATCATTAAAATCAAACCTATTGCAATAGGAATGTTTGTTGTACCGGAGTTAAATGAATTAATGAATGAAGATGATTCGGGAATATAGTAACCAATTGAAACACCAATTATCATCGCAAGAAATATCCATAACGTAAGAAAACGGTCGATGAAATTCAACCGTTTTCTATTAATCGTGGGATTACAGTTTTGAATACTCATATAGGTTAAGTACCTGTGGTATCTCTGATAAAAATCTCAATTTGTTTTTTGATTTCATCTCGCACTTGCCTTGTGTTGGCAAGTTTTTCATCATAGGTTCCCGTGAAAGTTGAAGGGTCATCGAACCACCATGCTATTTTTTCAGCTTTACCCGGGAAAACCGGACAACTTTCGGCGTTTTTTGCATCGCAAACTGTTATCACATAACGAAACAGTCTTCCTTTCTTCCAAATTTCAAAAACATCTTTCACTGGATTCGAAGAAATATCAATACCCACTTCTTTCATCACTTCAATTGCAAGTGGGTTTAGTTTTCCGGGTTCGAGTCCTGCGCTTTCAGCTTCATAACGTTCTCCGCCTAAGTGTTTTAAAAAGGCCTCGGCAATTTGACTCCTAGCACTATTATGAATGCAAATGAAGAGTACATGTATTTTTTCCACGAACAATTTTTTTAGCAACATCCACCACCGGGAGTACAGGTTCCTGCCTTCTCTGCATAAACAGTGATGCTGAATATTCCGGTATTAGCTTGTTTGTAAGTGGTAATTTCTTCCTGAGAAAGATATTGTGATAGGATTTCATCAGGTACTGTAATCACTTTTTCTTTTTGAATTTTAATATTTTTAAAACCATGATCCTCGATCAATTTCATGTACTCATCTTTTTGTATTGCTCCTGAAATACATCCGGCATACAACTCTGCTGTTTGAAGAATTTTAGGAGGCAAAATTCCTATAAGAACAATATCTGAAATACTAAAATGTCCTCCGGGTTTTAATACTCTGTTCATCTCACAAAATACTGCTGCTTTATCAGGAACCAAATTCAAAACACAATTGCTAACAATTACATCGGCGGTGTTTGCTGTAACAGGCATTTTTTCGATGTCACCAAGCCTGAATTCAACATTGTTGTAATTCAATTTTTCTGCATTTTCTCTAGCCTTTTCAATCATGGCAGGAGTCATATCAATGCCGATTACTTTGCCGCTATCTCCTGCTTCGGCACGAGCCACAAAACAATCGTTACCTGCCCCTGAACCTAAATCAATAACAGTATCACCTTTTTTTATTAAAGCGAATTGTGTGGGTAGTCCACAACCTAATCCTAAATCGGCATTAGCATCATAACCTTCCATACCATTGTATTCCTCCGACATAATATTATAAACATCCCCGCATGACGAAGTTGCTCCGCAACATGATGATGCATTAACTGTTTTTGCTTGTGTGGCTATCTCAGAATATTTCTGTTTCACCATTTCTTTAATTTGCTCTGCTGTTTGCATGTTTTTTTGTTTTTATTTAACAACATTTATTTGCAGGTTTGTAGGAACTAAACAGACTTGCAAGAATGATTTCGTATTTGTTCCAAACTTCTTCATTGATACAATAACAAATTGCATTACCTTCAATGGAGCCTTTTATAAGCCCTATGTTTTTTAATTCTTTAAGGTGTTGCGATACCGTGGGCTGTGCAAGTGGCAATTCATTTACAATGTCACCACAAACACATGCATTTACTTTGAGTAAGTGTTGTATGATGGCTATCCTTGCGGGATGTCCCAGCGCTTTGGTGACTGATGCTAAATCTACCTGCTCTTGTGTGAAAAAGTCTGTCTTTGAAGCTCCCATATCTTTAATTTAATATTGCAATATTACGATAAAGAATTGGATTTGGGTATGATTTTTTGAAAAATAGTTGTAAGCTATTGAAAATCAATTAAAAAAATTTGTTTTGTCAAACAGTATTTAGTCCTTTTTAAGAATTTGGCCGGGAAAATAATGTTTCCGGAAACAATTATGTAGTTTTGAAATGACTTTTAGTATTCAATGCTTTTTGTTCAGGTATACAATTAACTTTTGATAAATTTTTTTGGCAAACACCTATTCTCAAATTCACATTCAAGTCATTTTAGCAGTTCAAAAAAGAGCATGTGTAATTCAACCAACTTGGAAAGATGAGTTATACAAGTATATTAGTGGTATAGTTAAAAATAATAGACATAAACTTTTATCAATAAATGGAATGCCTGATCATGTTCAGTTTTTTTCGGGAAGAGACCTGTACAATCCATAGCAGATCTTTTACAAGATATCAAGGGTAGTTCATCTAAATGGATTAATAATAAAAAGTTCATCAATAGTCATTTCAATTGGCAGGAGCGTTATGAGGCATTTTCATACAGTAAATCACACGTCGATAATGTAATTGAATATATCAAGAATCAAGAAAAACATCATGAGAAAATCTCCTTTAAGCAAGAGTACATAAATATCTTAAATGAGTTTGGATTAAGTTTTGATGACCGGTATACTTTTAAAAATTTGAATGATGAAGATGAGTGATTGTGTTTTTTATTTTGTGCCGTTAAATACAAAGTAAGGGTAGAAAACTCAGCCCTCTTGAAACACTGTCCCGTAGGGATAAAACCGAAGTGGATTTTACTATTATGATAAAAATAAAAAAACGGTGCAATCCAATGATTACACCGTTTTTTAAAAAAATTATTATCGAAATCAGGCGACTCTCACGCGACTTCTTCTTTGATTTGATTGCGCTTGTTGTTTTGCAATACCATGATTTCTTGATCTGTTTGATGGAGCTGGTTTTGTGTAAGGCTCTACATTTTTAACTTCTGTAAAAGGATGTGTTTTAACAACCAGATCTTTCGGAAGCAGTTTTTTAATATCCTTCAAATAACTCAACTCATCAGGTGAACACAATGTGATTGCATGTCCACCTTCTCCTGCACGACCTGTTCTTCCAATACGATGAATATAAGTTTCAGGAACTTCCGGTATTTCAAAATTAATAACGTGAGTGAGTTTGTCAACATCAATTCCTCGCGATGCAATATCAGTTGCAACCAGAATTTTTACAGTGCGGTTTTTAAATCCTTCCAATGCTCTTTGACGTGCATTCTGTGATTTGTCACCGTGAATAGCCTCTGCATTGATTCCTTTTTTAGCAAGGTCCTTTGCAACTCTATCCGCACCTCTTTTGGTTCTGGTAAAAATCAAGGCATGATCAATATCTTCAAGTTTAAGAATATGATTCAACAAATCACGCTTATTTGATTTGTCAACATAATACACCGATTGCTGCACTTTTTCGGCAGGGGATGATACAACCGCTACATTTACGGCAACAGGATTTTTAAGTATTTGCGAAACCAGTTGACTAATTTCCAACGGAACAGTTGCCGAGAAAAAAACTGTTTGTCTTTTCACAGGAACAACTTTAAGAATTCTCTTAATGTCATTCACAAATCCCATGTCAAGCATACGATCTGCTTCATCGAGAACAAGAAATTCAATGTTTTTAAGATTGATAAATCCTTGATTCATCAAATCTAATAATCGTCCAGGAGTAGCAATTAAAATATCAACACCATTTTGAAGTGCTCTTGTTTGTGGATTTTGTCCTACTCCACCATACACAACAGTGTGTCTAAGGTTTAATCCTGATCCATAATCTCTGAAGCTTTCGCTGATTTGAATTGCAAGCTCACGTGTTGGAGCAAGCACTAACGCTTTAATTTTAATGTCTTTTCTGTTGAGACGTTGTTCGTTTAATAATTGTAAAATTGGAAGTGCAAATGCTGCTGTTTTTCCAGTACCTGTTTGTGCACATCCAAATACATCTCTTCCTTCCAGAATTGGAGGAATAGCTTGTTGTTGAATAGGAGTGGGGTGGGTGTAACCTGTTTTAATTAAGGCGTCACAAATCACCTCATTACTGATTAATTCTTTAAATGTCATTTTGTTTTTTAAATAATTTGAATAGATGCCAATATCCCAAAAATTGGCTGGTTTGTTCGATTAAAAGATTAGGGATTTGATAGGAATCTTTTGAGTAAAGGGCCGGGCAAAAGCTAATTTCCGGACTTTTATGAGCGCAAAGATACGCCATTTATTGGATTTTCAGCCATTTTTGTAATTTAAATGTCTGTAACCCGTTGAATTGCACCGTTTACCCGTGAGTAAACACTTAAAACTTTAAAAAGTTTCCTTTTGCCATGCTGATTTTGATCAGGGATCGATAAAATATTGACAATATGATGCAAATCATATATCGTTTTAGTTGTTTTATACAATTTCACCTCGTTAAATAAATAACAAATCTAACACTCATTTTATAAAAACCAATACTATGAAATCTACAACTTATTTAATCAAATCTCTTTCGATAGGATGCATGTTCTATCTGACATCTTGTGGTAATGCCGAACAAGCACCCGCGACAACAGAAAACGCTGAAGCAACCGAAGTTTCTACTGCCGGCCAATCAGCTGTACAGGATGATGTTTCTCAAAAAAACGTTGTCGGAGTTGCAATTGGATCACCCGATCACACTACTTTAGTTGCAGCAGTTAAAGCTGCCGAACTGGTGGATGTATTGTCTAATGCCGGACCATTTACGGTTTTTGCCCCTACCAATGCAGCATTTGATGCGTTACCCGAAGGAGTTGTTGCAGATTTGTTGAAGCCTGAGAATATCGAAAAACTTCAAGATATTCTTCAATATCACGTGGCTGTTGCGGTATACAAAGCAGAGAGCTTTAAAAATGGTCAAATCCTTAATATGGTAAACGGCAGCAATGCAAATATTGGTGTCAAAGATGGTAAAGTTACTATTAATGGAGCCAATATTGTTGCATCTGTTCCTGCTTCTAACGGTATCGTACATGTGATTGACGCTGTTATTTTACCTCCAGCGGCGAATTAATATATATCCATGTCCCAAAAAAAACCGGCAAACTAATTGTCGGTTTTTTTTATTTGTTATGATGGAACATTTTAATTACTGAAAAATAGCCTTAATTCACTTTCTAATTCCTTTTGCTTTATAACATAGTACTGAAAAAAATCGTGCTCTTTTCTTTGTAATGCACTTAAATTCAATGGTTTAATTATATTTTTGTTTTTGAGGTAAACAGCATACTGAATATGATGCCAAAATTGGTACTTTTGTTAGTAGATGTCCAAAATTGTAAAAAATTACTTTGCTCCTATTTTACTTGCCCTCTTCCTGTTTCCACAGGTCCAAAAGGGGATGCACGATTTTGAACATCGTCACGGTACCCATTGTGATGCCAAAGCCGTAAAACATTTTCATACTTTAGAACATGTATGTTCCATCTGTGATTTTAGTGTTCCTGTTTCAACGGAATTTTTAACATTCTGTTTTAATAGCTTAATTACTGTTAATGAAATTAATTTTCAGATTCCTGTAGAGAAAAGTATCAATGCAAATTTCCATTATCAGGTTCCTCCAAGAGCTCCACCGGTATTTTTTTCTTAACCCGTTGAATGCTAATTAGGATTTACATTCCTTACATGTTTTAGAGTTTGAATGAAATTAAAGTGTATGATAAATCATCGCTTTAGTTTTGTGCATTACTTTTCTTTTCGACTTTAATTTTATTCGTGCATGTGATGAACCGGTGCTTCTCAATTTTATTCTATCGGAATTAATTATTTAACTTTAATATTTTCAAATCATATTTAACAATTCTTGGTGAATACTGAGAAAGATTAAATAAAAAAAATAATTATGACTCAAAAATTTAAAATAATACTAAAAATAAATATCTGGATACTACTCGTTATATATCTTCCCGCCGTTTCGTTAGCTCAGGGTACTTTGAGTGGAAAAATTATTGATAAAGCCACAGGAGCTTCGATTGTAGGAGCAACAGTTTATGTTTCTGAATTTAAAACAGGAGCCATCTCAAACAAAGATGGATTTTATACTATCCGTAATCTTCCACAATCAAAATTGAAAATACAGATTACCTGCATAGGATATAAAATGCTTATGGAATTTATTGACCTTAAAGTTACAACTTCAAAAGATTTTTTTCTCGAGGAATCTGTTTCTGAGTTAAGTGAAATTGTAGTAACCGGACTTTCACAGGCCGGTGAAAAAAACAGAACTCCAACGCCTATAACAACAATGCCCTTGATTGATTTATTACAAAGCTCAAGTACCAACATCATTGATGCCATTGCAAGTCAGCCCGGAATTAGTCAATTAACAACCGGTGCAGCAATTTCAAAACCTGTTATTCGTGGATTGGGTTTTAATAGGGTAGTGGTGGTGAATGATGGAATACGTCAAGAAGGACAACAGTGGGGCGACGAACATGGGATTGAAATTGATGAGTTCTCAGTGAACAGAGTAGAAATTTTAAAAGGGCCTGCAAGTTTAAAGTATGGTTCTGATGCAATGGCAGGCGTGATTAATTTTTTAAGTGCACCAACATTGCCACGAGGAACCATTGAAGGACGATTTTTAACAAACTATCACACAAACGATGGTTTGTTAGGTTACGGATTGAGTGTTGCAGGAAATAGAAATGATATAATTTGGGATGTCAGATGGAGCAATAAATTTGCGCACGATTATCAGAATAAAATCGATGGGTACGTTTTGAATTCCGGATTTAACGAAAACAATTTAAGTGGAATTGTTGGTGTCAACAGAGCATGGGGATACTCTCATGTTCATTTTAGCATCTATAACTTAAATCCCGAAATTGTAGAAGGAGAAAGAGATAGCATTACCGGGAATTTTGTAATGCCTGTTGCATTGAATGATTCTGCATCAGGATTTGTGCAACCTTCCAATTCTGAATATAAATCATATTCCATTCAAATTCCTTCGCAGAAAGTCAACCATTATAAAGTTGTTCTAAACAACAACCTTGCAATTGCTGATGGAAGTATGAAAGTAATTGTGGGATGGCAACAAAATCAACGTAAGGAGTTTGGTAATGTTCTCACTCCTGATGATTATGGTTTGTATTTTGTTTTGAATACAGTTAATTACGATCTAAACTATAATTTTCCGGAGAAAAAAAAATATAATTATTCTGTTGGAATTAATGGAATGTTTCAAACATCTCAAAATAAAGGAACCGAATATTTGGTGCCGGAATATTCATTATTTGATGTGGGTGTTTATGGGTTGATTTCAAAATCAATCAATAAATTAGATTTAAGTGGAGGACTTAGGTATGATCATAGAAATGAAACCGGACAAGAGTTGATCTTAAATTCTGAAGGCGTTGAAATTAATGAACCACAATTGGGTTCCATTCAAAAATTCAACTCATTTGATTCTGATTTCGGAAGTATGAGTGGTTCCCTTGGCGCAACTTACCAAATATCAGATATATTTTATACTAAATTGAATATTTCGTCCGGTTTCAGAGCGCCTAATATTGCTGAACTGGGATCCAATGGGGAGCATGAGGGTAGTGGAAAGTACGAAATTGGTGATCCCGATTTGAAAGCAGAAAGTAGCTGGCAGTGGGATTATACTTTTGGAATTAATTCAAACCATGTAACAGGAGAATTGAACTTGTTTACTAATTCAATTGATAATTTTATTTTCATTAGCAAGGTAAATAGTTCTCTTGGAACCGATTCTTTGATTGATGAATTACCTGTCTTTGAGTTTGAACAAAGCAATGCCAATCTTTCGGGAGGTGAAATCAGCATCGATATTCATCCACATCCTCTCGACTGGTTGCATTTTGAAAATACATTTTCTTATGTTAGTGGCATTCGAAAAAATCAACCCGACTCATCAAAGTATCTTCCAAACATCCCCGCGCCAAAATTCACTTCTGAGCTTATGGCAACAACAAAAAAGCTGAATAAAATACTTTCAAATGCCTATTTAAAATTAGGAATTGATTATTATTTTGAGCAGAACAAAATCTATTCAATAAATAACACCGAAACTCCAACTCCCGCTTACAGCTTACTAAACTTCGGTGCAGGAACAGATTTGGTATTGAAGAGTAAAACTATTTTATCTTTTTACTTCAGTGTAAACAATCTTCTCGACGAATCATACCAAAGCCACCTAAGCCGATTAAAATACAGCCCGGAAAATTATGCTACAGGAAAAACCGGTGTTTTTGAAATGGGACGTAATTTTAGTTTTAAAATTATTGTGCCATTGAAATTTAATGTGAAGCAAAAAAGGTAGTGTTGAAAGCCACGCTATCAAACCCAATCCGGCTTACGGCAAACGGCCTACGTAATCATCAATCGCGCTCAAAAGATTTTTTACCAATCCTCATCCTCGATTTCAGGTTCAATAGTTTTGATGGCATATGATTTTGTGCATGTTTGTAGAGTCCGGCAAATGAGTTTTCCTAATTCCATAGCCCTATCACGTGCCGGACCTCCGGTAAAGTCCTGGGTGATGTGAACCTTGATATACATTGCACTAAACGCATCTGTAGTTTTAAAATAAACTCCAACCACAGAATTCCATTCACTTGCTTTTAATCCTTTCTGTGCTACAATTGCCTTTTCGTTGAGATTAACAACTTTTACATGATACCCGTATAATTTCATCGCTCCGGTAACTGTTTCGACCAGCATTGAATCTTCTAAAACTTCTGATTCTATGTAATATTCATAAATAGTCTTCACGCGCGAACTCTCGGCATCTTCCAGATGAGGTAAGGATGAAAGGGTATCAAAATTATATGCAGTTGATGATGTTGGAAAGTCAGAAATCAATGCACTGCCAATACATCCTTGAAGGAACAAAACCATTCCGTAAAGAAAAAAATGAATAAAACGATTTTGATTAATCATCTAATTGCAAATTAGAATTTTTTACTTCACTTCCACCTCATCAACAAAAATCCAAGCCTTTTCACCTGCTCCCGGGTGCCAGGCAGGACAAACTCCAATGTTTTTAGCACGAATTTTTATATAGCGTGCTTTGGTTCCCGGCACTGTTGCTGAAAATGCATGTACAAAGGATCCATCTTCGTTTTCCGGCACTTTATTTTTTTCAACATAAACACTTTTAAACTTTTTACCATCAGTGGAAACTGAATATTCCACTTCTGTTGGCAGCCATATCCACGATGGGTATTGTTGTAGGTAAGTAGATTTAATAGTAGAAAATGTTCTTATTTTTTCCAAATCCACTATCACTTCAAAATCATCACCATAAAATCCTTGCCAACTTCCAAAGGCAGTTGGTTCGCCATTTATTCCATCAATCAAACCATTGTTACCACCTGCTGTGTAAAGGTGACTGTAAGGATTTGTATAAGAAATTGTCCTTCTATAAGGTAATTTAAGAAAGGATGACTCTTCCGTGAAGCTACTCTCCATTCCACTTTTAAAACCCTTCATTTTTAGGTTGGTGGATTTGGTAATGTAAAATGGTTTTGTATAAATACGCGAATTGGCATTTGGCTCAGTTTCATCGGTTGTATAACGAATAGTAGCACCTTCGGTATATGTTTGCATTTTAATCAGGCAGGAATCTAAAAATGCTTTTTCTCCTGAAATAAGAAATGGATTCATGACCAATTGGATGGTATCGATTGAAGCAGGAACCGGGATTTGGATTCCTGTTGAAATATTAGTCATCTTAAAAGTTAATTCACCACCCTTCATAATGTCTCTATGTTGCAAAGGTTGTTTCATTTTATTTCCATTCAGCAAGGCTTCAGTAATGTAAATATTTTGAGTGTTTAAACTGTCGGCAATTATTACAAATTTGTTTCCGTTGCCATTGCCTATGGTAATTTTGTTGAATAGAGGAGAGCCAAAATAGTAACTGTTATCCCCCGGACAAACCGGATAAAATCCCATTGCCGAAAATACATACCATGCCGACATTTGTCCGCAGTCTTCATTACCAATTAAGTCCATCTCTTTTATCGGTATAAAATTCTCGACATGATTTGTTTTGTTAACGTTGCAGTTTTTTCCGGTTGATTGGTGAAATTGTAGAGATAAGCCATGTGATGACTCGGTTCATTTCCATGGGCATACTGTCCAATCATTCCGCTGATATCAGGTTGTGAACGTCCTGTTATTTTTGGTGATGCGCTGAAAAGAGAATCTAATCTTGAAACAAAATTGTTTTCTCCTCCCATTAATTGCGGTCATCGATGAAATATCGTGAGGAACAAACCAGGTGTATTGCCAGGCATTTGCTTCGGTGTAAATACCACTCACTTCATACGGATCAAATGGTTGTACCCAATTTGAATTTTTCTTTCCTCTCATGAAACCTGTATTCGAATCATAACAATTCAAAAACGTACTTCGATCGTTTTGTAAACAAATTGTAATCGTCATTTTTACCAAGATCTTTTGCCATTGTTGCAATACACCAATCGTCGTAAGCATACTCCAATGTTTTCGAAACAGATTCATTTTCTTTATCTGCCGGAATGTAACCTTGCGATTTATAATATTTCATTCCAAGATGATCCTGCATCGCACTCTTTTTCATTGCTTCATAAGCAAGTTCAGTATCAAAATCACGCAACCCTTTATTCCATGCATCAGCAATTACAGGCACCGAGTGGTATCCAATCATGCAACCGGTTTCATTGCTTGCAAGTTCCCACACTGGAAGTAAACCCGACTCGGTATATTTCCGCAAAAGCGCCCTCACAAAATCCTGTGCACGCTGTGGATCAATTATAGTAAACAAAGGGTGCAATGCTCTGAATGTATCCCACAATGAAAACACAGTGTACATATTTCCACGATCCATCTTGTAAATTTTTCCATCCATTCCGCGGTAACTTCCATCTACATCCGACATTATATTAGGACTAATCATTAGCATGGTACAAAGCGGTATAAAAATTTGTTCTTTCTGTTTTACTTCCACCCTCAATTTGAATTCTTCCAAGTTCATTTTCCCATGCTGTAGATGCATCAGCAATAGTTTTCATAAAATCCCAACCCGGAATTTCTTCAACAAGATTATTTTTTGCATTCTCACTGCTCACTGTTGAAATGCCAACTTTTACATACACTGATTCAAATTTTCTAGTTGTAAATTTAGCCCAGCATTTAGCACCCGTTGCATTGGTGAAAGTCTTTTCGTTAATTTTTTCATCCTGTGCATTGGTAATTCCGGAAGCAGCAAATGGTTTTGAAAATTCAGCATAAAAATAAACGATATGATCTTTTGCCCATCCCTTCGATCTTCTGTACCCTGTCCAAACATGATCGCCTTCAATTGTGATTTCAGCCTCAATCACCTGATCACTTATTCCATGAACCAAATCCATAATAATAACAGAACTATCTGAACCCGGAAAGGTGTATTTATGAAAACCGCAACGTGTTGTGGCAGTCATTTCAGCTTGTATGCGATGATCCTCCAACATTACCCGATAATATCCCGGCGAAGCTCTTTCCGTGTCTTTTTTAAATTTCGATCTGTATCCTGAAAGCGGATTCTCTTCGGTCACCAGCATTGGTTTGAATGCCATGTGTTGCCATAAACAGAATGTCGCCATAATCGGCTGCACCGGTGCCGCTCAAATGTGTATGACTAAATCCTAGGATAGTTGGATTACTGGAATGATATCCAGAACAATTTTCCCAACCTAATGTGCGTGTATCGGGACTAAGTTGCACCATTCCAAAAGGAAGTGTTGCTCCCGGAAAAGTATGCCCGAAGCCATCGGTACCAATGAATGGATTTACATTGGAAGTCAATTTTTTATTTTGACCAAATGCAGAAAGAGTGGTGGAGAGAAAGATAACTCCAAAATAAAAAACGGAAAATATAAATTGTTTCAGAATTTGATGTATTAAAATACGCTCATTTATTTTCATATAGTCGAAACAGTTATACTAAATTATTTTTTTAATATTACCTCATGTAGAAATCTGAATCAATCAAATGATTTCCTGAATGATCGTATTTTGCAAAATTAAAGCCGGGGTGAATGGCATAACTTCCGGTCTCCCCATTTTTATTTATTGCCAGAAAACCCACTTGTAGATCTTTAATATTTTTTTCATGTTTGGTGATGCGTTCAATTGCAGTCTTACATGCTTTTACAGGAGACATTCCTTGGCGCATCAATTCCACTACCAAAAAGCTTCCGCACTGACGGATAACAGCTTCTCCCAAACCTGTTGCACATGCAGCTCCAACTTCATTATCAACAAACAACCCTGCCCCAATAATCGGAGAATCACCAACCCGACCATTCATTTTAAATGATAGTCCGCTGAAGTAGTACAAGAGCCGCTCAAATTCCCATCAGCATCCATAGCTAGCATTCCAATAGTATCGTGATTTTCGATATTTATTATTGGTTTATAATTACTGTTATGGAGCCATTCTTTCCATTCTTTTTCACCTTGAGGAGTAAGTAATTTTTCCTTTTTAAATCCTTGTGAAAGAGCAAAGGAAAGAGCACCCTCACCAACGAGCATTACATGAGGAGTTTTTTCCATCACCATCCTGGCAACGGAAACAGGATTAACAATATGCTCCAAAAATGCTACAGAACCACAATTGCCAAATTGATTCATGATGCAAGCGTCTAAGGTTACTCGACCATCACGATCGGGCAAACCGCCTATACCCACACTTTGATTTTCGGGATCGCTTTCAACCACATTTACTCCTTTTTCAACTGCATCTAAAACGGAACCCTTCGCCGATAAAACTTTCCATGCAGCCTCATTTGCCTTCAAACCATGTTGCCAGGTAGAAATTACAATTGAACCATTGGGTTTTAAATTTGCAGTAAATTCATTTTCACCAGCCACTGAAAGTAGCGGTAAAGCACCCACGGCAATGGAACCCGCAGCGGCACTTTTTAGAAATTCTCTTCTTGTTTTCAAACAGTTATTTTTTTAAAATTAAATTTTATGCAGCTCTATCGCGTTTATACCCATTTGTACCAAAGTAAAATATGTAACCATAACAAAGTACAGTAGCCATCAATGCGGTTTGTAATCCTGCTGCATCGGCAAGAACTCCGGTGAGCATTGGAACCACAGCACCACCAACAATTGCCATACACAATATACCTGATCCTTCGCCGGTAAATTTTCCTAACCCATCCATCGACATCGTAAAAATATTGGCGAACATAATTGAATTAAATAAACCTACTGCAATGATGCTGTACATAGCAATTAGTCCCGAAGAATTGGTGCTGATTAGTATTAATAGTATGGAAATTATTGAACAAGTAGCAAGCACTGCATTTGGGCGCATCCTCTGAAGCAACGCAGCTCCAATAAACCTACCAATCATTGCACCTCCCCAATAAAGTGATACATATTTGCCGGCATCATTTTCGGCAAGTCCGCCAATATTTGGTTCCATTAAATAATTTACCATAAAGCTACCAATGGTTACTTCAGCACCAACATATAAAAAAATGGCAACAGCACCTCTCACCAAATGTTTGTATTGCCACGCACTCTTTTTGCCATAATGTTTTGTGTCGTGATAAGCTTCCATTGTTGCATCATTGATAGCAGGTAATTTAGATAGTGCTATAAGCAACGCAAGCACTCCTAATACTAATGCAATTACAATGTAAGGCCCTTGTACACTTGCAGCCTCTTCGGCAGGTGACCGATTAACACCGGCAACATCAAGTATCAACAATGAACCAAAGTAAGGAGCCAAAGTTGTTCCCAATGAATTAATAGCTTGTGTAAAGTTCAATCTGCTCGATGCGGTCTCAGGTGGGCCTAACACTGCTACAAATGGATTGGCAGCAACTTGAAGTATGGTAATGCCGGATGCTAAAATAAATAATGCAGCAAGAAAAAAATTATACGATATAATAATGGATGCCGGAAAAAATAAGAGAGCACCAAAACCTGTTACACTTAATCCAAGAACGATGCCTCTCTTATATCCGATTTTTGAAATGATAGTACCAGCTGGTATTGATGTAATGAAGTACGCTCCAAAGAAACATAATTGAATTAACATAGTGCGTGTGTAATTCAATTCAAATAATCCCTTTAAGTGAGGAATTAAAATGTCGTTTAATACTGTTATAAAACCCCACATGAAAAATAGTGTGCTTAATAATGCGAGTGAATATATATGGTTGCCGGGTGCTGATTTCATACGTGATTTTTACCGCATCAATGTACAAATAATATTAATCACGGATAGAAAATGATTTTGAGTCTTGTAGAGGAAATTCTATTCGATGAGTGATCCCGAATAAACGGATATTTTTGGGATTTTACCTCACGTTTTTTCGTTCACCTTAAATTATCAGCAATTCACCCTGAAAAATTGATAGAAATGGAACTGCTAGATTCGTAAGATATTGAAAACCAGTATATATTGAAATAAAATTTTAAGAAAATTCCACAAACCAAGTTTCTTTGTTCGTTTACCCAAAACAGGCTGCAGTTGACCAAATAATAGCCCTTTCGCTTTGGAACATGTTTAATTTCGGGGAGTAGTTAATAAACAAAAAAAGACAAACCAACATAAAAATGAAAAAAATGATACACGGAAAAATGAAGATGGTGCTTATGACAATGTTCGCATTGATACTTGCATCGAACGTAATGGCTCAAACATGGGCTATTGGAAACAGGGTGATTACTTTCGTTGATGCATCAAGGGGGAATCGCCAAATTGAAACAATGATATTTTATCCTTCGGATGTGACCGGAACTCTGGTTCCACTTGGTTCACCGGCTGATAAAAAATTTCCGGTGATAGTATTCGGTCACGGGGAAGAAATTGGATGGAATAACTACCAGTATTTATGGGACCGTTTAGTAATAAAAGGTTTTATTCTTGCTATTCCATTAACTGAAACAGGAGCTAATCCTGATGTTACTGAATTCGCAAAAGACTTAGCATTCGTTTCTGCTCAGTTTACTGCAATGCGTTATGATCCTACTTCTTTCTTTTACAAACGTCACAACAGTAAATCATGTGTAATGGGACATGGAATGGGTGGTGGTGCTGCAACATTAGCAGTGCAATACAATCCTGCATTAACTGTATTGGTAACTTTAGCTGCTACCGAAACTGTTCCAAGTGCAATAGCAGCAGCTTCAAATATTACAATTCCTTCTCTTATAATTGGAGGTGGCGAAGATTGTGTTTCTCCAATTGGTTCAAACCAAATGCCAATGTTCAACAACTTGGCTTCCGATTGTAAAGCATTTATTAATATGTTAGATGCATCACATTGTAACTTTGCACAGAATGCAGGTGCTTGTACAACTAATGAAGTTCTTTGCAGCGGGTCTCCGGCATCATACCAGAGCACTGACTATGCAACAACCTATTTCGCTGTTTCTTTTATGAGATATTACATGAAGTCTAATGCTCCTGCACTGGCTAAATTCGAATGGAAACTTCAACAAAAGAAAAACATTACTTACATTTTCTCTTGTGGTGCAAATGCTCCAAGATTTAGTGGTGACGAAGATGATAACTCTGAAATTAATGAATTCGGTGTAACAGAAATGAAGATGTATCCAAATCCTGTTCTTTCAGGAAACTTTGCAAATTTCACTTTCATGTCGGATGTTGAATCAGAAGCAACAATTTATATCACCAACATGATTGGTCAAACCGTTATACAAAAAAATATATTGGTTGATGAAGATGTGAACGAAATTTCACTTCCTATTGAAAACATCAAACCAGGTTACTACATGGTAACCATCGCTAATGAGGGTGGTAAAATTTCAAAACCACTCATCATTCAATAAGTAATCCCCAAACGAGAAAAGAACCCTTTCTGCAAATTGCAGGAGGGGTTTTTTATTTTAGGTCTGATTTTCAATATTATTAGTTTTCAACACTCAATTATGCCCTTTTTGGAATTATTTCACCCTCATCGATTTAGACCCATTTTGAACAGATAATAGTTCAAAACTCTCTCCTAATAGGCCATCTAAGAAGCCATAGTTTTTCTAATATTGTTAACTTTGGGCTTTCAAATTTTAAAGTCACACCCAATTTAATGGCAAAAAAACCACTGGAATCAGTTTATAATGAGGAAAGTATCCAATCTCTCGATTGGAAGGAGCATATCCGACTCCGTCCCGGCATGTATATCGGAAAACTAGGAGACGGCACCTCCCGCGATGATGGTATTTATGTTTTATTGAAGGAAATTATAGACAATTCCATCGATGAATATGTGATGGGAAATGGTCGGAAAATAGATATCGTTATCGAAAATGGAATCGTAGAGGTTCGTGATTACGGCCGTGGGATCCCGTTGGGGAAAGTGGTGGAGTGCGTTTCCAAAATCAATACCGGTGGTAAATACGATAGTCAAGCCTTCCAAAAATCGGTCGGCCTTAATGGTGTTGGAACCAAAGCTGTAAATGCACTTTCGCAGAATTTTGTGGTGCAATCCTTTCGAGAAGGACAAAGTGTGATTGCCGAATTTAACTTTGGAAATTTGATTAAAGAAAATAAAGTGCGTTCAGGAGGGGAACCAAATGGTACGCTCATTACTTTTACACCCGACACCTCAATTTTTGCAGGATATAATTACCGCAATGATTTTGTGGAGTTGATGATCCGCAATTATACGTACCTGAATGTTGGATTAACGATTAACTTTAATGGTCAGCCCTTTACTTCAAAAGATGGACTGCTTGATTTGTTGCGAAATAATTTGAGTGACGAAAGTCTCTATCCTGTTATTCATCTCAAAGCCGATGATATTGAAGTAGCATTTACGCATACTACCTCTTATGGTGAAGATTATTATTCTTTTGTTAACGGTCAACATACTACTCAGGGGGGAACGCATCAAGCAGCTTTTCGCGAAGCTATAGTAAAAACTGCCAGAGAATTTTACAAAAAAGAATTTGATCCCAGTGATGTTCGTTCTTCTATCTCAGCTGCCATTAGCATCCGAATTCAAGAACCTGTTTTTGAATCGCAAACTAAAACCAAACTCGGTTCTCAAGTAACTTATCCGGGTGGTCCTTCATTACGTAATTGGATCAACGATTTTGTTAAAACGGAACTCGATAATTTTCTGCATAAAAATCCCGCTGTTGCAGATGCGTGGTTGAAGAAAATTCAACAATCTGAACGCGAAAGAAAAGAAATTGCCGGTATTAAAAAACTGGCCAATGAACGGGCTAAAAAAGCCAATCTCCATAATAAAAAACTGCGTGATTGTAGGGTGCATCTCGATAGTAAACATGCCGACAGACAATATTCAACCTTGTTTATTACTGAAGGTGATTCTGCAAGTGGATCAATTACCATTTCGAGAGATGTAAATCTTCAAGCTGTATTTTCATTGAAAGGTAAACCACTGAATTGCTTCGGGCTCACCAAAAAAATCGTGTATGAGAATGAAGAATTTAATCTTCTTCAAAATGCGCTCAATATCGAAAACGGGCTTGAAGATCTTCGATATAATAAAATAGTGGTTGCCACTGATGCCGATGTGGATGGTATGCACATTCGATTGTTGCTCCTCACATTCTTCCTGCAATTTTTTCCTGACTTGGTTAGGAATGGTCATTTGTATATTTTACAAACACCTTTGTTCAGAGTTCGAAACAAAAAAGAAACAATTTATTGTTACAATGAGCAGGAACGACTTGCAGCCATCGAGAAACTTAAACCCAAACCCGAAATTACTCGATTTAAAGGATTGGGAGAAATTTCACCTGATGAATTTAAGAATTTCATAGGCAAAAAAATACGATTGGAACCTGTTGAATTAAAAGGTGAAACATCTTTACACGCTTTGCTTGATTATTATATGGGTAAAAATACTCCCGATCGCCAGGAATTCATTATCCAAAACCTAAAGATGGAAGAAGAACTTATTGTTGTTCCTGTTGAAGCTAAAGAGGAAGAAGTAGAAGAATTGGTAGCTTGAAATACATTCCTCAAAACAACTTAATTTTTATAATTGAAAAATCATTAATGATTAATGTCTGATAACGAAAATACCCCAGATAAACCACACGCTGAAAAACATCCTAGTTCCGATTCTGCTGCCATTGCCGGCATGTATCGTACTTGGTTTTTAGATTATGCATCTTACGTAATTCTTGAACGCGCAGTACCTTATATCGAAGATGGTTTCAAGCCGGTGCAACGCCGCATTCTTCATTCAATGTTTGAGATGGAAGATGGCCGCTACAACAAAGTGGCAAACATCATCGGTAACACAATGAAATTTCACCCTCACGGTGATGCATCAATTGGTGATGCCCTCGTGCAGGTTGGTCAAAAAGATTTGTTGATTGACACTCAGGGAAACTGGGGAAACATTCACACAGGTGACAGTGCTGCTGCGCCTCGTTACATCGAAGCTCGTTTATCGAAGTTTGCATTAGAAGTTGTTTTCAATCCTAAAACTACTGTATGGCAACAATCTTATGATGGAAGAAACCGTGAGCCGGTTACACTTCCTGTAAAATTTCCATTGCTCCTTGCTATGGGTGTTGAAGGAATTGCTGTTGGCTTGGCAAGTAAAATTTTGCCGCATAACTTTATTGAATTGCTTCAGGGTTCTATCGATGTCATCAAAGGCAAGCGCCCTAATTTAGTTCCTGATTTTGCTACCGGTGGTATTGCAGATTTTTCAAAATATAATGAAGGATTACGTGGAGGAAGAATACGCGTTAGAGCTGTAATTGAAAAACAAGATCGTAAAACTTTAGTAATCTCTCAAATTCCATTTGGAACAACAACGACCTCGATTATTGAATCAATCTTGTTAGCGGTTGAAAAAGGTAAAATAAAAATTAAAAAAGTCGAAGACAATACTTCATCCAAAGTAGAGATTGTTATCAACTTACATCCCGATGCTTCTCAAGATCCTGATAAAGCAATTGAAGCGTTGTTCGCATTTACACAATGTGAAGTTTCAATTTCTCCCAATGCGTGTATCATAGAAGAGGGCAGGCCACGTTTTGTGGGAGTGAATGATATGCTTGAAGTTTCCACACGAAATACAGTTGATCTTTTAAAGATGGAACTGGAAATTGCTCGTGAAGAAAAAGAACTTGACTGGCATTATTCATCCCTTGAGAAAATATTTATTGAGAAAAGAATTTACCGCGGATTAGAAGTCTGCGAAACTTGGGATCAAATTATTGATACTATTTCGACAGGATTAAAGCCATATCTCAAACAGTTAAAACGACCTGTTACCTATGAGGATATGGTTGGTTTAACAGAATTGAAGATCAAAAGAATTTCGCGTTTTGATGCTAACAAAGCAGAAGAAAAAATTGCAGCTATCGAAGCCGATTTAGCTGCCATCAATCACAATTTAGAAAATCTTAAAACGTATGCTATAAATTACTTTAAAGATCTTTTGAAGAAATATGGTAAAGGTCGTGAGCGTAGAACGGAAATTTCTTCATTCGAAACCATTGTTGCTTCAAAAGTTATTGCAAACAATCAGAAGTTATATGTGAATCGTGCCGATGGTTTTGCTGGTTATGGTATGAAGCGCGATGAGTTTGTTATTGACTGCTCCGACATAGATGATATCATTGCATTTACCGGGGATGGAAAATTTATGGTTTCCCGAATTTCAGAAAAAACATACATGGGGAAAGATATCCGCCACATAGCAGTTTTTGAAAAGAACGAGGAAAATAAAATTTATAATTTAATTTATCAAGACGGCCCTCGTGGTGCCATCATGGTAAAACGATTTAATATTACCGGTATCACACGCGATAAACCTTACGATTTAACTAAAGGTGAAAAGGACTCAAAAATTCTATTCTTTAGCATATCAGGTGTTAACAACGGTCCGAAAGTAAACGTAGTTTTAAAGCCGCGTCCTAAATTGAAAAACCTCAATTTGGATGTAAATTTCAATGAAGTACTGGTCAAAAATCGATCTGCAATTGGTGTAGTACTTACGAAATTTCCTATTGCTAAAATTCGATTTACTAGTGGTGATTTGAGTTCAGGAATTACTACTCCTTCCGCTGCACCAACTCCTGTTAAAACACAGGTAGCGACAAAGAATAAGCCGGAAACTAAACCCGATCCAGGGGCTTCCGGTAAAGCTAAAACACAAACCAAACTTGAGTTCTGATCCTGTTGCGAAAAAATCGTTCCACTATTCCCGCATACTTGAAATCACTAAACTTATTCAAGTTTATGATGGAAAAATTCCCTTTCACAGATACCTGAAAGATTTTTTCACGAAGAATAAAAAGTTTGGTTCTACCGACCGAAAAGTTATTGCTGAATATTGTTACTGTTTTTTTCGAATTGGAAATGCGCTATCTGATGAATCTTTTTTGACAAGATTGACCATTGCATATTACTTAGTGAATGGGCTGAAAAATGATTTGATAAAAGAATTGGTTTTCGAAAATATTGGTCAGAATATCCCCGAAGTTTCAACGCTTGAAAAACGTTTGGAAATTGTAAAGAATAAATTTCCACTTTTCAATTCAGCCGATATTTTTAATTTCAAATCTGTTTTATCTAACGATCTTATCCAAAAAGATTTTGAATTGTCGATGCTTACCCCTCCCAAAGTTTGGATACGTGTCAACAAAAGTAGTAAGCGTGAGTTGATTGCAGAAGAATGTGATGAATTCAAATTAAATTATGAATTTGATGCGCAGATGCCACAAACTATTTCATTTCATCATTCAACAAATCTACAACAACTTCCCTCATTCGTAAAAGGCACCTTTAAAATTCAAGATCGGTCTTCACAAATTGCAGGCTCCATGATTGCATCTCATGATGGTGATCATTGGTGGGATTGCTGCTGTGGAGCAGGGGGGAAGTCATTACAATTATTGGATATTCAACCCCATATTCGCATCACAGCATCCGATAAGCGAGAATCAATTCTTACAAATTTTAAAGAACGTTTATCTAAGAGCGAAAAATCGCGTGTTGAATTAGTAATTGCTGATTTGGAATCAAATGATCCTTTTACTTTTAAAGGAAAATTATTTGATGGTATCATTGCCGATGTTCCCTGTACTGGTTCCGGTACCTGGAGTAGAACTCCCGAAATGCTCACTTTTTTTAATGAACAGGATGTGGTTAAATATACCGATCGTCAAAAAGAAATTCTTACCAATGTTATGCCTTATCTTAAAGCGGGAGGCTATTTGATTTATATAACTTGTTCAGTTTTTAAGGTCGAAAATGAGGATATAGTTGATCATTTTAAAGAATTTCCGCAACTTGAATTGGTAAAAACGTCCTTGATAAATGGTATTCCTCACCGTTCAGATTCAATGTTTTATGCATTATTCAAAGATAAAGGTGGAATGAAAGGGTAATATGCTAACCTTGACTTGGATTTTTTGGATATTTGTGAGTGGATTTATTGGGAGGTTAGAATAAAATTCTTAATTTTGAAATCCCAACTAACTTTAAAATAATCAATTAAAATAATGAAAAAAAATTACCTGGCAATTCTGGGCATACTATTGTGTTCAATTGTATCGGCTCAAAATTTCAATCTTACACTTCGTTCTACCCTACCATATGGTGTAGCCCTCGCCAATATTGGAGGATATGTCGACTCACAAGGTAATGAATATGCACTCGTTGGCTATTACGATGGTCTTTCAATCGTTAATGTAACCGATCCCGATAATCCGGTTGAAGTGTTTACTGTACCAGGTGCTCAGTCGGATTGGAGAGAAGTAAAAACGTGGAGCACTTATGCTTATGTAACTACCGAAGGTGGTAATCAAGGTTTGCAAATTGTTGATTTATCCGATTTGCCAAATTCTATTAATTCTAAATATTGGAAAGGCTCAGGTGCCATAGCAAATCAAATTGAAACAATACATGCTCTTCACATCGAAGATGCACATGCATATCTTTTCGGAAGTAATTTGTTCAATGGATCTGCCCTCATTATCGATCTTGCTGATCCATGGAACCCTGTTTATAAGGGTCATACTCCGGGAACGTATATACACGACGGTTATGTACGTAATGATGTGTTGTATGGTGGTCATATTTATGATGGATATTTTGCAGTATATGATGTTTCAGATAAAACGAATCCTATTCTTCTGGCTCAACAAAATACTCCCAATAATTTTACACATAATACCTGGCTCAATGATGCAAGTACTGTTTTGTTTACAACCGATGAAACGAACGATTCGTATTTAACCTCTTACGACATCACCGATTTGCAGGACATCAAAGAACTTAATCGTTATCAGATTACTCCCGGCTCCGGCTCAATCGTTCACAACACGCACATCATAAATGATTTTGCTGTGACTTCATGGTATAAAGATGGTGTTTCAATTACCGATGTATCTCGTCCCGGTAATATTGTTTCTGTAGGTTCTTACGATACATACACTCAAGGAGTCGGAGGAGGGTTTAATGGATGCTGGGGTGTTTATCCTTTCTTACCATCTGGAACGATCTTAGCTTCCGATATCGATAATGGCTTATATGTTTTAACGCCTACGTATATACATGCCTGTTACCTTGAAGGGGTTGTAACAGATTCAATTTCGGGATTACCTTTGAACAATGCAACTGTAAATGTAATCGGACCTAACTTAAATAAAGTTACCAATCTTCTTGGGAAGTATGCGACCGGTACCGTTACTCCGGGAACTGTTTCTGTTGAAGTTTCTCGTCCCGGATATGAAACTAAAACTGTTACCAATGTGCAATTGGTTAACGGCCAGCTCACTATTGTGGATGTTGAACTCAATCCGCTAACTGCACTTACTGCAGCTGGACAGGTTATTAATGCCGTAACAGGATTGCCTGTAGCCGGAGCATTGGTTCAAATATTCAATGCCGGTTCTAATGATTTGGTTACTGCCGATGCAAATGGAAATTTTGCTATCCCTGCATTTTTCCCTGACAATTACAATATTGACGCAGGTAAATGGGGTTATCAAACATTTTGTTCCAACAGCCAACCAATCAATACTACTACATTACCTTTAATTATTCAATTGCAACCGGGTATTTACGATGATTTTACTTTTGATTTAGGCTGGACAGTTTCAGGAGCAAGTGGAAATTCATGGGAACGTGGTGAGCCTGATGGAACAATTACCACCGGTCCCGGTGGTGGAGCACAGGCAAATCCTGAATTTGATGTAACCAACGATTGTAGAGATAAGTGTTTTGTTACCGATAATGGTGGCGGTGGAGCATGGGATAATGATGTTGATGGTGGAAACACTATTCTTACTTCTCCAGTATTTGATCCAACTGCATTTTTAAATCCTTATGTAAATTATGCACGCTGGTTTTACAATGGCGGAAATAATGGTGGTGGTAGTGCTGATGATACTATGACCGTTAAACTTACTAATGGAATTGTAACTGTTACTCTTGAAAGTATTTTTCCAAATTCACCAAATAATTCTACTTGGGTAAATCGTACGTATCAAATAGGACAATTTATGACTCCTACTGCAAACATGCAATTGATAGTTGAAACAGCTGATTACGGTCCGGTTTTTAATATTGTTGAAGGTGGACTTGATAAGTTTGAAGTTGTTGAAGGACCGGTTGGTGTGAATGAATTCAATTCGGAAAATTCATTAATTGCATACCCAAATCCGTTCAGCGAAATAATTCGTATTGATTTCAATAAAGCAATTGTTACTAATGCCTCTAAATTGGTGATTACTGATATGCAAGGAAGAATTGTCGCAGAAGAAAAAATAGATCCTTCTCAACAATATATTGAAACAGGAAAAGGGTTGAGTGCAGGGATTTACCTGGCTAAAATCGTAACTAATGGAGTTTCATCGAATCCGATTCGTATCACCAAAACAAATTAGTATTTTCTTTTTTGGTAAGATAAGCTAAAAAATTGTTTACAAAAAAACTCCGGAATTTATTCCGGAGTTTTTTTGTTTTTAAATTCTGCCAGAAATACATCCGGTGTTATGATATTTATTGTTGAGCCTTTAAAATCTTTTGGGTTTCTGGTGACTATAGAATCTATTTTTTTGATTGTGTTTGCTGACATCAATTGTATCCCATCCTCAAAATCTTTGGACGTTGATTTTAAAGCTTTCTTTACAACATCTTCATCAACAGCAATTATTTTTATGAAATCCAATAAGTCGAAAAATGTTTTTCTTAAGTCACTTTCATCAGCATACTTTTTTAACACATAATAGGCTGTTGTAATTGTATGCGATGAAGTATATAAATAAATTTTTTGGGACTCAGCTAAGCTAAAAATTTCCACAGCATGCTTACTAAAAGGTTTTCTGTCGCCAAGTAAATCAATTAGCACATTGGTATCAACGAAAATTGATCTCATGAATGCTTTTTTTCAAGATAGGAACGACGTTCACTTTCTTCATCAAAGTTTTTGGGCAATTTAACGACCCCTAAAAATTTTTTAATTTTCGGGGATATTTTTTGGGACTTTTCGTCGTCATAAATTAAGCTTTCAAAATAAGCAGAAACAAGCTCCGAAAGGCTTCGACCTGTTTTTTGAGCATATTCTTTAGCCCTTTCAATCACTTGTTTTTCAACCGATAAGGTCAATTTCGTATTCATTATACGTATATTTTTAACAAATATACGTATAAGTTATGGAAAAGTCAATAAAATTGGATTTTTTTTCAATTCCTAATCAAATAATTACACATTAAATCTAAAGTGCATCACATCACCATCTTCCACCACATATTCTTTTCCCTCAACCGATAATTTTCCGGATTCTTTGCAAGCGAGTTCAGATCCGTATTTAACGTAATCTTCGTAATGTATAACTTCTGCTCTAATAAAACCTTTTTCAAAATCTGTATGTATCACTCCTGCTGCTTGTGGTGCAGTCATGCCTTTGTGAATAGTCCATGCGCGAACTTCTTTTACACCCGCAGTAAAGTAGGTGTAAAGCTCCAACAAACGATAAGCAGCTTTGATAAGTTTAGTAACACCTGATTCAGTCAGTCCAAGATCATCCAAAAAAACTTTGCGATCATCATAGCTTTCCATTTGTGCAATATCGGCTTCAATGGCTGCTGCTATAACTAACACTTCAGCATTTTCACCCTTCACTGCATCTTTCACAATATCAACATATTTATTTCCTGTTACAACAGATTTTTCATCAACGTTGCACACATACATCACAGGTTTATCTGTGAGCAAGTAAATATCGGCGATATGAATTCTATCTTCGGGAAGAACAGGAGCGGAGCGTGCAGATTTTCCTTGCTCCAAATGTTTTTTGTAAATTAACAAAGTATCGTAAGCTTTTTTTGCTTCTTTATCACTTCCTACTCGCGCAGCTTTCTCAACTTTTTGTATTTTTTTATCTACCGCTTCCAAATCTTTCAATTGCAATTCGGTATCGATAGTTTCTTTATCTCTGATTGGATTTACACTTCCATCAACATGCACCACATTAGGATCGTCGAAACAACGAAGTACATGTAAAATGGCATCGGTTTCCCGGATGTTGGCTAAAAACTGGTTTCCTAATCCTTCGCCTTTACTTGCACCTTTCACCAAGCCGGCAATATCTACTATCTCCACTACTGTGGGAAGAACTCGCTGCGGGTTTACTAACTTTTCGAGTTCTGCCAAACGTTCATCAGGAACTGTAATAACACCTATGTTTGGTTCAATAGTACAAAATGGAAAATTGGCGGCCTGCGCCTTTGCATTCGATAAACAGTTGAAAAGGGTCGATTTACCTACATTCGGTAAGCCAACAATACCACATTTTAAGCCCATAATTTGATTTATTTTTTATTTTCGTCAGCGGTTTTCCGCAATACGATACATCGCCTCCTCATCCACCCCCTCCTCTGCCGCCGCCGCCACTGCCACTGCCGCCTTTTCCGCCGCCTTTTTCAGCGCGCAAAGGTAGTATAAAAGTCGGGAAAATGCTAGAGTGAAGTAGTTATGTATTTGGAATAGACTGGAACTGAGTATTAAATGCCATTTAATTGTTATAAATTGCCGATTCCTAATAAAATCAATTGAACCCTTCAATGGAAACAACTAAAGTAAGGATCGATAAATATCTATGGGCAGTGCGAATTTATAAAACTCGTAGTTTGTCTGCCCAAGCCTGCGATCTCGAAAAAATAAAGATAGGAGGACAGTGGGTGAAAGCTTCACGAATTGTGAGTGAAAATGATATTATTAGTGTGAAAATGGGGCCATTTGAACGAACTTTAAAAGTATTGAAATTGGTGCAAAATAGATTGTCTGCAAAATTGGTTCCGGAATATTGTGAAGACATCACCCCACAAGAAGAACTCGATCGCATGAAAGCCCACTTCGCCTCACGAGCCGCATGGCGCCAACCCGGACTCGGACGTCCTACAAAAAAAGAACGCAGAGATTTAGATGATTTTACCAGTTTTGAAGATTGGTGAGTAAATAGTAACTCATTAACTAACTACCCCAAAAAAAACTATAAAACTATAAAACTATAAAACTATAAAACTATAAAACTATAAAACTAATAAACTAATAAACTCACCCACTCGCCACTTCCACTGGTACTAAGTTTACAATATCACATAAAGTTCTAAACTGTCCAAAAATCACATATGCCTTACCGTTATCAACTTGTTCAACAACTCCTGTTGTGGAACCATTTTCCAATCTTACTTTGATTCCAGGTTTAATAATATCTTTTAATAATTTTAGTTTGTCTTGTCGTTTTTTTTCCAAAACCTTAGGGTCTTCCACTTTTTTCTTTTGGACAAACTGTCGGTAATATTTATCAAGTAGTACTTTTTTATCTTTTGTCTTTCTCCATTCTTTAAGGAATTCTTTAAAACGATTTTCAGATTCTTTTAATAGTTTTTCTTCTAATTTTTTTAATTTCTCTGCTTTATTAAAATATTCAGATTCATTGGTTTTGGAGAGGCTTTCGTATTTTTTTATCAGTTCTTTCAGTCGTTGATCATTAAATTCCACTTCTGAGAGTTTATTTTTTATAGTTCCTTTTTCTCTCTCAACATCAGTTAAGAGTTTTTCGAGAAGTAAATTTTTTCTTGCTACTTTTCTTCTAGCATTTTTAATTAATTCTCTTGGCAAACCACTTCTTTCAGCAACTAAAAAAGTGTAAGAACTTCCGGGTTTTCCTACTAGCAATTTGTAAAGTGGTCGCAATCTTTTCAAATCAAATTCCATACTCCCATTCATAATGCCGGGCGTTTTGTCGGCTAAAACTTTCAAGTTTAAGTAGTGAGTTGTAATTATCCCATAAGCCTTTTTAATATTCAATTCTTCAAGGACAGCTTCTGCCAATGCACCGCCAAGATTCGGATCTGTTCCGGTACCAAATTCATCGATAAGGAATAAACTCTTTTCGTTTACCCGCTCCAAAAAAATGCGCATATGCCTTAGTCGCGAGCTATAGGTACTCAGTTCATATTCTATCGACTGACTATCACCAATATCAACTAAAAGATTTTCAAAGATACCACAAAGGCTATCTTCGTGTGCACTAATTAACATTCCCGATTGGAGCATCATCTGCAACAGCCCCGATGTTTTCATGCACACTGTTTTACCTCCAGCATTTGGCCCGCTTATAACAAGAATGCGTTGTTCCTTATTTAGCAAAAGAGTAAACGGAATGGTAGGTTTGTTTAATTTTTTGTTGTGAAGTAAGAGGAGTGGATGTCGTGCAATTTTTAAATCAAGAATTGGTTCATCTGATAATTGCGGAAGTTTGGCATCTATTTCAATCGCAAAAAGAGCTTTGGCTCTATTTAAATCGAAATTGCCAAGTTGTTCACGATAGATACTCATCACAGCCCAATATTTTCGCAAAACAGTTGTCAATTCTCTCAGAATTCTTTTAATCTCTAATCGTTCTTCTTGTTCAAGTGAAACAATGGTGTTGTTTATTCCAACGGTCTCTTCAGGTTCGAGAAAAGCAGTTTTTCCTGTTGCAGATGTGTCGTGAATAATACCTTTTAGTGAACGTTTTTGTTCTGCAAAAATCGCAATCACCCTTCTTCCATTACGACTACTTTCTTCGGTGTCGGTGATCCAACCTTGTTTCCGGTATTTGTTCAATACGCTGATGTATATTCTGTCTGCTTCAGCTCTGCTGCGTTGCAGACTTCGACGTATTCTAGCTAACTCTGAAGAAGCAGAAGTTCTAACTTGTCCGTTCTCATCTAAAATTAATTCAATCTCTTTAATTATTCCATTTTCAAAAGTAGTTTCTCCAATTATCTCTTCCAGATAGAGAAACATCTCTTTCCTGTTTTTAAAAAAATTGTAAACATCTTTAACAGTATGAATCATGGTAAGAATTGCCATGAATTGTTCTTCCATCAAAACACTGTTTTCTATTTTTAATAATCCCAATTCTTTGGAAACATCTGTAAAGCCGGTAGAGGGAAAAGGGAGTCCTGAAGCCAAAATTGATCTCATTTCATTGGTTTGCTTTAACAAACGTTCAATAATAGATCTATCTGTGTGCAATGAAATAGCATCCACATGCTCTTTCCCCATGTTGGAAACGCATAAGTACCTCAGATGCTCCCGAAGTGATTCGTATTCGGAAGTTAATAAGGAAGATTCGGGAAATATTTTCACAAATTGCTTTTAATCAGCCTGCAAAAGTACACCATTGAAATCATTCAAAAACTAATCAACACCATGTTCATAACTACTTATTTGTGGTACGGTATAATTTGTCGAAATTTGCAACGTTCAATTCAATATGTAAATTATGTCGGAAATAGTTGATTTAAAGTCTCTTGCATCTCAAGTTAGAAGAGATATTGTGCGTATGGTTCATGGAGTACAGTCGGGGCACCCCGGTGGATCACTGGGTTGTGTTGAGTTTTTTGTTGCTCTTTACGGAAAAGTGATGAATTATAAAAAAGGTTCATTTAACATGGATGGGAAAAATGAGGATCTTTTTTTCCTCTCAAATGGTCATATTTCTCCGGTGTGGTATAGCGTCCTTGCCCGTTCCGGCTTTTTTCCGGTTAGTGAACTTGGTACTTTCCGGAAATTAAATACACGTCTTCAAGGACATCCCGCAACTCATGATCATTTGCCGGGGATTCGGGTTGCTTCCGGTTCACTCGGACAAGGTCTTTCTGTTGCTATTGGTGCAGCTCAAGCAAAAAAGTTGAATAACGATAATTCAATAGTTTACACTTTGCATGGTGATGGAGAACTTCAAGAAGGTCAAATTTGGGAAGCAGCAATGTATGCCGCAGGAAATAAAGTAGATAATTTAATTTCAACAGTAGATTTAAATGGTCAGCAAATTGATGGAGCTACCAATACTGTTTTGCCGATGGGTGATCTTCGTAAAAAATTCGAAGCCTTTGGTTGGGAAGTGATGGAAATGGATGGCGGAAATATGGAAGAGATTATTGATACTCTTAATAAAGCGAAAAGTAATACAGGAAAAGGTAAACCTGTTATGATATTGATGCATACCATCATGGGTAATGGTGTTGACTTTATGATGCATACTCACAAATGGCATGGTGTTGCACCTAATGATGAGCAACTTGCAAAAGCGCTGGGGCAGTTGGAGGAAACGGTAGGCGACTACTAACGTAACGAATTATGCCTGCCCGACTGGCAAGGAAGGCCTGCCCGACTGATCGGGCGGGAATCAGCTTCGCTGTATGCCTGCCGCCTTATTAATGTACCGAATTGCGATTAGTTGATTCAATTAAAAATCCATCATAATAAATCCATCATAATAAATCCATCATAATAGATCATAATCATCATAAAGATCAAAAGAAATCATTGAAAAATCAGTTGCAAAAAAATATCATCCTTTTCCTTTTTATGTTTTTGTCGCTGGTTGTTAGCGCACAAAAGCAGCGAGCTGTGCCTTCTCAACAACAAATGACTAGAATTTTATTTTTGTTTGATGCTTCTCAGAGTATGTTTGGTACCTGGGAATCGAATACTAAATTTGAAATTGCAAAAAAGTTGATGGAAGATATTGCAGACAGTTTACATATGTTGCCGAATGTAGAGACTGCACTTCGTGTTTATGGACACACTAAAAAGTTTCCTCCTCAAGATTGTGATGATACACGTTTAGAAGTTCCATTTTCGAAAGCTAACGGTTACAGAATAAAGGAAAAGTTGGCAACTATTAAACCAAGTGGCACAACTCCAATTGCGCGTTCACTTGAAGAATGTGGAAAGGATTTTCCGGAAGGTCAGGCAAGGAATATAATTATTTTAATTACTGATGGTATTGAAGAGTGTGATGGGGACCCTTGCGCAGTTTCAGCCGCATTGCAAAAAAAAGGAATATTTTTAAAGCCTTTTATCATCGGTTTAAATATGTCTACCGACTTGCAAAAACAATTTGATTGTGTAGGTACGTTTTATGATGCAGCTACCGAAAACTCATTCACTACAATTATGAATGTGGTGATTTCTCAAGCTTTAAATAATACTACACTGCAAGTAAATTTGTTGGATCAAAAAGGGAATCCCACTGAGACAAATGTAAACATGACTTTTTATGATTCCTTCAGTGGTGCTATTCGATATAACTTTGTTCATACCATGAATGCAAAAGGTTTACCTGATACATTAGTTGTAGATCCGTTAAGTAAATATCGAATTGTTGCTCATACTGTTCCTCCTGTTGAAATTGATAGTGTAACTTCTGTTCCCGGTAAACATACCATTGTTGGAATTGCAGCAGGGCAAGGAGATTTATTGCTGAAATTTGAAGGTCTTAGTGATTACAGGTCTCTAAAATGTATTGTAAGAAAATCAGGTGAACTAAATACACTCTTTGTTCAAGATTTTAATACTTCTATGCGATACCTTATTGGAAAATATGATCTTGAAGTGTTATGTCTGCCGAGGCTTTATATCAATGACGTAGATGTTTCACAAAGCAAAACTACCACTGTGCAAGTTCCTAATCCCGGCATCGCCACTATTATATCTAACAGTCCCGGATATGGGAGTGTGTATGTAGAAGAAAACAATACGTTAAAATGGATTTATAATTTAAATACTGATAACATCCGCGAAAGCCTGGTTATGTTACCCGGAAAATATAGAGTGATATATAGAGCTAAAAATGCTCGTGAAGCAAAATATACCATAGAGAAAACATTCAGAATTACTTCAGGTAGTTCACAAACAATAAATTTGAATTGAATTATTAATCATGACGGCTAACAACGAAATTATGGAACCAACTTCATCGCTTATGAAGAAATATACAGTTACTGAAAAAAAAGATACACGTTCCGGTTTCGGAGCAGGATTATTGGAATTGGGAAGAACGAATCCTGATGTTGTTGCATTGTGTGCCGATTTAACAGGTTCTTTAAAAATGGATGCTTTTCAAAAAGAATTTCCTGAACGGTTTTTTCAGATTGGTATTGCTGAAGCTAATATGATTGGCATTGCAGCAGGTCTCACAATAGGAGGGAAGATTCCTTTTACAGGAACCTTTGCTAATTTTTCAACAGGAAGAGTGTATGATCAAATTCGTCAATCTGTGGCATATAGTGGTAAAAATGTAAAAATATGTGCTTCTCATGCCGGTCTTACTTTAGGTGAGGATGGTGCAACACATCAAATTCTGGAAGACATTGGAATGATGAGAATGCTGCCCGGAATGACAGTAATTTGTCCTGCCGATTATAATCAAACAAAAGCAGCAACCTTAGCAATTGCAAAACATCTAGGTCCTGTTTATCTTACGTTTTGGTAGACCGGCTTGGCCGGTGTTTACAAATCCTAATGAGGAATTTGTAATAGGCAAAGCACAAATTTTAAATGAAGGAACTGATGTTACCATTTTTGCTACCGGACATTTAGTTTGGAAAGCTATTGAAGCAGGTGAGCAATTGGCTGCTAAAGGAATCAGTGCGGAAATAATAAATATCCATACCATTAAACCTTTGGATGTTGAAGCTGTCCTACGATCGGTCAATAAAACACGTTGTGTTGTTACCGCCGAAGAACATCAATTGAATGGAGGTCTTGGAGACGCAATTGCGAATGTTCTTGCAAAACATAATCCGGTTCCAATGGAGTTTGTTGCTGTCAATGATTCTTTTGGCGAAAGTGGTACACCCGATCAACTCCTGGTAAAGTATGGTTTGGATACTATTGATATTATTTCAAAAGTTAAAGCAGTACTTGACAGGAAAACGGCAGCGAAATGAAATTATTTCGCTGAACGGAACGTTTCATAATGCCCTTTGCTATATATGAGCGAATATACCGACAGTGAACTTTTAATTTTATTCAGAATTGCCGAGAGTCGGAATCAAGCATTCAATTTGTTGATGCGTAGGTACCAACAAAAAGTTTATTACCATGTAAGAAGAATCGTTATCGATCATGATGATGCTAATGATGTTGTTCAAAATACTTTTATAAAAGCATGGAATGGATTAGATAATTTCAGAGAAGATTCTCAGTTTTTTACTTGGATTTATAGAATCGCTACCAATGAAGCACTCACTTTTTTAAAGAAACAAAGAACAGCCTTTTTTATACCAATGATAAATGTTGAAAAAAAACTTTCTAATCAATTAGAAAGTGATGTACTCATTAATGCCAATGCACTTGAAATGAAATTGCAAAAGGCCATTTTAACTTTGCCGGAGAAACAACGTGTAGTTTTCAATTTGCGTTATTATGACGAAATGAAATATGAGGATATGTCGGATGTTTTAGGGACATCTGTGGGCGCTCTCAAGGCTTCTTACCACCATGCAATGAAGAAAATTGAAAATTATTTTAAAGGAGATTAAACCATTCCTACTTCAATATATCAAAAACCAAGATGCCTTTTATCAGAATAAAGGCTTTAAAATTAAGAAAGTGGAAAATATAAATCACAATTCCGAAAACGACCCTTCCTTCGGATTCCAAAATAACTCGGATCCCGGCAAAAGGAATGTTTTTATTGCGCCAGCTAATTATTTTGATAAATTACCTCTAGAAATTGCCGATAAAATTCATTCCGGAAGAACTTCTGCCGGCCTTTTCAATTTTAGCCTGCCTCGATTAATTGGTGTTGCTGCTCTGATTGCCATAGCTATTGCAGGTAGTATGCTTTGGTATTCTGATACTAATTCAAGTAAACTATCTGAAACAGTCTTAACATATGACGATATTCTCAATTCCGAGATGGTTGGTGACATGGATGAAACAGTGCTTTTTGATGCTTATTCTAAATCCCATCAATTGAGTAGCAACCAAAATGTTCAAACCGTGAACGATTCGCAAGCTCTTGAAAATTATTTGATAGAAAATAATACTGATATAATATTGATAATAAATGAATTATGAAAAAAATTAAATTATTATTTACTGCTTTGTTTTGTTTGATATTGTCAATTGGAGTGAGCCAGCCTGGTCCCCCTCAAGACAAAAAAGAACAGATAGAGGCTATGAAAGTTGCTTTTATCACCAGAAAGCTGGAATTGACTCCTGAGGAAGCCAAGGTTTTTTGGCCAATTTATGACCAACATCAGAATGAAATACAAACGCTTAGAGATAATCGCCGAAAAGCAGAACGGCAGGCTCGCGAAACCATTGATACTATGTCTGAAAAAGACATTGAAAATGTGGTAGATGGAGAGATTGTTTTTCGTCAGGCAGAACTGGATATTTTAAAGAAGTACAACCCACAGTATAAAAAAGTATTGCCTATGAAAAAGGTTGCAAAACTTTATAAAGCAGAAGAGGATTTTAAGAGAGAGCTCCTCCACAAAATTCAACAAAAACAAACTGGAAAACCTTCTCAAAATAGAAAATAATAGTTATTCAACTTATATTTTATAAATTAAAAACGGAAGATCTTTATCCTTCGTTTTTGTATATAATAATAGTTTTTTTCCTATAGGTTTTTGTTAGATTTGTACCATGTTAAATCAGCGACAACTTTTTTTGCAACATCTGGCTCCTACAAGTACATCGCCATTACTTTTGGAAATTGAACGTGCATCCGGTTGTGAAATGTATGCACCAAATGGCAAAAGCTATCTGGATCTCATTTCAGGAATTTCAGTCAGCAACGTTGGTCATTGTCATCCTGAAGTGGTAGAAGCTGTTACCGATCAAGTTCAACGTTACATGCATCTGATGGTTTATGGTGAACTAATTCAAACGCCACAAGTAAATCTTGCCAAAGCGTTAACCGAACTTCTTCCCGAATCATTGAATTCAGTATATTTTGTAAACTCAGGATCAGAAGCTATTGAAGGAGCTATGAAACTTGCCAAACGGTACACCGGAAGGCATGAAATAATTGCTTTTAATAATGCTTATCACGGAAGCACACAAGGCGCATTAAGTATCATCGGTTCTGAGTATTTTCGAAATAGTTATCGACCATTATTACCTTCTGTAAAGCACCTCAACTACAATAGTAAAATTGAGATAAATCTTATAACAGAAAAAACAGCCTGTGTTATAATTGAAGCAATTCAAGGAGAAGCTGGAGTTGTTGTGCCTGAAAGGGGATATCTGACTGCATTAGCTGAACGTTGTCATCATACAGGAACCCTATTAGTGATGGATGAAATTCAAACCGGTTTTCGCAGAACCGGTTCATTAATGGCATTTATGAATGAACAAATGGTACCCGATATTTTGGTTTTGGCAAAAGGTATGGGTGGTGGAATGCCAATTGGTGCCTTTATAGCCTCTAACGAACTCATGAGCTGTTTTGCCGATAATCCGGTGTTAGGACATATTACCACTTTCGGAGGTCATCCTGTCTCATGTGCTGCAGCATTGGCTTCATTAAAAATAGTTAATGAAATAAAAGAAGAAGAAATTCTCCGTAAAGGCGAACTTTTTAAAAGTTTGCTGGTTCATCCTTATATAAAATCTGTTTTAGGAAAAGGGTTGCTACTGAGTGTTGAATTTGAAAACGAAGAGATAAATAAGCAGGTTATCCATTCCTGTTTAGAAAATGGTGTATTTACCGATTGGTTCCTATTTGCACCACATAAAATGCGAATAGCCCCACCCTTAATCATAGAAGATCATCAAATCTTCATGGCTTGTGAGGTTATTTTGAAGTCGATAAGGAAATGTTATTAGCAATTGGTCATTGGTCATTAAAACTAATAAACTACAAAACAAATAAACCATTAAACCATTAAACTTTAAAACCAGCCTTCCCTCGCCAAACATATAACTCCATGACAGGCGGGCAGACTATAAAACCATAAACTAATAAACCATTAAACCATTAAACTATAAAACCATTAAACTATAAAACTAATAAACTACAAAACTAACAAACTAACAAACCAACAAACTACAAAACCAACAAACCAATTTTCAAATGAACGTACTAATTGTCGAAGACGAAAAAGATCTTTCTCACGAAGTAGAAATTTTTTTAACCAAACAAGGATATAACTGCGATGTAGCATTTAATGGCAAAAGTGCATCAGAAAAAATTTTTGTCAATGCTTACGATTTTGTGTTACTTGATATTGGATTGCCGGATTACAACGGTTTCGATTTACTCAAAGAGGCTCGTGAAGCAAACAGAGATGCAGCATTTATAATTCTTACAGCTAGAAGTGAGACGGATGACAAGATAAAAGGATTGGATTTGGGTGCTGATGATTATTTGGCAAAACCATTTTCATTAGTGGAGTTGCAATCGAGGATGCAAGCTATCACTCGTCGCCGACATGGCCTTACTACTAACACGATGCAGATAGGCGATTTTTTAATGGACATCAATAATCGAACTGTTCATTTTAAGGATTCGCTAGTTGGACTCACCAGAAAAGAATTCGATTTATTGCACTATCTTGCCCTACACAAAAACCGTGTTTTAACTCGAATGCAATTAACTGAACATATTTGGGGTGATACAATGGAAGAAGATTATGATTCCAACTATATAGATGTTCACATTAAAAACTTACGAAAAAAATTGGGAACTTTTTCAAGTATGGATTGGCTTGAAACAGTGAGAGGAATAGGATACCGACTCAATCAATAATTCTGCTATTAGTAATAATAAAACCTAATTGAGTACTGAACTTTTCCATTTTAGAAATATACTGAAGTAAGAATTCAGCTTCGGAAATAAAAATAATGAAATTACAAGTCAAACTTGCTATTTACAATGCACTTTCAAAAGGCATCATCATTGCTGCCTTTGGCTTTCTCATGCCTTTAATTGTGGAGCAGGTTGTTTATGATCATATCGATCGCAGGTTGATTGCTCGTTCCGACAGGGTTCTGAAAATTATCAGCCGGGGTGGGATCAATGAGATCATCATGGAGCAAGATTGCAGTTTTGAGAGTTATAACATTCTCAAAGAGGAATTCGTTTCTATAATTCCTCTGCAAAATGATATTATTCCTCAGAAGGAAACCGTAATCACCAATGAAGAATGGGATGTTGGTGGCGAAAGACTCAATCACCGCATTATCAGACAGGCATTTATTTATGATAATCAGGTCTATGAGTTAAATATTGGTGAGGGTTTGAGTACTATTAGTCAGTTGAATAAAATTATTGTGCAGTTTAGTCTCACACTAATGATTTTATTCATTGTAATTTCGGTTTTTATTGATATTGGTTTTGTGCGACTTATGCTCAAACCTTTTAATAAAATTGTGAAACAGAAATTGCAACTTCCACAAAATCCAGCAAGCTATAATTTTGAAAATATACGTACTTCTACTTGGGAATTCAATTATCTGGATAAAAGTATAAATGAATTAATGCGAAAGACCAAGGATGCTTTTCTTATAGAAAAAGAATTTATTGCCAATGTAGCACATGAATTATTGACACCGATTTCCATTTTACAAAACCGAATGGAAAATATGATTATCAGTAATGAAGTGCCGGTTGAATTTGAAAATAAAATTATTGATTCTCAAAAAACACTTAAGAGACTTAGTAAAATAATTCGTGCCTTGCTGATGATTTCTAAGATTGAAAATGATCAGTATTTAAAACAGGATGTGGTGAATATACCCTCATTGGTTGAGGAAATCTTGACTGAACTGGAGGAATTATTTGAAGAGAAAGATATAAAAATTGTCAAAAACCTGGAGCCGGTGAATGATTTCGGACCTTGCAACAAATCATTACTTTTTACAATGATCTTCAATCTGATTAACAATGGGATACGATATAATAATATTGGTGGGCATCTTTTTATCCGAGGAAAAGTAGCCATAGATGCATACATATTAGAAATTGAAGATACCGGAATAGGAATGGATGAATCCCAACTTCAAAATATCTTTGATCGGTTTAAACGATTTAATCCGGGTGATGAACAAGGTTATGGACTTGGTTTACCTATCGTTAAAACAATTTCTGATTTTCACCGCGTAGGGATGCGAATGGTTTCTAAAGTTATGAAAGGTTCTACCGTGATTCTTACTTTCCCATTACCTCAGATTAAGAAAAACGTATAACACCGGATTTATTTTCTGTCAATGTCCCAACTTCAGCTAACTAATACTGACCTGTAGAAAGCATCACCAAAGTACAAGCATTCAAAGTTTCAATATTATGTTGTTGAGCTAAAGCTTCGAGTTCTTGGTTTTCAGCTCCGGGATTAAAAATAATTCTTTTTGGTTTGAGTGCAAGAATATAACTGTGAAAAGGTTGTTGAATAGTATCTCTCATGTAAATGGTAATGGTGTCAACATCAGAAATATCAGGATAGTCATTTATGATTTTAATTCCATTGATCTGTCCTCTTTTTTTTCCAATAGGAACCACCTCATTTCCCTTTTCAGAAAGCGAAACTACTGCGAGATAGGAATATCGGTTAGGGTTGGTACTTGCTCCAAATACAATTGTTTTTTTACTCATTAATTACAGTGTTTCAAAGTAATCCAAATCTTTAGCAAAGGTTTCTTTTATCCTATATGTAGCTATTAGTGCAAGTATGATGCAAATAAAACCAATGATCAAGGCTCCTGTCAAACTATTCGTATATGCACTAGCCCAGATAAAGCCTGTAGTGATAGGGAGCACTGCCCCCCTTACAAAATTAGGTACAGTGTTCGTGACTGTAGAACGTATATTGGTGCCGAATTGTTCAGAGGCGATGGTTACAAATATAGCCCAATAACCTGTAGCTATTCCCAGTATAAAGCATAGCAAATAATAAGATGATGCACTGATTCCTTTTGATGCAAATATGAAATACAAAACTAGCATTGATGTGAATCCAAGATAAATGAAAACTACTTTTCGTCTGCTTCTTAACAATTGACTCAGTAATCCGGAGATCAAATCACCTATCGACAACCCAATATAAGCATACATTACAGCTTTTCCATTTACTATTCCTTCAATACCTAATTCTTTTGCGAATACATCCTGCGAAAGCGAAACAAGAACTCCTATTACATACCAGATAGGCAATCCGATTAAAATGCAATTAAGATATTTGAAAGTGTTTTCGCGTGTTTTAAAGAGTGATAAAAAGTCGCCTTTTTTAACTGTATGTTGCTGCATTGATTTAAACATCCCTGATTCAAAAGCACCAACTCTTAGTATCAGCAACATCAATCCTAAACAACCTCCTATGAGATAAACTACCTGCCAGTTTTGAAAAGTGTATCCTGTAACGTTAGTAAGAAGTTCTGCAACATAATGTCCTTCGGTTCCTACCAATGCCGCCAATACTGCACCTAAAGCACCAAAAGTTACAATTATCATGGTACCATAACCTCTCTTTTCTTTGTGCATAGTTTCAGACACCAGTGTGATGCCAGCACCCAGTTCACCTGCAAGTCCAATGCCTGCTATTACTCTCACAATGGCATAAGTAGTAAGATCATATGTGAAAGCATTGATTATATTTGCTGCTGAATACAATATTATACTTCCAAACAAAACCGAAATTCGTCCTCTTTTATCGCCCCATATTCCCCAAAAAATTCCACCTATTAACATACCGACCATCTGACAGTTAAAAAGAAAAATCCCTTTATCCTTTACATCAAAAGCTAGTCCATTTAAAGCTTTAATATATTCCAAACTCTCACGTTTCACCACATTAAAAAGTACCAGATCATATAAGTCAACAAAATACCCTAAAGCTGCAATAATTACCAGCCAATTAAATATTCCTTTGTTTTCTGATGAATTCATATTTGTAATGTTGTAATCGGAATAATTAAATAGGGTTTTAATATAATTCTAATGGATCTTCTATCAATAAAGAATCGACAGGTATGGTATCGGTAGGAATTACCAAATCTCTTGCAGGTCCATTTAATTGAACTTGGAATTGTAACATATCCAGTTCAAGTTGTGTGATAATTTCTTTTTTTTGCAAGCGACCGGCAACCAATTGAAAGTAGTTTTTTAAGTATTCTTTAAGGGTACCATCTTTGTTGAAAGAGTATTTAAAATATTTTGGTCGTGGGATTATACTTGAAAGAAAAATGCATTCTTCAAGACTCAATTCTGCCGGAATTTTGGAAAAATAAAAACGGGATGCTTCACCAATTCCATAGATACCGGGTCCCCATTCAATAATGTTCAAATAAACTTCTAAAATTCTTTCTTTACTAACCAATCTGTTGTTTTCAATAAGCCAAACAATAAGTGCTTCTTCCACTTTGCGTGAGATGGTTTTGTTCCGATTCAAAAAAACATTTTTAACGAGTTGCATAGTAATTGTACTTCCTCCTCGCGCAAATCTTTTTTCCTTAATATTTGTAGCTATGGACTGCCTGAAGGCTTCTTCATTAAATCCTTTGTGAAAGTAAAAAGTTCCATCTTCAGCGGTAAGAACACAATTCACCAACAACGGACTAATTGATTCAAATGGAGTGTACATAGGGTTTTCAGGGCCAACAACAAATACCCGTACAATATGATCTTTTTCACGAGCGGTGTAAGTGAATGAACCATTAATTGAAGTGAAATTTTCAGTTCCGTATTCAATAATTTTAAAATCAGATTTTTTTAATTCTGATTCAAACAACAAGCTGTCAGGTTTGTTGATGTTTACTTTAAATTTTAAATTGTATTCAACTTTTCCGGCAACTTTAATACCTTCGAGAGTATTGAATAATCCATGAGGTAGTGAATTAAAAAATGCGTTAGCGCTCATTGATCCGGTTGTTAAATTGCCGGTGATTTGTGTTAGTTTATTTTTCGAATAGCTCACCAAAGGGCGTAAAGGCAGTTGGTTTATGATGACTGCCGATTCTGGGCCTATTGCAATAGATGTATCATTAACAAGAATATCAAGCCTAACTCCAATGCTGTCGAACATCACATCCTCCGGACTAATTCTCCAGTGATTAATAGTAGGAGAGATAGTAGCCGCCACAATTTTGAATTGAAGATTTTCCTGGTCTTCACTGTTTAAATATACAGAGAGCCCAAAAGCATTGATTGAAAATTGAATGCCTGAAATTTTCTCAAGGAAAGGAATAGAACCTGCCAAAGTATCAGTTGTGGCGACATGCATATCAATTATTTCATCGTTGGGATCAATGGTGCCTACAATATTCCAAGTTGTTTTTGAATCCTTCAGAATATTTTCTGAAACAATCATAAGTTGTGTGTTTTTTAATGATCCTTCCAGAATGGAAAAGTGTTCAGATCCGGTTGTATGGCGCCAATTGATATGAAATTGTTTTATTAAGAAATTAAAATTAGCGAGGCCAAAAAAGGTTCTCCAGAGCTTAGCAATAGTGCGTGTGTAATTTTTATTCTCACCGGTGGTTTTAACATTTACGGAGGCTTGTTGACTGCGAAGTAAAAAGGAGTAGTTCGAAACGGAATCGTTTACGTCTATGAGGTTTATAAATCCATCTTCGATTACAAAATTATTTAAAGGTGGTTGCTTTTTAAGAAACCGTAAAGCTGAAAAGCTGACGGCTGTTTTTTTGCAATAAAAAAGAGTATCTCCATCGGGAGGTATCAAAATTACATTTTCAAGGGACACTCTGAAGAGACTTTCAAATCCAGATTGTCCTATTTGTAGTTCCAACTGATATTTTTCAAGTAGCTTTTTTTGAACTTTACCAATGGCGGTATCTAGCAAAAATCCTCTGAATACAAGAAACGTGGCGAAAATCGCTACTAAAAGAGTGACAATTATATAGAGAATTTTCTTGAGAGACATGTGCAAAAATAAAAAACAGGATGGTGAATCCTGTTTTTTACTAAATTTTATATAGTGTTATTTGAATCAGATCTTCACAAGGTCGACCATTCCATAACCCTCTTCGGTGAGTACACCTAATCCTGTTTCCCAAATAAACTTATGAACCTCAGAATGAGCATGGAGGGTGAACGGGAGCAGAAATCCTAGCATGTTATTACCTGCAGATGATTTATAAAATCTGGCATACTTCTTACCAGACTCATTTATTTTGTTCACATATTCCATATCAGGTTGAGCCTCAAATTCCGCAAATTCATTAAGCATTGTTTCAGAGTAGCCGGCCTTTTCCATGCGGTCAAGGGTGATATTATAAAGGATGTCTGAAAATTGCTGAGAAGTTGGATCAATCATATCCTGAGCTCTTTCCGGATCTTTGTCTGGACTAATCAGAATAAGTGGCGAGATGCACAAATAACGCATTTTGGTTTGAAATGATGGATCAGGAATCACTTCATACGTTTTTGGAACCAAATTCATTTTTCCAACAGCTAAATAGGGCTTGTCAAATATTTTTTTAACAAGTGTTTCAGCGAATTCCTGATTTCGGCTGGAAATAACCAGAGTTATCTTCGAAGAGAGGAATCTCATGAAGCCATTGGTGATTTTTGAGGTTCCCTTCAAAGAAGAGAAGTTAAACATCGACCTGTCAGTGGTGATGTCGTCCATTAGTTCTCCGAGACTGTCCGAAAGCAATTTCTGGTGATGTAGAGGAATTGAATTGGCGGAAGCATGTTCCCTGAGAAAAGAAATTTTAATTCTCATGATTTAAAAAATAATTTAAGTTGGTTTTGTTTTCTAATAGTAATTTTCCCACCGTAAAGGAATAACAAAATATTAACACATACAACAACTAATGAATTCTAAAGTTATAATAATTCAAATTTTGTGTTCAAACGCTTCATTTTACTGAACTTTATGAAAAGCAATAACTCTAAAAAAAGGGCCATTTTTAACCAAAACCTTCTGTTTTGTTTGCTTTCGATAATGCAAATGTAAAAAAAAACACCAAATAGTGAAAATATTGTTTTATTTTTTTGGCCTCAGTATCATGTTGGCTGCTACCGGGTAATGATCACTCAGCTTGGCCCTAGTAATTTTAAAATTAAAGGCGGATATTTCCGGGCTGTGGAGCAGGTAATCGATCCTGAGCCCTGGAATTGGACCGGCATAGGTTGTTCCAAAACCGCTTCCTGATTCCCTAAATGCATCTACTAGCCCTTCTGTGATTTTCTTATAAGTATAAGATAGTGGGGTATCGTTAAAATCACCGCAAATAATCACTGGATACGGGCATTTTTTGATATGTTTGGCAATCATATCGGCTTGTGTTGCCCTTTTGATAAAGGCTATTCGTAGTCTGCTCAGTATATTCCGGGTTCTTTTTACTGTCTGCTCGTCTTCATCCTTACCCAGATTCTGAAGAAACTTATATTCTTCAGCACCAAATCTTATCGATTGAAGATGACAATTGTAAACCCTAACAGTGTCCTTAACAATCAAGTACATCCGTGAAAATGCAAATATTGGCAGTTCTTTTATCAAAATATAAAACTCCTTTTTTTACAATTGGAAAGGCCGAAATGGTAGCAATTCCCCAATGGTCCGATTTGTGAAGTGTAATGGGATACTCAAGGTGAAATTCTGATGCTTTAAGCGTTTCTCGAAGTGCTTTTACATTGTCGAAATCATGCCTGTCGGAAGAATAAAACTCTTGCAAACACAAGATAGAAGGTTGAGCCTCATGAAACAAACTCATTATTTGATCTCGGGTCTCTTTGTTTTTTGTCCAGTTATACAGATCAAATAATCTAACATTATAGCTCATAACTTTAAATTCAGGTGATTGACCTTCAATAAAGTCGGGTTTTTCAATATTGCCACCCAATTGAACGAAGGAAGGGAACTTTACAATAGTTATCAGAAAGGCAGCTAACGGTATCCAGGCAATGCGCTTTCGCGGAATAAACCAAAATATAAGTGCCATTAAGTTGAGTAAAAAAAAGACAGGAAAACCTAAGCCCGTTATAGCAAAATACCAATATTGTGCAGGATTAAACACTGATACCCAACCGGATATAACAGTTATTAGGCTGATAATTAAAGTAATAAAAAATAAAAGCTTTTTTAAAAAACTTGATTTCCCTCTGATGAGGCCGGTATTTTCTGAATTTGATTCCACCACCGGAATTAATTTTGTCCTTTATTTTTGCTAGCGTTGAATAATATTTCTTTTTCTTCTTTTGAAAGACTCGAATATCCCGAGCGACTTATTTTATCCAATATCGAATCTATTTGCTCTTGTCTAGGTATGCCACCTAATGGATCTCTATTTCCGGTGGTGGATCTTTTATATACCATTTTAATTTTCCGAGAGGGTTGGAAGATTCCCATGATTCTATCGATCCCTATTTCGAGCCAAAGGCCAATATCAGTACCTTTTTTATAATATGTAGAATATATAAATCCGAAAAATGCACCTCCTATATGTGAAATGTTTCCTCCTGCATTTCCATCCGGTATACTAATTACATACAGCATCACAAGAAACAAGGCTATAAATTTGAGACGAACAGGACCAAATAAAAATAGATGCATGGTGTAATCTGGAACAAGCGTAGCAATAGCTACCAAAACTGCAATAACTCCTGCCGAAGCGCCAATAAGTTTAGAAAATTCCACTGTATTCATAAAGGCCGGAAAAATGTTATAAGAAAACATGTAAATGATCGCACCGATAATTCCTCCTAATAGGTAAACAACTACTAGCTTTTTGCTTGTCAGGAATTCACAAAAAATTTTACCTGTCCAAAACAATATAAGCATGTTGAAGAAAATATGAAGAAAATTTTCGTGTACAAACATATAGGTAAGAAGTGACCATGGCTGGGTAAGGAGCCCGTTAATGCTTGATTTAAAAGCAAGATAATCGATAATTTGAAGTAAAGGTAAAGTCCCTGTTCCGGAAAGAAAAAGGATAAGTTTCACCAATGCGATAAGTAAAAATACCACAATATTGAGGAACATAAGTCTGAAAAGACCCTCCGCCTTTGTAAAACTCATTCTGATTTCATCGATCAGTTTCATAGTGGCTAATAGAAGTGCTGCCTGTTATTTTTGTTCCAGAATTTTATTAGAAAGAATCCAAACAACATCCCGCCAAGGTGAGCAAAGTGCGCTACATTGTCGCCCGGATTGTTCGAAAACCCTGACCATAACTCAAATAACCCGTATAAAGTTACAAAGTACTTGGCTTTAATTGGTATGGCAAAATAAAGATAAATAACTTGGTTTGGGAAAAGCATTCCAAAAGCGAGCAACAATCCAAAAACAGCTCCTGAAGCGCCTACGGTAGGAATATTCATTTTATATTGAATCAATTGTTCAGCCATTACCACCGATTGGGATGCCATATTTTGATCGCCTTGCATCAATTCCCAGTTGTTTATAAACGTGTTGATTTGACTGAGCGATTGTTGAGGCATATACATCACATTCTTTTTCATAAGGGTGATAAAGTCCATCACATTGGGTGAGGAAGCATAGGCAGTAATTGTATTACTCAGCTGAGTTATTTCATACCAAGTTGAAAGAGTGTGAATAAAAGCAGCTCCTAATCCGGTAACAAAGTAATAGGTCATAAACCTTTTGGGTCCCCATAAATTTTCGAGCACAGTTCCAAACATCCAAAGGGCAAACATGTTGGAAAGCAAATGCATAAAATTCCCATGTAGGAAAAGATGTGACACATATTGAAAAGGTGAAAATAGAGTGGATAATGGGTAATAGAGTCCGAATTTCTGATTAAAACTAAATCCAAGTTGCTCTTCAAACACCGTTTCCGCTAACCACAAAATTGTGTTGATGATAAGCAGGTTTTTGACCACAACCGGTAATAAATTATAAGAAGAAGGCTTGTATTGTTGGAAACTCATTATTTGGAATGAAGTATTTTAAAGTTTGCGTTGCTGAAATTTCTTTTCAATATCAACAGAAGGTAAAGTTATAAATGTTGGTTTACCGGAAGGAGAAAAGTTGGGTTGCATGCAAATAAATAGTTCTTTGACAATAGTATTCATTTCATCATGTTGCAACTCTTGACCGGATTTTACTGAAAGGTGATATGCTATACTTCTTAGCAAATTTTCACGGTGACTACTCTTAATTGTAGCATTGTTATTTTTATAAGATTCAATAATGCGGTCGATAAATTCACGCTCTTTCCCAGGTGAAATACCTGTTGGGACACCATTTAAAACAAATGTGTTTTTACCAAATTCCCGAAGATCAAATCCAAGTTTTCGAATGTCGTCAACTATTTCGGAAATTACCAACGCATCGTCGTGTGAAAATTGCATAGTTTGAGGAAAAAGTTCTTGCTGACTGGTTAGGGGTGACAGCTCCAATCGTGACCTATTTTTTTCATATAAAATTCGCTCATGGGCAGCATGTTGATCTATCAACAAAAGAATGCCTTCATGCATGGCAACAATATACCTTTTCTCAAGTTGAGCAAGCACATGATACTGTTCAGCAACAATCGGTTCATCAAGGAGAGGTTGTTGAACAGAAATTCCATCACGTTGACGTGCAATCTCATACATTTTTTCCCATGAAGAATTGTTATTTTGACGGGTAGGGGAAGGTGAGGAGCCTGAACGGAATGGATTGTAATTTGGGTCTATCTGTATATCGGGTGATTTTGGTACCGTTTGATACATTTTTACCGGAATATTGAATGCATTCTCTTGCTCAAAATCGAGCGATGGTGTTACACTAAATTTTCCCAAAGCTCTTTTTACTGAAGCTCTAATGATTGCATAAACCGATTTCTCATCATCAAATTTAATTTCGGTTTTGGTAGGATGAATATTAATATCAATTCTTGCCGGATCAATTTCGATTAGGAGGAAATAGGAGGGGTAGCTGTTATGCGGAAGTAAATCTTCAAACGCATCTGTTACTGCATAATTGAGGTATGCGTTTTTGATGAATCTGTTGTTTACATAAAAATATTGCTCACCCCGGCTTTTTCTGGCAAATTCGGGTTTTAGAACAAAACCAGAAAGGCTCATAATTGTTGTTTCTTCCTGTACGGGAACCAACCTCTCGTTGTAGTTGTTTCCATATACTCCCATAATTCGTTGCCTAAGATTGCCTATGTGTAAACGAAATACTTCTATGCCATCGTGATACATCGAAAATGCTATTTCGGGTCGTGAAATGGCAATTCTTTGGAATTCTTCAACAATATGCCTGGTTTCAGAGGCATTCGATTTGAGAAAATTTCTTCGTGCCGGTATATTAAAAAATAAATTTTTAACTTGTATGCTGGTTCCCGGCTGGCAGGCGCAAGGTTCCTGATTCAGTACTTTACTCCCTTCTATTTGAATGAGTGTTCCTGTTTCTGCATCATGGCGTCGCGATTTTAATTCCACCTGTGCAATAGCTGCAATAGAAGCCATTGCTTCGCCACGAAAGCCCATTGTTCTTATTTCAAATAAATCCTCTGCCTTTTGAATTTTGGAGGTCGCATGACGTTCAAAACACATTCTTGCATCGGTTTCGCTCATTCCATTACCATTATCAGTCACCTGCACGAGCGATTTGCCTGCATCTTTGATGATCAATTGGATGTTGGTTGCTCCTGAATCAATGGCATTTTCCATCAACTCCTTTACCGCTGAGGCGGGACGTTGAATTACTTCCCCTGCCGCAATCTGATTGGCTACTGAGTCGGGTAGGAGTTTAATGATATCTGTCATCACAAAAAGTATTTTAAAAAGTTATCTTAATATCCAGTAAAAGAAAACTGATAATAGTGCAATAATAATCACAATTCTTAGATTTTGGGTTGAAGATGGTTTTGTTTTGGTGTTTTTTCTTTTGTTGGCAAACTGATCATGAATTCGACTTTTGATCTCTTCAATTTCTTTACTTCCACTACCTGCCTCTGCCATAGCTTTCCTAACTCTTTCATCAAAAGCCTCTTTTTCAGCATTATAATACCGTGTCTTAAAACTAAAAGTCCGGTGCTGTGGGGTTTTGATTATTGAAGGCAACTTTATCATCCGCAATCATTTACATTTTTTTATTCAACCAAAAAAATAGGATACAAATTTAGTCTTTTTTCTTTAAATTTTTGTTCTCTGTTACTCAAACAAAATTGTTGAAATCAGCGTTGATTATATCCCTGAGAACGAGCCCCGACACGTATAAATTGTTCCTAATTTTGAACTCATGTATTTATTCAACTTTCGTTCCGTTTGTGGTATTGTATTGATCTCTTTGATGTTTACCGGCATCCTTAATGCACAGTTGAAGAAACCGGTCTTCATAACAAAGTCTTCCAAACAATGGGCCGATTCGGTTTTTGAGTCGCTGAGTTATGAACAAAAAATTGGTCAGCTTTTTATGGTAGATGCCTATTCTAACCGCGATTCGGACCATGTGGCTTTTATTGAAAAACTGATTAAGGAGTATCACATTGGAGGCATTATTTTTTTTCAGGGTGGTCCGGTTAGGCAAGCGTTGCTGACAAATCGTTTCCAGTCATTAAGTAAGATCCCACTTATGGTTGGAATAGATGGTGAATGGGGGTTAAATATGCGTCTGGATAGTACCATACGGTTTCCGCGTCAAATGACCCTTGGTGCCGGAGGAAATGATAGTTTGATTTATAAAATGGGAGTTGCTATTGGCCACGAATGCAAGAGGATGGGAATCCACATCAATTTTGCACCCGTTGCAGATATCAACAACAATCCTTTAAATCCGGTAATCAATAGCAGATCATTTGGAGAAGTGAAAGAAAAAGTTGCGTCTGCCGCAGTAATGTACATGAACGGGTTGCAGGATCAGGGTGTTATGGCATGTGGAAAACATTTTCCCGGACACGGCAACACCGATGCTGATTCGCATTTGGCGTTGCCAGTGATTAATCAGAATGCAACAGAAATGGATACCATGGAGTTGTTTCCTTTTCGTAAAATGATAAATCAGGGCTTGGCAAGTATGATGGTTGCGCATTTACACATTCCTGCTTACGATACCAGCTTAAACAGTGCATCTACCTTATCAAAAATAGTTACTGATAGTTTGCTTCGAAAAAGTATGGGCTTTGAAGGTTTGGTTTTTACTGATGCACTAAACATGAAAGGAGTGGCAAATTTTTATGCTACCGGTGAACTGGAACTCAAAGCACTGCAAGCGGGAAATGATGTTTTACTTTATTCTTCTGATATCCCTGCCGCTTGGTTACGCATTCACTATGCAATTCAAAATTGTGAAATTGAACAGGATTTTATTGACGAAAAGGTGAAACGCATTCTGATGTCGAAATACTATGCCGGGCTTAACAAGCCAACTCAGGTTGATACAACTCATCTTATCGAAGACCTTAATAACGACAATGCCATTTATCTAAGCAGAGAATTATTCGAAAATTCGATTACAGTATTGAAAAACGACAACAATATTATTCCTCTTAGAGGTTTAGGTAATTGCAGCATTGCGTCGTTGGTAATGAACGATACTTTGAATAACCCTTTTCAAGAAATGATATTGAATTATTCAAACGCTGACCTTTATCGTTCCGACCGTGAGCCATCTAAATCATTTTTGGATTCGTTACTTGTTAAATTGACCGAATATGAATATGTTATCTTTAGCATTCATAATACATCAACAAAAGCAACTTCAGGATATGGTGTTTCAGATAAAGCCGGTGAAATAATTAATTATTTAAAAGATAAAGTGAATCTAATCACCGTAATGTTTGGAAATGCTTATACTCTTTCACGATTACCTGAAGTAGAAAAATGTAAATCATTAATTCTTTCTTATGAAGACACCAACTGGCCACAGTATTTTACAGCTCAACTTATTTTTGGTGCCTCTAAAAGTCATGGTGTTTTACCTGTTACACCTGTGAAAACAATGCCGCAAGGAACCGGAATACAAATTCAAAATAATTTGAGTCGTTTGCGCTTTGCTGATCCCACAGAACTTGGACTAAACAAAAATGATTTTAATGTGATTGACACATTAGCATTAAGAGCCATCAATGAGCACGCCACACCAGGCTGTCAGGTGTTAGTGGCATGGAAGGGGAGTATTGTTTACCAAAAATCTTTTGGAACATTTACTTATAACGATACTTCTGCAAAAGTAACAAACTCCGATTTATATGATATTGCTTCAATAACTAAAATTGCAGCAACGGCTTTGGCATTTATGAAACTGAAAGAGGAGGGAGAGGTTGACGACGAAAAGAAGGCCTCCAAATATTTTCATGAACTAAGAAAAACAAATAAAAGAGATATTGTTATTGAAGATATACTATCACATCGGGCAGGTTTAAAATCTTGGATCCCATTTTGGAAAAGCACTATGGATGGTGATCGGCCATCCTACAATATTTACCATCCCGAAAAAGATGTGAATTATTCTGTGCAGGTTGCCGACAGTTTGTTTATACTAAAATCTTTTCAAGAAAAAATTTGGAAGGAGATCTATGATTCACCGGTATCTGCAGATGAAAAATATGTATATTCCGATATTGGAATGTTCCTTATGCAAAAAGTTGTTGAAGAAGTTTCCGGAACAACACTTGATTCTTATGTTGAACAAAATTTCTATGAACCTCTTGGGTTACATCGTTTATTATTTAATCCACGATCTGAATTTCCTCTTTCAAAAATAGTACCTACCGAGCTCGATACTTCATTTCGCAAATCTTTAGTACATGGATTTGTTCATGACCCTGCTGCTGCCATGATGGGCGGTGTTGCCGGAAATGCAGGCTTGTTTAGTGATGCTTACAGCTTGGCAGTTATTATGCAAATGCTCATGAACGGTGGTGAGTATGGAGGGAAACGGTTTCTTAAAAAGGAAAATATTCAGCATTTTACTTTTCGTCACGATTTGGATGGAGATTACCGGAGAGGTTTATTTTTTGACAAACCGGAGGTGAATAAACTCAAAAACGGTCCAACTGCTGCCTCCGCTTCTCCATCAACATTTGGGCATACCGGATTCACCGGAACCTGTGCCTGGGCTGATCCTGAGAATGAGCTGGTGTACATTTTTCTTTCAAACAGGGTACACCCCGATGCTGATAATAACAAATTGGCCCTTGGAAATTATCGTACAGATATTATGGAAGCTGTTTACCAGATCATTAAAAATAATAAATCGGCTGCTAAATAACCTTTATATGACCAATTTGTTTACTACTTTTAGAATCTAAATAGACTATAAATAATTTATGAAAATAGGAATTGTTTGTTATCCAACTTTCGGAGGCAGCGGAGTAATTGCCACTGAATTAGGTAAAGCTCTTGCAGAAAAGGGACATAATATTCATTTTATCACTTATAGTCAGCCTGTGAGGCTTGATTTCTTCTCTGAAAACATCTCGTATCACGAAGTTTCGGTTGCCAATTATCCGCTCTTTGAATATGCACCTTATGAAAGTGCTTTAACAAGCAAATTGGTAGATGTTGTTAAGTACGAAAAACTTGATATTTTACATGTTCATTATGCTATTCCACATGCTTCTGTGGCATGGCTCGCCAAACAAATTCTTGCAAAACAAGGCATTTTCATTCCTATTGTTACCACTCTACACGGCACCGATATAACTTTGGTAGGCAAAGACATGAGTTTTGAACCTGTTGTTACTTTTGCTATCAATCATAGTGATGGTGTAACTGCTGTTTCTGAAAGTCTGAAAAAAGATACTTACCTAAATTTTAAAATAGATAAAGAAATTGAAGTGATTTATAATTTTATTGATCTTAAACGATTTTCAAAAAAGCCTAAAGACCACTTCCATAAAGCTATTGCCCCATTCGGAGAAAAATTAATTGTTCACACTTCGAATTTCAGAAAAGTAAAAAGGATTGAAGATGTTGTACATGCGTTTGATATAATAATTAAACAAGTTCCATCTAAATTGCTTTTGATAGGTGACGGACCGGAGCGCCCCTTCATTGAGAAACTTTGCCGTGACCTTGGAAATTGTGAACATGTGAGGTTCCTTGGTAAACAAGAAGCAATAGAAGAAATTTTATCGGTTTGTGATCTTTTTATGATGCCATCAGAATCGGAAAGCTTTGGCTTGGCTGCACTTGAAGCAATGGCTTGTCAGGTACCGGTAATTTCAAGTAATGCAGGAGGAATGCCGGAGCTAAACATTCATGGTGTGACCGGATTTTTAAGTGAAGTAGGTGATGTAGATGACATGGCTAAAAATGCAATCATGTTGTTATCTGACCCTGAGAAACTTCTACAATTCAGAAAAAATGCTCTGGAACAAGCGAAGAAATTTGATATTCATGTTATCATGCCTCAATACGAAAAATTTTATCAAAAGGTAATTGATTCAGTATTGGCAACTCATTAATCATCCGCCTGCCTGTTTGGCTTTGTAATTAAGTGAAATTAAAATTTGAATTATTTTTTCCCTGAAATCCCCTTGAATTAGAATTTCACCTTCTTTAACTGTTCCACCTACACCACATTTGGTCTTCAAAATTTTACCTAGAGCTTCAAGATCTTTTTCTGTTCCTGAAAAGCCTGTAATTAAAGTTACTTTTTTCCCTGCCCTTTGTTTTTTATCGATGTACACTTTCAAGTGTTGTTGATTCGGCGGCAAGGTTGATTCATTACTTTGCTCATTTGATTCCTGGCCAAATCCGGGATTGGTGGAATAGACAATACCATCGCGGTTTTTATTTTTGTTTGACATCTTTGTAGTTTAAGGAACTATTAATCGAAGGGTACTTTTTAATGTTGAACAATCAAAATGTTTTGCGAAACCTGCAGCTTCTCCATCAATGTGGAGCGGAAGCTCATGATCACTTGTGATGGTAAATTTTTCTTCATTCATAAGTGTTACAAACGAGGAGTGCGTGATGCTTCCTTTAAAAACTTTTAGAGCAAATCCGGGAAGTTGCAACAAGTTCATTTTTTTTACGACTGTAATCTCTGCTTTACCATCATTGGTATCGGCTAAGGGAGCAATATGGGCGTTGTTTCCAAATTGTGATCCGTTTGCGATGGCCACCAACATTGCTTTATAATTTATTTGTCCACCGTTGTAATTTATCGTTATACCAAATTCAGAATAAGCCGAAAATTCTTTCATAACGAGTTTGGCATAGCTGATGAATCCACGTTTTCCATCTTTGCCAAAAAGATGAGCAATATGGGCATCAAAACCAATGCCCGAAACATTAAATGAAATGTGATTATTAATTTTTACAGAGTCATGATCCACTACGTGGTTATTCAGAATAACCTGCAATGACTGTTGTAAGTTGAATGGTATAAGATGATGCCTGGCAAGTCCATTGCCTGATCCGCAAGGTATTATGCCAAGTGAAACATTTGTCCCATTTAATTCTTTTGCAATTTCATTAACTGTTCCGTCGCCACCTACAGCAACAACGCTAGCAGCTTTTTGTTTGATAGCGGTTTTAGTTAATTCCGAAGCATGACCGCGTTCTGTAGAATGGAAAATTTCAATTTCAACAGATTTACTTTTAAAAAAATTTCTGATCACATCCACATCGGGTTTTTTTGAATTTTGACCTGATGCAGGATTAATGATGAATACTATTTTTAGCTCTCCGCTCATTTAGTTTTTGGAATGGGGATGAGCTCGTTTCTGATCATAGCATGATTGTACTGTTGCAAAACCGATTGAAGCGTTTTCGTAAGTTGGATTTGCTCCGGATCAGTATTAGAATAAACATTTTTAAAAAGCAGACTATCTATTTTGTAGTCATAACTACCTGCAATATCAGAACCATCAAATTGTATCAAATAATTATTATCCATTGCCTGATATACATCTCCTGCAAAGTTAACAGCAAAAGGGGATCGAGTAGTATCAAGTAAACTGTTGCCAAATGCTGAAAAAGGTTCGTCATAATTCAAATAATCAAGTATTCCGGGCAAGATATCGGTTTGTTGGGTAACGTTGGAATCCCAACCCTTCAAATTTGTTCCGGGCTGATAGAACAAAATTGGGATTCTAAACATTCCCAACTTTGTATTGTAATAGGCTTTTTCTGATGGCCCGGTGTGATCAGCTGTGATCACGAACAAAGTATTTTTATACCATTCGGTCTCTTTAGCTTTATTAAAAAAACATTGAAGAGAATAATCAGCATATCCAATACTTTCATGAATTGGGAGAGTGCCTTTTTTGAATCTTCCTTTATATTCATTAGGTAAGGTGTACGGGTGATGTGATGATAAAGAAAAAAATGCATTCACAAAAGGAGACTGCATCGAAGAACATTTTTCAATAAAAAAATAATAGAAATTTTCATCAAATACTCCCCAATGACCGTCGTAATTGTTTTTAGGATATTCTTTTCGACCATAATATTTATCGAACCCGGTGAGCAGCGTGAAATTGTCGAAATTCATAGTGCCGTTATTGCCGCCATGAAAAAATGCAGAACTATATCCTTTGGATTTAAGAATTCCTGCCACAGAATTTAGTTTGTTGCCGTTATAAGGTGACGAAACATAAGAGCCTGTCATTAGGGTAGGCATCGAGGCTAAAACGGCAGGAATACCGTCGATTGATTTTTTTGCATTTGCATAGGCATTACTAAAAGTTAATCCCTCGTGCATGAGGGAATCCAAAAACGGGGTATATCCGTTGCCGTTATTAAATGCTCCAATATACTCTGATGAAAAACTTTCGAGAATAATGATCACAACATTCAATGGCTTGAAGTTTCTATTGGATTTCAAGAGATGATCTTTATTAAAATAGGTCAGGGCTTCATCATCAGGCAAGTATTTTTTTTCTTCCAAATTCTTTTTGCCGTAGGTCTTTAATACGGTAAATGGGGTATTCAATACCAAAGGAACAAGCTGAGGAGTTGTGTGTCGAGCGGCAGCCATAATACCAATTGGCTTGTATTGAATTCCACCTCTTCCACCAACAAAAAAAACTGCCAGTAAGGGTAGTACCATCAACCATGCTAATTTTTTATTCTTCCCTTCAATTGGCATTGAAGGGATTTTTATTCTGTTGTAAAGGATGATTAGGAAAGCCGTGAGTACAATAAAAATCACCAATACATACCAGAAGTCCATGATCATTCTGGGTAACGTATTTTTCATATCATCACCCATCCCAAAAAGCTGAAATAAATCGGCAGTTGTTCTTTTTCCCTGGTATTTGAAATATTCCAGATCGATACAGTTTAGGAGGATCGAAGGAATATTAACTGCGAAGAATAAGATTTTTAGAAGTGTTTGAGTAAGGGCTGAAAAGAATAACTTTAATGGAAGAATGTGAATAAAAATGAAAGGGAGATTGATAAGAATAATGGCATTCAAATCGAAACGAATTCCATAAACGAATGCACTGAAAATATGTGTAGGAGCGGAAGCGCTGAAGTAATTGAAATTTGCTAATAAAAAAGACAACCGACAAAGCTGGTAAGTCAATACCAACAATAGCAGACGTTTTAATAACACAATCAGTTGAGTCCGATACGATTTCATTATTCAGCGCGGAAAGATATGAATAAAAAAAGGCTGCCTTTTATGAAGACAGCCTTTTTTAGAATACAAGTGTATTATTGTTTTACCCAAGACTCAGTACAAGTAAATGTATTCTGGTTAGGATTGTAAACATAAGTGATATTTGCTGTAATAACATTTCCAACTAATGAGCCCTGTCCTGACATAGTCCAAGAATCACCATCATTGTCGGTTACAGTTTGGTTTTCGATTACGAAAATAGTTCCTCCGGTTGCTTTAGCCACAACATCCAATCCTCCAACATTACCCATATTAGTGATGATAAATTTAGAAACGTCAACAGCAGATGGAGATGCAGAAGAAGAATAAGATGTTCCTGGGAAACAGGTATTAGTGCAGTTGTAAGCGGCTAAGAATTTATTACGGATTTCAGTTCCGCAATTTGAACCTTCATATCCTATAAGGCAAGTGCACGTACCGTCGTTGCAAATTCCGCCATTTAAACAATCAACACCATCACATGGATCATCGTCTTTGCAAGAATTTAACAGTACAGAGGTACCTAATGCCATGAAAATCAGTAGGAAAATGGTTTTAATTGAAGTAGATGTTTTCATATTTTTTTAATTGTTTATGGGTTTACATTATTTATTTAGATGGCACAAATATAACCTTTTTTTAAATTTCCAACACATTGTAATCATTAATTATGGAAAGATGGTATTTTTTTCTTTTTTTAATATACTTTTGTGGCAAAACTTAAACTAAAAATATAAATGAGAAAATTAATTGTTCCTACTCTGATACTTGGTATCACCATGTTTTTTGTAGCCTGTGGCCCTAGTGCTGAAGAAAAAGCAGCTGCAGAACAGCATATTAAAGATTCAATTGCCACTGCAGAAAAGGCTATCGCAGATTCAATTCTCGCTGTCCAGCAGCAAGCTACTCAAGACTCCATTGTTAAGGTGATGGCTGAACAAGCAACACAAGATTCTTTAGCTGCCTTGCAGGCAAATAAGCCTGGAACTAAGCCGAAACCAAAACCGGCCGCAGAAAAACCTAAGGAAGCTCCAAAAGGAATGAAAGATGTTGCCAACGATAAAGATGATGGTAAAAAGGGAGAAGGAGATGGCAAAAGCATGAAAGATTTGATGAAGCAACCAAAATAATCTAATTTTTGGTTATTGTTGGGTCAATTTATCCTTTCAACCACAAATTGTTAATAAATTATAGTTCAAAATTTCATGGAGTCAAAATTACATGTAATTTTGCCCTATAAAATCAATCAGAAACATGAAAAACATTGTAGGATTGGCATTGATTGCCGGAATGTTCGCATTCACTTCCTGTGGCCCTAGCGCCGAAGAAAAAGCCCAAGCTGAAAAAGCTATCCAGGATTCAATAGCTGCTGCAGAAGCACAAATGAAAGCTGTTGAAGAAGCTGCAAGAGCTCAAGCAGAACAAGATTCACTGGCTGCTGCTGCAGCTGCAATGAGTGATTCAACTACTGCTCCTGTTGCTCAGTAATTCTTCAGGGAAATTATCAAAAAAGCCTTTGGATATCCAAAGGCTTTTTTTTTTTAATATATCCAATTTATTTACAATTGCCGCAACCGCTTCTCTCAACACCTGATTTAGTCTTTTTGGGACCCCAAAATCTCCATCCCAGGTAACCTATAGCAGCCAATACTATTATGCCAACGATTATCTCCTGCCACATGATATTTGATCTTTTATCCCTCAAAAGTACCCTTTTTTCAATAATTTTGAACCGATTTTGAATCTACAACCGAATATGCTATTTGATAGAAAGAACCTTGACAACAGTGAACTGATCCATATTTATTCCGAATTGCTCAAACCCAGAATGATTGAGGAGAAAATGCTTGTCCTTTTAAGACAAGGTAAAATTGCCAAATGGTTTTCGGGAATTGGTCAGGAAGCGATTTCGGTTGGAACAGCCTTGGCAATGGATAAAGATGAATACATTCTGCCTATGCATCGTAATCTGGGCGTATTTACAGTTAGGAATATCCCTTTGAGTCGACTTTTTTCACAATTTCAGGGTAAACCGGGAGGTTTTACAAACAGCCGAGATCGATCGTTTCATTTTGGTACGCAAGAATTTAAAATCATTGGCATGATTTCTCACCTTGGACCTCAGATGGGTGTAGCTGATGGAATTGCATTGGGAAATGTTTTAAAGAAAAATGGAAAAGCCACTGCTGTATTTTCCGGTGACGGAGGTTCTAGTGAGGGTGATTTTCATGAATCAATAAATGTTGCAGCTGTATGGGACCTTCCTGTAATTTTTATTGTTGAAAATAATGGCTACGGGTTGTCTACTCCCTCCCGTGAACAGTTCCGATGTAAACAGTTTATTGATAAGGCCATTGGTTATGGAATTGAAGGAGTTCAGGTGGATGGCAACAATATTTTAGAAGTATACCATGCTATCAAATCCATCAATTCGCAAATTCGAAATCAACCACGACCTGTCCTTCTCGAATGTATGACCTTCCGTATGAGAGGTCACGAAGAAGCATCAGGAACTAAATATGTCCCACAAGAATTGTTCGAAGAATGGGGGAAAAAGGACCCCCTAAGAAATTACGAAGAATATTTGCTCTCTGAAAATGTGATTACAGATGAAAAAATAAAGGAAATTCGATCTGCTATTCGTACGGATATCGAACAAAGTTTGGAAGTTACTTTTGCAGAATCGGAACCGGAACCTCAAACAGAAAAAGAAGTTAGGGCACTTTTTGCTCCGGTTACTGAGCCCATAATTGAACCTTCTGCTTCAGCTCAGACTGAAAAAAGGTATCTCGATGCAATTACCGATGGTATGCGACAATCGATGCAGAAATTTCCGAACCTAGTTATCATGGGGCAAGACGTGGCTGAATATGGGGGCGTTTTTAAAGCTACTCTTGGTTTTGTTGAAGAGTTCGGGAAAGGTCGTGTTCGAAATACTCCTTTATGCGAGTCAGCTATTGTAGGTGCCGGATTAGGTTTGTCTATCAACGGATATAAGTCGATAATTGAAATGCAATTTGCTGATTTCGTGACCTGTGGCTTTAATCAAATAGTGAATAATTTAGCCAAAACACATTACCGATGGGGACAAAATGCCGATGTTGTGGTGAGGATGCCAACCGGTGCGGGAGTAGGAGCGGGGCCGTTTCATTCACAATCTAATGAAGCCTGGTTCTTCCATGTGCCTGGTTTAAAAATTGTATATCCCGCCTTTCCCGATGATGCAAAAGGATTGTTAAATGCTGCTATCAGTGATCCTAACCCAGTAATGTTTTTTGAACATAAGGCACTGTATAGAAGTGTATCCGGAATGGTTCCTGATGAATATTATACCACTGAAATCGGTAAAGCAAAAATGGTGAAGTCAGGTGATGATGTAACTATTGTTACCTATGGTTTTGGAGTACATTGGGCATTAGAAACATTGAATCAAAACTCGAATATTTCTGCCGATCTTATCGATCTTCGATCATTACTCCCATGGGATAAAAACACAGTTATTAATTCTGTCAAAAAAACAGGAAAAGTGATCATTCTTCATGAGGATACATTTACCGGAGGTATTGGTGCAGAAATTGCAGCAGTTATTGCAGCCGAATGTTTTGCAAACCTGGATGCTCCGGTGGTAAGATCAGCTTCACTCGATACACCTGTGCCAATGTCGTCAAATCTGGAATGGAATTTTCTTCCTAAAACCCGTTTCGTTTCTCAACTGTTGGACCTGGTCAATTATTAAAAGCTTCTTATTTTTTATCTGCGATTTCTTTTTTAAGCACCTGATAGTTCAACAAGCTATCCATCCGGTGAAGTGATTCGCGGTTTTCTGTGGTGTGGATAGCCTCTTTGAGGAATTTTTTTTCCTTTTCGGTAAGGTGCCACGACAAAGCAATTTTTTCTTCCATTGCCGGGAGTTGGAACTGCACAAAATCAAATGGACAATCCAACCAAGCTTGCATGTATTTCAAAAAATCATCCTGGATATAATCCTGCATAAGAATAAAATTTCCGGAAACATTTCTGATGGGTGAAGTAATTTTATTCAGGATAGTGGAAGGGCCGGTAGTTTGTGTTCTCGATTTTTTATTGGTGTCTCTGATTTGTAAAAATACTACGCCTGAAGTATTCTCACTAATCCAATCTCTGAATTGAAAAAGAAACCTGATAGAATTCAATACACCATAATTATCACGGAGTCCAGCATCCATTACTTCAATGGGAGGTTCTGTTGGAAGTGAAGTTGCCGGCATTATATAAGGAAAAGTAGCATTCATCCTCAAGATACTGGTAAACCTGGTATTTAATGGGTTGTTGTCTTTAAAAAAACGGGTATATTCAATTGCGTCGGGAAGAGGTTCTAGTTTGGAATATAGACTGCCCGGTTGCTGCATCATGTATGAAATTCCGATAGGGGAAATCATCATTGCCCTTCCGTCGTTGATGATGGTTGGGCTTACAATCAACATTGGAATGTCCGCTCTTAATTCAGGTTCCTTATAAAACCCAAGATTTTTGTTCAACACATCGTCAAGATTTTTGTTGAGTTGTTTCTCGAAAGCGTAACCTCGGTCTTTATAGTAAGTAGTACCATTTTCTTTAAAGCTTTGCATGTTCATGAAAATATCACTTACTGTAAAACTGAATGCCGTAGTGTTGAGCAAGTCTTTAGAAATGTTATCAAGAAAGATTTCAGATTGTTCTCCGCTCAGATCTAATAGTTCGGCTTTTTGTTCAAGATAAAGTCCCCTGTAATAAGATGCTCCAATCACACCACCTGAAGATCCGCTAATTAACCTAGTATGATCCATCAAATTTCCATGAAGGACGCTATCGAGTGCTTGCATGGTTCGAAAAGTAAAAAGCGAAGAACGTAATCCACCACCACTGATGTTAGTGATAACCATTTTTGGTTTATCAACGCCCTGTATTACCCACCTTTGTTTCCATTTATCAAGTATAGCAATGGTATTTTTTCGATCCAATTCAAGCAAAAAATGATCCGGAAGTTGTTCCATTGAGTGGATGGTGTATTCTTTTTTAGCCGGCCGGTAATCAAGTCCGATTGCTTTGTTTCGCTGATTGAAATAATCAAATTGGGAGAAATAGTTTAACACTAAGAACAAGGCTATAAGTGCAGTACTTGCCCACGACTTTAACCAAAACCTAAACACTCCCGAAAGCATTATAAACATGGTGAAGAGCAACATCACGCTAGCCGCTGCAGGAATTTGAAAAAAATCATATTCCCTAAAGAGTCCCAGCAAAATAAATATTGTGAACACAATGAGTTCCATTACTGCTGCATTGATGTGGTTTTGCTTGAAAACCGATTGCAACATGTACTCTTTGTAATGTTCGGTACTTCGCACGAGTCGGGTGTGGAAGGGCATCACCAAATACGTGTCGACTCGCCATATTTTTTGATTTTGTTGTTTTTTCCGTCGTGCCCGCCCTTTAGATTTTTGAAGTACTTTTTCAGCCTCTTTTAAATGTAACACATCGGCTTGCTCCACACCATAAAGTTTGTAAATATCCTTATTGGTGAGTAAGAAATAGCGAAGTGTAAATATGATTATCAAGAAAACACCGGTGAGAAATCCGGTTACATTTAAAAAAATTTCAGGAATGGATTTAAACTGATTGAAGTATTGAAAATAAATAATTTCAGCAAGGTAAATCAATAAAAACGCCGAAGGAATAATAAAATTATTGAAGGTGTATTTCTGAAAAGATTTGGATAGTGATGCTAAAAAGGGAAACCTAAAACTATTGAGAATATAACTTGAAATATTGAAAGCCATGATGAAAACCCCTACGGCAATTCCGACAATGAAAAAAGAAAACAACCCAACTTTTCCAAGATATTCGGGATCAAGGAAGAGATATGGTATCCCAAAGCGTTGGGAAAAAGACTGTGTGATAAAACCAAACAAAATCACCCAATAAACCAGTATCAACTGATTTTTTTTCAGGTGCATCACCACCAACTGAATGGAGAATGCGTATATTAATCTGTCGGGAATGAACCTGAACCGCATGGATTTGAGGGGAACTAATATTTAGTGTACGTAGGATTTGTGAAAAAGATACTGCTTTTTCACAAAAAATCCCCTTGTAAGAAAAGGAACTTACAGGGTTTTAAGGACTATATTGATCACATCTGCTTCAAGTTCTTTGGCTTTTTTTTCAATTTCTGAACCTTTAGCCACCATTTCATCCACGAACTTTTTATCATTATAGCCGGAGCAATTGATTCTCACATTTAAAAAAGCTCCTGTCACGGCAGTGCGGGCGCACAACGCACCAACGCCGGCATCAGAAACAGAGTTTGGATTACCTTGTTCAGCCATGGCTTTGATAGTATCCATAGATTCCAAAGAAATTTGCATGACTTTGAATGGAACCTCTATGGCATATTTTGTAGCAGCTTGAATCGCATTTTTACGTGTTGCAATTTCGTTTTCGTTACTTTTCGGCATCTGGAATGCTTCTAAAATTGCATTGAAAGAACGAGTATCTTCATCAACTAGTGCCAGAAGTTCATTTCTTAGTTTTTGGCCCTTAACTGCCCACTCACTGAAATCTTGCCAGCGGTTTTCCCACCCTTTTTTAGATGAGCTCAGGTTGGCCACCATAGTGCCAAGTGAAATTCCCAATGCACCAACATATGCCGAAACAGATCCTCCTCCGGGAGCAGGTGAATCAGCGGCTGTTTCAGAAGAAAATTTGGTGAGAGACATCTTTACCAATGGATTGGAAGTTGATTCCTCCAAACAATATTCAATAATCCTTTGTTGCGGATTGAATGGACCAAGTTCATCCAATCCCATTGATTTGATGGCAATATGAATGAGTTCCTCATCCGAAACGCCGATAGAAAGTTTTTGCTTTTCGAGAAAATACCTCCCGGCCTCCAGCATAGCCGAAAGCGGAACCAACCCAACTAATTCAGAACCTGTCACTCGCATACCTCTCTCAGTAGCACTGTTAACACATTCATCAAATACTTTGTGAAGTGGTGTATCTCTAAACTTCGTGATGTTTATTGATACCTGAGCAATATTATATTCTTCAATAAACCAGCCAATAGCTTTAACTCCTTTGAGTTTGCCCGGAATACGAATCTCTTCACCTTTTTCATTCTTAGCAATAGGGCCGCTGATAGGATTTCCTTCGCGTTTAACACGACCTGCCTCACGAATATCGAATGCTATTGAATTGGCTCTTTTAACTGATTTGGTATTTAGGTTAACATTGTAGGCAATCAGAAAATCCCTGGCACCTATAACGGTAGCACCTGAGCGAATATTAAAAACTGAGGGTCCAAAATCAGGTTTCCATAATGGTTCTTTAATTTTTTGAGCAAATCCCTCATATTCGCCGGCTCTTATTATTGATAAATTGTTCCGAGTGGTGTTGGATTGAGCTGCTTCATAAAGGTAAACCGGTATGTTTAACTCTGAGCCTACTTTTGCAGCCAATTTTTTCGACCATTCAGCGGTTTCTTCCAATGAAATATTGGCAACAGGAATAAAAGGACACACATCGGTAGCGCCCATTCTTGGGTGGGCACCAGTATGTTTCGTCATATCGATGAGTTCAGCAGCTTTTTGAATCCCTAAAAAGGCAGCCTCAACAACTTGAGAAGGTTCCCCAACAATAGTAACTACCGTTCGATTGGTAGCTTTTCCCGGATCAACATTCAGTAATTTCACTCCATTTACCGATTCAATAGCAGAGGTAATCTGGTTAATAATACTCATATCGTTTCCTTCACTAAAATTAGGAACACATTCAATCAATTGTTTCATAATTATTTATTTTCAGGGTGCAAAGATCGCAATTAATTTTGGTCAAAATTCGATTCCATTTATGAACCTGCGAGCAATAAGATTGCTTCCGAAAGAATAGGGTATCATAGCTACAGAATGTGCAGGTTGAGTAATAAAAAACGAAGCCGGTTTTCCTGGAGTAATAGTACCATGGCTTTGTGACATATCCATAGCATAAGCACTGTTTATAGTCGCTGCATTTATCGCCTCTTCAGGATCCATATTCATGTAAATGCAGGATAGCGAAACTACAAAGGAGATATTACCTGAAGGTGATGAGCCGGGATTATAGTCGGACGCAAGGGCAACCGGAAGTCCGGCATCAATCATTTTTCGAGCAGGTGCATACCGTAGCTTTAGAAAAAATGCGGTTGAGGGAAGCAGAGTAGGCATTGTTTGTGAATTAAGAAGCAAGTTTATTTCATCATCTCCGGTAAATTCCAAATGATCTACACTCAAAGCGTTTTGCTGAACTCCCACCTGTATTCCACCAGAATAATCGAGTTCATTGGCATGTATTTTAGGTCGAAGTTGGTGTTTCCATCCTGCCTCCAATATTTGAGTAGTTTCCGACGGAGTGAAAAACCCTCTGTCACAGAAAACATCGCAATAATCGGCCAGTCCTTCGTGAGCAATTGCCGGAAGCATTTTTTCAATAATTAAATTTATGTATTCAGATCTCTTAGTTTTATACATTGCCGGTATAGCATGGGCGCCTAAAAACGTTGCCTTTACAGGGATAGGAGAGATATCTTTCAATTTTTTAATCACCCTCAGTATTTTGAGTTCCGATTCAAAACTCAACCCATAACCACTCTTAATCTCTACGGCTCCGGTTCCTAATGCAATCATTTCAGATATTCGGGAAACGGCTCCTTCCAACAATTGTTCTTCAGATGATTCTGCAAGTTTCTTTGCAGAATTTAAAATGCCGCCTCCATTTTCATAAATCTGTTCGTAGGTAAGTCCATGAATTCGATCTTTGAACTCCTGATCTCGCGGACCCGGATAAACGATGTGCGTATGTGAGTCACACCAGGAAGGAACTACCATGCCGCCTTTGGCATCAATAATTTTGGAACTGCCCGAAGGATCAAGTTCTTTCATGGCTTGTTGAAAGTTTTCCATGGCACCATAGGAAGCAAAAACCCCATTGGAACAAAACAGCCAAGCGTCTTTTAATACCGGTAAATCTTTCATTTCACTGCCCGAAACCTTTATTATGGCAGTGTTTCTGACCTGAACCAACAAACTGATATTCTTAATTACTAAATTCATTCTTGCTTTATTTTTTTGTAAAAGTAAGAAATTTGATCCGGTAGGAGTGTTAATAACCTCTGCCGAAAACACTTCCTTTTTTTTGATCATTTTCTATTTTTGTAGAATGGATTATATTGAAGTTGAATGCACAGTAATTCCCGGAGGTGATAACATTGATATTTTGGTTGCCTATTTGGCCGAAATAGGTTATTCAATGTTTCAGGAAAGTGAAAAAGGAGTTAAAGCCTACATTGATGTAAAGCTATTCGATCAGAATGCTTTGGATGAATTGCCTTTTATAAAAGAAGATAATCAAGTTTTGATTGAATATATTTTTCGGGCAGCTGAAAAAAGAAATTGGAACCGGGAATGGGAAAATAGTTTTAAACCTTTGGTGATTGGAAATGAAGTGTATGTGAGAGCTGAGTACCACATGCCCGATCCTTCAGCCAAGTATGAATTAGTTATCCAACCCAGGATGGCTTTTGGAACTGGGCATCATGCTACAACATCAATGATGATGGAAGCTATGTTGAAAATAAATTTTGAAAACCTAAAAGTGCTTGATATGGGATGCGGAACAGCAATTCTGGCTATACTGGCCGAAAAAATGGGAGCCAAATCACTGATGGCAATCGACAATGATCCTGTGGCTACTGAAAATGCTGTGCTGAATTGCGAAATTAATGAAATAAAAAACGTTTCGGTTTTCACCGGAGATTCGAGTACTCCGGGAAATGAAATTTTTGATGTAATTTTAGCAAATATCAACAGAAACATTATTTTGGAAGATATTCCGTTATATGTTGCCAATCTTGCTAATGATGGCATTCTATTACTTTCAGGTTTTTACTTGGCGGATTTGGAAAAAATAGTCGAAAAAGCAACATCATTAAACTTAGTTTGTACCTCACACCATGTCTCAAACGACTGGTGTCAGGCGAATTTTAAAAGAATCTAAATAAAATTAAAAATCATTTTAATGACGAAGACCAAAATTAGTAAATCAATAATTTATTTTTTATTTATTTTACTGATACCTGCGTTTTTAAAAGCGCAAACAATTAAAAGTTTCTCACATGATCCGGTAGTTTTTCTTACTGAAATGCAAACCTTTTTGGCTGCTACAAATAAAAAAGATGCTGAAAAACTTATTGAGAAATTCACTATTCCTTGGAATGCTAAATTTACGGCAGATCAGAAGGAGCGCATTTACACAACTTGCGATGCCATGCTGAAGAAACGTCTCAAAGCGTTTCCCGATTTCAGCAATTATTTGAATGCCTTAATTGGTTATTCGGAAAGTAGTCAAACCGGCCAAAGTTTCGATAACTGGCATGCAGGAATTGGTAAGCTTTTAACAGGTTCTGCCAGGAATTTCAGTGCATATTTGGAAGTGTGCTATGATTTATTTGCGACCAATACTCTTTACTCATCTTCTTCTACAATTTGGAAAGCTTCCGGAAATAACTACACATTTGAATTTGATACACTGCCAAGAATTGTTTTTGGTACTACTAATCTCATTTGTATAGCAAAACAAGATAGCGCTATCATCACCGCAACACAGGGAGTTTATTATCCCAATCTCAAACGTTTTTACGGAAGTGGAGGAACTGTTAACTGGAACAGAGCAGGCCTTTCACCAAAAGATGTTTATGCTGAATTAAAAAAATACATGATTGATGTTTCCGGTTCCGATTATGAAGCCGATTCAGTTGTGTTTTATAACAAACAAATATTTAATCAGGCACTTGTTGGCAGGTTATCCGAAAAATTGCTCGCCAACACAAATTTTGAAAATGCAACTTATCCTCGTTTTAGATCCTATAGCACCAATCTCGAAATAAAAGAATTGGTAAAAGATGCCAGTTATAAAGGTGGGTTCTCAATGCATGGATCAAAAATGATTGGCTCAGGAGGAAAGGAGCGTGCTGCTACCCTTACATTTTTTAGAAGTGGTAAACCATTCCTAATTGCAGCCGCACAAAGTTTTGTTATGCGTCCCGATCGGATTGTTTCTGATAATGTTTCAGTTACATTTTACATGGAAAAGGATTCAATTTATCATCCCGGTGTTGAATTTAAATATATTAATAAAGAACGGGAGCTCACTCTCATTCGTCCATCAGGTAAATCTTCCGGAACACCTTATTATAGCTCCTACCATGATATTGATATGTATTTTGATGCATTAACATGGAAAATTGATGATCCACTGATTGATCTCAAAATGATTAGTGGTGAAGGAGAAGTGAAATTAACTTTTGAATCCTCTAATTTTTTCAGGGCCCAACGGTATCAACAGTTGCAGGGTTTTGCTGAAGTTAATCCGCTATACACTCTAAAGCAATATGGCGAAAAATATCAGACCCGTGAAATAAGCGTTTCTGATTATGCAATGTATCTCAAAATGAGCGATACACAGATAAGAAGTTTGTTTCTGGCATTAAACAGTAAAGGATTTATTGCATACAGTGAAGCTACAGATAAAGCAGTACTCAAAGATAGATTGTATTATTATCTCAGCGCCAGTGTAGGTAAAACAGATTATGACATTCTTGAATTTTCATCACAAATAAGTGGATTGCCAAACGCAACAATTAACCTTTTAAATAATGATATCGACATGAGGGGAGTTGCACGAGTGAGTTTGAGTGATACCCAAAATGTTTTTGTGGTGCCATTTGAACAAGAATTAACAATTAAGAAAAATCGTGATTTTACTTTTAATGGTAGAGTTCATGCAGGAAGATTTGATTTTATAGGGAAAGATTTTGAGTTTAATTATGAGGAATTTAATTTTCATCTCAATGCAGTGGATTCAGTTAGCATGAAAATTCCTTCGGATGAAGTTCTGCCTGATGGACGGATTGCTCTTATTCCAATAAAAAGTGTATTGCAAAATGTTACAGGATATCTGCAAATCGATAGAGCAAATAATAAATCATCCTACCAAAAAAGCCCCGAATATCCCATATTTAAGAGTGACAATTATTCGTATGTTTACTATGACTATCCATGGATATTTAATTCAATTTATGAAAGGTCTGCATTTTATTTCAAAGTGAGTCCATTCACTATTGATAGCTTGGATAATTTCAAACCGGAAGGACTTGAGTTTGAAGGTGCTCTGACTTCGGCTGGAATATTCCCCGATATTCCGGAGAAATTAACCATTCAACGCGACTACTCACTTGGATTTAAGAAAGTACTTTCCGATGTTGGTTTACCGGCATATGCATCAAAAGGAAATTATTATGAAAATCTCGATTTGAGTAATAATGGTTTGCGAGGAGGTGGAAAAATTACCTATCTTAATGCTGCAGCAGTATCAAAAGACATTTTCTTTTTTCCTGATTCTGCAAATGCCGATATCGACAATTTTAATATGGTCAAGAAAACTATTGGAGCAGTTGAATACCCTTCAGTGGTTGCTGCTAACATTTACATGAACTGGAGACCGAAAGAGGATAAAATGTTCCTTTTCAAAAAAGATTCTACATTTAACATGTATGATAATAAGGTGGATCATGATGGAAATCTTGTTCTTGCAAAAACAGGGCTTACCGGTGATGGTATTGTTTCGTTTGAACAAGCTCAGATACTCTCACAAAAAATCGAATTTAAAAGCATGACTTTAAAAGCCGATACCTCCGATTTTCGTCTTAAATCAGGTGAGTCTGGTATTCTTGCACTCTCTACTACTAACATGAAATCGTTTATTGATTTTGAAAAACGTTACGGAGAATTTGCTTCGAATGGAGTTGGTTCCTATGTAACTTTTCCACTTAACCAATACATCTGTTACATCGAAAAATTCAAATGGTTAATGGATGACAAAAATGTTCAGTTCGGTATGAAGGTAGCACAAAAAGATAACACAGAAATGAATATCGCCGGATCAGAATTCGTTTCTATTAATCCTGCCCAAGATTCATTGAGATGGTTTTCGCCCGATGCATCGTATAACCTCACCGACTATTTAATAAAGGCTAAAGATGTGAAAGAAATTAATGTGGCTGATGCTTCAATTATTCCCGGTGATGGAAAAGTTACAATTGAAAAAAGTGCAGTAATGGATACGTTGATGAATGCAAAAGTGGTAGCAAATACTTCTACCAAGTATCACACAATGATGAATGCCACAATTAATATAACTTCACGTAAAAATTATTATGGATCCGGCGATTATGAATATGTAGATCAACTAAAAGTAAAACATCTTTTAAGGTTGAATCAAATTGGTGTAGATACATCGTTTCAAACTTATGCTACCGGAGAAATTCCCGATGCTATGAACTTTTTGTTGAGCCCGAATATTCAATACAAAGGCAAGCTCACAATTCAAGCTCCTCGACCGAGTCCTTTCTTTAAGGGTTTTGCAAGAGCTAATCATAATTGTCCGTCAATTAAACAAACATGGTTCGGTTTTGCAGCTGAAATTGATCCAAAAGGTGTAAACGTTCCTGTGAATGCTCCCATTAATGAAAGTGGTGAAAAAGTGTTTTCAGCTATCCTTTTTGGAAGAGATTCTGCGAACGCTTATGGAGCATTCATGTCTCCGAAAAGAGGAAGTGCTGATCAAGAAATTATTTCTGCGGAAGGGTTACTCTCATTTGATAACTCATCGCGTGAATTCAGGATTATGCCTGCCCCTGATGTAATTCCTACTAAAGAAAGTAAAGATCAACCTGAAAAGCCATTCAATTATGGAAATTCTTTCGCACTCAATGATGATGCTTGCAGCTTCAAAGGGGAGGGTAGGATAAATCTAGGTGCTAACTTCGGTCAGTTTAAAATGAATACTGTAGGAGTTGCCAATCTCGATCCCGTCGCAGATACACTTTACTTTGATGGAATGTTTGATTTGGATTTTTTCTTTAATGAGGAGGCATTGAAAGCTATGGCAGATAATATTTTGACGTATCCAACTTTACCGCCAACAAACGATTCTCGACCAGTATTCCAAAATGGAATGAAATCATTGATGGGAAGGGAACAAGCGGATAAATTTATTTCGGAAATCAGTTTGTATGGAACACCTAAAAAAGTACCTGCCGAATTACAACACTCTCTGTTTTTGTCGGATGTTAAATTTTACTGGCAAAAAGAAATGTTATCATACAAATCGGTTGGAAATATTGGCGTGGGCTATATTGGAAAAAATCCGGTTGGAAGGATGATCAAAGGGTATATTGAAATTGCTAGAAAACGGTCGGGAGATATCTTTAATTTTTACCTCGAGCTTGATGGTAATTCCTATTACTTCTTTAATTACCAGCGTGGAGTTATGCAGGTGATTTCTTCGGATACCAAATTCAATGATATCATAAATAATATGAAACCTGACAAGCGTGTGGCGGATGAAAAAGGTAACCAGGCTCCGTATCAATACCTGCTTTCGACAGAACGTAAAAAGAATGAGTTTGTTAAACGGGTGGAAAACAGGGAGTAAGACGATCCATAAAGACCAATAGTATCAGGTTGACTCATAATATTTATATTTGACCACGATTACCTGAACACATTTTGATAAATACTGAAAATCTACTTGCCCTTGCCGGTGCATATCTAATAGGCTCCATTCCTTCGGCAGTCTGGATTGGCCAAGCCTTGTATGGAATAGATGTGCGAGAATATGGTAGCGGAAATGCCGGGGCTACCAATACCTTTAGAGTTTTAGGCAAAAAAGCCGGGATTCCTGTATTATTTCTTGATATCTTCAAAGGGTTTCTTGCGATTCAATTGGTCCATTTGATTGGTAATTACCTTCCTAATACTCAGCAACTTGAAAACTTTAAGTTAGCTCTAGGAATTGCCGCTTTGCTTGGGCACATATTTCCGGTGTTTGCAGGCTTCAGAGGGGGTAAGGGAGTAGCTACACTTTTAGGTATACTAATTGGTTTCCAGCCTGTTGCAGCTTTATTTTGCTTGGGAATTTTCCTCGCTACCTTAATTTTATCAGGATATGTATCTTTGAGCTCGATGATGGCTGCAATAGCTTATCCATTCATAATCATGCTGGTATTGAATGAAACAATCCCAACTGTTAATATCTTTGCCATGGCAGTTTCCATTCTGGTTCTTATTACTCATCAGAAAAATATTGAACGTCTCTTAAGGGGCAAGGAGTCTAAGGTGGCTTTTTTAAGGAAAAAAATCAAGCAGGGGAATTAGCCCGTATCTTAATAAGTGTAACCTCACTACCTCAATGACGTAAAAGGGTGGTAACAAACAAATAATCACCATGTTTCATCGACTGGGAAGCGTAATTATTCCTGTTTTACTGGTATTGATTTTAATTACATCAAATCTATTCGGTCAATCGGGATATAAATCAGAAGAGGAGCTTATCCGTGCTGCGGAAAAATTCTTCAATGAAAAAAACTATGAAAAGGCCTTTCCGCTATTTTCACAAATAGTAAGTAATCGGCCCGACAATTCACATTATAATTACTGTCTTGGAGTTTGCATAATGGAAGTGGCGCCTGATAAGGCCGAAGCGGTCCGTTTTTTAGAATTAGCTACAAAATCTCCTCAAAATCCAAACGATTCTTGGCTCTATTTAGGCAAGGCGTATCACTCCTCGTACAAATATGATGAAGCCATATCCGCCTTTCAAAGTTATAAGATTAATGCAGGTCGTTCATCTTGGAATAATGCTAATGGAGATGCACTTATTCAAATGTGCAAAAATGGAATTGACGTAAAAAATGATCTTTCACTCCAACGTCATCGAATATTGGAAAAATCTGAAACTGCAGCTATTGATTTTTTTCTGCTTTATAAAAATATTCCTGAAGTAGGACGGTTTTTGAAACTGCCAAAGGAGTATGAAGATAAGAGCACCAAAGGCTCTAACGAAAGTGCTTACGTTTTTCTTCCTTCAACTGGTAATACTCTTGTGTATTCTAATGCCAGCAAAAGTAATGGTAAAGGTTTTGATATTTTTAGAGTAATAAAAGATCAAAAAGGTCTTTGGATGTTTCCGGAAATGTTAAGTGATGTAATTAATTCATCTAGTGACGAAGCATTTCCTATTGTTGTTAACGATGGGAAAACTCTTTATTTCAGTTCCAAGGGATCACGCAGCACAGGAGGCTATGATATTTTTAGAAGTGATCTCGATCTCTCTACTTCAACATGGTCGGAACCAATTCCTATGGGCCCTCCAATAAATTCACCCGGTGATGATTTCTATTATGTTCCTTCTTTAGATAATAAATTCGCTTATTTTTCCAGCAACAGAGAATCAGCTGCTGGTAAATGCGATGTTTATAAAGTTGCAATCATTAATGAAACCAGGAATTTTATCGCTATTAGTGGATTTTTTAATTGCAAATCGGGATTAGAATTGTCAGAAGCAAAAGTTACCATCATGAATCCTGACGATCGTTCTATTGTGGCTCAGTTTAGAACACCATCACAGGAAGGAAATTATAATCTTAAACTTCCTGTTCCTTCTAAATTTATTTATATGGTAGAGCTGGCGGGCTTTAATTCGCAAGAGCAATTAGTTGATTTGTCCGATTACTCATCTCCAAAATTATTGCAGGAAATTTATTTGGTTAGAACCGATGAGGCTAAAGAAGTGATGACTATCACCAACCGAATTCCTATTGATGGTAATGTGATTGCCGGAAATAAATCAGCTTTAGTCCCCTCTATTACACAAAATGTTGGTGATCGCGATATGGCACTTGCTACAACAAGTAGTCGGAATGGTGTTGCAACTTCTAAACAAAGCAACTCAGATGTGGATTTCGAAAACGGAGAATCAAATACTACACCTGTTGTTGACCAAAACAGTAATCAAGTATCAAAAGAATCAACATCTTCAACTGCTTCTGCTCAAAAGACAAATGAACCTTTGTCAGAAAAATCTAATGGTTCAAAATCGAATTCTACCACTGCTCCATCTACTACTACTTCTCCAAACACAAAAGATAATTCTTCAACTGCTCCCTCAACTACTACTTCTCCAAACACAAAAACTAATTCTCCCTCTGCTCAATTAACTGCTGCTTCGCAAAACACAAAAACTAATTCTTCCGCTGCTTCAAATACGAACAGTGAGCCAATTGATTTGGTTACCATAGAGAATCTTTCTACTTCTGCAGATAAGGAAAAACAACAGGCAATTAAAAATATTGAAACAGCAAACAATGAGGTTACTTCAAAATCTAAAACCTCAGAACATTTAACTGCGAATTCTGATTCAAAGAATGTAGATACTACATCTTTGCCGGGATCCGTGTCTGTTGTATCAACACCTAACAGCTCAGCATCATCAAATTCAACCGAATCAACTATATTAAAATCTAATGAGGCAAATTCGACAAATTCAAAGGCATCCAATTCAAACATTAATGTTGATGAAGTAGGTTTAGCCAAAAATACATTAGAAAGAACAAATTCTACATCGGGAGAAATGGTTACAGCAAGTACGATGGTTGCAACTCCAATAGAAAATAGTAATAGTAATACTGATACAAAAATAATTTCTGATTCTGAAAAGCAAAATGACCAACCTGAAAAGAACGCATCTTCTAATTCCGGTTCAACAAATGGGAATTCTAAAAGTACCGATGAGTTAAACCGAACAAAACATTCTGATGGTAGTACATCTATTTCAAATTCATCTTCTACTCATTCGACAGGTAATTTAACTGCTACTAATCCTGCAGGAACTACCCAGTCTAAAAATTCTGAAGTTATGCCTGAAGGGAACACAACTTCATCGCCAAGTTCCACTACTTCTTCAAAAGTAGAAAATAATTCTAAATCATCAGTTGCAAGTAATTCAATTCCGGAGATAATTTCAACCACTACTACAAAAGAAGAAAACAGTTTACAAGCTGTAGATGCTAATTCAGGTAATTATAATCAAAATTCAATTCCTACTGCAAGTAGCAATGTTTCAAAAGCGGAAACAAAAAATGAGATTTCAATTTCTGCAGAAGCAAAAAGATCTAACGATGTTGCATCACCTGAATCAGGAAATCTAAGCACAATCGCATCCCCTGAAGTAACCTCTGGAAATAAGCAATCGAGCACTGTAGACTCTGATCCCAAAAGCAACACTTCAACAAACAAGAATTCAGCCGGTGAATCTTCATTGAGTGCTACTCCTAAAGTGAGTTCCACTCAATCGACAACTTCCGAAAGTAATTCAGTTAAAAATACCAAAGAAAAATCGAGCAGTACTAACGAAGGAGCACAGGTCTCACAACCTGCAGGACAAACAACACCATTGGCAAATAATTCACACATTGCTACAGATAACACAACTTCTTCTGATGCAGAATTAAAATATATAGATGAATCCATCGCCAAAGAGCAAAAATCGAATAGTTCAGTTACTCCAAATTCATCTCAAACCGAATCTGGTGCAACATCGAACAATATGCATTCAACTCATGATAACGATCCTTCAAATAGTACACAAAAACACTCTGATAAAGGAACGAATCAGTCCACATCAACTTCTGGAAAAAGTGAAAATACTCAGGCCACAACCTCTGAAGTAAGTACAAATAATCAGACTACCATTCCTGATAAAAATTTATCACAAAATTCTTCGCAGCCAGTTGAAATGGAAATTGGAAGTGAGATAACATCAGTTGAGAAATCAGAAAAACGATCCGGAATTTTTGGAAACCGTTCTAAGAAAAAGGAAAATGAAATTGTTACGGAAAATAACGCAATACCGGAATTTGCAACTGCACAACCATCAATTGTTGATATGCCCGAGCCACCTAAAAACTTAATTTTCCGTGTGCAAGTGGGCGCTTATAAAGACAAAAATGCAGATGATTTGAAGAAGAAATATGCTGACATTGGTATTACTGATCTAATATATGTTAGAAACGAAGAGGGCTTGTTGTTAGTTATGACCGGTAGCGAAAAAAGTTATGAAACAGCTTTGACACTCAAAACAAATATGATTGAAAAAGGAGTGGCTGATGCCTTTATTGTGGCCTATTCAGATGGTTCAAGATTGCCTTTGGAAAGTGTAGTTAAAATTGCTGAATAGCCATTTTTTTCTGCATTTTTTTTATTTCGTCCAATGTGTTTGATTTTTCAGATACATCAATATTCCAATTGACAAAAAGAACCTGTTTTTTTTATTGATCGGCCGTTGGAATTTGTTGATTTTTCACTTTAAAGTTCACTATTATATTTTCGTAATTGCCTACATATCAATACTATGTTGATATCTAGATGTCGCTTTCGTTGAGATTTCAAAAAAAGTACTAAATTTGTAATTCGTAAACCTAATCCTACTTCTCATGTTCGATACTCGCACCTTAGAAGATTTTAGTCTGGTCATTGATCCCGAGGTCAAACCGGATAATCAGATTATCATCTACAATGACGACGTGAATACTTTTGACTTTGTGATTGATTCACTTATCAAAGTTTGTAAACACGAGCGTATTCAGGCTGAACAATGTACGTACATTATCCATTACAATGGCAAATGTTCGGTTAAAGATGGCGATTTTAAAAAGTTGCGCCCAATTTGCGATGCGTTACAGGATAGAGGACTTTCAGCTGTCATTGAATAATTGGTTTTTTTGAGTATCTTCACCCACTGTTAACTTCCATCAGGAAATTGAATATGGTTTTAATAATTGGGTTAATTTTAATTGGAATTTTACTACTAGTATTGGAAATATTGGTCCTTCCCGGTTTTATTTCAGGAGTGATTGGTTCTATCTTTTTATTAATTTCTATTGTTTGGATGTACAAAGCTCATGGTGACGTTGCAGGGCACATAACACTTGCATCAACATTTGCATTAACTTTTGTCGCCATTTATGGTTCACTAAAAACTAGAGCCTGGAAAAAGTATGGATTAAATGATACAATCGATAGTCATGTTAATGAAGTGGGAGGCTTGAGTATTGCTGAAGGTGATGAAGGCAAAACCATCTCCGCATTGCGCCCATCAGGAACGGTTATAATCGGAGAATATAAAGTGGAAGCACAAACAAGCGGAGAATTAATCGAAGCCGGAACAAAAATTGTTGTTACTAGAGTGTTGCCTAATAAAGTTATTGTAAAAATTAAAGTTACCGAACTAAATATTTAACGCCCACTTTATAGACGGGAATGGTTAAATAAATCATAGCTAATAAATCATAGCTAATAAATCATAACAAATAAATCATAACAAATAAATCATAACAAATAATCATCATAACAAATCATCATAAGAGATCATAATCATCTTAAAGATCAACAAAAATCATCATCATAACAAATCCATCATAAGAGATCATAATCATCATAAAGATCAAAAAACAATCATTCTTAAAAATCATCCTAAAAAAATCATAACCCCATGACACTACCCTTTCTACTTCTGGTAATCATAGCATCGATTATTGTTTTATTTCTATTTCTTTATTTTGTTCCTGTCAATTTATGGATCACTGCGATCTTTTCAGGAGTCAAAGTGAGTATTCTGGATTTGATATTAATGCGTTTAAGAAAAGTGCCACCAAGCGTTGTTGTAAATGCATTGATAAACGGAACTAAAGCAGGTTTAAATCTTACTTCCAATGATATCGAAACGCATTATTTGGCAGGTGGAAACGTGAACAACGTTATTAAGGCATTAATCTCCGCCGACAAAGCAAACATTCCATTAACATTTAAAACTGCTACTGCAATTGATTTAGCCGGTCGTGATGTGTTTGATGCAGTACAGCTTTCTGTAAACCCTCGTGTAATTGATACACCTGCTGTTTCCGCAATGGCAAAAAATGGTATTCAATTATTGGTGAAGGCTCGTGTTACTGTTCGTGCAAACATCAATCAGTTGGTGGGTGGTGCCGGTGAAGAAACTATTCTTGCAAGGGTAGGAGAGGGAATTGTAACGAACATTGGTTCTGCACACGATCATAAATCGGTGCTTGAAAATCCTGATCAAATTTCGAAAACAGTTTTGAATAAAGGACTCGATGCAGGAACAGCATTCGAAATATTGTCAATTGACATTGCCGATATTGATGTTGGTGAAAACATTGGAGCAAAATTGCAAACTGAACAAGCAAGTGCCGATTTAAAAGTTGCACAAGCTAAAGCAGAAGAGCGACGCGCACTTGCTGTTGCACTTGAGCAAGAGATGAAAGCGAAGGCACAGGAAGCAAGAGCAAAAGTAATCGAAGCAGAAGCACAGGTTCCACAGGCCATGGCCGAAGCTTTTCGTTCCGGAAATCTAGGCATCATGGATTATTATAAAATGAAAAATATTCAGGCCGATACCGACATGAGGGATTCAATTGCGAAACCTGATAAGGGAAAGAAACCGGAATAAAAAAGAGTGATTGGGTCATTGGTCATTGGGTCATTTGGCATTTGACTAGGTAGCGAATGCCGCTTATGTCATTCCGCAAGCCATTGTACGAACGGGAGTGTCATAGGTCATTTATGCAAATAACTTGTTTCCATCTCATTAATTATCAATAACTTATCGTAATCAATATATCATTTTCAAATTAACCATAAATCCACTATCTTTGCACCCTGAAAAAAATTTAGGGTCCCGTAGCTCAATTGGATAGAGCATCTGACTACGGATCAGAAGGTTTGGGGTTCGAATCCCTACGGGACCGCGTAAATACATTGAATATCAATTACTTAAATGTTGTAGGAGTATTCTTATTCCCAAATATTCTAATTCTATTCCCAAATTTTCTATTTTAGGATTGAGTTAACCTTTTTTATTAATTTGATGGTTATCTCATCAACAAAGTTTGATGTAGGCTAACAGCGTTAATATTGCCAAGCTTTCCAGACAGGCTTTAATTTAATTCCAGGAAATTTGCCATTGGAGATTATATTAACTGACACGACAACTGGTTGGTATTATGTAATTTCGGATAAAAATTACAGAGTAATGATTGACCCTATTGAGTTGCCAGAAAATGATACATTGGTACAGAAATACAAAAACGCTTTATCAGTAGAGGTTGATATTCAAATGTGTGATGATTTAATTCAGCTTCTTGAAGCACGTCGGATTGAATATGAAAAACTAGTATAAAAGAATTTAATTCAGAGAAACTTATTATACAATCATTGTTTTAATGAAAAAAGATAGGATTACAGAAATATGGAGTCTGGTTTGGAGCAAGGTCATAGCTGCCGCAATACTCGGAAGCTATCTGCTTCATTCTTTTTTGTATTCGTTTTTGATTTCCTTTTCCTACAATGAATTTATCAATGGCATCATCGATTCGCTTACCCGTAAAAGATATCTAGAATTCCGTTTACTTGGGAGTTTGCCTTATTGCTCTATTTTACTTTATCGTGTTTTTGATTGTTGTTTGGTGGTGGCATACAAAATTTGTTATACGGCGTTGTTGGCGATAGGTATTATGTTCACGCGAATTTTAAATAACATGGGTAAAAATTCAACCGATAATCAGTCCATTTCAACATCAGAAAAAAAAACAGTTGCTGATTTATTTTCATCAAAACAAGAAAAAAAGAAAAAGAAGAAACCACCATCACAAATTCATCAATAAAGATGGTTGGATAAATAGTATGGAATCTTTAAAAAATTCCGAAGCTATTCAAATCTTTTCCTGAAATAGTAAGTCGAATTGATAGACTTGAATTTGCTGATTTAGAAAAAGATGTTGTTTCATATTTCTTAACCCAAGGTATTACTTAGCCGGCCTCAATTCCAAATGTCAAAAGAGAAGAAATATACTTTTCAGAAGAAGGGTACTTTCTTTCTAAAACTATATTTGGAAGATAAATACCATGAGCCTGAAAAAGTCAAAGTAATTCTTAGTCATAGTGGCAGTGGTGTGATATATGGTGATAATATTGATAAGAAACATGAAAAGAGTTATTTGATACTTAAATCTTCGAAAGTGTATGAATTCTTTTCTGATATTATCAGCGGAGTTGAATCAAAGGATAATTTTGATTTCTATAAGGACCATGATGTTGTTAGTTATTATAAAACACAAGAAATAATAATTTGGGGCCAAAATTATTTCTATTTTTCTCCTAAAGGAAGATATTTTGTTAAGAGGTATTTTGAACAGAAATTTCACAAAACATCACAGGAAGTAAAATCATGAGAGAATTTATCACCACCATCTGGAAGGACTCAGTTGGGAGCTCGGTAAATCGCCATGCTCATAGCAGCATTAATCATTTGGTTAATCGCTAAACTATTTGCCTACCTCAAAGGCATATCGATAAAGGAGTACTTTAGTAAACAAGTATTCTTTTCAGTGGGAACAATAACAACTTTCGGTTCCTTTTTTTTTGTTGTTGGAATATTAATATATTCTTTCAAAGACAACTTAGTTTTATACAAAGACGAAATTATTCTCTTCGGACCATTTGCAG
>CAWFDA010000016.1:0-16879 GCA_963814475.1 uncultured Bacteroidota bacterium | reverse complement strand
CATAAACTGTTAGAGGAAGAGCGACCTCAAATTTACGAGTTTCATAACGCGGAGCGATCGAAATTTGTGAGGCTCTTACAATTGCATTTTTCGAAATTGGCATTGCCTGTACAAGAGTTGCATTGGCATAAAAGCGTGGCATAATGCAATAATCAAATTGAACACTGATAGCACCGGGAAGGAACATGTTGAATTTCGACCCTGATTGCGATTGGTAGGGATCTCCATAAAAATGATAACTTATACTGGTATCTAATGCGCCGATAGAATTGAACTTCACAGTGTCGATACCCGGCCACACTGTTGATGAATTAGAAAAAGTGAAAACTTTTGCTTGCTTGCTAAATTTAACCATGCCTATATCAATCACCGAAAATCCCAAACGATATTTATATTTTTTCAATTTCTCAGCAGTCTCGTTACAATCACCTCCACCATGCACTTTTCCTCTGTAATAAGTGAAACCAATGTCAATTCCTGCACCATAACCTCTAATACGAAATGGCTTAGCCAGCGATTGGTCACCATCAGACAGAGAATGAGCGTATTCACCTGTTGCGTTATATACAACTAATGTATCTGAAGAGGGTAGTTCATAATCGAAATCGGTGATATTGGTGTATGCCGCATCGAAGCCCAAAATTAATTTGAGTGTTACAGCTCCTGCCAAATAACTTTTATTACGGACCTCATGTAATTTCTTTCCGTAGGTACCTCCTATTTCGCCCCAAGCCATTGTTGCCGAACGGAAAGGTGTTGAAACATATCTGATATCATGTTGCGGAATGTAGTCGAATCCCTCTTTTATAAATTTAGCTAAATGAAAGGGAACATCAGTTGCACTTAAATTGGAACGGAATGCGGTATGAAATCCCCACGAAAAATTATCGTTGTTACGGATGTATGAGGGCCCTCTCAGAAAAATATTTGAATATGCATTTTTGGGAGTGGAGGTATAATAATCTAATACATCTTCTTCCGGAATTGATTCACCTCTGATACTCGAACCCAGTAAATTAGTTCTTTTAGGAAGATATACATAATCATTATCCGCAAAAAGATCACCTGAAATAAAATTCCATTCATACAAATAGGGAGAGCCTACAAAAAGTGATGGATTCAATCCCATTCCCATGTTACCCGCAAAATTAGAATTGCTTATCCCAAGCATCTCCTGCCCATGCGCAGGATTAAATGCAATCGTAAAAAGTAAAATTAAAAGAAATTTATTTTTCAATAGTTGGTGGTTATTTGCAATAGGAGAACTTGGTGGTCTCGTGTTGTCAGGGTGTGCCTTTGATATACGTCATGTTTATAATAATTATTGTATTCCGGTGATCAATGATTAGTATTTTTCGATAAAATTAAATTTTCTTTTGACTGATGTTTTAGTGGCATGTGAGCAGTGACCAGTGACCAGTAATCAGTGACCAGTGAGCAGTGAGCAGTGACCAGTATTCAGTGACCAGTAATCAGTGACCAGTTGTTCTCATCAGGTTATTTTTCTTTACTATGGAAATTTTATTCATCAACGAATTTTACGGGAATGTCCAATTTCCAATGTCAAATATGTAATTTCATTTTTAATTGAACATTGGAAATTTGTAATTTTAAATTCCCGTTTTCCACATCATAACTCGACTATCAATTAAACATTTTCCCCGGGTTAAGAATATTGTTCGGATCAAACAATTTTTTAATTCCCTTTTGAAGATTAATTTGCACTTCGTTAAATGCAATGTTCATATAATCCTTTTGGACTAATCCGATTCCATGTTCACCTGAGATAGTCCCTCCAAGCTTCACTGTTAATTGAAATATTTCGCGAATACCTTCAGGCACTTTTGTATTCCAATCGTTGTCACTCATTTCTTCTTTAATAATATTTACATGCAAATTTCCATCACCGGCATGTCCATAACAAACGGAACGAAACCCATATTTAGTGCCTATTGCTTTTACACCTTTTAGCAATTCAGGTAATTCTGCTCGAGGAACAACAGTATCTTCTTCTTTGTAGATTGAATGTGACTTCACGGCTTCACCGGTAGCTCGTCTCATTTTCCAGAGCTCCGCTTTTTGTTGGGCAGTATCAGCAAAGAGAACATCTTCGGCACCAAAATCGTTCATCACTTCTGTGATTTTTTCGCAATCTTTAAAAAGAGCATCCAAATCATTGCCATCTACTTCAATAATCAAATGTGCTTTTACATCTTCTGGAATAGTCAAAGAAACATCTACATATTTCAAGACATAATCAATTGCATCACGCTCCATAAATTCCATTGCTGATGGTGTTATACCTGCTCTAAACACAGCAGAAACTGCGCGGCATGCACTATCAGGATCCTTAAATGGAACTAGTAGCAAGAGGTTGTGGGCAGGATAAGGAATTAAACGAAAAACTATTTTGGTGATGATTCCCAAAGTGCCTTCGCTGCCAATCATTAATTGAGTAAGATTGTAACCTGTTGAATTTTTTAACACATTGGCGCCGGTCCAAATAATTTCGCCAGTAGGCAGAACCACCTGAGTATTAAGCACATAGTCTTTGGTAACACCATATTTAACCGCTTTAGGACCACCGGCACATTCGGCGAGATTACCACCCAAAAAACAGGACCCTCTGCTGGCGGGATCAGGAGGATAGAAGAGGCCCTTTTCGATAACAGCATCCTGGAAAACCTGGTTAATTACTCCGGGTTCTACAGTGGCTTGCAAATTTCGTTCATCAATTTGAATAATTTTATTGAAACGCTCCATAGAAATAACTACACCTCCGAAAATTGGTAACGCACCTCCACTGAGACCTGTTCCGGCACCACGGGGAGTAACAGGAATGTGATGCTTGTTACAAATAATGAGAATGGCACTAACTTCCTCAGTTGTTATCGGCTTGAGAACAACTTCAGGAAAAAACTTCAGATCTTCGGTATAATCATGAGAGTAATTTTCGAGCAAATCATGAGTTGTAATCACATTTCCTTCGCCACATATTTTGATGAATTGATCTAAAACATCACGGGTAACTTTATTATATTCCATAAGGCAAATTTACTTCAAAAAGAGGAACTCAAGAGAAAAGGATCAGCCTTTCCAGAAAATTTTTCTCAACATCAAATCATACCACAATATTTGAGTAGTACCGGCAAATTTTATGAAGTTCGTGTTGTAAACAGAATACGTTTCATATTCAAAAGGCACAAATGCAATATCAGCAAAATCAATTATGCCATATTTACCCTCAAAATTTGCAACATACAACCCTGTTGAAACTTCAACAATAGATTCATACTTAAAAGGTACCACAACGGTTCCGGTTTGATCTATTAATCCCATTTTGCCTTTTGATGATACAGTGGCAAATCCATGAGAAAAAGGAAAGGCTTTTTCATAAGTGTTCCGAATTACTGTTTTACCGGAAGTTAAATTAATGTATCCCCATTTTTTATTCTTTTTTACAGGAATTAAATTATCTCCCGACAAACCAATATCTTCAAAATTCATACCTACCACCCGTTTGCCTGAGGTATCAATAATTCCGTACAAAGTACCAGTCCTGGCAATGGCATATCCTTTAAAAAACGAACTTTTAATATTTGTTTCCGGACTCGCTTTGTAGATCAGCGGAATAACAATTTTACCGGAAAGATCAATATACCCATGTTTATTATCTTGAATAATTATTGCCAAGTTGTTGGAAAAAGTACCAATTTCGTCATAAACAGCTTCCAAAATTATTTGCCCTTCCCTGCCTATTAAACCAACTTTACCATCTTTTCTTACTCGAGCCATTCCATTGGAAAAATTTTCAATTCCCTCATAATAAAACGGGATAATTTCGTTTCCTGCCGAATCGATAATTCCAAACAGTTCATCAATTTCGCATACAGCAGTGCCCTGATTAAATTCACCACCTGCATCGAAACGAAAAGGGATCATCACTGATCCACTACTATTTATGTAACCAATGAATTTTCCATCACCGGCAGCCGCCAAGCCTTCCGAAAAGTCACTTATTTCAGAATAGCCTAATGGAACACGCATCTTTCCGTTGCGATCGATAACACCAAACTTCTCACCTTCTCCTACTATTGCCAGGTTGTTGTGAAAATTTTCGGCTTCATCATAAAATGGCGGTACCAATTCGTCACCTGATTTAGTGATATATCCCATTTTACCACCTTTCGAAACTACAGCGATTCCTTCTGCAAAATTTTCCACAAAATCGTATTTTGCATCAACAACAATTTCACCCGATTCATTAATAAAACCCCATTGCTCTCCTTGCTTAAATGGAAAATAATCTATGCCTTCTAGCTTATATTCTTCGAGGAGCCTTTCTTTGAATGAATAATCGGGATAACTGTTTAAAAAATCAAGAATTGTTTTATCAGGATTTTCCGAACGATAAATGCTATAAACTTTTTGCCATGCTTCATCAGTAAAGGAATTTTCGGGATAATTATGAATGAAGGAGTAATATGAATTAATATCATTTTTACCTCCGGTTTCAAGTTGGAATAACTTCGATTCAGCTTGTACTCGGTATGGGTTTTGGGGATATTTTACTATAAACAAAGCTAGCGAAGCGGAGGATTCATCTTTCGTTTCCTCTAAAAAAAGAGCCTTATCATATTTTTGCCTCGCCTCAAAAACGTATGTTGAACCGGGATAATCAATCATGTATAACTTGAATGCCTCAGAAGTATTTTGAGAGAGAGCTATTTTGTAAGCAATGCTATCTCGTTTATGAATTGCAGTAGGTACTAATGACGATAAATTATAAAAGGCTATAAAATGCTGCAAAGAATCAACCCCTTTAGAATGTAATGCGGTTTCAAATGCCAGTGCTTCAATTTTTCCCTTTTGAGTTTGAATTGATAAAGAATCGATAGCAAATTTTAATAACGCTCTATCATCTTTGGAACTTCGATTGGTGAAATTACTCTCTGCTGCAAGCACCCTCACATACGCAGAGTCGAGATTAAAAAATGGATTATCGTTACGAGAGAAAATTATACTTAGTCCGTAGGAACCAAACACAGGTTGTTTCGATAAACATTTAGTATATAATTTTTTTGCTTGAAAATAATCATAAATCATTAAGGCTTCCTGGGCCTTTTCAGGGTCCCCAATGAAAATAACCGATGGAATAGTTGATGCGGAAACCTTCATGTATGCAGTACAGCATATTAAAAGAAGAAATAACCTGACCAACCTAAATCTCGAAAATGGCATACATGAATTGAATTTAGATACAATACCGAGAGTCGTTTCATATGAAATATTGTACTGTCGGAACCGGTAATTACTTTTTGTAAAGATAATTATTTAATGTAAATAATTTATGATTAAAAGTCAATTTTACTCCTACTTATATAGATTCCAATGACTTACATACACACAAATTGGAAAATCATGTATTATCTCTTCTTAAGTAAATAAAATAATTCGAACCTTTGTATTTCCAAAAACTTGCATCGGAAGCTTAAAAAAAACTGTATCTTTATCGCTCCAAATTTCCATCCGTCAATTCAATTGGCGGTAAATTTTACAACACCTGTCTCATTCAGACTGTAATACTCCCAAGAGTATTGGTTTTGTTTATTGAGATTATTAAAATTCAGATGAGAAAAGTTGATTTGATTATCATAGGAGCCCAAAAAGCAGGGACTACATCCCTAAAAAGCTATCTTTCGCAACATCCGGATATCGTAACACATTTCCAGACAGAATTCACCTATTTTAATGACGCGGAATTGCACAAGAATGGTTATGATTCAGCATTTAAGAATTTTATAGATAAAAACGATATTCCTCAGGATAAAAAACTCATTGCTAAATATGCGACAATGTATGTCAAAACAAACGCATTGAATGCACTCCATGAGCACAATCCTGATGTAAAAATGGTGCTCATTCTGCGCAATCCGGTTGATAGAGCGTACTCGGCTTACAACATGGAGCAAGCCTATAGTACAAAATGGATGAAAACCGATTTTGAAGGGATGATAGATATTGTTAGAAAAAATGATATAAATGATCCAATGTATAAACTATTTATCAGAATGGGAATGTATTCCGATTTTGTTGAAACAATTTATTCCATTTTTCCTAAAAAACAATTGAAAATAATATTGTTTGAAGATTTGAAAAAAAATCCACAACAAGTATGCCGCGATGTTTTTGAGTGGTTACAAGTTGATGCTAATTTTGTTTCTGACACTTCGGTAATACATAATAAGACAGCAAAAACTAAGAATCCTGTAGCTGCCAAAATAATTGAAATACTCAGGAACAATGACAATGTCCTCAAGCAAATGGCTAAAACCATTTTACCTCAGGAAACGTTCACCCGATTAGGGTACTTGATGTTTGATTGGAATAAATCAAAAAATAAAATAATTCCTCCATTGGATCAAAATATTCGATTGCAATATGAAGATTTTTTTAGACCGGAAGTGAAAAAACTCAGCGAGTTAACAGGAACAGATTTTTCATCTTGGTTCACTGATAAAAAATAAAATTAGTTATTATCAGTATATTTTCATTGTTGCTGTAATGTTTCTATATATTTCTTAAAATAAAAACATTTTTTGAAAACATTTTTTGAAGGAACTGCTGATCCAAATATTCCAAATACAGCCGAACCACTTCCACTCATTGCAGTATAAATGGCATCATGGTCAATCATCATTTTTTTTATTTCGGCAATTTCCGGGTACTTTTTAAAAACACTTTTTTCAAAATCATTATCGATAAAATGCATCCACGTGTTCAATGGTTGATTGATGTTATTTTTTAATTTTCCTGAGTCATCAACAGGAACAATTCCTGCAAAAGCAGCTGCAGTTGCAACATGCACTTCCGGCTTGACCACCACAAGAGAATAACCTGAAATATTAATATTTATTGGAGTGAGTAGTTCACCTTTCCCTTCTGCGAAAGCGGGTTTATTTTGAATAAAAAAAGTGCAATCACTACCTAATTGACCGGCAAGATGCATCAATTCATCTACTGTTGCCTTATTTCCCGAAAGGTGATTGATAACTTTTAAAGTAAAGGCAGCATCTGATGACCCTCCTCCCAACCCTGCACCCATTGGAATAATTTTGTGCAAATGAATAAGGATATGAAATGGGATCCCGAAGTACTCGTCATAAAGTTGAGCTGCACGGAAGCACAAATTATCCTCCAATTGCCCCTCTATTTTCAACCCTGAACTCCTAAAACTCACCTTTTTTCCACTTTTTAAGATAATTGCCTGAATCGGTATTTCCTCAGAGGGTGTAAACGAAGTCATTTTAGATTCATCGATTTCATTTTCAACGATTTCCAAAATATCACATAATGGAATGGGGTAAAATATCGTTTCAATATCATGAAATCCATCTGTTCGTTTGCGAAGAACCTTCAAACCCAGATTTATTTTAGCGTTCGGAAATACAATCATAATACCTTAAAGTTCAAGCGAAAATACGGAATTAGCCGCTTCAATGGAAATTCTCCCGAAATGGCAATGATTATCTTAATATATTTGTGAATAAATTAGTCTTGAATTATGAACTATTTGGATTTTGAAAAACCTCTCGAAGAACTGCGTGATCAACTTGAAAAAGCGAAACAAATTGCTGAAAAAGGGAAAGTGGATGTGAAGAGTCTCATAGAAGAAATTGAGAAAAAAATTGAAGATACTAAAAAGAATATTTACTCCGATTTAACCGCCTGGCAAAAGGTTCAATTATCGCGTCATCCCGACAGGCCCTACACGCTTGAATACATTAGGAGCATTACCAATAATACGTTCATCGAACTTTTTGGTGATAGAAATGTGAAAGATGACAAAGCAATGATTGGTGGTTTTGGTGCTATTGATGGTCAAACTGTAATGTTTATCGGACAACAAAAAGGTTCGAATACCAAAATGCGACAATTACGGAATTTTGGCATGCCCAATCCCGAAGGTTATCGTAAAGCGCTTCGACTGATGAAAATGGCTGAAAAATTTAACAAGCCTATTGTCTCATTTATTGATACTCCGGGGGCATTTCCGGGGCTGGAGGCAGAAGAACGTGGTCAGGGTGAGGCTATTGCCAGAAACTTGTATGAAATGTCCATATTGAAAGTGCCGGTAATTTGCATCATTATTGGCGAAGGGGCTTCCGGTGGTGCTCTGGGAATTGGTATTGGAGATAAAGTTATGATGTTGGAAAATACCTGGTATTCAGTTATTTCGCCTGAATCCTGTTCATCTATTTTGTGGAGGAATTGGGATAATAAGGAGAAAGCTGCTGAAGCATTAAAACTTACCGCCATTGATATGCACGATTTAAAATTGGTGGATGGCATCATTAAAGAACCATTAGGAGGCGCCCATTCGAACCCGGAAAAAATGTTTCAAATTGTGAAAGCAGAGATTAAAAAGCACCTAACCAAACTTTTACAATCCACCCCACAAGAACGAATCGACAAACGGATTGAGAAATTCTGTTCGATGGGCGCTTACGCAGAAAGCTAAAAGGATATGTCCATGGTTTCCACCAACGACCAATGAAACCTTAAAAACGACAACAGCCTCAGGCAAACAGCTTCCGCCTAACGAAACCTAAAAACGGTTTCCGGCCTACGGCCTAAGAAACCCCGACAACGGCCGCCGACAAACGGCTACCGGCAAACGAAACCCACATAATTGTGTATAAATAAATTTGTTTTAATAACGGCCTTAGCTGTTACGTTTAAGTAATTTTGAAAGATGATTGATAATAAAGAAAACACCGGCGCGACTAAAAGAAAGCCATTTGTTAAAAATATAGGAAATAATGCTATTAGTCAGCAATTAGGCAAACTTCCTCCTCAGGCTGTTGATATTGAAGAAGCAGTTTTAGGTGCGTTGATGCTTGAAAAAGATGCCCTTTCGGCAGTGATTGATGTGTTACGTCCAGAATGTTTTTACAAAGATGCACATCAGAAAATTTTTGAAGCGATTCATCATTTATTTCACCGCGCAGAGCCCATCGATATATTAACTGTTACACATGCGTTAAAAAAAAGTGGTGATCTTGAAATTGTAGGTGGTGCATATTACATCACTCAACTTACAAGCAGAATTGCATCGGCTGCAAACATCGAATATCATGCAAGAATTATTCTGCAAAAATATATTCAACGTGAACTCATACGCATCTCAGGAGAAACAATTAAGGATGCATATGAAGACAATATTGACGTTCTTCAAATGCTCGATAAAGCAGAAAAAAATCTTTTTGAAATTGCTGAAGGAAACATCAGAAGAAATTTTGAAGATATGCAATCGCTCATCTCTAAAGCGATTAAAGAAATTGAAGTTGCAAGTAATCAAACTTCCGGAATTACGGGTGTACCAAGTGGATTTACAGAGCTTGATAGAGTGACAGCAGGTTGGCAAAAATCGGATCTCATTATTCTTGCTGCTCGTCCAGGTATGGGAAAAACTGCGTTTGTACTTTCAATGGCTCGAAATGCTGCGGTGCAATTTAAACGTCCAGTTGCCTTTTTCTCTTTAGAGATGTCGTCCGTACAATTAGTAAATCGTTTGATATCGAGTGAAACGGAAATTACTTCTGAAAAAATTAGAAAAGGTCAATTGGCAAACCATGAGTGGGAACAGTTGAATGCAAAAATAAAACCACTTACCGAAGCACCACTTTATATTGATGATACCCCTTCCCTATCAATTTTTGAATTGAGAGCTAAATGCAGAAGGTTGGTTGCTGAGAAAAAAGTATCGATGATTATTATCGATTATTTGCAATTGATGGTGGCAGGTACCGATAACCGACAAGGAAATAGGGAACAAGAGATTAGTACTATTTCACGATCACTCAAAGCCATTGCCAAAGAATTAGGTGTGCCCATTATAGCGCTCTCTCAGTTAAGCCGTGCGGTTGAAACCAGAGGCAGTACTAAGAAGCCACAACTTTCAGATTTGAGGGAGTCGGGTGCTATTGAACAAGATGCCGACATGGTATTATTCATCTATCGACCGGAATATTACGGCCTCACAGAAGACGAAAGTGCACAGTCAACACAAGGAATTGCCGAAGTTATCGTTGCTAAGAATAGGAATGGTGCATTAAAGACCGTTTCACTTAAATTTATCGGCCATCTTACAAAATTCACCGATCTCGATAGTTACGAGTTTGTGGATGATTCGTTATCAATGACTCCACGAAGCATCGAACCTGACAGGGTTACTCGTAAGTCGAGGATTAATGATGAAGATGAACCCCCATTTTAATAAATGATGATCAAAAAATTAGTATTCTTTCTAGCCCTCCTTGCAAGTTCCTTTTCGACTTTTGCATCTCACTTGCTAATTCCTATGGATGAAACACAAAAGAATCATTTGAAGGCTTATGGCATTGCCTATTGGGAATTATCGAAACAGGGAGGAACATTGGAGTGGCTTTTGAATTATCAGGGGGGGAGCTTTTTGTTTGTTTATTCTACCAGTCTCGAAAAAGAATGTAACATCAGAGGAGTGTCTTATAAAGTTATTGCTGATGCGCAAGCCGCACAAATTCGTCAGGAGATTGCCGATCCTGAAGTGAACATGGAGGTGGTGAAGTTGGAAAAGGCTCCAAAGATGGCTGTTTATTCTCCGAAAAATAAATTACCCTGGGACGACGCCGTTACACTTGCACTCACTTATGCCGAAATTCCTTATGATGTTATTTATGATGAAGAAATTATACAAGGAAAGCTTCCGTTATACGATTGGTTGCATTTGCACCATGAAGATTTTACCGGTCAGTATGGAAAATTTTATGCCATGTACCGAAATGCACCTTGGTATCAGGAGCAAGTACGAAGCATGGAATCGCTTGCAAAAAGTTTAGGCTTCAACAAAGTATCACAATTAAAATTAGCTGTAGCAAAAAAAATACGCGACTTCACTTCCGGCGGAGGATTTTTATTCACCATGTGTTCGGGCACCGATAGTTACGATATTGCTTTGGCGGCAGAAGGACTTGATATCTGCGAGAGTATGTATGATGGTGATGGCACCACTCCCGATTACAATTCAAAATTGGATTACAGCAAAACATTTGCCTTTCAAAACTTCAAGTTAAGTACGAATCCACTCGAATATGAATTTTCTAACATTGATGTAAAACAACCACGTCGTGTTCCCAGAGATCAAGATTTTTTTACGTTGTTTGATTTCTCCGCAAAATGGGATATTGTACCCACAATGTTGTGTCAAAATCACGAGCAAGTTATTTTTTCATACATGGGACAAACTACAGCTTTTAACAAGGAACTTATTAAACCAGGCGTACTGATAATGGGCGAAAATAAATCGGTTAATGAGGCAAAATATATACATGGTGAATATGGAAAAGGCACCTGGACTTTTTACGGAGGCCACGATCCCGAAGATTATCAGCACATGGTTGGCGATCCTCCCACCGACTTAAACCTCCACCCCAATTCACCCGGCTATAGGCTAATTTTGAATAATGTACTTTTTCCTGCTGCGAAGAAGAAGAAGCAGAAGACGTAAAACGGGAATGTAGAATCTAGAATCTAAAATCTAGAATAAGAAATTATGAAATTTCTGTGTTTTTCTTGTTAGAATTATTGTAAATCTCTTTCAAATTTCAACAACAAGAATATCAAAATATTTTTCACAATTTTACAATCTTCTGGGGAGAACTCGATTTATCATTCACTTGAATAAAATAAACGCCCTGCGCCAAACCCGAAATATCAACCTCGGTCGAATATGAAGGTGTGATTTCTAAATTTTTGATTTGTTGTCCGTATAAATTGTAAATGGTAACCGTATTTATTTTTTGCCATGTTTCCGTTTGCCGGATGGTGATTTTATTTTTGGCAGGGTTTGGGAAAATAGCGGGTGGCGAGCTTTGGTGAGTTGTTGCGAGTCCGGTTGGAATTATAATTTCGGTAATTGCAGTATTAGTTTCAATTGGTGTGTTGAAATCAAAAGTGATTCTTGCATTATTTAGAATACTGTCTCCCCCAATTAATGAACTTTGTGGTTTGATTTTATACCTAACAAAACCATGACTTTTCATTTCATTTATATTACTATCAGGAAGTTGTATATTATAGAAAATAAATTTCATTGTATTATCATAACTCTGGTATTCAATATGGCAAGGATGCGAAGCACTTACTATATCTAATGAAGAAAGCTCTAAATCATTTGAAATAATATTATCAATTCGTACGTAAAAAGCTGTATCATTTCCTGTATTTTGAAACCGTATTATATACTCTAAATCAGGAGATGAAGGAATTTCATAATCGTACAAAAAGCTTCTATTGACTAAAATGTCATTAGGATCAAATGATGCACTTGCAAAAAGTTCCCAAAAGCTTAAGTTACATCCCGGATTGGCATCATTAGCTATAGGGAGAATTAATGCTCCTGAATTGATGAACGTATTAAGAGGAATTGCGTTTGATACATTAACAATTATATCTATTTGTCCTGTTTGCTGAACTCCTAATAACCCAAGTGTAAAAACAACTGAATCAGTAGTAATAGTTGAAGGCTGAATGCTTGCGGAAACAAAACTTACATTATTGTCAGGATAAAAAACAATTGTTGAAACTTGATTAGTTGTTCCTTGATTAGAAAAATTAATAGAATAGCTCGCCAACATTCCGGGTCGAAATAGTGTGTTGGGAGTAATTGAAATGCAAAGATCATTAACATTTCCGATCGGATTAAAGGCAAAATCGTTATTCAAATTCGTTTCATTAAGGGAAGCAAAGGTGCCTGTATGGGTAAGAGGTAAAGAGTTAAAAAAGTTTAAATTATCATGAGATACCTCAAAATCACCTGTATCCAATAATAAAACGTTATAATAACCGTCATAATTAGAAAATCCAAATCGTCCCGAGAAATTTTCAGTTATTTTTTTGTAAATTATATTAGGATCAGTAGGCTCTTGTATTTGATTTCCATTTAAATCAGCAAAGGCTTTACCTTGTATCAAATTATAATTTCCCGTAATTTTCATAACCCAAAAATCTTCATAACCCAAAGAATTTTCTGTTTTATCTCCGGAAATATTCGATTTTGAATAGCCTGCTAGCACATAATTTCCATCTATTGCTTGAATAATACAATGCAGATAATCACCAAAATTTCCACCAATAGAATTTTGCCATAATATGTTACCTGAAGAGTCCATTTTTATTATCCAATAATCAGTATTCCCAAAAGTGCCATGCAAGTTTTCAGTTTTATCACCTGATTTGTTGGAAGTTGAATACCCACCTAACAAATATCCCCCTTCAAAAGTCTGAATTGCTGAAGTTAAAAAATCCTGATTACTTCCTCCAATTGTGTTTTGCCATTGAATAGCACCAACTGAATCAGTTTTAATAATCCAACAATCAAATCCACCATTGGAATTTTCAGTTTTATCACCCGAAATATTTGACCAAGAAAAGCCTGCTAACAAAAATCCTGAATCGGTGGTTTTAACAATTGAACTTAAAGATTCTTGATTGCTTCCTCCAATAGTATTTTGCCAGAGAATATTACCATTAAAATCAATTTTTAAGATCCAAAAATCATCCACACCATTAGTATTTTCGGTTTTATCACCGGAAATATTTGATGAAGACTTTCCTCCAATCACATACCCATCGTTAGTCTTGACTATTGAATTTAAATATTCATTACCACTTCCTCCTATTGATTTCTCCCAAAGGACATTACCAACAGTATCAGTTTTTATAATCCAGTAATCAAACCCGCCATTTGTACTATCAGATTTATCACCGGAAAAACTTGAACAAGATTCTCCACCTAATAAATAACCACCATCATCGGTTTGAATAATAGAATGCAAATAATCATCATTATTTCCACCGATGGTGTTCTGCCAATCAATATTACCTATCGAATCAATTTTAACTATCCAGTAATCAATTCCGCCATTTGAAAGTTCTGTTTTATCAAGACTTAAACCCGAGGTAGAATAACCACCAAGTAAATACCCTCCATCGGTTGTTTGGATCACTGAAGATAAATGATCAAATAAATACCCACTAATTGAATTCTGCCATTGAATGGTACCAATTGAATCGATTTTTATAACCCAATATCCCATATAACCAAAGTTATGTTCAGTTTTATCTCCGGAAATATTAGATGATGAATTTCCGCCTAATAAATAACCGCCATCTGAAGATTGAATAATTGAATACAATTCATCAACCTCATCACCCCCAATAGTATTCTGCCACAAAATCTCCTGGGCATTGATTCGAATGGTAATTGTCAAAAAAGTAAAAAATAAAAGTGCTTTTCTCATGAGATCTAGTATTTAACTATTTTACTGATGACCTGATGGTCATTGTTAATTTTCACAAAATAAACTCCTTGGGCCAGACTGGAAATATCAACCTCCGTCGAATCAGCAGGTGTAATTTCCAAATTTTCGACTTGTTGTCCGTATAAATTATAAATGGTAACCGTATTTATTTTTTGCCACGTTTCCGTTTGCCGGATGGTGATTTTGTTGTTGGCAGGGTTTGGGAAAATAGCGGGTGGCGAGTTTTGGTGAGTTGTTGTGAGTCCGGTTGGAAGAATGATGTGAGTCACTGCCGTATTGGTAATCACCGGCGAATTAAAATCAAAATAAATAGCCGCGAAGTTTTGAATAGAATCACCAACTGCCACAGTTGTTTTTGGTTTAATGCGGTAGCGGACAAACCCATGACTCATTGGTTCGTTGGTGTTACTATCTGGAAGTAAAATATTATTCATCACAAATTCCAGATTGCGTTCATGGTACACAAACCGCACATCGGCATCGTGCGAAGTGGAAACAATGTCAAGTGTGCTTAAATCAAGTCTGGTGGTATCTAGTGGGTTTAGAATTTTAACAGTAAAAGCAGTATCATTCCCGGTATTTTGGAAGCGGATAATGTATTCCAAATCAGGCGGTGCCGGCATTTCATAATCATACAGGAAACTTCTATTCACCAAAATATCATTCGGATCATAAGAGCCCGTCGTCAAAACTTCCCAATAACTCGAATTACATCCCGGGTTTGCATCGTTGACAATGGGAAGTATCATCGCTCCCGAATTGACAAGCGTTCCAATAGGCAATCCTAAATCAACACTAACGGTGATGGTTATTTGTCCGTTTTGAAAGGGTGTTAATGTTCCTAAAACAAAAATTACTGAATCAGGTGTGATCGAAGTTGGTGTTATACTTGCCGAGACAAAACTTACATTACTATAAGGATAAAACACAATGGTTGGTGTAAGTGTGGTGGTGCCTTGGTTGGAGTAGTTTAATGAATAACTAGCATTAAAACCGGATCTGAATGGACTGGTTGGTGTGATCGTTAAGCATAGATCGTTGAAGGTGCCGGTTGGTTGAAATGCAAAGTCGTTTAGTGAATCGATTTGTTGGATTGCTGTGAAATTGCCGGCATGAACAATTGGAACAGGATTATAAAGATTCACATAATCGGGAGCGACCTCGAAGTTACCGGTATCTAAAACTGATACACTATAAAATCCGTTGGGTTGAGAAAATGCGAAGCGGTTGGTGTTGGTTTCTGTAATTTTTAGGTGAGGAATTGCTGGGTCTGCTGGGTTGTTGTGTTTGGTTGGAGTTTAAGTCGGCGTAGGTTTTTCCTTGGATTAGGTTGTAATCTTCGATTATATTTATGATCCAATAATCAAAGCCCCCATCTGATTTCTCGTTTTATCGCCTGAAATATTTGAACCGGAAAATACTCCTAATATAAATCCCCATTGTTTGTTTCAACTAAAGAATAAAATCATCATGACTTCCCACAATGGTATTTTGCCACTGATATGTCACCAATATATTTATTTTAACTACCCACAAATCCAAATTTCCGATTGAACTTTTCGGTTTTATCTCCTGAGAGCATTGAATAAGAAGATCCTCCTAACAAATATTCCCCATCCGAGTTTGTGAAAAATTATGGACCTAATTCATCTTCACTTCCCCCAATAGTATTTTGCCATTCAATAGTACCAACTAATCAATTTTTAAGACCCAATAATCATTTATGCCTTGAGAATTTTCAATTTTGTCGCCCGATATATCAGAATAAGAGGTGCCTCCTAATAAATATCCTCCATTTAAAGTTTGTAATAGCTGAACTAAATAAATCACCTATACTTCCTCCAATTGAATTTTGCCATTCTATTGTTCCCATTGCATCGGTTTTTACAACCCAATAATCCTGAATTACCATTAGAATTTTCTGTTTTATCTCCCGAAATATCTGAAAAAGATGATCCTGCCAGAAAGTAACCATTTCGTTGGTTTGAATAATTGAACCTAAATAATCAAGTGCTATTCCCTCCTATGGTATTTTGCCACTGAATAGTACCCGTTGAATCAACTTTTACAATCCAATAATCAACATCTCCATTTGAATTTTCAGTTTTATCTCCTGAAATATTTGAATAGGACTTTCCGCCTAAAATGTATCCCCCATTTGCGGTTTGCTGTAATGAATAAAGTACATCAGAATCACTCCCCCCAATGGTATTCTGCCACTCTATATTTCCCAGACTGTCAGTTTTTACGATCCAGTAATCGTATGTACCATTGCTGTTTTCTGTTTTGTCACCCGAAATATTTGAACCGGAAGATCCACCCAGAATGAATCCCCCGTCTGCGGTTTGTTGGAAGATAAAAGCCTCACCACCACTTCCACCTATGGTATTCTGCCACTCAATAGTTCCCAAGCTATCTGTTTTTACGATCCAATAATCATTTTGCCCAATACTGTTTTCGTTTTTATCACCCGATAAGTTTGAACCTGAATAACCGCCGAGAATGTATCCCCCGTC
>CAWFDA010000015.1:0-88826 GCA_963814475.1 uncultured Bacteroidota bacterium | reverse complement strand
AAACGTTTTAGGAATGGAGACCGCTCACTCCTCTGAAATGTCACCCGACACAAAATATCCTGTGATCGACATAATGCACGATCAAAAAAATATTACTCGCAAAGGAGGAACCATGCGTTTGGGCGAATATCCTTGCAATATTTCTAAAAACACCAAGGCATACCAGGTTTATGGAAAGAGTCGTATCAGCGAGCGTCATCGTCACAGGTATGAATTCAACAATAAGTTTCTCAAGAAATTTGAAGATGCCGGCATGATTGCTTCGGGGATTAATCCTAATGGTGATTTAGTTGAAATAATTGAATATAAAAACCATCCGTGGTTCATCGGCGTTCAGTTTCACCCCGAATATAAAAGTACTGTTGAGAACCCGCATCCACTTTTTGTGCGTTTCGTAAAAGCAGCGTTAGATCATTCGCGATAGTTTGTTTCCTTTTTAAAAGCCCTCTCCAAATATTGCTATCTTTGCGCCTCATTTTAGATTAATGGATCGTAATTCAATAATAGGACTTTTACTCATAGGTTTGATTCTCATAGGTTTCAGCATCTGGAACCAACCCTCAGCTGAAGAAATGGCTGTTCGGCAACGACAAACCGATTCAATTGAAGCAGCAACGCTCAAAGCAAAACAAGACGAACTTTTAAACCGGCAAACACCTGTTCAAAAGCCTGCTACTGCTGCATTAGATTCATTGGCAAATGATACGTTGGCCAATCTTGATTCATTGAAAAGCGATGTGCTCGAACGTGAATTCGGTGTCTTCGCCCTTGCTGCTACCGGAACAGAACAATTTTTAACTCTTGAAAACGATGTTCTTAAAATTACTTTTACTAACAAGGGTGGGAGAGTTAAAGCAGTTGAACTGAAAAATTATAAAACCTACGATCAACAACCGTTAATTCTTTTTGAAAGTGATTCCACTGTTTTTGGATTGAATTTCTTTGCACAAAATCGTAATATTTCTACCGAAAATTTATTTTTTGAGCCGGTTGGTCAAACCAAACATAAAATTTCCTATCGTTTAAAAACATCAGGCGCCGGGTACATCGAAAACGAATTTACTCTCCCCCCTACCGGATACTTAGTCGATTTTAATATTAACCTTTCGGGAATGGAACAGGTTGTTGCCTCGAATTTAAGTTATTTGGAACTCGACTGGAGACAAAATATTTACAAGAAAGAAAAAAGTGTTCAAGCAGAACGAAACAATTCTACTATCTATTATAAATATCCCGATGATGAAGCAAGTTATTTATCTGAAACAAAAGATGATGATGAAAATCTTACTACTAAAGTAAAATGGGTTTCTTTCAAACAGCAGTATTTTAATACCACGCTGATTGCGAAAAATGATTTCGACAAGCCAACCAAACTTTCTACTATTCATCATGAAGGAAAAGATTCGTTAGCAAAATACATGCAAGCGAGTTTTACCATTCCTTATTCTCACAAACCATTTGAGAGTTTTGAAATGAGTTTTTATTTTGGCCCGAATCACTACCAAACTCTCAAGCAATTGGATATGGGTATGGAAAGACTTGTTCCACTTGGATGGGGCATATTTGGCTGGGTGAATCGTTTTGTGGTGATTCCAATTTTTAATTTCCTCAATAAGTTTAATCTTAATTATGGTATTATCATTTTAATTCTTACCATAGTTATTAAACTCATGCTGTTGCCTTTTACTTACAAGGCTTATTTATCGACTGCAAAAATGAAGGTGTTGAAGCCGGAGATGGATGAAATTCAAGCCAAGCACAAAGAAGATCCGATGAAGGGTCAGCAGGAATTACTTTCGTTGTATAAGAAGGCAGGTGTGAGCCCTTTGGGTGGTTGTTTGCCTATGGTTTTACAGATGCCGATTTTGATTGCGATGTTCAGATTTTTCCCGGCGTCAATCGAATTGCGACAGGAAGGTTTCCTTTGGGCTGATGATCTTTCTACTTACGATTCAATTCTTAATCTTCCATTCAACATTCCTTTCTATGGTGATCACGTGAGTTTGTTCACTATTTTGATGACCATCTCCACGTTGATGTACACGTATCTTAATTCACAAATGACGGCTGCGAATCCGCAAATGAAATGGGTGATGTATTTGATGCCGGTGATGTTTTTGGGAATATTTAATAATTATTCTGCAGGATTAAGTTATTATTATTTCCTTGCAAACATGATCAGTTTTGGACAACAGTTTTTATTCAGAGCTGCGGTAGATGAAAAGGCTATTCATGCCAAAATTCAGGAGAATAAAAAGAAACCACAGTCGCAAACGAAATCCAAATTTCAGCAACGATTGGAACAGATGGCGCGTGATAAAGGAATCAACACTAAAAAATAAAACTATGAAAAGGGTGGTTAGTCGTATTGCATATACCCTTTCATTTTTGTTCTTCATCATTTTCGTATACTCTTGTAACGTTAGTAAAAATAAAGCTATTGCTGATGTCGATTTTCCCGGCGAGTCATCCGATTCTTTAGTAGCTTATTTGGAACGCACGCAATGTTTTGGAACGTGTCCGCATTACAGCATTCGTTTTTATAAATCCGGGTATGTAATGTATGAGGGGTATGATCATGTGAAAAAAATTGGACGCTTTTATACCTACATCACAACCGAACGATTAAAAAGTATTGGTACAAAAGCAGAAGAGACGGGTTATTTTGAATTAAACACCGAATACCGTAACCCTCACCTCACCGATTTTCCGACAATTTACTCAGAAGTTCGCTTTCGCGGGAAGCAAAAAAAGATCACCCATTACGACGCCGATCCACCTAGCAACTTGGTAGAGATGGAGAATTACCTCGATAAAGTAGTTGCCGAAGATGCCAATTGGGTTATGCACCCGGTTCAGGATCTGAAAGATTGATTGTCGAAGAACCTAAATTAGGTTGCATACAATTTCGCAATTAATCCTTTTTTATTTACTTTTGATAAGAAGCCACAACCAGACTTAACCAATCATTAGAATGAGTAAAAAAGTTGCCACTTCCACATCCAACACAGCTATCGCCATTATTATGGCATTATTATTTCCTGTAAGTTATCTCATCTTCATCAATCCTCTTTTTGACCCAACAAATGTCCCTAGATTCCTGTTCACATCGGTCGTTTTACTAGGGGCGTTGTGGTTTCTGAAAGATACTTTAATCAAACATATTCCGGCTAACCTAATTACACTTTTACTCATCGGTTATTATGCATGGAGTATCCTCTCCATATCGTGGGCACACAATTTTGGTGAAGCTGTATTTCAAACGCAAAAACATTTCTTGTTCGTAATTTCTATTTTGATATTTAGTTTCCTCATCAAAAACAACAAAGAAACGCCATTATACGTTGCAAGAGGACTTATTTGTTTGGTGCCACTCATATTGCTGGTTTTCTTTAAACAGCTCGGTATAGCTTTGCAAACAGAAGATCTAGGCCCATACACCATGTACAAGATACCTGGATTGTCGGCACACAAAAATCTTTTTTCAACATACTTATTTTTTATGACAGCATTTTTTATCTTCGGATATCTCACCGATCGCAGTGGTTGGAAAAAATGGTATCTGACCTCCATTGTGATAGTGTTTTCAATTTTGCTTATATTGCTAACCAGAGCAGCATATGTTGGATGTTTGGTATTTTTAGTAACATTTATATTTCTCACATACTTTACTAAAAACAAAACAAAAAAATCCATTCCTTTTCAGGGATTAAAATCAATTGGGATTTCCATTGCCATAAGTGTTGCAATTTCATTTACATTTTATGGTGCCTTTTCGGGAGTTTCTCATGCTACACAACAAACCAATCCTGCGAACTACATGAGTTCAGCATCGGGTAGTGAACGTTTGAATTTATGGTATCACTCCTATCATTTATTCCGCGAACATCCTCTTGTAGGAGTGGGTGCTGGCAACTGGAAAATAGAATTACCTTCGGTAGGATTACGCGGACTGTACAGAGGTTATGCCGAGAATTTAGTCTTTCTGCAGCCTCACAACGATTACATTTGGATTGTTTGTGAATTAGGAATAATTGGTTTGTTATTGTTTGTACTGCCTGTTTGGCTAATCTTTTTCAGAGGTACGAAGTCACTGGTACATTTGAACGAAGATGACAAAATAAGCATGGTCTGTTTTCTTTCTGCTGTGGCAGGATGGGCTGCTATTTCATTATTCGATTTTCCTAAAGAGCGCATGGAACTGCTGCTTTTTTCCGGAGTTTTTTTAGGGCTGGCGTATGGAATATCCGGATTCGAAAACACTAAAAGTTATTTCAGTATTACTGATAAAAATTTCAAGTACATCGCTTCAGCACTTCTATTATTCAACATAATCATCGGATTCAATCGCATATCGAGTGAATTGCATGTGGTGGCGATGAACAAATACCGCAACAATCAAAATCACGAAATGGTGATTAAGGAAGCGGAGAAGGCAAAAAACTTTTTCGTCGAAACCGATCCTCTCACCATACCCTTCGAAATTTATCAGGCAACTGCGTATGAAGCACAAGGAAAAAGTGAACAGGCACTTGCACATTTCGAAAAGGCTTACGAAATTCATCCTTACCTCTACACGAGCCTAAACAACCTTGCGGGAGCTTATGTCAACCGACAACAATACGAAAAAGCGTTGCCTCTGTATATCAAAGCACATCATGTATATCCTGAACTCGAAACCGGCATTTTTAATCTCAGCTTAACCTGCACCAAACTCGGCAAATACGACGAATCAGAAAAATGGCTGAAACTGATTCGCAAAAACATAAAAAAACGGGATTTGTATAGACGTAAGAATGAGGAGAGAAGAAGGGGTCATTAGTCGTTGAATTGGCGAAAGTGTCATTGGTCATTGAAGGGTTTCATCCTCTTTCAACATGCTTCATTTCTACATTTTACATTCTTGATTTTACATTTCACATTCCCGTTTACCCGCCCGTCGGGATTTTTTCAATCCCGATGCCATAAATAAAAGGGATCTCCGATCCCTGAACATGATGGAGTATATGAATTTATTTCTGAGAAAAGAGTTATTGGTGGGGAGATGAGTTATGTAATGTAAAAAAAATCACTTAATACTTCACCAATTTCCCGGAAAGCCGTTGACCAGATGAAATCAAACTCACAATATACAGCCCCTCCGATATCCCAGTCATATTAAAATTGCGGGTATAAAAACCATTTACAATTTGAATATTTTCTCGAAGCACCATCTTTCCTTGCACATCAAAAATTTCTAGAGTGCCTTTTGTGCCGGATAAATTATCAGCATTGATGAAGGCTGTTTGCCACTCAGAATGGTAATAAACATTAAGTTGAGGCTTAATGATTGAAGGTGGTTGTTCAGAAATTCCTACGAGTGTATCGCAGGGACTACCAACTAGTGGTCCTAAATCATAATCTGGGTTGTTGGGCAGACCCCAGTATGTGCGTTTACCTCCAAGATAAAAACTCCAAGGTTGAAAATCGCAAGCTAATCCCGCTGAATCTGGAGAATTTATTACACTTAAATTCATGTTTTCCGGGTAGTACATACTCGAATCATATGGAAAATAATACCAACCATTGGAATTTATCCACATACTGCTTAAATATATTTTCCCGTCAGGACCTCGCTTCACTTGTCCAATTGTGTTTGGAGGGAGTGAAGTTTGCCAAATTAATGTTTTGCTAGCTAAAATATTTGGAGCCCACGTATCATATTGCCATAGTTTGCTGATCGGATTTGTTGATGATGTAATATACAGAAATCGACCAGAAGGTGAAAATTCATTTGAAAAAAAGTATGGATAAGGTGGAGAAATTATTGAAGATTCTATTTGAACCGGATTGCTAATTATTCCAGTACACCTATCAAAATTATATAATTCAACTAGTGAAACAGTATTTGCAAATGAAATCTTAGTACCTGTTGAATCAACGCATAAGCGACCTGAATTAGTTTCATTGAGAGATCCGATGTTTTGAATGGACATGGATGTAATTCCCATAGGTTCAACTAAAAATAAATGCCAGGAGTTATTTGGAGATGAACCAACGGGTGAAGGTCGAACAATTACCCACCAATCCCTTCCATTTCCATGTTTGATCGCTAATAAACAATCCACCATCATAAAATTTAGTAATTGCACATTTTTTTGTGTTACAGTACCTAGACCACCATCACCACGTATATCAACCATTGAATACATTAACCCAAATTGATGAGTGACTCCAATTGAGAATAAATAATAACTGGAATCATCGGCAGGATTAGGTATTATTCCCATTTCATAATACCAACCACTCCCTGCTATTGAATCGCCCTCCATCATTAGTTGGTGATTTTTATTATATAAGAGTCCTGTTGTTGGACCACTAGATTGAGTTCGTGTAAAGGAATAAAACAATAAATTACCATTTGTGTCAGCGATTGAGGCACTTGAGCCACGAGAAACTACTGCACTGTTTGTAGCAATAGGATTTGATAAATTATTAAAATCTAATGCAGCGCTATCGCCAAAACACCAAATATTACCTTGCTGTGCCTGCAAAAAATTGCAATACAGCAAGATAATTAGTTTTACAAATACAAATCTTAAGAACATTAGTTACCTATTTAAATATGTTAAATGATTTCATATAAAATCCATTCTTGTTGTCCACGCATCTGGCAAAATAGATGCCGTCACCAAATGAAGACATATCTAACTGAAAACTGTTTTGTTCTACTTGCTGAGAAAATAATTTTTCACCCATTGCGTTATATATTTCTGCGATTGAAATCAACATTTCAGGGTCTGATAATTTTAATCTCACTACACCAGTACTGGGATTTGGGAATACTGCTAAATCTGTTTTGGATTCAATTTTAAACTGCAGTGATTCAACGATCGGTTTACCAATTCTGGAAGAAACCACTACAGGGTGTTTTTCTATAAACAATTTTGCCAACGCATAATAATACACAACACCTTCAGTGATTGACATCCCTTCAGAACGTTCGAGATAAAATGTACTATCGGAATCAGACAGATCACCACCTCTATCAGCTATTTCTTGGCTTCTCTGGTAATGTTCCAATAGATAACTTTCTATTTCATTATCAGGATCTATGTTAGCCACGATAGTCATTGCAGAATCAGGGTACCTATCAATTAAGGTTTCCACCAAATAAAATTTACCAATATTAGAGGTATCATGCCTAATAAAATAGGCTTCAAAATCTTCATCTAACGAATCACCCAGATAAATAATTGTGGAATCGGCTTTCATAGCACTATATGCAATAAACTGCTCAAGATAGTAATTTGCATCGGAATATTCACTATATATAGCACTGTCGCCTACAATAGGTCCATATTGCACTCTCCGATCAGTTGAAATTAAAGTTGATGTACTGCAAGGATCACCAGTAGTGGATTGATAGTCTTCTGGATTAATCATATTTAACACCTCCCAAGGATTTGGACTATAATCTTCACCAGGATCATCAGGACCCTGATGGTACCACAATATTTGAGATCCGCCGATTAAGTCCCCTGCAACTTTAAAATCATATGAGTTCCCTGAAGGTTACTTTCACCAAGTATAAACCTGAAGAAAGGGAGGCTGTATTTAAGCCAAATGAATTTACCGTTGCATTTACTTTTTGTTGTAACACCGCTTTACCAAAGCTGTTCATCATAACAATTTGATCTAGGTATTCTTCAGAGTTACCTAACTTTATTTCCACTACTTCGTTTGCTGGGTTAGGGTATATGTGTAAATCATATGCAAATGTACTCTTTGAATCTTCTTGTGGCTTCTGCATCTGTCTCAAGTAAATTTCCTCATCATCAATAATCACCGGAAAAGTATCGCCATACACCAAATGCAATACATTTTGTGATTGAATTTTGGCTAGCGTATTTTCTTCCTGGGTGGCAATATCTCTTAGTACATTTGCTTCTACATCGGTCATATCAAACCATGTTTTTCCATCGGCTGTTAAAGATAGTAAAATTTCGCTACCTCTCAATCACCACTTTACTACTCCCAAGCAGATTCTGCTTATCATAAACCGAAAACACATAAACTCCAGCCTTAAACGAAGATGTATTTATTTTAGTAATGATTTTACCATTTCCGGAAAACTCATCTTCCTTTATTTCTTTTCCATTAATATCTGTAATCTGTAGCTTCAACTCAGTTTCCTTTGTTAAATAAAACTCCAACTCAACTTCATCTTTGGCTGGGTTGGGAGTGATCTTTAGTACCTGTTTTTCTGTAGAAGTTTCATTTACTCCTAAACTTCCTGGAATCCATTTGGCTATGCCATTAACAATACTGTCGCTAGCATATTCAAATCCCCCACCAACATACAATTCATTTTGAAATTCATATAATACGTGCCCTGATGAGCTCAACCCACCCGGAACAGGGTTCCAGTTAACCCCATCGTACCAACCAAGATATTTGATGGTATCACCAACTGAATTTACTCCTACATCATGAACAGCAGAGCAATACAAAATTCCATTATGAATTATCAAATCTCTTGCAGGAATATAAGGTTCAGTGCCAACCGGAAACCAATTATTTCCATCCCAATATGCGACCCCAGTTGGTGTACTAACGCCACCGGCTAAGGTAAAATAACCCCCTACATAAAGTCTGTTGTTAATATCATCGGCATATAAAGCACTAGCGGGCCCATTCAATCCAGTTCCCAGGGAATCCCAGGTCGTTCCGTTCCATCTGCCAATTCCCAAAGTCTGCACTCCATTAGCGCTTGTCATAACGCCACCGACATATAACTGATTTTGAAATACGGTCATATCATTCACTCCGGAGGAACCCTGTATTCCGGGTCCAATGGCATGCCATTGGGTGCCATCCCATCTGGCTATATGAGTTGCAGCTATGGTACTATCAACCTGATAAAATCCTCCGCCAACATATAAATCCCCATTATAAACAGCCATACTCCTGACCTGGCCATTACTTGTAATTCCAGATCCTAATGGTAACCAGGAGCCTGTTGAATCCAGTTTCGCAATTGTTCTACAATACTTGTTACCATTGATTCTACTGAATTCTCCTCCTACATACAGACTTCCCTGATATTCAGCAAAACAATTTGGATAACCCGAAAAAAAAATTGTATTTCCTGATAGCCAATTCTGATTATTCCAATAACCAAACCCCATTGAAACTATGCCCGAATAACCTAAAGAATCAAATGCTCCACCAATTACAAGTTTATTGTTATACTCAAGCATGCCTCTCACAATATGAGGCTGCTGATCAGTCCCCCCTCCAACTCCTTCCCAATGTTGAGCTTGGGAAGGAGGTGTAAGTAGGGTTAATTGTAAAAGCACTAAAATAATTTTTTTCATTTCACAATCATTAATTTATTGCTGTAAGTTGTACCGCTTGTTGCGTTTACTTTCACCAAATACAAACCAGAAGGGAGATGGCTGGTGTTTAATTGACTAGCAGATTGTTTATCCCCGATTTTTTGATTTAAAACAATATTCCCAAGATTGTTTATCAAAACAATGTGAGAAATAAATTCTTTGTTGTTGATTAATCTTATTTCTACGTTGTCATTTGCAGGATTAGGATATAGTTGAAATTTATCATTTTCCAAAGCAAACTTTGTATCTTCCTTTGGCTTCTGCATCTGTCTTAAGTAAATTTCCTCATCATCAATCATCACTGGGAAAGTATCGCCATACACCAGATGCAAAACATTTTGTGATTGAATTTTGGCTAGGGTATTTTCTTCCTGGGTGGCAATTTCTCTTAATACATTTGCTTCTACATCGGACATATCAAACCATGTTTTTCCTTCGGATGTTAAAGATAGTAAAATTTCGCTTAATTCCAACCAATCTGCTTCTGCATCGCCGGAAGTGAGAAGGAGCTCTAATTTTGTAGCCGCGCTGTCGAGTTCACCCATAGTAACATAGGTGCCAAAAACGGTTTGGCGATCTTCATATGAATTTTCTGCTTCCAAAACCTGAATAGCCTTTTGAACTGAATCCTGTGAAGACAAACGAGTGATATAACTATTGATTAACAATCTTTTATCTCCTTTATAGTAGTCAATTTCCCTCTCTCATCCTCGTCTGAAGCGCGGCCCGTGGTTTGGGACGAGCCTGCCTGCTGCAGGCAGGGATGCGAGAAACATCACGCCTAAGGAGTAACCATGCCCAAAGGTTGCCGGGTAGCTTTTCGGTTTAAAATATGCCTTGCAGGAATACAAATTCATAAATTCTGAAAGTTGTGATGAACATTTTCAAATGTAAACAATTTTTTTCAAATTAATTACTATTTTTACACTTTCAGGAATTAATTATTAACCTTTTCAAATTAACTTTTCTATGTCAGGCGATCGTTATTACATCAGAGATCAAAACGCTCTTTATTTTATTACTCCCACCCTTGTAAACTGGCTGGATGTTTTTATTCGACAGGAATATAAATATGTTATTGTTGATTCATTGAATTATTGTGTAGATAAAAAAGGCCTTAACATTTATGCATGGTGTTTAATGACCAGTCACATGCATTTGGTTGCATCAGCCCGCGATGGTTTTAGAATGAGTGACATTTTAAGGGATTTCAAAAAATTTACAGCCAATAAAATTATAGATATGATAAAAGAAATACCTGAAAGCAGGCGAGCGTTTTTGTAATTTTTCCTCGCGTCCTCCGAAGCATCTTTTCATAATTCTTCTTATTTAGATTCTGTGTTCAGAAGCGAAGGAGGATTGAATCAATTCGAAGAAGAAGGACTTTCAGATAAAAGAATTACGAAATATAAGTTCTGGCAGGAAAGCAATTGTGATCCCTTCAAACCGGAAATAATCGATCAAAAAATTAATTATATTCACTACAATCCAGTTGAAGCCGGTATAGTAACCAATCCCGTCGACTACCTTTTCAGTTCCGCACGAGATTATGCAGATATTAAAGGGTTGGTGAAGGTGATAAAAGCCTGAGTAATTTAGTTGCATCAACTGAAAACATAATTTTCGCAGGAGGTCCGTCTAAAATAAAATATTTCTAACATACTCGTCCCAAACCTCAAGGCCGGCGCTTCAGACGAGTACGATTAAAAGGTAACATGGAGATTAATTACGCCAAAATATGTTCGGGAATTGCAAATTCACTATACTTATAACATCGGAATTTCAAATTCCGATGGGCACAAAGGCTTACGGGATGACATCGCGGCCTTCGCCAGCGAGTCAATTGCAATTGGACAAAAAAATTCAGATCTTTGTATTTCAAAACACCCACTTACCATGGAAACAACAGCAGTTCAAAACCCTAAGAATCAGGAAATAACGAATGATGATTTTCTTCCTCTTAACGGTACCGATTATATCGAATTTTATGTAGGTAATGCCAAGCAATCGGCTTATTATTATCAGATAGCCTTTGGTTATGAGCTCGTTGCGTATTGCGGTCCCGAGACCGGTGTGCGTGATCGTGCCTCTTATGTACTTCAGCAAAATAAGGTTCGTATTGTTCTTACTACGCCAATGCAACCCGATACTGCTATTAGTCAGCATATTGCCAAGCATGGCGACGGTGTTCGTGTACTCGCATTGTGGGTGGATGATGCCGAAAAATCGTGGCAAGAAACTACCAAAAGAGGTGCTAAAAATTATGCGGCTCCCTCTGTGATGAATGATGAAAATGGTGAGGTAAAAGTCGCTTCTATTCATACGTATGGCGATACAATTCACACTTTTGTGGAACGCAAAAATTATAAAGGTCCATTTCTACCTGGGTTCATTGCTGCAAAAAGTAAAATGCAGGTTCAATCTGTCGGATTACAGTTGGTAGATCATTGCGTTGGAAACGTAGAATTAGGTAAAATGAATGAATGGGTTCGCTTTTATGAGGATGTGCTCGGTTTCAAAACTATTATCACTTTTGATGATGAAGATATCTCTACTGAATATTCTGCACTTATGAGTAAGGTGGTGTCTAACGGCAATGGCTATGTGAAATTTCCAATTAATGAACCTGCAGAAGGAAAAAAGAAATCTCAAATAGACGAATACCTGGAATTTTACCATGGCCCCGGTGTGCAACATATCGCCATCGCTACCAATAATATAATCGAAACTGTTACCGAACTCAACAAGCGTGGCGTTGAATTTTTAAGCGTCCCCACTACCTATTACGACACCCTCCAAGAACGTGTTGGTAAAATTGATGAGGATATCGAGTCACTCAAAAAATTAGGTATCCTTGTCGATCGTGATGATGAAGGTTATTTGCTACAGATTTTTACCAAACCCGTCGAAGATCGCCCTACCCTTTTCTATGAAATCATCCAAAGAAAAGGAGCTAAATCTTTTGGTAAAGGGAACTTTAAAGCGTTGTTTGAAGCTATTGAAAGAGAGCAGGGGCTTCGGGGAAATTTATGATTGCCTTTGATTTTTATGATTGCCTTTGATTTTTATGATGATTATGATCTATTATGATGGATTTTTTATGATTTTTTTGTGATTTCCATGATGATTATGAATCTATTATGATGGATTAAATATGATTTGTTGAACCACTATATAGTGTTTGGGACTTGGCATACTGCTGCCGGCTTTTCATTTATTCATTGCTAGCCTCCGCTTCCGCCCGCGGCTACAGCCACAGCCGCAGCCCAGCCACCGCCGCCCTTTGCCTCTTCCACGATAATTCTCCTCCAATAAAAACACAGTGGAGAACAAACTGCCGCAGCCGCAGCCACCGCCGCACTTTCCCTCTGCCACGATAATTCTCCTCCAACTAAAAACACAGTGGAGAACAAACCGCCGCAGCCGCAGCCGCAGCCACCTCCGCACTTTCCCTCTGCCACGATAATTCTCCTCCAACTAAAAACACAGTGGAGAACAAACCGCCGCAGCCGCAGCCACCGCCACCGCCGCTCTCTTTCCTTCTGCCACTGCAATTACGCTCCAACTAAATTCATTTTGACAAACAAAGTGATCTTCAGCTATTTGTAAGAAATCCCCAAAAACACCTCTTTTTAGCCCTTCCGTAAAGTAATTTTTTGTTATTATTTAATTGATATTCAACACAATATGTTTTCATTTTTGCTCGTGAAACATTTCATGTGAAACATTATTTTGAAGCATTTTTTGCTAAACCATTCACACTAAAGTGAATATAAATAAGAGTAAAAAAGGTTCATGAGTCGTAAATTTAGAAATAGAAGACGTCAGATTGGAAAGCTGGGATTGAGGACAATTCTGGTAGCCTCGCTTATTGGTGCTACTGGAATACTCACCGCCTCTCTGTTTTTAATTTCCTATTTCAGAGAGGAGAGTTCGATGGCTGCAACGGATCCGATGGTGGTTTCCGAAATTGTAATCATTCAAAACAATGCTCCGCTCTTCAAAGGCTCTCAAATGCAACTCATGGTGGGTGTTAAAGTGAAAGTTAAAGGCAACTCCAACAAGCTGAAGGTCGTTTCTTTTGAATTCTCCTCCCAAGGAACCTCACGACCGATAAATGAAACTGTTCATAATGCGAGGCTCTGGAATACCGGTAAACAGGACTTTTTTACTCCAATTCGGCAACTTAATGCTTCTTTCCCCTCAATTCCTGAAGATATTTATAATTTAAACGCAGGAACAATCCTCAACGAGGGTGACAATTACTTTTGGCTGACTTACGATATTGCTCCAAATCGTGCCGGAAACCACCTCACCGCCGAAGCTGATTTGGTGAGTGTGAATATTGGTACGCTGAAGTACAACCCTGACAGAGTTTCATTAGGAGGTTCAAAATCCATCATTAACAACATCCCTTACTTCTCTATGGGTAATGGCGACATATCCTCTCTAAACTCATGGAACTCCTCCAGAGATGGTTCCGGTACCAGACCTGCTTCGTTTAATGAGGCCGGAGCAACTTTCTTTATTCAATCCGGACATGTTATGACCAATTCGGTAAGCGGGTGCATTCCAGCCATTATAATTGAACGAAATGGAGTTTTGCGATCAGGGTCGGATGTCAAATCGGATTATTTAGATGTGCAAAGTGGAGGAACTTATATTCAAGAAAAATCCTTTTCCGATTTCAGTAAACTCAAACAATTTACTATTCGAAATAACGGAAACTATTTACATAGCAACGAAGGAGCTCTTCCCGGCAAGGATAAAAATTTTGAACCTCATTCCACAACTACACTCAATAATTACAGCGATTCAACTTTTAAGAATAGTGTTGTATGGGGAAATTTAATTGTGGATGTTAAAAATGCTGTGCCGTCTGATCTTGGGAGATGTTTACGCAAGATTAAAGGGAACCTTGAAATTAGAGCTACCGGCACTTCAGGGTACTTATACACTTCACAAAGTGATACCATAGAAGTGTATGGTAATTTTTCGATGATGGGAGGAAGATTAATTTTAGCTCCCGCAGGAAACACAACAACTCTTTCTGTTGAAGGACAATTTATTTTGGATAAGGGATATTTGTCGGATCACCTTCCCGGGAAAAATAATAAAGGCTCGGCGCTGTTTGTCCCGGGCTCGTTGATGTTAATTCGCTCAGGAACATTTTATCTGAAAGGAAATAATTCTCAGTTGGTTTTTACTGCCTCCAATACTACATGGAATCAAAGCGGTGGTGATGTATTATTACCGGATATAACAATTGCTTCCGGAGCAACACTTAATTTAATCGGAGATAAAATGGGCGTGCTTGGCGACAAAAAACATTTCATTGTAAAAGGTGATGCCGTGCTCCATACCTGCAACACAATTATATCAGGTGCCGGCAAATTTATCCTTGAAGATTTCGGTACGTTATCGACAGAAAATAGTGAAGGGATTAATTCTTCCTTACTGAAAGGAGCCATTCAAACAGGCTCTGTATACTTTAGCTCGAGTGCCAATTACATGTACAAAGGTTCACACACTCCACAAACAACCGGCGTGTTTTTAACGCATCCTAACGAAGGCCGAGTTAATAATTTAGTGATTTCAAAATCAAGAATTAGTGATGTGGTGATTCTGCAACAACCTATCATCATAAACGGAAGACTTGATCAGCAACGAGGAAATATCAATAAAAATTCCTTCTCACTTCAGTTTGAAGAAAAGAGAAAAACTGTCACAGCAGCTCGCGGATTTTAACTCACGCAAGTGTTGTCTGAACAAAAATAATTTTTACTTTTTAGTTAATCTCTCCGTGAAATCTCTGTGTTTTTTTCGTCGCGACAAGGAGAATTTTAATTCAGAAAATAAATTTACCCTTGAAGGCTAATCACTTCCTATTAAAGCAGCTCTCGGATTTTATCCGACGCCAGTGATTTTTTGTATTCTAAAAATAAATTGATCGCCTTATTTTTATTATCATCGAAAGAAAAATCGAGTATGTTGCGTAAATAATCTTCCGAATGAGGATAAAAATCACTCTTGCTCTTCAAATCAGCAATAACCGCATCCATGTTTTTAATTCCTAACGACAACGCATCATTAAATTCAGATTTAAAAGAATCATCCAACTTTACGTTGCTGACCCAACAAGCAAAAACAAAAGGAAGTCCGGTGAACTTTTTCCACTCTTCTGAAAGATCATAAACAAAAGGAAATTGATCTCGCATGTTGAGTGATCTGTCGCCGATAATTATTGCAGCTGTTGTTCCCGAAAATTTCTCCTCAAAACCTTGTTGTGTATTCATCCACAAAGGGTCTATTTTCCAAAAATAGTGAGATAGAATTCTGGTTAAATTTATTGAAGTTACTGAGTGGTAATCAAGGAGAATAGTTTTAATTTCTTCGAGAGGAACATGACTTAGCAGCGTAACCGATTTAACTTTTCCATTTGCAGCAATGCACCAATCGGATATTCTTTCAGCATGAGGAATTTCAGGAATTGAGGCAACCGGCACCAAACCGATTTGAGCCACTCCGGAAATTAATTTTCGTGAACACTCCGAAGGTATATCAAGACTCAAACTTATTTCTTCTGCAACAGCATGATGCTTTAATCCATATACAAAAGGAGTAGAATTAAGATACGAAACACACGAAACCTGAACAAGAGATTTAGTCATAATAATCAGGCTAAAACTGCCTGGGGATGCATTATTTTATATACAAGTTCTTTAAGCAGATCGTTTTCGGAAGTATTTAAATTATTCACTCCTTTTGATCTTAAATCATACTCATGTAACAAAGAAATCACCTGTATGGCGGCAGAAAGCGGGAAATTTCGTGCTGCAATATCATAATCCCTCATAAAATAAGAATTCACTCCCAATGATGTTGCCAGATTAATTCCCGGTTTTCCCTTGAATACATGATAAGAAATCACTTTAGTAAAAAATGCATTCAGCGTTGAAATGGTAAGAATCATTGGATTGTTTTTTTGATTGGCACCAAAGTAGTTGATGATCCTGTTCACTTTCAAATAATCTCTTTTTGAAAGGGCAATCTGCAATTCAAAAACATTGAAGTCTTTGCTGATACCAATATTTTTTTCAATCAATACCGAATCTATTTCTGCTCCTTTCGGGATGTTGATCATCAACTTATCAAGCTCATTTGAGACTTTTGAAAGTTGGGTGCCGAGGTATTCCGACAACAAATTAGCGGCATCATCTTTCACCTTAAAACCTTTCGACTTCACATAGTTAGTAACCCATGCAGGAATTTGATTATCGTATAATTTTTTCGATTCAAAAACTACTCCTGCCTTTTCCAGAAATTTAGAAGCCTTGGTTCTTTTATCGAGTTTTTTATACTTATAGCAAAAGACAAGAAGAGTAGATTTTTGCGGATTCTTTAAATAATTCATCAAAAGATCCTTGTCATCATCACCGGCATCATCGTCGTCGTCCGATTTTTTTTTCTTGAAAAGATCCTTTACGTCCTGAGCTTCACGAATAATCACCACCTGATAATTGGCCATCATGGGATACCTTTTAGCGTTGCCAATAATGGTTACCAAATCGACATCACGTCCATAAAGTATGGTTTGATTGAACTCTTTTTCCATGTCGGAGAGTACATGAGATTCGATATAATCAGAGAGCTGATCGATATAATAGGCCTCTTCTCCATGTAAAAAATAGATAGGGTGATAGACCTTATTTTTAAGTTCTTTTAAAATAGCATCAAAAGTTTGAGCGGCCATAATTATTTAAAATTTCAAATGCTTAACTGTTAATCCATTATTTATCAATTCATTTAATGAGTCGATGCCAATTCTTAAGTGGCTTTCCACAAAATTAGTGGTGACTTTCGAATCACTTGCGGCTGTTTTGACCCCGTCAGGAATCATAGGTTGATCGGAAACCAAAAGCAAGGCTCCGGTAGGCACTTTATTGGCAAAACCGGTTACAAAAATAGTAGCAGTTTCCATGTCAATGCCCATACAACGGGTCTTTTGAAGATAAGATTTGAATTCTTTATCGTGCTCCCACACCCTTCTGTTGGTGGTATAAACGGTGCCGGTCCAATAATCTTTACCATGGTTTCTGATAGTGGTGGAGACAGCCTTTTGAAGGCTAAAAGCCGGAAGTGCAGGGATTTCGGGAGGTAAGTAATCGTTGGAGGTGCCTTCTCCTCGGATAGCGGCAATAGGCAAAATCAAATCGCCCAGTTTATTTTTCCTCTTCAATCCACCACATTTCCCAAGAAAAAGACAGGCTTTAGGTTGGATGGCGGTGATGAGATCCATGACGGTAGCAGCATTGGCACTTCCCATTCCGAAATTAATGATGGTGATGCCTTTGGCTGTGGCGTTGGGCATTGGCTTATCCATTCCTACTACTTTGACTTTGTGGAATTTGGCAAACATGTCTACATAGTTTCCAAAATTGGTTAGGAGGATGTATTTGCCAAACTTATCAATAGGATTCCCCGTATAACGAGGCAACCAATTGGTGACGATTTCTTTTTTATTTTCCAAAATATAGGGGATAGAATTCTTAAATTCAAAGGAGTTAACTAACTTTACGACCGCACACTAACATGACCGATCTGAACCTTCCTGATTATCCATTTCGCATCAGAACTTCCGGCCAAATTAAGGAAATTTTTGATTCGCTAAGGAAGAAATATGTTAGACTTACTCCGGAAGAGTGGGTTCGACAAAATTTCGTGACATATATTCAAGAAGAACTCAATTATCCTGCAGGGCTGATCGCAGTTGAAAAAAGCCTCAAAGTGAATGATCTGGCAAGAAGAACAGATATTGTAGTGCATCAAAAATCAGGAGAACCCTGGATGATTGTGGAATGCAAAGCACCCGGAATCAATATTGATGAAAATACATTTTATCAGGCAGCGAACTACAATCTGACTTTGAAAGTAAAATACCTGGTTGTAACAAATGGAATTAAGCATTTTTGTTGCAAATTCGAAAACGAAAAGTTCATCTTTATAAACGGGTTTCCTGTATACGGCGCCTGAATTTATCTTCTATGAAATACATTAAATGGGTATTTATTTTAGTTCTGATCCTGATCATAGGTTGTATTTCCTTCGCGTTTTTATACCTTCAGAGTTCACGTCCTGTATATCACGGTGAAGTACATACGAAAGGACTCACGAAGGATGTTAAAATATATTTTGATCACTATGGCATTCCACATATTTATGCCAACAACGAAGAGGATGCTTACTACGCTTTAGGATATGTGCACGCTCAAGAGCGGTTGTTTCAAATGGAACTACTCAGAAGAGTTGCAGCAGGACAGCTGGCAGAAGTTTTAGGTAGTGATTTTACTAAAGTAGATGCATTTTTTAGAACGCTGGGTATAAATAAATCCGCTAAAGAATCGGCAGCACTATATTTTTCAAAGCCCGAGGAACAATGGCAAAAAGATGCGCTTGCTTACATCTCCGGAATTAATGAATTTGTATTTTCAGGAGCTACGCCACCCGAGTTTTTAATGCTTGGAATTGCTAAAACAAAATTTACTCCTGAAGATATTTATTTGATCACCGGATATATGTCGTTTAGTTTTGCCGAAGCTCTACGCACCGATCCCATCCTCGATCAAATTGTAAATAAACATGGATTGAAATATTTGTTGGCTTTGGCTCCATCAACTCCTGAGGATTCCGTTTCAATTTCACCAACTTCAGTTTCCGACAACAGTCCAATCGCATCTTATGTTGACGATATTTTTTCAAAATTGCCACTAGGAGCTTGGTTAGGAAGTAATGGCTGGGTGGTAAGTGGTGAACATTCCTCTTCAGGAAAAGTACTACTTGCTAACGATACACATATCGGATATCAGCAACCTTCGGTTTGGTATGAAGCACACATGGAGTTTCCGGGATTTAGTCTTTACGGAAATTACCTTGCGGGATTGCCATTTCCATTGGTAGGTCACAACAGAAACATATCTTGGGGACTCACCATGTTTGAAAACGATGACATGAATTTGTATCGTGAAAAAACAGATCCTTCTCATCCCACCAAGTATAATTATAAGGGAGTTTGGGAAGATTTTGTTACCAGAACAGATACTATTAAAATTAAAAATGAAGTTGATTCTATCTTAACTATCAGAGAAACTGTTCATGGTCCAGTTGTGAATGATGTGGTGGATTATATCGATAAAAATGAAAAAAATCCGGTTTCGTTATGGTGGACGTACACTCGTTTTCCAGCAACTGCTTTGCAGGTTACCTACAATCTTTCAAGAGGCATTGATATTAATGATGGGAGGAAAGCAGCATCAGCAGTACTTGCTCCAGGATTAAATATTGTTTTTGGTGATAACAAAGGAAACATTGCGTGGTGGGCATCTGCAAAACTTCCTATTTACAGAGCAGGAATGAACACCAAATTAATTCTTGACGGCACATCGGGCAATGATGATATTATTGGCTACTATGACTTTGAACATAACCCTAAATCAGAAAATCCTTCTGATGGAATTATCTATTCGGCAAACGGCGAACCTGATACAGTGATGGGCATGCCCTACCCCGGCTACTATGCTCCTCACGACCGCTCCACAAGGTTAGATCAACTGTTGCGATCTCAAAACAAATGGACGATTAATGAAATGAAAAAAATTAGTACCGATGTTGTGTCAGTTACTCATCCGGTGAACGCAAAAATAATTATTGAAGCTTTAAAAAATGATCCTGTTTTAAAGTCATCCCCCCTAAATTCTCAGTGTGCTAAATTGCTAAGCACCTGGACAGGCAACCACCAACTTACCGATACAACTCCTACCATTTATTACAAATTACTCGCTCACATTTTAGAATTGACAATGAAAGATGAGTTAGGTGAAGCAAATTACAATACGTTGGTGAATACTCATTTTATGAAAAATGCTTATACTCATTTGTTAAATGATGACCAATCGCCTTGGTGGGATAATGTGGAAACAACTGATAAAAAAGAAACTCGAGTAGATATTTTTAGCGAAGCATATTCGGAAACTATAGCAGAATTAAAAAAATCTTCGGGTGAAATTACTAATTGGAATTGGGGTGGAGCACATACGTTGGAGCATGTTCATCCAATTGGGAAAAAAGAACCCTTTAATAAAATATTTAATGTAGGCCCGTTTCCTGTTAAAGGCGGAATTGAAACTATTAACAATGCCGGATTTCACTTAAACACTTTAGGCAAATACGAAGTAACTTATGGTCCTGCGATGCGAAATCTCATTGATATGAACGATATTGAAAATGGATGGAGTGTATTACCAACAGGCCAATCAGGGCATTTACGTAGTCCGCATTATGATGATCAAAGCGTTTTGTATAATGCAGGAATTTTTAGGCCGATGATGATGAATAAAGATGCAATACAAAAAACGTGCACTACTATTCTGACACTGAAAGCGAAGTAAGCCCCCTCCGTTCAAACCTCGACAGGGTTTGCTCCTCGTGGTAAAATCCCGACAGAGCCGTGGTAAAATCCCGATAGGGTTTGCTGACGGATTTTTAAAAGCCTAATTTTTCTGCTTGGAATTTAAATTTCTATTGATGTCTTTACGTAACCCTGTCGGGGATTTCCGTGCGAAGTCGGGGATTTCCGTGCGAAGTCGGGGATTTCCGTGCGAAGTCGGGGATTTCCAAGCGAAGTCGGGGATATCCGAGCGAAGTCGGGGATTTCCGAGCGAAGTCGGGGATTTCCGTGCGAAGTCGGGGATTTCCGAGCGAAGTCGGGGATTTCCGAGCGAAGTCGGGGATTTCCGTGCGAAGTCGGGAATTTCCGAGCGAAGTCGGGGATTTCCGTGCGAAGTCGGGGATTTCCAAGCGAAGTCGGGGATATCCGAGCGAAGTCGGGGATTTCCGTGCGAAGTCAGGGATTTCCGAGCGAAGTCGGGGATATCCGAGCGAAGACGGGGATTTCCAAGCGGAAATCCGGCACTCGCCGGCTGCGCATCAATCGTTCTTCGAACGAAAGTGAATCGAAATAGGCACACCGGTTAGATTAAATTTATCTCTCAGTTGATTTTCGAGGTAACGGCGATAGGGATCCTTGACATATTGCGGAAGATTACAGAAAAAAGCAAAATGCGGATTTCCTCCGGGTAACTGGGTGATGTATTTTATTTTCACCATTTTTCCTTTTAGTGCCGGTGGTGGATAATGCTCAATGATTGGAAGCATTACTCGGTTTAGTTCGGATGTAGAAATGCGCAATTTACGATTCTTAAAAACTTCAAGAGCTGTTTCAAGGGCTTTGTGTATTCGTTGCTTGTGAAGTACAGATGTAAAAATAATTGGCACATCGTTGAAGGGCGCTAATTCCTCACGAATTTCTTCTTCAACCTTTTTGGTATTTTTTTTCTCCTGATCAACCAAATCCCACTTATTGACAAGCAGAACAATTCCTTTTTTATTTCTTTCAGCCAGACTAAAAATATTGACATCCTGCGCTGTTATTCCCAGTGAGGCATCAATCATTACAATGCAGACATCGGATTCTTCGATTGCACGAATTGTTCTCATTACAGAGTAAAATTCAATATCTTCTTTCACTCTTGCTTTACGTCGTAAGCCGGCAGTATCAATCAGAAAAAAATCAAATCCAAATCCTTTGTAGCGAGTATAAATGGTATCTCTTGTTGTTCCTGCAATAGGAGTTACAATTGTTCGCTCTAAACCCAAGAGCGTATTTAAAAAAGAAGATTTTCCAACATTAGGTTGACCAACGATTGCAATTTTTGGAATTTCAGAATCCTCTTCTTCGTCTTTATTAAAATCCTTAACCACTTCATCGAGCAATTCACCTGTGCCACTTCCGCTTATAGCAGAAATATTATAGATATCACCTAATCCTAATTTATAGAATTCGGCATTCAGAAACTCACGAGAGTTACTATCGACTTTATTCACAACCAGCAAAACTTTCTTTCCCGATTTACGAAGCAATCGCGCAACCTCCTCATCCAAATCGGTTAAACCGGTAGTGACATCCACAACAAAAATAATTACATCAGATTCTTCTACTGCCAGAACAACCTGTTTGCGAATTTCACCTTCAAAAACATCATCGGAACCTTTAATAAATCCACCGGTATCAATCAGGGTAAAAGGAAAACCTGCCCAATCTGCTTTACCATAATGGCGGTCGCGGGTTACACCGCTCACCTCATCAACAATGGCTTTGCGCGATTCAGTTAACCGATTAAATAAAGTTGATTTGCCGACATTAGGACGACCTACTATTGCTACTATGTTTGACACGATGATTGTTTGTTAGTCTGCTTTATAACCGAATTTGTCGAGTTGTTTCTCATCATTTCTCCAATCGGTTTTTACTTTGATGGTAAGATCAAGAAAAATATGTTTGCCTATAAATTTTTCGATTTTTTTCCTTGCCTCTGTTCCGAGACGTTTAATAGCTTCTCCTTTATGCCCAAGTACAATTGCTTTTTGGGATTCACGATCAACATAAATTTCGCAACGGATTCTATCTATTTCAGCCTCTTCTTTATAATCGGTAATAGCTACTTCACACGAGTATGGAACTTCTTTTTGAAAGAGCAATAATAATTTTTCACGAATTATTTCAGTCACAAAAAATCGAGTGTTTCTATCGCTCAAATCTTCGCCATCAAAATAAGCAGGACCCTCAGGAATATATTTTAATATGGCAGGAACAATTGCATCCACATTAAAACTCTCGGTAGCAGAAACAGGAATAATGGCAACAGGGTTTAATTCAGCCTTCCAAAACAATGCACGTTCTTCCAATTCCGCCTGATCTGTTTGATCAATTTTATTGATCACAATAATTAAAGGGACTTCCAGTTTTTTCAAACGCAATGCAACTTCCTCACTCAATCTTTTTTCCTTAACCTCAACAACAAAAAGAGCAACATCCGCATCTATGATCGTTGAATCAACGGCATTCATCATTCTTTTGTGAAGGTTGTAGGCAGGTTTTAAAATCCCTGGTGTATCAGAAAATACCAGTTGAAATTCATCTTTTGTAAGTATGCCTTTAATGCGGTGGCGAGTAGTTTGTGCTTTAGGAGTTACCGTGGAAAGCTGTGCTCCCAATATTTTATTCATAATGGTAGACTTCCCCACATTGGGTTTTCCTATAATAGCAATAAATCCGGCCTGATGTTTCATGATTAGGGTGCAAAGGTACGAAATTGGAGGCATACAGCCTCCTTTTATTCAATAAGTTAGGTTTTTGAGCGGGTTGGGGGTGCAAAAAAAAAGAGACTGTATTCAAACAGCCTCTTCATTAGTAGCGGGGACCGGACTCGAACCGATGACCTTTGGGTTATGAGCCCAACGAGCTACCACTGCTCCACCCCGCAATTTCGGACTGCAAAGGTAACACAATATTTGAAAAGTAGGGGATGATTGTAAAATCTTTGAAAGTTGAGAGAAATTTGGAAGGAAAATACCTATTAAATTGTTTTTCAATTACTTGCATCGACATGTCTGATTCACTTCAGGACGAAATAATGCAGTTTGAATCCTCACAGGATCTTGCTGAAGGTATTTTAAAGTAACCCTTCGTGGGTCATTTCACGTTCCGAAATAGGGAAATTATTGAAGAATGCGGCGATTACACCTCTTATTCAAAACACTTTCAGCGGAGAATAATAGGTATAAGTGGCATTACCGTTTAAAACCCCCTATTTATCCAACTTTTCAATCATATCCACAACAAAAGGATTATCGGGCTGAATACTTAAACTCTCCTTAAAATATTTTAGAGCCAATTCCTTTTTGCCGGTTTCCATGTATCCTTCCGCTAAACCTTGGATAGCTTTTGCAGAGGAAGGATTCGCAAATACATTCATTTCAAAAATTTGCATTGCGACATTGGGTTGGTTATTATCGATGGCGTTGAATCCCTCGTTCCGCATGCTGAATTCCAGGAGCTGTTCGTCTGCTTTTTTCTTTGCATATTTTTCCTTTGCACTACTTAGCCCTAATTCCCTGATAGCATCCAGAATTTCGTTAGTAAAATTTCTGTTGACTGCATTGTCGGCAACCGGAATGGTATAAACATAATTAGGATTAAAAATGATTTTTGAAATTTCCTGATTAATTCCATCGAAATAAGGATGCGATTTGTTGGAAAGCAAAATCAAAACAATATCCTCATCAATATATCTTAAAAAGTCGGCATACAAAATATGATTCGTTCCATTATGCCATATCTGTGTGGTATTTCGTTTTGTGATTGAAACATCCCATCCGTAAGCATAATAACCGGCCTTTGTTTCATTTTCTCTTAATTGAGGATGATACATTTTATTTTTTACCTCATTAGAAAGAATCTTATCCGCAATCAAAGCCTGATGCCATTTAAAAAGATCTTCAGTGGTTGAAAGAATTCCCCCATTTCCTTTGAGATGCCAATATGGTGCTGTTGTATCCCATTCTTTGTCGGTAGGTTTTCCCCACACTTCATCGTCACGGAGATAACCTGTTGCTACCAAATTTTGATCGAATTTAGGTCTTGAATAACCGGTCATTTCCATACCCGCAGGCTTCCACAAATTTTCGTACAAATAATTCTCATAGGATTTACCGGAGATTTTTTCAATAATCATAGCCAGTAAACTATAGCCCACGTTGGAATATGCAAAATCGGAACCGACTTCAAACTTTAATGGTGAGGCGAACACTTTGTCTAAAAATTCTTCTTTGGTAATTGGATCGAAATCTTTTCCCACATTACTTATGAGGCCCGATTGGTGACGGAGCAAGTCGTGAATGGTAATAGTTGTTTTATCGGAGGGAATTGAATCAAAATATTTGGTTAATTTATCATCGGTCGAGAGTTTTCCGTCTGCTTCCAATTTCAAAATGGCAGCGGCAGTAAATTGTTTGGTTATGGAACCAACATCAAAAATAGTAGATATCGTATTTTTACTCTTGCTCCCCATATTACTGAAGCCATAGCCTTTCGAAATAATTTTATTACCCTTTTCTGCAACCAAAACAGCACCATTAAAACCGATCTTCTCCATTTCAGATAGGTAGTTTTCGATTTTTAATACACTCTCTATTTTTATTTGTCCTTCACTATTGAAGAAGAATAAATTAAGCAGAATCAAGATTACAACAAACTGTTTCATAATTAAATTTTAGAGGTCATTCTTTGTAATTCCACTTCTAACTTATCAAAATTTTCTTCATTTTTACCGACTACGAATGGCTTTAATTTATTACACTCGTCCACTGAATTAAAAAGCATTTTAAAAACAAGTTTGGTTTTATTTTCAGTTACTTTTTCAAAGGTAGCTACAACTTGAAAAATAGGTTTTGAATGTCGTTGCCATGCGATGAGGGATGGCTTTTCGATTTTTATAAATTCACATTCATTTGTATAATTGCCCTTGTCGGGACCATGCATAATAAAACTCCACCGACCTCCTACCCGGAAATCAAATTCATTAAAGGTATTTGTAAAGCCCGCAGGACCCCACCAGTTTTTTAAATGGCCAGGCTCCGACCATGCACGATAAACGAGTTCGCGAGGTGAATTTATGATTCTTGAGCTTACAATTTCAAAGTCAGGGGTTGTGGAAATAATTTCTGTTGTCATTGATCAATTTGGTTGATCCAATGCTTAGAAACAAATTTAATAAAAGTTTTATTGTAATTTAAAATTTATGAATCAAAAGCACTTCAAAGAATAAAACCCTCAGATCAAATTCCCGGAGTGGTTTATCTCCGCAAATTTCAACAAGTCGTTCCAGCCAGATGCGGTAGTTTACCGCCGCTCTTTGGGCGTAGGTTGCTTTCCACTGTAAATATGTTTGTATAATTTCCTTCATAAAACACAAAGTCCGCCCGGAACGAACCTGGCGGGTTTTTGTGCTTATGGGCACTAATTGAATTAGGATAAATCCTAAAAGCCATCAGAGCCTGCTTCAATGTACCATAAGCATACATATTTGACAAAACAGACTCATCAGAGAAAAACCGGCACCGCTGTTCGTTCCGATTCAGGATTTCTCCTGAACGTCTTCCAAATATTGGAAGCAACGGTAACTGTATTAATTTTTAATACCTGAATTCTAACATATCACAATACAATCTGTCAAGTGGCAAGGTGTGGAAAAGTCGGAATATGCAAAATTAATATTTAGCAAACTTCCCAAATTTTCTGGTCCGAAAATCATAAATATCTTCAACAAGAATAAAATATATTCCTTTCTTTAAGTGACTGCAATCAATTTCTATTTTATTTTGATTTTCAGGTGTTATGAAAACTGATGAAACTTCATTTAATGAATTAAAAATTGTGCACCTCCATTGTTTAGGCATTTCCAATTGCAAACTGACAATATCATGGGTAGGATTTGGAAATACATCTAATTTATTTATGTATGATATTTCATTCACATTGGTTGGTTCTGACCAATATGCAATGTTTTCCGCTAAAAAACCACCTGCGATATTAAATGCACCTCCTACATATAAATTATCTTGAAATGTCTCCAAAGAATAAATGATCGCACTATTTGTGGAATTTGTGATTCCAGCACCCATTGGAGTCCAACTCTGACCGTTATAACGTGCAATGTTTTTTGCTGAAACTCCATTTATTGAATCAAATACGCCAGCAATAACTAAACTTCCATGATAGACATGCATGGCATAAATTACATTGGACAATCCAGAAAGGGTTCCAACGGAAACCCAATTAATTCCGTCAAATTTGAAAATATCATTTCCCAAACCGGCAGCGTAAAGATCTCCATTATAACTACATACGGAATTTACTTGTAAAAGCGGTAATACTGATCCTACTGAACTCCAAGAACCCCCATCATATTTGGCAACCTGAGTGTTAATGTTTATACCTGTTACTTTGTTGAAGAATCCGCAAACAATTAAATTATTATTATGAATTGTGAAATCTATGCCTTCAAAACCAGGAGGTGAAAAGGGATAATATAATCCCACTTCACCATTTATTCCAACAAACCGATTGAACTGGATTTCATCCCATGTGGCTATTGAATTAACTGTATCCCATGTGGTAGGTACATTAATGAATCTAAATGCCCCTGTAAGGAATAACTCTCCATTAAAAACAATTAACCTGGAAATATTTGCATTTCCAAAAGCTGTGCTAGCATAAACTCCATTTGAGACGCCAGCCCAATTGACGCCATCCCATACGGCTATTGCATTTCCTGGATTAATAAAATCACCACTTGCATAAACTTTTCCATTGTAGATTATAACATCGTCAATACCTGAAGCGGTTCCTCCTGAAAATTCAGTTCCGGCTCCTAGTGTTCCCCAATTATTACCATCCCATAATGCAAAATTGTTAAAATTATTGCTCCCCACCATATCAAATGTTCCACCAACATATAGAATATTATTCAAAGTATCTGAACGTAAAGCTCGCACATATGAGTTTGGGAACTCGTTATTAGTGGCATTCCATTGCTGCCCATATGTCGTAGAACTTATGATTAATAATAAACAACTATAGGAAGTTATACCATTCAATAAACCAATTAATCTACTTTGAACTCCAAGTGACTTCCCAATAAACCAATAAAATAGATTCGTTAGCCTCATTCCACAGGCAAAATTTCATTATTAATAAACAACATTTATACTTGATTGCACTTTATTGTGGATCTATCATTGTGCTTTCCTCTTGAATTACTGGATTTGTTTGTTGCAAACGGTTAGCGTTTTGATTGTAATTTGCTGGTAGTTCAGTGCTTGATGTAGCATCGGGTTCTGGTAATTCGACAATTGGGTCAACTAGTGGTGTGGAGATCACGTAATTGGGGTCAGTATTATTTGTGACTGATTGATTTACCTGATTATACCTGTTCGTTCTCTCAGTTAATTCAGTAGACCATTGTGAATTCATATAAGTAGAGGTGGCTTGTGCGTTTGCAGCAGGGCTTGCCATTCTAAGATTTTCAAAATATTTTCTTTTTGCCACAATTCTATAACTGAATGCAATATTTGAGTTCCCTTGTTGAGATTCCTTAACTGTGAAACTGTTAGTGGTTTTTGTTTCAATAAACAAGCCTTTTGAGTCACCCTCAGCTTGAACAAATACCATATACGGAACTGTGGTATTGACAGCATGCAAAAAATCAGCAGGAATATTAACGGTTGTCGTTCCGTTGACTAATTGACTAATTCCGTACTCAGTAAACCATAATTCCGTGCTTTCTTCGCAATACATCGTTACTTTAGACCCATTAGCATCTTTGATTACTGCATTTTTTGCACCTACAACAGTAAAGTCGCCTTGCACTTCTACATTACCATCAAAAAAACCAGCAAATGTGGTGGCTGAAGCGAATACCCCGCCATATACTGCAATTCCATTTGTTCCTGATGAAATAGATGAGACAGAAGTCTGGGAAGAAAATGCACGTACCCGTCTCCTGTCAACCCAAACGCATTAAGAGCGTAGGAACTTGAGCTACTTCCATTAGAAAGAAAAATTGAACCTTGACCTGTGCCGTTGTTTAAAGCATAAATTGGGGTGCCTGAACCATTTGTTTCTACAAATACAGTACTACTACTGTTAGCAGAATTGTTTGTAGTGAAATGTGCTACATATTTACCAGTTGATAATACATTTGTAGTAAATGCTCTCAACAAAGTACCTACCCCACTATTGTTGATTTCAAAAATATTACTTGCATTTGTTGGATTATTATTATTATTGACACGTAAAATACGACCGGAAATACTTGTGCCTGAAATATTTACAACGTCACTCAAATTTTGAGGTCCTCCCATACCAAGAAATTGCGCAGTTATTCCCCGACCGGCTTCTCTAACATATAATGCTGGAGAAGCACTGTTGGCAGCAGTATTTGAATGATTTATATAAACTCCTGGGCCGTAGCTCTGATTTAGACAATAAAATGCTGGATAATTCAATGATTGTGCGCCAGAATTAAAAACTTTATTCACAATTAAAGGATAGCCTTTCCCAAAATGAGTGATACCAACAGTATAAGTATTGTGTTGGGTTCCATTAGTTCTAAACATTGCAGCTCCACCTCCATTACCATTGTTTTCAGTTTCTGCAAATAGACCCATTGTGGGGAGAGTGCTTTTTTGTATTAATTCTATTCCTGTACTACTATTTTGTGTGTTGTTTAAATGAAACAAGCCAGCACTTCCTAAACCATTTGTTTGCACATCAATAACAGGAGCGGTATTTAATGGTTCCGCAATTAAAAATTCTCCTCCTCCGGCATTAAGATTATGAACGCCTGTAATAACCTCAGCCTTGATGGCTGATAAGTTATTATTTTGATTTGCTACCTGAAAATACCCAGCATGACCTACTCCATTTGTTATAGCTAGAATTGTTGGTTGTGTGTTTAAAGGGTTAGTGATCCTTGCTTGAAATACTGAATTAAGTCCAGTATGAAATCCTATCACTGTAGGTTGTGCATTTACAGCATTCGCTGAGAAAAGTTGAAGGGCATTTCCCAAACCAATAGTTCTGGCGCCCAACGCAGTATTTGTATTATTGCTATTCTTTATTGAAAAAAATCCAGGATTACTATTGTTTGTACCACCGACTGCACTAAAAAAGGTAGAACCCGAAAATGCAGAATTATTATTAATGGAGATTCCATTTTGAATGGTAGAATTGTTGATGTTCACTATACTACCATTATCGTATGCTTGTTGCATATCACAATAGCAATTTGGTATCATCATTTGTCTCAGTGAATCCATATCGACTCCTGAAATACTATCTGTCACAGCAGCTCTAAAACTGTATGGTACACTACAAAACCTTTCAGTCGCTGCTATTCCAAAATTATTGCCACCAGTTGCATCCATTTCTAGCTTAAGAAAAAATGTTGATGCGCCCCATTGAATTTCATCGAAATTCATACTACTCCCTCCAGTTCATGTTCCTTCTCCGATAACAATAGAAAAAGAACCATCGTCCCTGGTAAGTGTGCTATGTACTTCCTGCCATTCAACCGATCCAGTAATGCTTCCAATAAGTATACTTGCTCTAATACTTATGGATTGATTGGTTAATGGAGCGTCATTTGCATCATAAGCAATACCATCATAGGCAATAGCATTGGGTATTTCCTGGATTGTTACGTTATTCTGGGCAAATACATTTTGGCAGAATAATAAGAAGAGGAAAATCAGGAGGTTCAGGGTCGGTATGTTTTTCATATTTCAGATTTTTACAATTTTATATGAATTTTTAGATTTATTCTGATTTACATCTGTATAATCAACAACAATTATGTATGTGTCTGATGGCAAATTTTCGAGGTTGAGTTGGTATTTTGCTCCATTAAACTCACCTTGAATATATTCTACTAAAATACCGTTGATTTGATATATTTTTATTCCTAATATTTTCATCAGACTATAATTTGTAAAAATTATTCTGTCTGAACATGGATTAGGGGAAAATGAGAAAATCTTACTTGAATCAATTATTGCAATTTTCTCTGTAGGTCGAACGATTTTTACATAATTAATGGAAGTTGATTTAATATGGTTGTCCTTAATTTTATCACTACTATTAATGCCGTTAGTTATTGTACCTCTTATACTTTGCGCTTCGACATAATCCATACTACTAAGTAGCACCAGAATAATTACTGATAGAAGTTTTGGGAACGTTAAATTTCTCATTGTCGATTCATTTAAATAATTTATTGAATTATTAAAATTCAATAAATTCATGATTAATTCATAATAGCAATGATATATAATAATTGCGTAATTGCAAATATTTGCAATGAATTATTTGCAATGAATTATTTGCAACTGATTTGTATGTAATTGATATAAAGCTAATTAAATATTATCAAACAGAGTTACATTTCTTTCTGAAACTTTTTCAATAATCATAGCCAGTAAACTATAGCCCACGTTGGAATATGCAAAATCGGAACCGACTTCAAACTTTAATGGTGAGGCGAACACTTTGTCTAAAAATTCTTCTTTGGTAATTGGATCGAAATCTTTTCCCACATTACTTATGAGGCCCGATTGGTGACGGAGCAAGTCGTGAATGGTAATAGTTGTTTTATCGGAGGGAATTGAATCAAAATATTTGGTTAATTTATCATCGGTCGAGAGTTTTCCGTCTGCTTCCAATTTCAAAATGGCAGCGGCAGTAAATTGTTTGGTTATGGAACCAACATCAAAAATAGTAGATATCGTATTTTTACTCTTGCTCCTCATATTACTGAAGCCATAGCCTTTCGAAATAATTTTATTACCCTTTTCTGCAACCAAAACAGCACCATTAAAACCGATCTTCTCCATTTCAGATAGGTAGTTTTCGATTTTTAATACACTCTCTATTTTTATTTGTCCTTCACTATTGAAGAAGAATAAATTAAACAGAATCAAGATTACAACAAACTGTTTCATAATTAAATTTTAGAGGTCATTCTTTGTAATTCCACTTCTAACTTATCAAAATTTTCTTCATTTTTACCGACTACGAATGGCTTTAATTTATTACACTCGTCCACTGAATTAAAAAGCATTTTAAAAACAAGTTTGGTTTTATTTTCAGTTACTTTTTCAAAGGTAGCTACAACTTGAAAAATAGGTTTTGAATGTCGTTGCCATGCGATGAGGGATGGCTTTTCGATTTTTATAAATTCACATTCATTTGTATAATTGCCCTTGTCGGGACCATGCATAATAAAACTCCACCGTCCTCCTACCCGGAAATCAAATTCATTAAAGGTATTTGTAAAGCCCGCAGGACCCCACCAGTTTTTTAAATGGCCAGGCTCCGACCATGCACTATAAATTAATTCGCGAGGTGCATTGAAAATTCTTGAACTTACAATTTCACTTTCAGGCGTAGTGGATAGGATATCTGGGGGCATTTGTTTTATTGCTTGTTAGTTTATTAGTTTATTAGTTTATTAGTTTATTAGCCTGCCTGCCTGCCTGCCAAGCTTAAGACAAGCTTTTGCTTGGCGATAGCAGGCAGGCAGGTTTTCAGTAACCTCCGAAGCTCTTAGTGAATTTTTTTTATTGATAATATTTTAAAAAGCGAAGGAGTATAAGTTTATAATTTAAAATTTATTTGTGAAATATAATTAAAAGAATTTTCAATACTTTACACCAACAAAAAAAACCTCAGACAGTCCGAGGTTTTTTCGTTATATAAAACAACAGTCTTAAAATAAATCATCATCGATATCCTCATCATCGTCATCATCATCATCTCCTGTTAATAATTCACCCCAATTGTGGAGTTTTTCACCTGGAAGTTTGAATTCATCAATATTATCATCATCTGCATCAATATCCGAATCAATATCCTTTCCCTTTTTATGATTTCTACCTTTAAAATCATCCTCATCAATGTCTAAATCATTTTCAAATTTAGGAATTGTAGGAGGTATAATAGAGAGTTTTTCTATTGGAGTTTTTTTAGGTTCCAGTTTATGTTTTTCTTCCGGCGTATGTGCTGTTTGACCTGGTTCCTGTTTTGGCGTTGTCTTTTTTTCTTTTGCAGGAGTCGTGGCTTTTGGTGGTTTAGGTGCTGAAACTTTTTCTTTTGCAGGGACTATTGCTTTTTCTTTTGCAGGAGGAGTGGCTTTTGAAATAGCTGGTTTTGATACTTGAACTTTTTCTTTTACTGCAGTCACAATCTTTACCGGAGCAGCCTTGGGCAATACCGTTTTTACAGGAGTCTTAGCTACAGGCTTTGCTACAGATTTTGCAACGCTCTTTGCTACCGGTTGGGGAGCTGTTTTCGGAATCGGCTTAATTGCTATTGGCTTTTTAGTTTGCTTAGGCTTTGTTTTAACTGAAACCGGTTTAAGGGCAGCTTTTTTAGCGACTGCCTTTTCCTTAGCTACTTTTTTAGCCGGAGCTTTTTTGACAGTAGCTTTCTTAATCGGTTTGGTTTTCTTTACAGGAGCCTTTTTTGTCGGCACTTTTTTAGCAGCTACCTTTTTTGTGGGCTTTGCTTTAGCCTTTTTAGGCGTAACTTTCTTCTTTGGCGCGGTTTTTTTAACGGCAACCTTTTTCTTCAAAGTAGCTTTTTTCTTTGGTGCAGCTTTTTTAGCAGTAACTTTTTTCTTTGGAACAGCTTTTTTTGTCGCGACTTTTTTCTTCGGCACTGCTTTTTTAGGGGCCGATTTGGTAGCTTTTTTCTTTGCGGCAGGTTTTGATTTTGCCTTTGAGGACGCAGTCTTTTTGCCAGGTTTTGCTTTGCTGACTTTTTTAGAAGTACGGGTTGCCATTTAGTTGCGAGTTTTATGAAATTTGGAGTAAAAATAAATAATATATCAACAAAAGTACTTTACCTAAAAAAAAATCTTTATTTTTAAAAAGTTTGGAATGAGCTAGTTCATCAACAAACTCATCAATTGTTGTGAAAAACACTAATTTTGCACTCAATTAATACTAATCGCCTTTAAAGGTAGTTATTTATACATGATTAAGAGCACTTTACGGAAAAATATCAGATTCATCATCGCTACCCTTCTAGTGCTGTCTTTCGGAGCTTGTCAGGATGACCCTTATTTGGAAGAAATTGTTGATGGAGAGCCTGTTGTAACTCCTAAATCCAAAGTATATATAACTGGAATTCAACTAAATACCTATCCTATGGTTACTCCTACGGGTGACTTATGGGATGTTATTGATTCGGCCACTTTTGATACTTTAGGACTCCCTGATATATTCTTTAATTTATCCGATCCTTCACCCAACCCACCGATTTTCTGGAGTCAACCATCCCATTTTTCTAATGTAAGCGATACGGTTCCTGTTTATTACACGCTCTTAACTCCTTATTTTGTAGAACCATTCGGCTCCTTCATAGATGTGAACGTTTACGATTATGAGCTTCCGGATTCCACTTTTATGGGGAAAGTCAACTTTTTTCTAGGGGAATTTCCCGATCCTACAATGCCTACAAAGGCATATCCAACTTCAGTAACCAAGTTCGAGAACGGCTATTCGATCTCCATCGGTTTGAAATGGGAGGATTAAAAGCATGAATTTTCTTGCCCATTTATACCTATCGGGCGATGATAAACTTCTTCGTATTGGGAACTTTATAGGTGACCACGTTAAAGGCAAAGCCATTCATGTTTTCCCTCAACAAATAAAAAATGGGGTCCTGCTTCACCGAAAAATAGATTTTTTCACCGATAATCATGAGATCGTATCACTTTCGAAAGAACGACTTCGTCCACATTTTCATAAATATGCAGGGGTAGTTTCTGATATATTTTTTGATCATTTTTTAGCCGTTCATTGGAACAAGTATTCAGATATTTCACTTCAACAATTCGCAACTGAATTTTACAATGAAACGAAAACTTATACCGAATTTCTTCCCAAAAAAACTATTGAAATGTTGCCTTATATGATAGGGAACAATTGGTTAGTAAGTTATTCAACAACCGATGGAATAAACAAGGTGTTATCGGGCATGTCGCGCCGAACTCCATTTGAATCGAACATGGAAAATGGTGCAGAAGAGTTAATAAATAATTACGTTCAATACGAGAAGGATTTTTTCTCTTTCTTTCCGGATCTGGAAGCCTTTGTACTAAAAGAAAGAGCTGCTTTGAATGAAGCAACTCTTTAATTTTTTAATGCTAACATCTAAATTTATCAGCTAAATAATTTTGCTCTGATATATTCTCTATTCAATCGTGCAATATTAGTAATTTTAATTTCCTTCGGGCATTCAGCTTCGCAAGCTTCCGTGTTGGTACAATTGCCAAATCCTTCTTTATCCATTTGATCAACCATACTCATTACACGCTGTGTTCTTTCAACCTGTCCTTGCGGAAGAAGCGCATATTGCGAAACTTTAGCAGAAACAAACAACATTGCAGAAGAGTTTTTACACGCTGCAACGCATGCGCCACAACCAATACAAGCAGCCGACAAAAACGCTTCGTCTGCATTATCTTTAGGAATTGGAATTGAATTCGCATCCTGTACCGATCCGGTGTTAACAGAAACAAATCCTCCGGCCTGTTGTATTCTATCAAAAGCAGTTCTATCAACAACAAGATCTCTTATTACCGGAAAGGCCGTTGAACGCCAAGGCTCAATAACAATGGTATCGCCACTCTTAAAACTTCTCATGTGCAACTGACAAACCGTAACTCCTTTTATCGGCCCATGCGCTCTACCATTAATGTACATACTGCATGTTCCACAAATACCTTCCCTGCAATCGTGATCGAAGGCAATTGGATCCTTGTCGGCCTTAATGAGATCTTCGTTTACAACATCCAACATCTCCAAAAAAGACATATCGGGAGATACATTGTTCGCCGTATAGGTTTCAAAATTACCTTGTGCTTTTTGACTTTTCTGACGCCACACTTTGAGGTTCAGATTCATATTTCCACTCATAATATTAATTTTTTATAACCGTAACTACTAACTATCAATAACGGGACGTATGCCCAACCGTTATACTATGCATAGGAGCGTTGTGATAACTTGGTAAATTCATAATCCAACACTTCTTTGTGCATCTCCGGCTTTTGATTCTCTCCTTTAAATTCCCAAGCAGCTACATAAGCGAAGTTTGCATCATCGCGCATAGCCTCACCATCGGGAGTTTGAAACTCTTCCCTAAAGTGACCGCCACAGCTTTCGCGACGATCTAATGCATCATGCATCATTAACTCACCTAATTCAAGATAATCGGCAAGACGAGAAGCCTTTTCCAAATTTTGATTAAACTCCTCTCCTACACCGGGAACTTTTATGTTACTCCAGAATTCTGCTCTTAGCGCTTTAATTTTTTCAATTCCCTCTTTTAAACCCTTTTCATTACGTGCCATACCACAATGGTTCCACATTATTAGTCCGAGTTCACGTTGAAATTCATGTGATGTTTTCGTACCTTTTATTGATAAAAGTTTGTTCAACCCTTCCTGAACTTTTCTTTCTGCTTCAGCAAATTCGGGAGCATCCGTGGTGATTGGCTTACGTTCTTCACCGGCCAAATAATCGCCAATAGTATAGGGCAATACAAAATAACCATCGGCCAAACCTTGCATCAAAGCACTTGCCCCTAGCCTGTTAGCTCCATGATCGGAGAAATTTGCTTCGCCACATGCGTAAAGTCCGGGAATTGTAGTCATCAAATTATAATCCACCCATAATCCACCCATAGTATAATGCACTGCAGGATAAATTCTCATAGGTGACTGGTATGGATCTTCGCCGGTAATCTGTTTGTACATATCAAACAAGTTACCATATCTGGCAGCTACTTCATGCTGTCCAAGGCGCTCAATAGCATCCGAGAAATCGAGATATACAGCAAGACCGCTGGAACCAACGCCTCTTCCTTCATCGCACATTTCTTTTGCCTTGCGTGATGCAATATCACGAGGAACAAGGTTACCGAATGAGGGATAAATTCTTTCTAAATAATAATCTCTTTCGTTCTCAGGAATTTCTCCCGGTTTACGATTATCACCTTTTTTAAGAGGCACCCAAATACGACCATCATTTCTCAAACTTTCACTCATCAGCGTAAGCTTGCTTTGATGATCTCCTGAAACAGGGATACAAGTGGGGTGTATTTGTGTAAAGCAAGGATTTCCAAAGTAGGCCCCTTTTTTATAAGCTCTCCAAATTGCAGTTGCATTAGATCCACGAGCAAAAGTGGTGAGATAAAAAACATTTCCGTAACCACCGGTACAAAGTACTACAGCATGTGCACTATGACGTTCGATTTTACCGGTAACCATATCTCTAACAATCACACCTCTTGCTTTGCCATCTATTTTTACTACATCCAACATTTCGTGACGAGTAAAACTTTGAATATTTCCATTTCCCACTTGGCGGTTCATGGCACTGTAAGCACCTAACAAAAGTTGCTGACCGGTTTGTCCTTTGGCATAAAATGTACGTGATACTTGCGCTCCACCGAATGAACGGTTGTCGAGCAAACCGCCATATTCCCTTGCAAAAGGCACTCCCTGAGCCACACATTGGTCAATAATATTTACGCTCACTTGTGCTAAACGATACACATTTGCTTCGCGAGATCTGTAATCACCTCCTTTAATTGTATCGTAATATAAACGGTAAACGCTATCACCATCGTTGCGATAATTTTTTGCAGCATTAATTCCGCCTTGAGCGGCAATACTGTGAGCTCGTCGCGGACTATCCTGGAAACAGAATGTTTTAACATTATATCCTAACTCGGCCAATGAAGCTGCAGCAGATGCACCTGCGAGACCGGTACCTACAACTATGATGTCGTACTTTCTTTTGTTGGAAGGATTCACCAATTTAAGATTGAACTTATGGTTGCTCCATTTTTCTGCTAAGGAGCCGGTAGGTGTTTTTGAATTGAGAGTCATCGATTAAATAGTTAAGATGTACAATTAGTTAAAGAAAGAAGTAAAAATATGCAGGCATGGCAGCAAACAACAAGGGAATAATAATTCCAAACATCCATAAACCTATCACACGAATGATTGGAGTATAAAGTTTGTGGTTAATTCCCAGTGTTTGAAATGAACTTTGAAAACCATGAACCAGGTGATACGCCAATGCAATCATCCCTAAAAGGTACAGCACCACTATCCAAATTTCCTGAAAAGCTGTTTTTACTACTGCATACAAATCTTTGAGAACTACAATTTGAATGGCATTGCCACTGGCATCAGCACCAATAGATTCGTGTGGTTTGATTCCGGGAGTTGCTTCCATTTGAACAGGCGTTCCTAATACATGACCTGAGGCCAAATCAACATGATACTCTACCCATGGCACTTCACCAAATTTATATTGAAACCAGAAGTTAGCCATGTGAGTGACTAAAAATATAAGAACAATTGTTCCCAGCAGCGCCATATTTTTAGATGCCCAGGTAGAAGAGCGTGGGTCTTTCCTGCTATCATAGCCAACTTCACGTGCTTTGCGGTTCTTGAGGGTGATTCTGAAACCATTGAGTACGTGAATCAAAACAGTTGCATACAACAAGTATGAAACAATTTTGATAGGAGTAAAAGTGGTCATAAAAACCGAATACTGGTTAAAGGCCAGCCCGTGGTCATTATAAAACAACTGTAAATTTCCCGACACGTGGACAATAAGGAACGTGCAAAGAAAAAGGCCGGTAAGTGACATCAACACTTTGCGGCCTATGGATGTATCTAGAAAGTGAACTTTGGAACTCATATCTGTAATTTTAATAGTATGCAAATTTATGTGGTTCAACCTTCATATTCAAATAAAATAGAAATAAATAAATTAATGTCTTGCTGCTTCTGATGCTCCGTTGTACTTTTACAACAACTTATAAATAACCTAAGGTTTATCCCTTTCAATCACTTAGCCATGAAATACTTACCAATTTCGAAAAAATTATTCATTGAAAATCGCAAAAGATTTGCAGCATCTTTAAAGCCCGGATCAGTAGCCTTTTTTAATTCTAATGACGAAATGCCTCGAAATGGCGATGGAAATTTTCCCTTCAGACAGAATTCAGACCTGTTTTATCTTTGCGGAATCGATCAGGAGCAGTCTTTGTTAGTGATTTGCCCAGATAGTCCGTTACCTCAGTATCGCGAGGTTTTATTTTTGAGAAAAACCAATGAAGTGATTGCTGTTTGGGAAGGTCATAAATACACTAAAGAGGAAGCCTTTGAAACATCCGGTGTCAAAACGGTGATTTGGCTGGAGGATATGGAAGGGATTTTAACCATCCTAATGAATCACTCACAAAATGTGTATCTAAACCTAAATGAAAACGACCGATTTTCGTCTGTGGTACCTTATCGAGAACTTCGCTTTGCCAACGATATTAAATCCCGTTTTCCTGCACATAACTTTGAACGCTCGGCACCAATTATGAGAGAATTGAGAGCGGTAAAATCTAAGGAAGAACTGGGCTTAATGCAAACTGCAATCGACATCACCGAAAGTGCCTTCAGAAGAGTGATGACACTCACAAAACCCGGTGTTACAGAATATGAAATTGAGGCTGCCATTATTCATGAATTCATCAGAAATAGGGCTTCAGGCCATGCTTATTCACCAATAATAGCTTCGGGTAAAAATGCCTGTGTGTTGCACTACAATGAAAACAATCAGGTATGTAAGGATGGAGATGTAATTTTAATGGATTTCGGTGCAGAGTATGCCAATTATGCTGCCGATTTAACCAGAAGCATTCCCGTGAACGGTAAATTTACAGACCGTCAAAAAGATGTTTATAATGCCGTTTTAAGAGTGTTGAAAACATCTATCAAAATGTTGGTACCTGGAAATCAAATTGAAAAGTATCATGTGGAAGTAGGAAAAGTGATGGAGGAAGAACTCATTGGATTGGGTTTGATTACCAAAGCAGAAGTTGCCAAACAGGATCCCTCCTATCCTGCTTACAAGAAATATTTTATGCATGGCACTTCCCATTTTTTAGGTTTGGATGTTCATGATATCGGCAACAAATATGCACCGATGCTTGCAGGCATGGTATTTACTTGTGAACCGGGCATTTATATCCCTGAAGAAGGATTAGGTATTCGACTCGAAAATGATATTTTGATTACTGAAAAAGGTCAGATTGATTTGATGGCCAGTATTCCGATAGAGATTAGGGACATAGAGGAATCGATGCAACAAAAACTAACTCATTTAGTTGGGGGTTAATCCCCACCATCCTTTACGACCTTCAAAAAACTGGTTAAATACACCGTGCTTGCTTCCATGACCTCTCATGATGATCGAACCATAGTTTCGAGTCGAAGCGAAAACTGAAAAGCGAAAAGTGAAGAATTTCTGTTATATTTTACCTTTTCAGTTTTCAATTCGCGTTGACGATGATCGAAGCATAAATTCTGGACAAAGCGTAGATTCGGGTAGAAGTGCGCATAGAGGAATAAATGCAACAAAAACTAGATCATTTAGTTGGGGGTCATTCCCCACCATCCTTTACGACCCTCAAAAAACTGGTTAAATACAATGGGCTTGCTTCCATGACCTTTTATGATGATCGAACCATACATTTCGGATCGAAGCGAAAACTGAAAAGCGAAAATTGAAAAGTGAAGAATTTCTCCTGACCTTTTATGATGATCGAACCATACATTTCGGATCGAAGCGAAAACTGAAAAGCGAAAATTGAAAAGTGAAGAATTTCTGTTATATTTTACCTTTTCAGTTTTCAGTTTTCAATTCGCGTTGACGATGATCGAAGCATAAATTCTGGACAAAGCGTAGATTCGGGTAGAAGTGCGCATAGAGGAATAAATGCAACAAAAACTAGATCATTTAGTTGGGGGTCATTCCCCACCAACCTTTACGACCCTCAAAAAACTGGTTAAATACAATGGGCTTGCTTCCATGACCTTTTATGATGATCGAACCATACATTTCGAGATCGAAGCGAAAACTGAAAAGCGAAAATTGAAAAGTGAAGAATTTCTGTTATATTTTACCTTTTCAGTTTTCAGTTTTCAATTCGCGTTGACGATGATCGAAGCATAAATTCTGGACAAAGCGTAGATTCGGGTAGAAGTGCGCATAGAGGAATAAATGCAACAAAAACTAGATCATTTAGTTGGGGGTCATTCCCCACCAACCTTTACGACCCTCAAAAAACTGATTAAACACACCGGGTTTACTTCCATGACCTTTTATGATGATCGAACCATACATTTCGGATCGAAGCGAAAACTGAAAAGCGAAAATTGAAAAGTGAAGAATTTCTGTTATATTTTACCTTTTCAGTTTTCAGTTTTCAATTCGCGTTGACGATGATCGAAGCATAAATTCTGGACAAAGCGTAGATTCGGGTAGAAGTGCGCATAGAGGAATAAATGCAACAAAAGCTAGATCATTTAGTTGGGGGTCATTCCCCACCATCCTTTACGACCCTCAAAAAACTGATTAAACACACCGGGTTTACTTCCGTGACCTCTCTTTTTAGAAGGAGGAGTATAAACTAATGAAATTCCAAAAGTTGCAATCACATCATCTCGCTCCGGATTGCCTCTGCTGCGACCTTTCTTTGGATAACCTAGAGGACGACGGCTGGCAAGTTGAACAGCAATAGGACCGTTTGGAGTAGCAGCCAAAGCAGTTGAATCCGGATAAATAGTGCTGGTATCATCCAAATAATCGGTAAAAGTCAATTGTGGCGAAGCTTCCAATCGCAACGCAAATTGATCGGTAAGGCGCATGAATACTCCTAACCCTAATGTTAATGATGAACTACTGAGCTTATAAGGTTTGGCATATCCACCACCCTCAATAAATTGCCCTTCAGTACCCAGAGGTTGCAAATCATAAGTTCTTCCATCTAAATCTGCTTGCGGATTGAACCAAAAATAACCCATTCCAATCATCCCGTAAGGATTAAATGCCCGTTGTTTTTTGATACTGAATAATCGCAACCTTAACAGCAGATTTACTTCATCAATTTTGGTATAAAATGATTGGTTGCGGAATAGGTTGTCTCTCTCATCCGATAAGGCATCGTCACCGGAAACGGAACCCCTTAAATAACGTAACGACAAATCAACTCTATCAACAAGAAACATCGACACATCGGCACTGCCATATATTTTTAGAATTTCGGAAGGTGGAATGTAGCTATTATCGCTCAAATCGCCGTTGTAATACATAACTCCACCTCCCATTGCAAAGGCGAAATTTGATTGAGAGTAGCCGGCTTGAATTCCGGTAAACGTGTAAATAAAAAATAGAATAACAGTACTTAGATGGAATTTATTCACAGTTGAATGAAATACATTTAAAAATCGGAACAAAAATAATCTTGATAATCATTCATAATCCTGAAAAGGAAAACACTTATCAAAACACATTAGTTAATAACCTACAGCTTTAGAACCAGATCAAGCAGAAACCTTGGTTTCTAGAAGAACCTCACCGGTCATTTCTTGAGGAACATCAATACCCATGAGCTTCAAAATAGTTGGTGCCAAGTCGGCAAGCTTTCCGTTTTTGAGGGTGTTTTGATGGGGATTGGGCTCTACAAGGAAGCACGGAACGGGGTTGGTGGTATGAGCAGTATTTGGTGTACCATCTTCATTCACCATCATATCGGCATTGCCATGATCGGCAGTGATGAGGAAAGAATACCCATTACGAAGGCCTGTCTCAACAACTTTTTGAACACACTCATCTACTGTTTCAACAGCTTCAATCGCGGCTTTGAACACACCGGTGTGGCCAACCATATCGGCATTGGCAAAATTCAAACAAACAAAATCAGGCTTTTCTACTTCCAATTGTTTCACCAAAGCCTGAGTAACTTCACGCGCACTCATGGAAGGCTTCAAATCATAAGTTGCAACTTTAGGTGAAGGGATCATGATTCTTTCTTCACCTACAAATTCAGTTTCACGACCTCCTGAGAAGAAAAAAGTAACATGAGGATATTTTTCTGTTTCGGCTATACGAAGTTGTTTTTTTCCAGCCGCTGCAACTACTTCACCAAGAGTATTCACCAAATTGTCTTTTTCGTAAACCACTTTCACATTCCGATAATTGTGATCGTAATTGGTCATGGTTACATAATATAAATTTAGAGGCTTCATCTCAAAATCAGGAAATGGTTGCTGAGTGAGTACCTGAGTAATTTCACGACAACGATCGGTTCTGAAATTAAAACAAATAACAGCATCATCTTCTTTAATAGTCACAGGAGGATTTCCGTTACCGGAGATGGAGATGGGCAGAATAAATTCATCAGTAATATTATTAGCATAACTTTCTGAAATTGCTTGAGTGGCAGATGTAGCCATTTTACCTTTTCCAAGAACTAATAGATCGTAAGCCAGTTTAACTCTTTCCCATCGTTTATCACGATCCATTGCGTAATATCTTCCAATCACAGAAGCTATTTTCGCTCCTGTTAAGGCAACAGAATTTTCCAGTTGTTGAATATAATTCAATCCACCTTTAGGATCAGTATCGCGGCCATCAGTAAAAGCATGAATATAAACACCCGGCAAATTAGATGCATGAGCCATTTGGCATAAATGAATAAGATGATTGATATGCGAATGCACACCACCATCGGATACTAAACCTATCAAGTGAAGGTTTTTATTATTTTTTTTACAATATTCAAATGTATCTGTGAGAGTGACATTTTTATCGATAGTATTTTCACGCACAGCTTTATTGATTAATGCCAATTCTTGAAAAACAACTCTACCGGCCCCGATATTCAAATGCCCAACCTCAGAATTCCCCATTTGCCCTTCGGGTAAACCCACATTTTCACCGGAAGTGAGTAAGTGAGAATAAGGATAATTTTTATAGAGCCCTGAAACAAACGGAACATTTGCCTGAGAAATAGCATTTCTTTTCGAAGAGGCTGCTTCTCCCCATCCATCCATAACTATCAAAACTACTTTTTTGCCTGAAGTATTCATAATAAATATTTTATTCTAAAGGCAAAGTTACTTTAAAAATAGTGCCTTTGGGTGTGTTATTCATCACTTTGATGTCACCACGATGAAAATCAACAATATGCTTTACAATAAATAAACCTAAACCGGTCCCTTTGGTGTTTCGGGTTTCCTCATTACCAATACGATAAAACTTATCGAATATTTTATTTTTCTCCGGATCGGGAATTCCAACTCCCTGATCGGCAACAGAGAGAACGGCTGCATTTTTCACTTGTTGAAGAGTGATTACGATTTCCGAATTTTCAGAACTGTATTTTTCTGCATTTTCCAACAAATTTAAGAGCAAGGAAGAAACAGCCATTGCATCGCCTTTCATGTAAACATTATCTACAAGATTTACAATAATTTTACGCCTCTCGGCACCCGGAATAATCCTGCTTTGAATATTAGAATAGATACAATCGGTAAGATTAAATTCTTCTTTGTAAATTTGATAACTATGACTTTCAATTCTTGCAGCAGAAAGAGCATTTTCAATAAGGTTATTAATACGATCGGTTTCGTTAAGTGCTTTAGTAATGATAGAATTGCGCTGTTCCTTTTCAAGATCACGCTTCTGAATGGTTTGCAAATTTAGTTTTACAGCAGCAAGCGGTGATTTGAACTCGTGTGTGATAGATAAAAGAAAATTCTTCTGTTGGCGGGCAAGAGCAAATTCTTTTTGAAATGATTGCCTGGTTTTGTAGATACCAAAAACTAAAATAGCAATAAAAACAAATCCCTCTCCGGCAACCATCAGCCACCTTTCTTTGAGTTGCTTTGAAAAGTAAGCTTCCTGCTCAGCTGTTGATTCGGGATCAGAAGCTGTCATAAGCTCAATTTTCTGCTGATACACTTCTTTGTTCAGCTCAATGAGCAAGTAGGTCCACCAAGAAAACTGAAGGATTACATAAACAACCAATAAATAAAACAATACGAGTGGGCGCATATGATTTTTTGATTAAATCTCAGATGTAAAAATAGTAAAATAGATTGATCAAACCTCTATAAAAAAGGAAAACTGCAAGCAATAATGCCTGCAGCTAACCTTCAACAATGGAATTAATAAAGGGAGCACTTTATTAATCGCACTAAATATCTATTCATCCAAAATGGTATTCAATTCGTTTCCATCAACTGTTTTAACAGGCAACCACTGACCGAAAGGACTTTCCTGTTCAATGATATAAAAATCAACGCCTGTATTCCAATCGGTGTATGGCGTCCACCAGAGTTTAGTTTTTTCACGTTCCCAATCCGATTTCAATAAAATTGATGCGCCGTTATTACTTGGAACTCCGGTAAGTTCGCAATCACTCACCACATCAATTCTGTAAAAATAATCCTGATTGTGAACATCGGTGTCATAGTCAATATAACTCAATGCATTGGCCGGCAGAGTAGCAATTTCAGTATAGTTAACGTTATCAGTTGACTTCATCACGTTGTATTGAGCCACTCTGTTAGGTGCTAATGTTGGTGGAAGCCACTCTGTTAGTACGTTTCTATCGTCGATAACAGTGGTTCTTACAATTTCAACTTTTTGAGCTGCTAATGGATTTGCAGGTTGAGCAATTGACGTATCACTGAGTGATGTGTAAATATTTCCGCAAAGTGATGTTGCAGTAATTCGATAAGAGAATTCATTAGGACAATAGAAGTTCTGATCCAAATAAGTGAGCGTGTTCGGAGGAACAGTTGCAATGAGTGAAGATGTTCCATCAGATAAATTTACTCTATTTATTTCGTAAGAAGAAACTGCACATCCAAGATAACGGGTCCAAGAAACATTTACTTTGTCGTTAATAGGAGTAGCCGTTACGTTAATAGTGGTATGAGGATTTAGTGCTGTTAAAGGCAAACTAAATGCACATTTGTCAATAGCAAGTAGTTTATAGGTGTAAACATTTTGAAGTGTATTCAAACCATTATCAACATAAGCAGAAGTCACACTCATGGATGAATTATTGGGATTAATGTCACGATAAATCTCATCATAAATTCCTGACGCAAGGTTCTTGCGGTATAGCACGTACTCTCCAAGATCAAGTACAGAACTATTTTGCCAAGTAATTTCCACAGATGTATTATTTAACACCGAAACACTTAGTATTGGTGTTGCAGGTGGAGGAATCGTATCAAATACCATGATGTAATTTGGTTCATCAAGAGTATCGGCACATCCAAATTGATTAGTTACGACAAGGCTCACATTATAAAATCCCGGATTCATAATTGGTACTGTAGGATTTTGAACTGTATAGGTTGATCCTCCAATACTCCAGTTATATGTTAAGCCTGTTGTTGGGGTGGATAAACTCTGGAATTGGAAGGTTGTACCTGAACAAGAAGCTGTTTGATTAACAGCAAACGCAGCAGTAGGAACAGGATTCACTTTAACAGGCGCTGCAAAGAAAGCAGTATCACTACATCCATTTGTTGAGTATGCAACAAGGTATGGCACATAAGTACCCGGAACCGCATAAGTATGTTGTAAATTTTGCAAGGTTGAAGTTGTTCCATCTCCAAGATTCCAAAGAATGGAAGAAGAGAATAATGAAGAGCTAATAAAATTAACCTGATGTGGCGCACATCCTATTGTATCAATTGCAGAAGCCTGAGCTACAGGAGTGAGATTTGCAGTTACAACAGCAGTAGCAGTATCGGTACATCCTTCATTATTAGTTACAACCAATACAACATTAAATAAACCTCCTTGCAAATAGGTAACCGAAGGATCTTTCACTGTTGAAGTGATACCATTACCAAAGATCCAGTTATAATTTGGACCAACCAAACCGGTAGATGTGTTATTAAAGGCAACATTCAGCGGTGTACATCCTACAACAGTTGCAGGACCAAAACTAGCAGAAGGTGTTGCCTTCACATGAATCGTGTAAGGCAAAACAAGTGTATCGCCACAAGCGCCAGCACCTCCAACAATAAGAGTAACAGTGTAATTTCCTGCAGTGTTGTAAATGTGCGAAGGTGTTTGTTGTGTAGATGTTGTTCCATCTCCAAAATTCCACAGGTAACTTACTCCATTTATGGTGTTGTTAATAAAATTAGCAGTATGAGGTGTACATCCAACAGTATCAGTTGTAGATGCAGAAACGATTGGATTATCATAAACAGTAATGGCAGAAAGAGCAGTGTCACTACATCCTCCTTGATTAGTCACAATCATTGATACATTATAAACTCCACCTGTTGTATATGCTCCATTGATGCCTGAAGTAGAACCGGTTTGGCCATTACCTAGATTCCAAGCATAAACCGGCGAATCCAACAACGAAGATTGATTTACAAAATTTACATTAACAGGAGTACATCCACCGGTAGTTGATGGTGTAAATGCTGCAACAGGAGTTTGATTTACTACAACAGGTGAATTAAATACAAAGGTATCGGTACAACCAAACTGATTTGATGCAACCAATGAGACAATAAATGATCCCGCAGTAGTGTATGTATGTGATGGATTTGCATTTGTTGAAGTTGCACCATCACCAAAATTCCATAAATTTCCGGTAGCTCCGGTAGAATTGTTTTGGAAAGTTGCAGTAAGTGGACTACAACCAACTTGATTTTGAACTGAAGCACTTGCTACAGGCAAAGGATTTACAACAATAGTTGTTGTAGCTGTATCAGTACATCCTTCAGCATTGGTTACAATTTGTGTTACAGAATAAGTTCCTGAATTAGTATAAAATGCAGAAGTGTTTTGAGAATTTGAAGTTTGACCGTTACCCATATTCCATGAATAAAGAGGTGAGTCAAGGCCGGTGGATTGATCGGTAAATGCAACTGACAATGGAGCGCATCCATTAACTACACTTGAGCTAAACACAGCAGTTGGAGTAGGTTTAACATGAATCACCGGATTAATAATTAAAGTGTCACTACAACCCGAAGCACCAATTGCGATGAGAGTAACTGTGTAATCCCCCGGTGTTGTGTAAGTATGACTAGGAGTTTGCAAAATGCTTGTTGATCCATCTCCGAAATTCCATACATAAGAAGTTGCAGCTATCGAGTTGTTGGAAAAACTTACCGAATAAGGAGCACAACCAGTGTTTCCACTTACTGCTGCTATAGCATCAGGAGTTTGGTGGGCAACTATATTTTTAATGATAGTACTTGTACACCCGTTATCATTGGTTACTGTTAATGTAACTGGGAATGTGCCGGCAGTAGCATAAGAAATATTAGCAGAAGGCTGATTTCCTATTTGGCCATTTCCAAAATTCCATGAATAAGCTGGATTAACAAGTTGAGTAGATGTACTATTAAAGAAAACATTTAAAGGTGTACAACCTGATGCTGGTGTACGTGTAAAAGTAGCAACAGGAGTTGTATTCACGTGAACCGGAGTTGAAAACACTAAGGTATCTTTACATCCATTGGGAGTTGTTGCAACCAACGAAACTATATAAGTACCGGGTACTGTATAGGAATGTGAAGGGGAAGTAGTTGTTGACGTTGTACCATCACCAAAATTCCAAACATAAGTGTTGATTCCGGAAGTAGCATTGGTAAATGTTACTGCAAACGGTGCACAACCAACCGAATCGCTCATGGCAGCAGCTGCAACTGGTATGTCATATACTGTAATTCCTTTTGTTACCGAATCAATACATCCATTATCGTTGGTAACGATTAATGTAATGTTATATAAACCGGGTGTTGAATAAGTTACCGGAGTATTATTTGCTGAAGTGCTTGTTAATCCATTTGCGAAATTCCATGCATACGTTGGATTGCTTAACATGCTCGATAAATTGTTGAACGCTACAGCCAAAGGAGCACATCCTGTAAAAGGTGTACGCGAGAAATTAGCAATTGGTGATTCATTTACGGTAATAGGTGATGACAAAACCAAAGTATCGGCACAACCGTTAGCATTTGTTGCAATTAAAGTAACATTATAAACTCCTGCTGTAGAATAATTATGAACAGGACTAACTCCTGCAGAGGTAGTTCCATCACCAAAATCCCACAAATAACTTGTAGCTCCTGTAGTAGTATTCGTAAAAGTAACTGCAAAAGGAGAACAACCTATATTACTACTGGCTGTTGCAGCTGCAACCGGACTAGGATGAACTGTTACATTTTTGGTTAATGTATCAGCACAACCTCCGGTGTTGGTAACAATTAAAGTCACCGGATAAATACCGTTTGAAGTATAAACTACAGGTGGATTACTTTGTGTAGTGCTCGTTGTTCCATTTCCAAAATCCCATGAGTAAGTAGGATTGTTTAATTGTGATGACAAGTCAGTAAATGTTACTGAAAGCGGTTCACATCCTATAAATGGGGTTCGAGAAAAGTTAACAACCGGTGTTTGGTTTACTACAATTGAGGTAGGTAATACAAGAGTATCTGTGCATCCGTTGCCTCCGGTTGCAATTAGTGTAACCTGATAATTACCACTTGCCGAAAATGTATGGCTAGGATTAGCAATTGTTGAAGTTGCGCCATCACCAAAATTCCATGAATAAGAAGTTGCACCGGTTGAAGTATTTGTAAAGGTAACCGGCAAAGGAGAGCAGCCAACATAAGAACTTGCTGTTGCAATAGCGACCGGAGATGGCAAAACAGTAATTGTATGCGAAACAGTATCATTACATCCACCCGTATTAACTACTACCAATTGTACTTGATATACGCCCGCTGTTGCAAAAGTGACTGATGGATTCGGCAAACCACTGGTTTGGCCATTACCAAAATTCCATAAATAATTAGGATTTGACAATGGAGCCGATTGATTTGTAAAGTTCACAGTCAATGGCTCACAACCTGAAGCAACATTAGGTGAAAATGCAGCTACAGGTGTAGCGTTCACTGTTATGTTCGTTGGCAATGTAAACGTGTCGGTGCAACCGAATGATGTTATGGCTACCAAACTCACTTGGTAAGAACCGGAGGCCGGATAACTATATACAGGATTTGCATTTGTTGATGAATCACCATTTCCAAAGTGCCATATGTAATTAGTTCCACCGGTTGAGGTGTTCAGAAATGCTGTCACAAAAGGTGAACAACCCACAGTTGAAACTACCGATCCTGAGGCAACAGGGTTAGGATGAACTATGATAGGATTTGGCGAAGAAAAGAAAGAAGAACAACCTACACTATCAGAGGTAATCAAAGTAACAGTATAACTGCCGGTGTCGGCATAAGTATGACTTGGGTTTTGCAGTGTAGAAGTAAATCCATCTCCAAAATTCCAGAACCATGAAGTTGCATTAATTGATTGATCAACAAATTGTGCGAAAGTTTGTAGACAAGCTGTTTGAGAAGTGCTTGTAAAATCAGAGAAAGTTCCTGGTACAACAATATAATCAACTTTTGTAATTGTATCACTACATCCCGATCCGGATGTTGATATAAGTGTTACGGTATAGGTGCCGGGAATATTATAAATGTGTGAAGGGTCTGAATTGGTAGATGTTGTTCCATCACCAAAATCCCAAAGATAAGTTGTGGCACCTGTTGTTTGATTAACAAAACTCACTAATGATGGTGCACACACTGCTAAAGTAGGCGACATAAAATCAGACACCGGAGAAGCCACATTTATAAAGTCAGGATTTACTGTTGTGGTTGTACATCCCGATGCAAGCACACAAGTAAGTGAAACTGTGTACAATCCACCCGACGTGTATGTATGTACCGGATTTTGAAGGGTAGATGTTAATCCATCTCCAAAATCCCACAAATAGGAAGTAGCCGCGAGTGTGGTTGAAAAATTGACCGTCAATGGGATACATCCTGAATGTAGTATTAGCAATAATATCAGGCGCAACAGGAACCACGTTTGCTCTGGCCTTCGATTTAATACAACCATTCACATCAACAATGATAAGCCTAATCAACCCGGTTGGGATAGTTGTATAAGTATGTACAGGATTTTGTAAAGTTGAAGTATTTCCATCACCAAAATCCCACAACCATGAAATAGGATTTAAACTTAAATCTGTAAATGTGACCGTAAGTGGCAAACAACCTGAATTTGGCGTGAAACTAAAATCAGGTGCAGCTGCATGTGTAATAATTAAATTTGTTTGTGTAATACTTCTTGTACATCCAATATCAGATGCAGTTAATATTACTGTAAAAGTATCGGCAACAGTATAAGAATGTGATGGGTTTGTGGCAGTTGAATTTGTTCCATCACCGAAATCCCAACTGTATGAAGTAGCACCTAGAGATGTATTAGTAAACTGAACATCAAACGGAATGCATCCTTCAGTTGGTTGATTCACAACAAACGATGGTATTGGATCTGACACGATAACGGGTGGTGCATTAAAGGTGATTACACACCCAAGAGTATCAGTTACTGTTACCGAAACATTAAAACTTCCTGCAGTAGTGTAAGTATGTGATGGGTTAACAAGACCGGAAGTGTTTCCATCACCAAAATTCCATAACACTGTTGTATATGCTGAAGGGGAATTCAAACCAAAATTAACTACATCACTTAAACAAATTGCATTATCTGAAACAGTAATTGGGTTTTGATGACCAACAGTAATTGAGGTGCTTAATGATGTTTGACAACCATTAATAGACACCAACAATAAGGTAATTGTGTAAGTACCGGGATTAGTATAAGTATGAACAGGGCTTTGTAGAGTAGAAGTAGTTCCATCACCAAAATCCCATAAATAAGTTGCAATATTTAAAGTTCCATTATCAAAATTAATAGTGTATGGTCCACAAGGAGATACCAAAACCTGAGTGATGGGAGAAACTATCAATGGGATTACATTAATGATAGCATATGGGTTGAAAGTTTGTGAACAGCCACCTGACATGTTAGTAGTTAACGTAACTGTATAAATACCGGGAACAGTGTAAGCATAGGTTGGATTTCTAATCGTAGAAGTTACTCCATTACCAAAATCCCACAACCATTGACTGCTTCCTGCTGTTGGGTCGGTAAAACTAACTGTTCCGGGAGGGGTACAAACCAAAATTGTATCTGGAACAACATACGGTACCGAATCGGGATAAACTCTAATATGAGTTGGTTTTACTATAGTATCTATACAACCCAAAGGAGAAGTCATAATTAATGTTACTGTATAATTTCCAATTGCTGTATAAGTATGATTTACATTTTGACCGGTGGCAGTATTTCCATCACCAAAATTCCATTGCCAAGAAGTTGCAGTAGGTGTTGATATTCCACTAAAAGTTACCGGCAAAGGAGCACAGCCCGTTCGAGGCCCGGCATTTAAAGCACCTACAAAAGTGTTCACAGTTACTGCAGTGTTCTGAGTGGTTGAAGCTGAACAGCCATTCGCCGATATTGCTGTTAGGGTTACATTATAAGTTCCCGGTGCAACAAATACATTTGTAGGGTTAAATCCTGTAGAGGTATTTCCATCTCCAAAATTCCACAAATAAGTTGAAGCGTTGGTAGAAGTATTTGTAAAGGCCGTTGAATGCGGATCACAACCTACAGGATTAGCCACAGTGAAAGAGGGCACCGGAATTTGATCTACAACAATAAATCCGGGTAAGGTAACTGTGCCATTACAACCACTTGATGTTGTTACCGCTAAAGTAATTGTAAAAGAACCCGGTGTGCTATATAAATGACTTGGGTTTTGAATTGTTGATGTAGTACCATCCCCAAAATTCCAAGCCCAACTTGTTGCATTAGGCACATTACAATTGAATATTGCGTTAAATGGAGGACATCCTGTAGGACTATTAACTGAAAAAAATGGCACCAAAGTGGCACCTATATTAATGAAAGCTGATTGCACCAAAGTATCAATACATCCACCCGGATTGGTAACAATAAGTGTTACATCATAAGTGCCTGATGCACCATAAACATGAGTTGGATTTTGGAGTGATGAAGTATTCCCATCACCAAAATTCCATTGCCATCCTATCGACCCGGCAGTGGAGCAAGTAAAATTAAAAACCTGATTGATATCACATGATGATTGTTGGTTTACTGTAAATGCAGCAGCAGGATTTGGGACTATGGTAATATAAGAAGGTTGAATATGAATGCTCGTACAATTGAATGAATTCCTCGCAATAAGTTTCACTGTATAAACACCGGTGCCGGTATATGAATGTGTTGGATTAGCCTGCGTTGAAAAAGTTCCATCACCGAAATCCCAAATATAACTTGTTGCACTTACAGAAAGATTATTGAAGGTTATTGCATTATTTCCTACACAACCTGTTAGCGAAGTTGCTGTAAAATTGGCAGTCGGATTATTAACTACATTAATATAATTTGTTGCAGTTAGAGTATCTCTATTCCCGGTTAAACTATTTATGGCAACCAAACGAACGGTGTAAAAGCCGGACGTAAGGTATACAGTAGTAGGATCAGTTAGGGTTGACGTATTTCCATTACCGAAATCCCAAAAATAACTGTTTGCTTGAGTTGACATATTTACAAAGTCCACCGATAAAGGCGCACATCCTGTAAATACATTCGAGGTAAATGACGCTGAGGGGTTCTGTGCTCTAGCATCGCCCGGCCATCCTACCATCATTGCACAAAACCCTGTCATTACAACAATGGTCTTGAATGCAACTTTTAGTTGTTGAATTAATTTCATACGCTCCCAATATTAAATTAAAATAAGCAACCGGCCGGCTCCATCAACCACCGGTCACTTTCAAATGTTACTCTTAGTCTTTTGAATTCACCTCACCCTGGGCATAGTTAGCTTTAGGATTAAAGCTAGAGCCCTGATTGATGATTGTATTTGTTGCAGAAAAAAACTGTGTTCCGTCTTTTGCAATCTTTTTAACTCTGTAATAAGCAAAACCTGCAGGAGGTGTGTGATCCATCCAACTGTAAAATAATTCTACTTGTGTTCCTATTCCTTCTTTCACTCCAACCGATTCAAACTGGCGACCGTCAGATGAACGCTCAACTATGTAAATACAATCGGCAGGTTCGTTTTTTGCGGTCCAATTAATAAATACCTTACCGGAATTATAAACTGTAGTGTAGTTAGAAATATTTCCTACTTGCATTGAATTTGAAGATGCTTGAACCATCGAAGCAGTTTGTCGCTCCTGTGCCATCATGTTTCCGGCAGAAGCCATCAGCATAAAAAACACCATTACTTCCACAAGGAATAAAAACTTGAAAGCGGATCCTTGTTCGCCATCTCTGTTATAATAGCGGCGTGGTTTTGAATACATAGCCATTCTGTTATCTCTAATTAAATTGTAAAACTCCATGGATTCGTTTTGAGTTGTCATAGTATTGTCCTCCATTATTTTGATTTATTGAAAATTTACGTCAATTATTAAATTAAGATGTGGTGTTATTGCAACAATTCTAACATTTGTAAGATTTGTCGCCTATTAGTTCGTTTTGATCGATCGTTAAATACCACCTTCTCCCTAACAATGGTTTCAAACGACAAATTCAAAGACAGGGTTACAGAATTAATTGTATTTGAGGTAAAACCTCTCAACAGCAAGCTTTTCAGACACCATATATATAAGGAATAAGTTGCAGGTAGTACTTTTTTGATGAGATCATAACCTTACGATAAAACTGCCGTAGAAGGTCATGTATTTGAGTACAAATCTTAACCAAATACGACACTATGGATGTTTTAAACAAAACAATTAAAAAACTAAGCGAAGAGGAATATCAGGCCCTGTTAATGCAGGTTTCGGGTAAAAAGAAGAATAAGCCCTACGTGGTTTTGGAAACTACCCGCAATAGGGATGTTGCAGACTCTGAAATGATGGAAATGCTGCAGGTAAATGCCAGCACTTATTATACGCTTAAATCGCGGCTCAACTCTAAAATTGCTGCCATCCTTTCGAAAAATGTTCAAAACCCTATCAGTTCATTAATTGATGAGGTAACCAGTGTGCCGGCTAATCTTTACGGAACACAATAAAGATTTTTCTATAAGGGCATTAAAAGAACTAGAGAAACAACTGATCGAATACGATCTTTCATCAGAACTGATTATCGTTTATAAAACATTATCTCAACTTCACCTTTATAATGAGGATCATGATTATTATGATAATCTTTATAAAAAACATGTTGCATTTTCGCTAGCAGTTTCAAAAGCTGAAGGTCTTATTTTATAAATTCATTTTGAAAACCGGAAAATATCTTCTTACAAGATCACCTGAAGACCATGAAGCATAATTGATATTCAAAGAGAAATTTCAAACATCTGTGAACTTTATGACTCGCACCGATTGTATGTAATCTACAATATCGTACGACTTTATCACATGTGCATCATCGAAAATTCTCCTGAAGGTCTTAAAGCACGTGAACTTGAAGTTGATGGCATCTTCAGGAAATGAATCGTATTTTCCAGAAATATCATCTCGATACATTCTATCAGAATATTAAATTCATTTCCGATTTTATTTACTTTGAATACTATCAGAGAACAGGCAATCAGGTGAGAGCCGATTTTTATCACGATAAAAGTGTATGTCAGATCGATGAACTTTGTGCAAAGCATTTCATGTCGTTCCATGTGATCAGATTTCCTGAAGGAAAAATTGAAAAATATCTTGCTGATGGAAACATCGATAAATTGATGAAATCAAATGATCAGATCATCTCAACATCTCGATATGGATACTAATGAAGCTTATCAGTATGTTTCTTTCAAAAAATATGTTGCGGTTTGTAAATTTTATCAACGCGACTTATAGTGGTGCTGCACGTACAATGAATGACTCTCAGAAATCAAAGTTTCATTGAAACATTATTTGTTACCGATATCGAATGTAAATTATTCCAGGCACTTACAATACTGCATTTTAGGTGAAGATGGATTGTGCATGCAAATACTATCAAGTTTGAAACGTCAGATTCGCGAAAACGATGCCGAGTTCGAATCCCACCAAACTATTTATAAAAATCATTAAGTCTGCATTGAAGCCGGCTGACTACCGTAAAGAAAGTGAAGAAAATTACGGAAATGTGGAATGAGTTTCAAAAAGCAAACAACGGAAATGATCAATTCTTGAAATATGTTAAACTGGATGAAGTTACTATTCGCAAAATGACAAATCCTATAAAAGAATAAAAAAAGGGAATACCTAAATTAAATAGCCTCTAAGTATTTATCGCTTAGGGGCTTATTTATATACTTATAAACGAAAGGATTGGTGGATGCTTTGTTTATATCTTCAGGGCTGATAGAAGAAGATAGCACAATTACTTTTGCATAATTCTTACGAACTTCTTCATCCAACTTTTCAAAATCTTCGAGAAATCCAAAACCGTCTTTAACAGGCATGTTAAGATCCAGAAAAATAAACTGAGGCAGTTTATCTTCAGTACCCGAAATTTCTCGCAAGATAATTGAGTGCGTTGTCGGCTGAATTCTTAACAATAACATTTTCGGAGAATTTGGATGATAATATGATTCTTTCATTAATGAAATTGTCAATTTCATTATCATCTACTAAAAGAACATTCCTGAATTTTGGCATCTGTGTGGTGATTTTACCAGTTAGTGAATAAGATGACCGGGGGAGTCGGAATTAGTGGTGATGGGCGGGATCGAACCGTCGACACAAGGATTTTCAGTCCTTTGCTCTACCAACTGAGCTACATCACCATTTTGCAACAACTATTTTACTGCAAGATGGGCGCAAAAGTATAACAATTTTCCAATTTTATCTTGAATTCTTAAATATTAGTTGTCAAATTATATGTACATCTAAAAATAGCTTGTGGTTTTAGAACGTTCACTACTTTTGACTAAATTTTTATTTGTGGTAAAACTGATCCTCGACATTGGAAACACCAGAACAAAAGTGGCTGTTTTCAATGAAAATAATATTATTGAAAGTAAATCTGTTAAAGGAGATTTCTCAGATGATATCAGTAAAATAATTCAAATCCATGGAACGCCATTAAGCTGCATGGTTTCAACTGTGAGTTCAAGTGAGGAGGAGGTTCGTACTAAGTTGAATTTCATGAAGCTATCCCAGCTTTTTTTTATCCGTTCGGGAATGCGACTTCCTGTAAAAGTACTTTATAAAACACCTGAAACTCTTGGAAATGACCGCTTGGCAAATGCTTGCGGCGCCTGGAAATTGAATCCTGGCAGAAACAACCTGGTGATTGATTTAGGTACTTGTATCAAATATGATTTTGTAACTTTCCAAGGGGAATATCATGGTGGATCCATCTCTCCCGGTTTACTTATGCGCTATCAGGCTCTCTCTCGTTTTACCGGTCAACTCCCCTATTTTAAACCAAATGAGGAAATTCCACCACTTACCGGACAATCTACAGAAGGTTCTATTCGTTCGGGTGTAGAAAATGGCATGGTGGAAGAAATGAAAGGGATTATCAACCGTTACCGTGAAGTGTTTGATCAATCGGACATTATCATGACAGGAGGAGACCATTCTAAGTTTGCGGATCAGCTAAAAAGTCCCATCTTTGTGGCCCCAAACCTAACTTTGCTGGGATTAAAAGAAATTTTAGATTACAATGATCATTAAAAAACACGGATTTCCTTTTGCTTTTATCGTGATTTACTTTCTGTTTAATTGGAACACCGTAAATGCACAAATAGGCTCAGTATCACCATACTCCAGATATGGGATTGGTGATATTTTACCGGAAGGTTTCACGAGCCAAACTGCTATGGGTGGAATTGGAGCAGGTTTATACACTTCTTATTATATAAATATTGTTAATCCGGCGGCTTTGGTGGCTGATACAAGTACACTGTTCGAATTTGGTGCCAAAGGCGAAATAAGAGAACTTGGTTTTGGGGATCAAACAAGCACTCTAAACAGTGCATCATTTTCCTATTTTGCACTGGCATTTCCAATCAAAAAAAATAAAATGAGTGCCACTTTTGGAGTACTACCTTATACATCAGTGGGTTATAATATTATTGTAGATGATAAAAATACCCCTGATTTTGGTGATGTTAAGTACAAATTTGAAGGTACAGGTGGATTCAATAAGGTTTTCTTGGGGGCAGGTTATCGTATTCAGCAAAAATTTTAGTGCCGGTTTAAATATTTCGTATTTGTTCGGCACTATTGAAAATACTACCAGCCTGGAATTCCCTTCCGGCACTAATTACTTTAACAGCAGGTACATAAATGGAGTAACTGCTAATGGATTTTATGCCAATTACGGATTTTTATATGAGACTAAATTTAAAAAAGAACTCGATTTTAAAGCAGGATTAACCGGTTCATTTGCAACAAAAGTAAATGCTACTAACAATCAGTTTTATTATAATTATTCGATCTCCTCTTTTGGTGGAGAAATTTTGAAAGATTCTATATATAATGAAAAGGAAAAAAGAGGTGATATACGACTTCCAAGTTCATTCAGATTAGGATTTACTCTTGGTAAGGCTTCTTCATGGTTGGCAGGAATGGATTTTAGTTTTGAGAACTGGCAAAAGTTTGAAAATTTTGAGTCTGAAGACACCCTCAACAATAGTTACACACTTAATATTGGTGGCGAAAAAAGAGCTAATAAGCTGGTTTACAGAATTGGTGGAAGGTACACTAAAACTTATCTGAACCTAAAAGACACCCAGCTTGATGACTATGGCATAACATTTGGAATCGGGTTACAGAAATTGTTACCTAAACGTCCACCATCCTCCATAAACTTGGCTATCGAAATTGGACAGAGAGGAACAAATGAAAACAACTTATTAAAAGAACAATATATCAGATTTCACTTAGGATTCACATTAACCGATTCCTGGTTTAATCGACCTCAATACGACTAATCAAAATCTCAACTAATAAAATGAAAAAGTTTCTGTTGATTGCAATTATTTCGCTAATTGTAACTTCTCATTCAAATGCGCAAAACGGTTCAAAATATGGCGCAGATAGCATTGCTTGTATTACAAATATATCATTGTTCAATGAATATTTCAAACAAGAAAATTATTCAGATGCCATTGAACCATGGAGATGGGTATTTAATAATTGCCCTGCCTCCACAAAAAGAATGTACCTGAATGGTGCAACTATGTTTGAGAAAAAAATTGCTGATGAAAAAAATCCTGAAGTAAAATCAAAATATGTTGATACACTGATGTTAATTCTTGATCAGCGAATCAAGTATTTTAATGAAGAAGGTTTTGTTACCGGGCGAAAAGGATTAGCGCTCTATGATTATAATCCGGAGAAAAAAGAAGAAATAAATACACTGCTCAAAAAATCAGTTGATCTCGAAGGTGTTAAATCAGGTCCTGTTGTACTTTACAAATATTTTCAGGTAAATACTGAATTATATGTTGAGAAAAAAATCACCAAAGAAGATGTTATCGATGTGTATGATCAGGTGAGTGAACTGATTGAGGCAAATATCGACCGGTCCCGATTCTGCTAATTACGATAAGTCACGCATGAATGTTGAAACTTTCTTCGGACCCTTTGCTAGTTGCGAAGACCTAATTGCCATTTACACTCCACGATTAAAAGCCACTCCTGATGATCCAGCTTTACTACGAAAAATCGTAAATTTGTTTAGCAAAAAAGGTTGTAACGATGCTCCAATTTACATGGAAGCTGCAGAGAAACTTCACAAAACAGAACCCTCTGCAAAATCTGCTTTGAGCCTTGCACGAATGTATGATGCAAAAGGACAAACAGCTAAAGCAACAACATACTTTAATGAAGCAGTTGAACTGGAATCTGACGTTGACAAAAAAGCCAATTTATTGATTGAACTTTCTGATTTGTACATGAGAAATTTGAAAAATTATTCTCAAGCCCGAACTTATGCTCAGCGTGCCGCTTCTATCAAACCGAACTGGGGCCGACCATGGATGATGATTGGTGATATTTATTTCTCCTCATCGCTTCTTGCGAAGACGAATTTAATGGTGCATCTGCGTTCTGGGCTGCTTCTGATAAATACGCAAAAGCAAAATCAATTGATGGAGCCTTTGCGGATGAAGCAAACAAAAAAATTGCTGCTTCCTCTAAGTACTTCCCTAACAAGAAGATATTTTCTTCCTCGGCATAAAAGTTGGCGACTCTTACACAGTGAAATGTTGGATTGGTGAAACAACTACCATTAGAGCAAAATAATGTACTGTTTTTGCAAAAAAATATCTAAAAACAAAAAAGCTGGTTTTCCCGGCTTTTTTATTTTAGTTTTGTTAATGATTGTTGCCACCGGATGTGAAAACGACATTGAAAAAGTAACCTTGGTAACCGGTAAACAAGCGCTGCCGATGGAAATGTCGAAGGGTTTACAAATCTTGTACAGCGATTCATCAAGGATAAAAGTCAAAATTAATGCCCCTGAGTTGCATCGATTCGATGGTGAAAACCCATAACCGAATTACCTAAAGGTGTGCATGTTGAGTTCTACGATGACAACCTGAAAGTTACCTCCACCCTCACCTCAAAATATGCATTGAGAAGGGATATGGAAAATGTGATGGAAGCCAAAAATGACGTAGTTGTAGTGAATGAAAAAGGTGAGAAACTAAATACCGAACTCCTCATTTGGGATGAAAAAACTGCCAAAATTTACAGTACCGAATTTGTGAAAATTACCACTCCCGATAAAATTATTTTTGGAACCGGATTCGAAGCAAACCAAAACTTTACCAACTATAAAATATTTCAAATTAAAGGAACCATAACTATAGACAAAGATGAACACACCACGAATCCTTGAAATTTCCTGGCTGGTATCTGGGATCGTTGCTATAGGGCTATGTTTCTACAATTTCTTCAGCGATGGACTCGTAGCTGCCGCTTTGGCCCCTACTTTTTACACCTTTTGCAGGCGTATTTACTGGTGAGGCGCAAACAACGGATAGCCTACGAAAAAAACCATAACCTACTGCATCCGAAAATGAGTAAAACATCTAATATTCCCCTTGTCCATCCTTTTATACCTTTTAATATTCGAATTTCCGTTGTATATTCGCCGACTATTTTGTAGGCCCCATTTCGTTGAGGAACTATAATTTATTTGTAGAGTGTTAATATTCAAAAACATAATCTAAACAAAAACAAAAATGGCTGTAATTGGTAAAATCCGTCAAAGAGCGGGACTGCTCATTGGTATTGTGGGATTTAGTTTAGTGGCTTTTATCCTTGGTGATCTTTTAACATCAAACCGAAGTTTCCTATCCGGTTCCGGAACTGAACTTGCTATCGTTGGAAGCAAAAAGATTGAAATTCAGGAATTTGAAGCACTGGTAAAACAACTGGAAGAAAACTACAAGTTAAATACCGGAAATCAAGTCATTGATCAAGCAACTCAAGAGTCGCTTCGTGAGCAAGCTTGGACACAACTGTTCAATGATGAGATCATGGGAAACAATACAAGAAAACCGGATTGAAAGTGAGTGCTGAAGAATTGTTTGACATGATTCAGGGTAAAAACCCACATCCTCAAATTAAGGAGGCTTTTAAAGATCCGAAAACCGGTGAGTTCTCCCCTGCTAACGTTCTTCAATTTCTTAAGAACATGGATAGCGATGCAACCGGTAAAACCAGAGCTCAATGGATTGCTTTCGAAAAATACATTCAAGATGAACGTATAAAAGAGAAATACAATGAAATGATTAAGCATGGCATTGTTGTAACTACGGAAGAAGCTAAAAGAAATGCAGAAGTTCAGGGCAAAACAGCAAGTGTTCGTTTTATAGATTTCAATTATTCAACCATTGTTGATTCATCTGTTGTTGTGGAAGATAAAGAATTGAAAGATTATTACAATTCTCACCAAAGTGATTTTGAACAAGAGGCTTCTCGTAAACTTGAGTATGTTGCATTTGATGTAGTTCCTTCAGGTGAAGATCGTGAAAACGCTTTCAAAAGCATCCAAACTCTTGTTCAGCCTTTTACTGAATCAACAGACGATTCACTCTTTGTTTCTGTAAACACTGATACAAAATCAGAGATCACCTATTTCAAGCAAGGAACACTCTCTCCTATCCTAGATACTACGTTCTTTACAACTGCTACAATAGGAACTGTGGTAGGTCCTTACGAAGAAAATAACTTCTTCAAACTATCAAAATTGATTGATGTAAGAACAATGGCTGACTCTGTAAAAGTGAGTCATATCTTGGTTGCTTTTGCCGGTGCCGAAAGAGCTCCTGCTGAAGTTACACGCACTAAAGAGCAAGCAAAAGTTACAGCTGACAGTTTACTTGCTATCATTAACAAAGACTCTAAAAAATATAATGAGTTAGCGAAGTTTCAGTCTGACGATAAAGTAGCTGCTGAAAAAGAAGGAGATCTTGACTGGATCACTATGGAAAGCCCAATGGATCCTCGTTTTAAAACAGGCGCATTTGAAATAAAGAAAGGAAATGTATCAGTTGTTGAATCTAACTTCGGATATCATCTTATAAAAGTTACTGATCAAACTGCTCCTGTTAAGCAAGTTAAAGTTGCAACTATCGATCGCAGAATTGAACCGGGCTCAAAAACATTTCAAGCTGCATTTGGAAAAGCAAATGAGTTTGCAAGTAAAAATGCAACAAGTGAAGCATTCGACAAAGCTGTTCAAGAACAGGGCTTAAATAAAAGAATTGCAGAAAATTTAAAAGAGACTGATAAAAATATTGCCGGTCTTGAATCACCACGTCCACTTATTCAATGGGCTTACCAAGCTAAAAAGGGAGATGTATCTAAAACTTATGATTTTGGAAACAAATTTGTTGTTGCACATCTGGTTGATGTAAAAGACAAAGGAGTTGCTCCTTTCGATCAGGCACTTGAACAAGTAAAAGCAAAAGTAATCACTCAGAAAAAAGCCGAAAAGTTTATTGAGCAAATTAATTCAAAAAGTGCCGGTGCAAAAACTATCGACGAACTTGCTGCTGCTGTAGGGGCTACTGTTAAGTCGGCAGACAACGTTAATTTCGCTTCCAGCTTCGTTCCTAATTTAGGTGTTGAACCTGCATTAATTGGAACGGTTTTCAGCTTAAAAGCCGGTCAGTTATCAAAGCCTGTTGAAGGTACTGCTGGAGTTTTTGTTGTTGTTGTTGATAAATTCAATGAGCCTGCTCCTCAAACCGATTATACTGCCACCAAGCAACAAGCACTTCAGCAATATCAGCAAAGAGTTTCTTTTGAGGTGTTTAACGCCCTTAAAGAGAAGGCCAATGTTGAAGATAACAGAGGTAAATTCTACTAGAATATGTTATTTCATAAAAAGCCGTTCCAACCAGGGAGCGGCTTTTTTTTATGATTAAAGTTCGGCCATTATCCATCCAATATTATTTTACATTTGTAAAATCAAAATGAGCATTCGAGAGCAACTTAAAAATTCAGCCCCTATTCTGGTAATGGTGTATGCCCTTACCACGGCTATTTTATCATTCGTTATTTATATTGGTATAGAAAACGATATAGAGCTCGATCACTTTACTCAAGATCCTGCCACCATAATGAATACCCCTTTTTATCTGGGATTCTTCTCCTACATCGGTATTTTGTTTTGGTGTGCCACAATGGCTATCTGTTTTTTTACAAGAACCTTAATATCCGAAAATGAAAATTATCGTCGATCAAGTCAGTTTCTGCTTTACTCAGGGTTGATTTCCGGATTGCTTTTATTTGATGATTTATTTCTACTACATGAATTAGTTTTCCCTGAATATTTCTTCATCTCTAAAAATATGGTGTATATTATTTATCTGAATATATTGTTGATCTATGTTGTTCTCTTCAGAGATGAACTTTTAAAATCGGAATATGTAATTCTTGCCTTAGCTTCTGCACTTATTGGGGCTGCACAATTAGTGGATTGGATTCCAATGCCCATACCCGAAGATTCTTTTCTGGAAGATGCAGTAAAACTTTTTGGAATCGTAACCTGGTTCACTTACTTCCTCAGGTATTGCACCCGTCAAGCGCAATCGGTTGTTGAAAAAGTAAATTGATTTTTTTGAGGTGGATGTGGTGGAGGATGTGGTGAAGAGTGTGGTGGAGGGTCTATTTGACAAGGGAAACACGGATAGTTTTAAGTAAAGAGTAAAATTTCTGGGCGTAGGTCGTTGATTGCGGAGGCTTGTTTTGTTGCGGCGTGTGTTGTTGATTACGGAGGCCGGAGGCCGGTTTTGTTGAGGTGTGGGTCGTTGATTACGCAGGTTTGTTTTGTTGCGGCGTGTGTGTTTGATTACGGAGGCTTGTTTTGTTGCGGCGAATGTCGTTGATTACGGAGGCCGTAGGCCGGTTTTGTTGCGGCACTTTCTGCGAAAAAAAATTAAGATATACGGAGAGTTAATATTGAAACTAAAAAATTTCACTTTGAATAAATCTCTCCGTGTTCCTAAATGCCCTTTAGTGTAATTCCTCCTTTTAGATTTTCAGTTTTCAATTTTCAGTTTTCGTTTCGACCCGAAAATACAACTGAAAGCGGGAAATTTAAAACCGAAGATAATTTGCCTTTTAAATTTTCGCTTCTTTCGTTTTCCTTTGACAAATAAAGCGTAAAATTTAAACGAAAATAATTTTCTTATTGAACTTTTTCAATTCGTATTCCGGCATCCATAATTCCCGGAAGTGGATTAATTCGCATAGCTTGAATGAGTTCAAAACTGTATTCACCCGGCTGTGAAAACTGAACATTTTCTTTAAATAAAATTCGGTTGTCGAATATATCTCCCAACCCCTCGCCCAACCATCTGCCATCAGGCGAAGCTAAGGTAAGCTCCAACGTATCTCGCTCTAGTTGCCCTCCCGGAAAAATAGTATTCACAAATAAATAAAGGTTGCTAAAACGATAGCTGCCACTATTCCGTACATTAATATACACATTGTAAAACTCAATGGTATCCTCAACAGAAACCTGAAAAACTATTGGTGTGTTTTGATCCCACTCACCTTTGACAACTTTTTTATTTTCTTCAAACATCCGCGAAGGATCACATGATGCAAAAACACAACACAAGAAAATCAACAAAAAATAAGTAATGCTAATTTTCATTATTCCTGAGGTGGGTTAGTTCGCGGAGGTGTTACTCGGACTCTTCCCGACGATGAGGTGCCGCTGTTGCCGGAATTCGGTGAACCGCTGTCGGGTGGTGATGAAGGTTTAGGTTGTTGAGGCACAGGAACTGCTTGCTGAACCGGTTTTTGTTGCTGAGGTGCAGGCGAATTTTGTTGAACAGGTTTTTGATCAGTCGGTGCTGAAGGTTTTATCGGAGTTCTTTGCGGACGATTTTGAGATTGATTACCCGAATGCTGATTACTCGATTGCTGATTACCCGGTTGTTGAGGAGCTGAAGGTTGATTGCCTGTTTGCTGACGTGGTGGGCGTGGATTAGGTCTGTCTTGAGTAGGCCTTTCCGGCTGGCGCGGCTTTGCAGGAGATTGAGGAGACGGCTTTTCAGATGCATTAAAAGTCCGCTCTCTTTGTCGTGGTTCACCTTGAGTTGTTCCTTGCGGAGAACCGGGTTTGCTATTTGGTTTTTTCTTCTTCTTTTTCTTTTTATCCATCATGCGGGTGAGGCTATCCTGTCCAACCACATCGGCATAATCCATCGGTTTTTCTTTGATTAATGTTTCCACATAATCATTTAAATCAACAGGTTTTTCACTCTGCTTATTCATCTGCACAATCTCTTTCACACGATCCACCGATAAAGCGATCCAACTATCTGAATTGATGGCTGCATGGGTTGTGTCTTCCACGTAAGTGAACCACATCATCCTTTTAAAAATATCGGTTTTACGATGCAAGGCATATCCTTTTTGTGTTTCCAACTTGGTATTTGCATCGGGAATATCACTAATTGCATCGAGGTAAGAATCCAACTCATAATTCAAACAACATTTTAACTTGCCACACTGTCCGGCAAGTTTTAATGGGTTGAGAGATAAATTCTGATAACGTGCAGCACTGGTAGAAACTATTTTAAAATCGGTAAGCCATGTTGAGCAACACAATTCCCTTCCGCACGATCCTATTCCACCTAACCGACTAGCTTCCTGACGCATTCCAATCTGGCGCATCTCAATTCTTATTTTGAATTCATCGGCCAACTTTTTTATGAGTTCTCTAAAATCAACTCGTTCATCGGCGGTATAATAAAAAGTAGCTTTTTTACCATCACCCTGAAACTCCACATCACTCAATTTCATTCTCAAATTAAGTTTCAAGTGCAATTGAACGCGCACGGTACATGGTATCAACTTCCTGAGCTTTTACAGCCTCCCACTTTTCCAAATCAACAGGACGTGCCAACCGATATAAAACTTTTATTTCACCTGAATCTTCAGTAACATTTTTTTTCTTCAATTGAAAACGAACCAATTCACCGGTGAGAGAAACAATACCAATATCGTGTCCGGGACTTCCTTCCACAGCTACTATATCGCCGGTTTTTAAGTTCAAGATATTCGCTATTTCTGTAAAACTCCTTTCGGCTTCCCTTAAATCGCACCTCAAGAATATTGTACGGCTTTTGACCTTCCGGCAACTCCATATCGGCCAGCCAGTTGTAAACATTAAGTTTATTACAACCGCTGGTCCCGCAGGTACCATTATTTTTACAACCCGGTGATATATCTCCTGTACTGGTTGAACATGAACTGCAACCCATATCTTGTTTCAAATAAAACAATTAAGCCGGCCAGGTTCCGGCAAATCCATGGTAATTAATCACGATTAAAATCAATCGCGACTGCTATTTAATAACCTGTTCATTTTAAAAGACAAATCTAACAATAAAATTTTGGGATTCGCATTCCTTTCTACTGCGTAATGAGCCTTGTTCAGAATATCAGTTGATTTCTGTTATATTTCCTGAGTGAATAAACTTAGTAAATTTACTGAAATTAGGAATCACTTCATCATCAAATCGTACCATTGCTGCATCACCATGGTTCACCAAAACATGCATTCACGTGAGGCTTCCAAACAGAAAACCAAAAACAATTTTTGATATTCCCTTCCCGCTTTCGCCATTTGTTCGATCCAATTGGTAAGATCATTCCAGGCATGTTTACCATCTCTTTCGTGAAACGGATTGTAGCAGAGTCGCATCCAACTAATAAAGTCATTTTCCACTCTGAAATCCTGTTCCTCATCCTGGCAAGATTGAAGGCTACATTGATATTCCCATTAGCAAGCTTGGCAATTCTTCGTGCCGTTTTTTGATCGTTTACCGGAAGTTGTTAGAAATGGAATCAGATAATTCCTGCACCGATGAGTTGCGGAATTTTAACCAATTGGGTTCGTCGATAAAATAGTAGGAAGAATTTGTTCCCTATGTTCAGTTACCAAAAAAAAACGGTGTTATCTGATGGTTCTTCAATAATTTTCAGCAATTTATTGGAGGCATCAACACGCATTTTTTCAGGCAACCAAATGATTTGAATTTTATATTTCGATTCAAATGATTTCAGGCTCAGCTTTCGCAGGATGTCGGCACTCTCCTCCACCGACATAAACCCTTGTTTATTTTCGACTCCCATTGCCTCATACCATTCATTCAAATCGAGGTAGGGGTTGTTGATGAGCGCTTCCCGCCAAGGGACAATATAATCGGTGCTTTTTGGTGGTTTATCTTTTGTAACTGCTGATGTAACAACAGGATAAGTAAAATGCAAATCGGGATGAACGAGTTTTCGATACTTGATACAAGAGGGACAAACGCCACAAGAATCGGTTTCAGATTGCTGTTCACAGTGGATAAAACAGGCAAAAGCAAGAGCAAATGCCAATCCGGCACCACCTTCATGACCTGAAAATAAGTTGGGCATGACTAATTCTTCCATCTAAAACTGAATGAATCAACCTAGACTTAACCTCCTGCTTACCAATTACATCAACAAATTTCATAATTTCATAAAGTACAAAAATAAGAAGGATTAACCGAACAGGATGCAAATTGCCTGTTGAATAGCAGCTTTACTTTGCTGTAAATTTGCCACCATGAAAACAATCGACGACTATAATTTCTCCGGCAAAAAGGCACTAATCAGAGTTGATTTCAACGTACCTCTCGACAAAGTAACTTTTGCTGTAACAGATGACACCCGAATAAGAGCTGCGATTGATACCATCAAAAAAATTCTTGCTGATGGTGGCTCAGTAATTCTGATGTCACATCTGGGACGACCAAAAGAGGGACCTGCCGATAAATATTCATTGAAGCATGTGGTTAAAACTGTGTCAGATTTATTGAGTAAGGAAGTTAAATTTAGTGCTGATTGCATTGGTACCAGTTGCTGAAAAAGCTGCAGCAGAATTGAAACCTGGAGAAGTACTGCTTGCTCGAAAATTTACGTTTTCATAAAGAAGAAGAAAAGGGTGATGAAGCATTTGCCGAAAAATTGTCAAAGCTCGGTGATGTGTATGTTAACGATGCGTTTGGAACCGCTCACCGTCAACATGCATCCACAGCCGTTATTGCGCAATTTTTTCCGGGCAATAAATTATTTGGTTATGTTATGGCCAATGAATTAAACAATGCGAAGAAGAGTTTTAAATGAGTGCACAAAAACCATTTCACTGCAATTACAGGTGGAGCAAAAGTTTCTGATAAAATATTAATCATCGAACAACTTCTCGAATAAAGTTGATCACCTGATAATTGGTGGTGGTATGGCCTATACATTTTTCAGAGCCATGGGAGGCACAACAGGATCATCACTTTGTGAAGAAGATAAACTCGATCTTGCCAATGAAATTTTAAAGAAGGCGGAAGACAAAGGAGTGAAAATTCATTTACCGTTGATTCTGTTATTGCCGATGCATTTCAGCAATGAGGCTAATCATAAAATTACAGTAGTCGGGTGAACATTCCTGATGGCTGGATGGGATTAGATATTGGTCCGAAGGCAACGGAAAAATTTGCAGAAGTTATCTCTACCTCCAAAACTATTTTGTGGAATGGTCCGATGGGAGTTTTTGAAATGAAAAATTTCGAAAGCGGAACCAAAAAAGTTGCAGAAGCAATTGTACATGCAACTTCGATAGGTGCATTTTCATTAATTGGTGGTGGAGATTCAGCTGCTGCAATTAACAAATTTGATTTAGGCGAAAAAGTTTCTTACGTTTCCACCGGAGGAGGCGCGTTGTTGGAATATATCGAAGGTAAAAAACTTCCCGGTGTTGAGATGTTGATGGAGGAGTGATTCGGTTGTTGAATTCAGTTGTTAATTCAGTAGTTTGATTCGGTGGTTGATTTCGGTGGTTGATTCGGTGGTTGAATTCGATGGTTGATTCGGTTGGGGATTTGGTGATGGATTTGGTGATAAAATCAAGGTGCATAAGTACAAAATTCTGTAATTCAACAATGAAAATGATTAAGTGCATATGAAGTGTATTCTAGTTTTATTGATCATCATAAAGTTATTTGAGCATGGGAATGTCTATGCTCAAATAACTTTTAATAAAACATATAATAATGCCGTGGATAATGACTTCAATATTTTAAATGATGTAAATGGGATTATGCAAAAGTTATGCTTTCCTATAATCCACCTTATACACAATATATATTTCAGAAACTTGATTTTCAAGGAGCTGTAGTGAGTTCGAAAACGTTTGGAGACGACTCATCAGATTACTACGTAATATATAGTTTTATTAAAACTGATGATAATAAATTGTGTACAATTGGATCATATTATAGAGACATTAATTCTCAAAAAGTATATGGATATCTTGCAAAATTGGATATAAATGGCGATACAATGTGGACTAAAAAATATCCTGCACCTCAAGGTTTTCGGTGATAGCGTATTTTAAAGTTGTATGTTGGTGGCTTTATGATAGCGCCAGTGAGTGCAGACATTAGGAATTCACTGGACAACTACTTGGGATTCTGATTATTATGGAGGGTATCTTTTAGAAACATCAGATCATGGCTATTTAATCACAGGAGAAATAGCAGATTCAGCCTTAACTGATGGCGATATTTTCATATTAAAAACTGATAGTATTGGTAATTTGGAATGGATGAATAGTTTTGGAGGGATTCGGTTTGAAGCAGGTTATTCATCCGTTGAAACGACAGATGGTGGTTATTTAACAGCAGGCTGGACGAGAAGTTTTGGATTTGGGAATAATTCGAATATCAGAGAGGATATTGTAGTAAAGTGGGATAGTGTTGGCAATTATCAATGGCACAAAACATACGGTTCGATATTTAACAACCCAGTTGAATGATGAACTTGAGATGGAAATTATATTAGTAGCGGCAGAAATGATTTGACGCTAAATCTTCCTTATGGAAAAATTTTAAAAATCGATTTGAATGGAAATCTTATTTGACAGAAATTTTATGGTGTTGGATTCGATTCATTTTTTTGGTTATGTGAGAGAAATGCCAGATAATGACTTAGTTGGAATTACTTCAAGGAATATTAATTGGTCAAAGACATAATGATAATTTTCAAACATTTGCAACAATGAAGATAGTATTCTAAATATGTGGCATGATGCGATAATGGAATAGACGATGGTTTTATTTCCGCACCGATTACATCAGGAAACGAAAAATGGAGAAGACAATATCGGATGATTTGGCAATGATCATTGTTATTTCCGTGACGTGCAAGAAAGCACCTGATGGTGGTATTATTTGTGCAGATTTTGTATTTGATGGTGCCCTTGAAAACAGAGATGATGGTGTAAAATTGGATAACCCTACAAGATTGGCAAATAATCCTACAAGCCTTTTTGAAACTCAACTGTGCTCAAACTTTATCCAACCTCCGATTAAAATTTCACCAAATCCAGTTCAAGAACAGGCAGTGGTTAAATTTGGGGGGTTATTCACCAGAAATTACTTGCTCCTTGAAAGCTATCATTGTGGAAAATGTGTATAGGATCATCAAAGGGAAGTGTCTGGATTAACTCTATCACCACGAACCGATTTTTTGATTGCAGAGGATAATATTCAATTTATTTTCAATTTAAGTGAATCCCTTTGGAGTGACAGAAATTGGCTTATTGGAAGTTAGGGTTGCTTATAAAGTTTGAGTATGAGTGCTCAAAATTAGGGAGTGGTAAAAATAATGAATAGAGCGATGATGTAAAACGGGAATGCCGTTTGGTATTACAAAAATGGATTTTTTTACAGGAAATCCGGTAATTACCTACGACTCACTTGAAATGGAATTCCGGCATACCCATGCCAATATTTCAGATGCTCAAGGGAATTTGTTGTTTTATACTAATGGAGTGTATATAGCAGATGCCACCCATGATACCATGTCATATGGCTCTGGAATAAATCCCGGAGCCTATGCCAATTTCGTTCCGGATGGGATGCTCATACCACAAGGAGTATTGATTCTAAAAAAACCAGGTATCAACAATTTGTATTATTTGTTTCATAACACAGCAGATGACTATCCCAATTCCAGTATATCGTATCGGCAAGCTCAGACCAAGTGTGAAATGCAGAATGTAAAATGGCCTTGGAATTTTAGAATTAATTTTCCATTTCAATTTCCCTCGACCCGAATAAAAATTGCAGCCTGCAAACATGCAAATGGAAGAGATTGGTGGGTGATATGTCATATAAAATTGAAATAAGATACTCCTCAGGCCTAATGTTTCTCGCATCCCTGCCTGCAACAGGGCAGTCGTCCCAAACGCAGGTCCGGCGCTTCAGACGAGGATGATAGTGGTTATTCTTATGAAAAGCGGGAATTTTATTGCGGACAGTCTTGCAGACCTGACAGGAGGCATTTTACAAAATTTTAAATGATCGTTTAATTGAAACAACCACCTGTCAAGCGGTCTGAATTTTCACTAAATTCCAATTTGGCATCGAACTTGAAATTCCGAAGAAATTTAAAAATACGATGTAACAGTTGCCAAAGTCATTTGATCTAACACAGCCGTTGCAGTCTAGGTCGGCTTGCAGAATAAGCCACCTGTCAGGTCTGAATCTTAATTATCTCTAACAACGCAACTTATAACCAGATGGAAAAATCTATAAAACTACTGGAAACGGTACATTCTTTTTTCAAACAGTTGCAAAAATCATTTTCTTGCCGAGACTTAAGTCTGCACGACGAATCAACACAGCGTCAGGTCTGCATCTTAATTTTATACACAACCAATCATCCGAATTATTTTCTGGGAGCTTATAACGGGTAGTCCTTGTGATACATTGGTTGCAAAGGGTATTTTATAGCACCCAGAAGGAAACCTTCAAACTTGCGCCTAATCCAGTTATAAATACTTGTACTGGTTCTGAATCTTCATAGTGATAAGCAGACTGGAAGTTTATAACACCTTAGGTGAATAGTACATCAATCAAAAGTAGCGCCTTGGAGCCAATACAAGCAACTTAATATTTGAGAATTTACCTTCAGATTTATTATTGCAAAATTAAATGGAAGGAAAGCCATGCAGGTATAAAAATTATTTAACAACGTAACTAAATTTTGATAACAATGGTTTCTGAAATAAATAAAAAAAAATTCTAAATTATTTGCAAAATACCTTCATCCGCAAAAGAAAAATAAGATTCGGAAGTCAAAATGATATGGTCCAGAATCTGAATTTCTAAAATCTGCCCACCACTTTTCAGTTTTTTCGTCAGAGCCAAATCCGCATCACTTGGCTTTAAATTTCCACTAGGATGATTCTGAGATAGGATAATTCCACTAGCATTGCACTTTAAAGCTGCAGAGAAAATTACTTTAGGATCCACGACAGTTGAAGCAACACCTCCTATAGAAACATTAAACCAACCGATAACATGATTGGCTCGGTTAAGTTGCAAAATATTGAATTCTTCCCAGAGTTCCAGATTATCTGACCAAATAGCCCTGAGTAATTCGGCAGCACTGGCGGAACTTGAAATCTTGGTTCTGTCGGCGAATCACTACTTGTCAGGTCTAGGTAAGCCAACGTCGCTATACTAATCAATGGATAATTTCCCTTTCAAAATGCACCGCCTACAGAATCCCGCCTACCTCCGCCGCCGCCGCCACCCTTTGTCTGCACCTTCCAAAATTCTCCCTAAATTCATCCTTCACATCTTTAACAGCCGGAGAAAGAGAAGACGCGATTTTGAGAATGTATGGATAGAGCAGAGATTCCTTTCTTGATTTTTCGGGAATGATTGACAGGTCGGATTCAACCGGTTTTACCAACCAGAATATTACTGAGATGGCCAGTGCGAATTTTGTCATTCCGAAAATGGCTCCACGCTACTTTGTTGAAGACGTTGAGTGATGCAATTTTCAATACCGCTTCCATGAATTTTGCATAAAAAATGAAAATGAGTACGATTACTGCCACCACCACAAAAAATGAAATGTAATGCAGTAGATGTCCCTCATCGGGCAACAATTTTTGAAGAAAATCGTATGCGAGGCCGGAAAATTTAAATCCAAAATATACACCCGCTATCAATCCCACTATCATGGCAATTTCAAAAATAAGTCCTTTCTGAAATCCCTTATAAGCACCGTAGATGAGTGGTGCAATAATTATAGCATCTAAAAAATTCATCTTCTAAATTCAATACTTGATGAAGTACCTGTTGTAAATCCTTTTGATGCCGCCAATGTGTTCAGCGAATTTATTACCACCTGATCAAATACATCAGACTTATCTAAATCTCTTCCCTCCATTTTTTTATTGATGGTTGCTTGTCGGTCGTATGGAATATGTCGACGCAGTTCAACTATAGTTTTTGTTCTTTGATCTTTCAATTTCAAAGCTACTTCTCTCACATAGTCAGGCGTTTTAAATTTCAGAGAATCGGGTAACAGTTCCATTTCCAAATCTTCCAATTGCGAATTGGTCATTTTAATATAATCAACTAAATCCCAGTGCTGTTGATGAAATTGATACCTATCTGAAATTTTATAAAACATCCTCGACTCATAGGTCATTTCATTAGCAACAAAAGCATGTTTATCATTCGATGCCATCATCTTGTATCTTTCTGTACCATTTTTTCCAAAATACAAATAACTTGCCGATAACCTTCCCGCCAATTCACGAAACTGAAGTACATCGGGAGAGGTGATGAAAAGTGGTGTGCGTTTATGAATTTTCAAATCATATTGCTCCCCCCCCGAAAGACGAGCAATCTCTCTCCATCCCGGTAGTTCTTTGTCAACATTGTTGCGTGTTCTGCAATACATTGTGTTAATGATAATATTTCTATCGACAGCCATCTCACAAGCTTCCCTATAACTATCACCTCCGGCATTCACCATTCCGTTCCCAACTAAATAAATCACTTTAAGCGCATCGGCATCATCAGACCAGTTCATTCCTTTAACTGAAACACGTATTGCTTCTCCAACAATTTGATCACCTTTTTCGATGGAAGGTTTCAATTTATAAAGTTCATTACTCAATTGATCAAAATCGCTGGTGAGTCTTGAAAGTACTTTAACATAACTGTTTTTAGCTCCAAAACTAGGGCGTGAAAATGCCACCACTCCAATTTTGAATTCCGGCGCAGGCCGATAGGAATTTACCTGATTGATGATATCCCACATTTTTTCACGCACATCATCCACCAAACCGTTGGTACTGCCGCTCAAATCCAAACAAAACACTACTTCAATAACCTCTCTTCCCCTCGAAGGAGATGAAGAATTGCCTGTATAAAGCAAAAAGATTACAAATATGGATACTATTTTAAATGCCTTCATAATATTTCGAGCCCGATAAGGCCTTACCTTTGCCAACTCTGTAAGGAATACTAATGTGCAAAAGTACCCCGTTCAAATAGCCTAAAAACAGGGGTTTTGTAATTTTGTTAACAATATGGATTTAAAAAGTCTTGGTGAATTAAAAGAGGAATGGAACGAATTGATCGACCGTTTGACTGACCAATTTGGTATGGAACCTGATTTACAGAGCGTCCTGTTTCTTATTGGTATTCAAGAACTAGGACAAGGCAGTCGTAAATTTACAAAAGACGAGAAACAAGATTTAATGCATATTGCAACTTGTCGTCTCCTGAGTTACTTTGGCTACTACGAACTTGTCGGGGCCGATGAAGAGGGCTGGCCACATTGGAAGATGGTTCAAAAACTACCCGTTCTTTCCCTTAAAGAACAAGATCTTCTCCTTAAAAAAGCTGCAATAGATTATTTTTCAGAGCTTTAGCAATCTGAGGCTTTACGATATCCTAAGTGATTCTTCTAATCACTAATCCACTATCCACTCCCCACCTACAAACAAACTAACAAACCAACAAACTAACTATTTTTTACCTAATTGTTACAGTTTTACTCACTTGCTCCGATTGTTCCAACCGAATATAATCGCGAGCCGACTGAGTGCCTTTAACAACTTCTACATTTAATACTGCTTCCAGCTTAAAAGTGAAGTAAGCTTGTCCGGATGCGTCGGTTATTTGCTGTTGATTTACAGAAGCTTGCACATTATTAGATGGATTTACAACGCTATCCTGCTTCAAAGCAACAATAGCGCCTGAAATTCTCTTACCTGTTGAGTCTAAAACAGTTACGATTGCTTCGGCAGGGCCGGTCTTTTTACAAGATGAAAATACTGCGGGAACTACCAGCAGTGCGACGAGTAAGATTTTAATTGCTTTCATTTTCCTTCAATTTTTCCTAATATTGCCGGATATTCGGCCGGGATATTATCCCAAAAGTATTACAACTTTACGTTAAAAAGAAACATTTGTTTCCTAACTATTACAAAACCCAAAAATAAACATGAAAAAGATCATTTCTGCCATTGCCATCCTGCTTATAACCGCTGTTGCAGTTCAAGCACAAGACAAAAAACCTGCTTCTACAGAACGGATTGTAGAGATTACAACCATTTACGGTAAAATGAAAATTAAGCTGTACAACGAAACACCAAAGCACCGCGACAATTTCATCAAACTTGCTTCTGAAGGATTTTACAACGACCTGTTATTCCATAGAGTTATAAGTGGTTTTATGATTCAGGGCGGTGACCCAAATTCAAAAAATGCAGGTCCTGATGTCATGCTTGGTGGTGGAGATGTAGGTTACAAAGTGCCTGCTGAAATTACTGATAAACTCATTCACAAAAAAGGAACTCTTTGTGCTGCACGTGATGGAAACGCAGAAAAAGCTTCAAGTGGTTGTCAGTTTTACTTAGTACAAGGAAAAACTCTTACCGATGCTGAATTGGATGGCTTAGATAAAAATCGTCCTGTGAAATATACTGCCGAACAACGCAACATTTACAAAACTGTTGGCGGTACAGCATTCCTCGATAACAACTACACTGTGTATGGTGAAGTTATTGAAGGTTTGGATGTGATTGATAAAATAGCTGCAGTTAAAACTAAGCCAGGTGATCGTCCTGTTGAAGATGTGAAGATGACTATTAAAGTGATAAAATAAAAATCTTAAATTTTATTGTTAAACGTCAAATGCAGAACACCTCATTTGACGTTTAACATTTATAACCGACCCGCTACCTTAGTTCTCATTATAATAAGATGTTCGATAAAATAAAAGAATTAATTTCCGAAGTAGATCAATTCACCGCTGAAACAAAAGATCAGCTGGAAGAATTCCGTTTGCGTTTTTTGAGTAAAAAAGGCCACCTCACAACTTTGTTTTCAGAAATGAAAAATGTAATTCCTGAAGAGCGGAAAGAATTCGGTTTGAGAGTAAATGAACTGAAGAATAAAGCAGAGGAAAAATTAAAATCGTTTACCGAAAAATTCGAAAACGTACCCGGTGTCACTACAAAACAAATTGATTTAACTCTCCCAGGCGATCCACTTGTTTTGGGTACTCGTCATCCTGTTTCGATAGTACGGAATGAGATTGTAGAAATTTTTAACCGATTGGGATATGTAGTTGCTGAAGGTCCGGAGATAGAAGATGACTGGCACAATTTTACTGCATTAAATTTCCCCCCCGAGCATCCGGCAAGAGATATGCAGGATACTTTTTTTATGGATGACGAATGGAATATGGCTTTACGGACGCATACCTCATCGGTGCAGGTGCGTGTGATGCAAACCACAAAACCTCCTATTCGCATTGTTGCTCCGGGACGTGTATATCGTAACGAAGCAATTTCTGCACGTGCTCATTGTTTGTTTCATCAAGTGGAAGGTTTGTATATTGATGAAAATGTTTCCTTCGCCGATCTCAAACAAACATTACTGTACTTCGCAAAAGAAATGTTCGGCGAAAAATCTGACATCCGTTTGCGTCCCTCCTATTTTCCGTTTACGGAACCATCGGCAGAGATGGATGTGTCGTGTAATATTTGCGGAGGCAAAGGTTGCAACGTTTGTAAATACACCGGCTGGCTCGAGATTATGGGTTGCGGTATGGTGGACCCTAACGTCCTCGAAAATTGTGGCATCGACTCAAAAAAATATTCCGGCTTCGCTTTTGGAATGGGAGTGGAACGAATCGCCATGCTGAAATATACAATCAAAGATTTGAGATTGTATTTTGAGAATGATAAGAGGTTTTTAGACCAATTTTAAACGTAACGAATCGGCGGTTCGCGGCGGGCGCGGTTTCCGGCGGGCGCGGTTCGCGGCGGGCGAAAAAACCCCGACAGGGTTGAGTTTTCCTTCTTCAGGAGTTTGATTTCTAAAATAAAATTTAAGCTATTTTGGTAGCTAAAGGCAACCCTGTCGGGGATTTTCCCGCGGCGGCTTCCGGCGGCGAGCCTCCGGCGGGCGAAAAAACCCCGACAGGGTTGAGTTTTCCTTCGGAGCGGCGAGCCTCTCGGCGGGCGCGGCTCGCGGCGGGCGAAAAAACCCCGACAGGGTTGAGTTTTCCTTCTTCAGGAGTTTGATTTCTAAAATAAAATTTAAGCTATTTTGGTAGCTAAAGGCAACCCTGTCGGGGATTTTCCCGGCGGCGGCTTCCGGCGGCGAGCCTCCGGCGGGCGAACCTTCGGCGGGCGCGGTTTCCGGCGGGCGAAAAAACCCCGACAGGGTTGAGTTTTCCTTCTTCAGGAGTTTGATTTCTAAAATAAAATTTAAGCTATTTTGGTAGCTAAAGGCAACCCTGTCGGGGATTTTCCCGCGGCGGCCTCCGGCGAGTCTAAAATAAAATTTAAGCTATTTTGGTAGCTAAAGGCAACCCTGTCGGGGATTTTCCCGCGGCGGCTTCCGGCGGCGAGCCTCCGGCGGGCGCGGTTTCCGGCGGGCGAGCCTTCGGCGGGCGCGGTTTCCGGCGGGCGAAAAAACCCCGACAGGGTTGAGTTTTCCTTCTTCAGGAGTTTGATTTCTAAAATAAAATTTAAGCTATTTTGGTAGCTAAAGGCAACCCTGTCGGGGATTTTCCCGCGGCGGCTTCCGGCGGGCGAGCCTCCGGCGGGCGCGGTTTCCGGCGGGCGAAAAAACCCCGACAGGGTTGAGTTTATCCTTCTTCAGGAGTTTGATTTCTAAAATAAAATTTAAGCTATTTTGGTAGCTAAAGCGCAACCCTGTCGGGGGTATTTTCCCGGCGGCGGCTCCCGGCGGCGAGCCTCCGGCGGGCGCGGCTCGCGGCTTCCGCCGCGATGTTTACCTCAAAATAAAAGTTCGATAGCTATCGAGTTTCACGAGGATGAAGAGCAGGATGGTGAACGACCACAGCGAAGAACCTCCATAGGATAAGAAGGGTAACGGTATTCCGATTACGGGCAGGAGGCCGATGGTCATGCCGATATTTACCATGAGGTGCATGAACAAAATGGAGGCTACACCGTATGCATAAATACGTGTGAAGTGAGATTTTTGTCGTTCAGCGACAAAAATAATTCGGTAAAGAAGTGCTGTGAATAAACCTAATACCACCAACGAACCCAAAAATCCCCACTCCTCGCCTACTGTACAAAAAATAAAATCGGTACTTTGTTCGGGAACAAAATCAAATTTTGTTTGTGTACCATTTAGAAATCCTTTTCCTAACAATCCGCCTGATCCAATAGCAATCAAACTCTGATTTACATTGTAACCGGCTCCTTTTAAATCGGTTTCTTTTCCGAGCAACACATCAATACGCTGCTTCTGGTGAGGTTCGAGGACATTTTGAAAAAAATAATCGACACTAAAAACAAAAGAAGCGGCAACAGCAAAAATCACCATTACAGTAATTATATTTCTTTTTGTTTTTCTAAGTAAAAGAATAACAATTGCTGCAATTCCACCTATCACCGAAAGTATCATCACTTTCGATATCATGAGTGTGAGTACAAAAAGTAGCACTGCAAAAAAACCGATGATTAAAAAATTTTGAGAAAGTCCTTCGCGATACATCACAAAAATAAACGATGTAAATACCAGTGCTGATCCCGTGTCGTTTTGAAGTAAAATTAATAAAATAGGAATGAGGATGATAACTCCTGCCACAATTTTTGTACGCAGATCCTTCATATTTATATTGATAATACTTAAGAATTTTGCTAAAGCCAGATTAGTTGCAAATTTTGCAAATTCGGCGGGTTGTATTCGAAAAGCTCCAACTTCAAACCACGATCTGGATCCTGCCACCTCTCTTCCGAAGAGTAAAACTCCAACCAAAATTAAAATCACAAAAAGGTAAATATAATATCCAAAGGCCTCGAAAAATTTTCCATCAATTACTAAAATGAAAGTAGCAATCACTAATGAAGTGATGATCCAAATCAGTTGTCGCCCGTAATTTTGAGAAATATCGAGAATGCTTTGGTGTTCTTCATCATAAACAGCCGCATAAATATTTACCCAACCAATAAGCATTAATGAAAGATAAATTCCTACAATTAACCAATCGATATTTTGAAAAATGCTTCGTTGCTTTCTCATGGTTTTACCGGTTTAGAAACAGCCACAGTTTCAATTTCCGGAACAACAGGCTTGTCGGATTTTTTCATTAATGAATCTTGACGGGTAGGAAGTAAATTCCCGTTGATCATTCGCTGATATAATTCAGGGCGAGAGATAGAATCGGTAAGATATTGTTCCATCATTAAACTAGCAACCGGTGCCGCCCATGTTGCACCAAAACCGGAGTTTTCTACCATCACAGCAATGGCAATTTTAGGATTATCGCGAGGAGCAAAGGCCACAAACAATGAGTGATCTTTTCCATGTGGATTTTGAGCTGTTCCTGTTTTACCACAAATTATTACTTCACCAAAACGTGCTACTCTTCCTGTCCCTGCTTCCACCACCTTTTGCATACCATCTTGAATAGCATCGAAATGTGAAGCATCTACTTTTGCATAATGTTTTACATCAAGACTTCTTGTTTTATTTGGCTGTTCACCTATTTTTTTAATGATGTGAGGAGTAAAATAAAAACCTTTGTTGGCAATTACACACATGATGTTTGCCATTTGTAATGGTGTAACACCTAATTCACCCTGACCAATTCCGAGAGAAAAAATAGTAGAAGCTTTCCACCTTTTTTTACCATAGTATCTATCGTAATATTCAACTGTTGGAACCATTCCACTAAGTTCGTGAGGAAGATCAACACCTATTTTTCTTCCCACTCCAAAACTCAAAACATAGTCACGCCAAATACGATACCCATTTTCGCTGGAGACAAACTTCCTATTATCGACAAATGCACGGAAGGTATTACAAAAATAAGGATTACATGAATATTGAACAGCTGCACGAAGATCGAGACCACCGGGATGAGGATGACATTTAACGGATTTACTACCTACAACAAATGAATGCGGGAACACCGTGGAAGGGGAAATAATATTTTCTTGCTCAGCAATAAGAGCATTTACCAATTTAAAAGTGGAACCTGGGGGGTAATAAGCCATCATAGCTCTGTTAAATAAAGGCTTTAAATTATCTTTTAACAAAGTCATGTAGTTTTTGGACCTTACCCTTCCTACTAAGAGATTTGGATCATAGGTAGGCTTAGTTACAATGGCTAAAATTTCACCTGTAGAGGGCTCGATTGCGACTACACTTCCAATTTTATTTTCTAATAATTTCTCACCAAGAAGTTGAAGATCGAGATCGATGGTACACATTAAATTTTTACCTGAAACAGCTAAAGTGTCGAATTCTCCATTAGAAAAACTTCCTTTTTCGCGATTAAAAACATCTACCATAACCACTCGTACACCACGTTGGCCACGAAGTTCCTCTTCGTAAGATTGTTCAAGTCCACTAATACCAATATAATCACCTGATCGATAGTAAGGATTTTTTGCAACTACTTTGTCGTCCACCTCACCAATATAACCCAGGGTATGAGCTGCTACCTTTTCGGGATATTTTCGCAGGGTACGAGGCTGAACGAAAAAGCCATTAAAGTTAAAAAGTTTCTCCTGTAGCACGGCATACGTTTCGGCAGACAACTGTTTTTCGAAAATAGATGCTTTCACACGTGAGTAAGATCTGGCTTTATTATATTTTTTAATAAACTCTTCTTTTGTAATTCCAATGATGTTACAAAATTCAGCTGTATCAATATCTTTCACTTGCTTTGGAATCACCATCAGGTCATAAACCGCCTCATTATAAACCATCAATTTCCCATTGCGATCGTACACAAATCCTCTTGCAGGATATTCAATAATAGATCGCAACACATTACTATTGGCAGATAATTTATAGCTATCCTCGATCACCTGAATATAAAACAGGCGAGCCAGGTAGATCAAAACGACCACCGAAAAAATTCCTAATATTACGAAACGTTGTCCTGAGTTTTGAATCATTTATCGTTAACCGGTTTGCCAAACAGGTACTGACTTATCATGATGACAATAAGTGTTGCCAGTGAACTCAAAATTACTCTTAAAAAAGTTGAAAAGAATTCCGAGAAGCGGAACACTTCAATATAAAACAATACCATGTGATGAACGAAAGTGAGTGCGGCAGCATAAATAAGAAACCATGTAAATCCCAATTCTTTAACAGAAGGAACAGATTCAGCTTCATAGCCATCTCTTGGCGCTAAAATGCGGAGCAAAGAGGGCCGCACATAAGCCATCACCAAACAAGCAGCAGCATGCATACCCATAGAATTCGAAAACACATCAACAATTAAACCTGTTCCAAATGCAATTAACAACAAAAATGTTTTGGGAAGCTTTACAGGCAACATCATAATAAACATGATGTAAAGAAATGGATTAATAAAGCCACTGAACTGAATGTTGTTCAATACCACTACCTGCACCGTGAGCAGGATAAATAATCGAAAAAGTAGTACGACCAGTTCAGTTATCATCTTTTAATTTTGTTTGATCTTCCAATACCCACTGTTCATTTTTAAGAAGATTATCTACAATATATACATGAGAGAGATTGGCGAAGTTGGTAGAAAGACGAACATTGATTTTATAAAAATTATCGCCTGCTTTCAAATCAAACCCTTTCACCACACCCACCATCACACCTTCAGGAAATATGGCAGAATAAACTGTCGTAATCAAAGTATCACCCACATTAAACTTCACATGTTTAGCCACTTCGAGCAAATCAGCTTCTTTATTATTGGATCCATCCCACACCAGTGAACCAAAATAATTACTATTTTTAAAACGCGTACTGATGCGCGTATTTTTGTGTAGCACCGACATAACTGTACAATAATGATCGGAAACATCTTTAACAATTCCAACAACACCGGAGCTGGAGATGACACCCATATCTTTTTTCACCCCTTGCAAACTTCCACGATCAAGTGTGAGGTAATTATTACGACGATTAACTGAATTATTAATTACCCTTGCTGTGATGTATGAATACTGTTGCAGTCGTGTAGAATCGGTAATAATTGTTCGTAAGGCACCGCGTTCGTACCATGAATCGGGGAGTACACTTTTTAAATTGGCGTTTTCACGAGCAAGGCTTGCATTATTTTCTTTAAGGTTAATGTATTCTTTTACATAATTCACAGCTTCCAAAATTGTTGCTGAAATTTTGTTGGTAGAATTAAAAACCGAAACTTGTTGGAAATTATTATTTCTAATTATAAAGAAAAAACTTATCGATAACAATGAAAGAAAAAGCAGAGTGAAATTATTTCGCCAAAGTAGAAGGAACAGGCTCCTCATTTAGTGTATCTATTTTTTTTGCTTTTACGGATAAGAATTATATTTTTCATGAATGGTAAAAATTAGAACTCACTTATGTTACCAACCACTTATACTGCTGGTAATTTCCGAATTAAGGAATGAGGAATTTATATCTTTCGATATTTTTAAGAGCAATACCGGTTCCTCTTACAACAGCACGTAATGGATCTTCGGCAATGTGAACAGGAAGTTTTGTTTTCATCGAAATCCTCTTATCAAGTCCTCGAAGTAACGCACCACCTCCGGTAAGATAAATACCGGTACGATAAATATCTGCTGACAATTCGGGTGGAGTTATCTCGAGAGCTTTAAGAATTGCTTCTTCAATTTTCGAAATTGATTTATCGAGTGCGTGTGCGATTTCGGAATAAGAAACGGTGATTTCTTTTGGAATACCGGTCATCAAATCTCTACCATGCACTGCAAAATCCGGTGGAGGATTATCAAGCTCAGGCAATGCTGAACCCACCTCAATTTTTATTCTTTCGGCCGAACGTTCTCCAATAAGAATATTATGCTGACGACGCATGTAATCCCAAATATCGGTGGTAAATCCGTCGCCGGCCACTCTTATCGACTGATCACAAACGATTCCGCCCAGAGCGATAACCGCAATTTCACTGGTACCGCCACCAATGTCAATAATCATATTTCCCATTGGTTCTTCCACATCGATACCGATACCGATTGCAGCTGCCATTGGTTCATGAATGAGATACACCTCTTTACCACCAGCGTGCTCAGCAGAATCTCTTACGGCACGTTTTTCTACTTCGGTAATTCCGGAAGGGATGCAAATCACCATTTTGAGAGAAGGAGTAAAAAATCTTTTGCCGGGATTGATCATCTTAATCATCCCTCTGATCATGTGTTCAGCGGCATCAAAAGCCTGGCACGTGGACGCGCGGTGGGAGCAGCCGTGTCGACGGGACCGTCACGGTCCACAACGCCAGCACAACTGACGCAACGGGCGATCTTCAGCTGCTTCTGACTTCCCCAATGTCTTCGTCGAGCAAGCTGGCGAGGGGGGTCCAACCGCAACCTCACCATTTCGTTTGGTGACAGGCGGGTCAGCAGCGGCACCGTCAGCTATCCAGGACAGCGACCGCCACGGTCGTGTTCACATCCAGCACTCAGTTGGTCACCGGGGACTCCAAACCGATGGGCTTCAGGGCCACGACCAATTATCGCGTGGACGCCGCGATACCCGGTGGCTCGAGCGACACCATCAACGTGCTCCCAACGGCTACTGGATTCACCGGACTCGTCGGGGTGTTGAACCCGAGCTGACCCGGTTCGGAAGGCAGTCGCCTTTCGAATGGCGGCTTCCGCCGTGCTCGCCGGCGCAGTCCCGGCTGCGGGTGGGCCGTGACCCGGTGTCCGCGCGGCGAGGTTTCCGTCGCGACCCCAGTGCCGTAACTTGGCCATTCAAATCACCGGTTGCCACGATGATGGGAAGGCTCGCGTGGACGACGAGAGGGTGGCCGCGGAAGCTGGCATCGGCAACCGTCGCATGAGCCGCCGAACGGTGCTGCGCGCCGCAGGGCATGCGGCGTGGGTCGTGCCCACCATCCAGATCGTGTCGACAGCTCCAGCCTTCGCCGCTGCGTCCGACCAGCTCCAGATCACGGCCGCCTCGGGCCAGTGGACGCTCGGCGTCATTGACTACATGGCGGCGAGCATCACGGTCGCGAACAGCAGCCCGAACGACCCGACCGTGGCGCTGCAGGTGACTGTGTCCTTCCCATATCCCTACGTGTACGGACCGTCCCTCCTCAACCCCAACGGCCCCTCCGCCAACCGGAACATGTTCCTTTCGCAGGTCGCGAGCGGCTGGAGCGCTTCTGCAGTGGCCTACGCCGGGGCGGCGGCCCACCGCACGGGCACATTCGTCTTCACGCGCACAACCCAAATCCTCGCGGGTGGGTCAGGCCACCCTCACCTTCCGAGCGAACACCTTCGCCGCCGTCAGCGATGGGGCGGCTGGTGGCTCAGCCGACACGGTTTCCGTCCTGGCGAACCGCTACAGGATTCACAGGCGGCAGCGGCGCGTTCAACCCCAGTCCCTAACTCAGACCCCGGCGACGTTCGCGGTCGTTCTGCTTGGCGTGACTCCTCGAGACGGCCGGGGGTTGCCGCGGCAGCGTGGTCAATCGAGCCGTTCCTTTCGTTGGTAGGGTCTGCGCATGCCCAACGGGGCAGCGCTGGACACGTGGCTGGCCAGGCATCGACGTGGGTTCCTGGTCCTCCTCGATGGGCTGGCCTGGGCGTTGTCGCTCACCCTCTTCACACTCCTGCGCTACGTCGACGTCTCGGGCGGCATCCCGTGGGCGGCACTGACCACCCTCATCGCCATGGCGGTCGGCCTGCACCTGATCATCGGCACGGGCCTGTGGATCTACGAGGCCCGCAACATCGTGGGTTCCAAGGAGGACGCGATCGCGGTCGCCAAGACCGTGACCCTCACCACGGTGCTCCTCCAGACGATCTCGGTGCTGTTTCCTGGTGGCCGCCTTATCGCCCTCTCGGTACCGCTCGCGGGTGGGGCAGGGGCACCAGCTCGCGCTGGGCGCCCGGCTGCTGTGGCGGACAGTGCACGAGGCGACCATGCGCCCGGACGACGCCCAGCCGGCCCTCGTCCTCGGCGCCGGGTCAGCGCCGGCACGCAGCTGGTCGCCAACATGCTCGCCGACCCCAACTCCCCGTTCATGCCGGTGGGCCTGCTCGACGACGACCCCGCCAAGCGGCACCTGCGCATCCAGGGCGTCCGCGGTGCTGGGCAACCGCACCGCGCTGAGGCACGCCCAGGAGCAGACCGGCGCCGAGGTCCTGATCATCGCGATCCCCTCGGCCCGCTCCGAGCTGTTCCGCGACGTCTCCGACTCCGCCCGGGCGCTGGGCCTGAAGGTCAAGGTGCTGCCCAACCTGCACCAGATCCTCAACGGCAGGGTGGGCCTGCGCGACCTGCGCGACATCGACATCACCGACCTCCTCGGCCGCGACCCGGTGGACACCGACGTGGCCGCCTCGGCCGGCTACATCACGGGCAAGCGCGTGCTGGTGACCGGCGCCGGCGGATCGATCGGCTCGGAGCTGTGCCGGCAGCTGGTCAGCTTCGACCCGGCGGCGCTGCTGATGCTCGACCGTGACGAGTCCGCGCTGCACACCCTGCAGCTGAGCATCGACGGCCACGGCCTGCTCGACACCGAGAACGTGATCCTGGCCGACATCCGCGACCGCGAGGCCCTGGCGCGCGGTCTTCGACAAGCACCGCCCGCAGGTGGTGTTCCACGCCGCGGCGCTCAAGCACCTGCCGATGCTCGAGCAGTACCCGGAGGAGGCGTGGAAGACCAACGTGCTGGGCACCGCCAACGTGCTGGAGGCAGCGCGCGAGAACGGCGTGGAGGTGTTCGTCAACATCTCCACCGACAAGGCCGCCAACCCGACCAGCGTGCTGGGCTACTCCAAGCGGATCGCTGAGCGGCTGACCGCCAGCGTGGCGCGCGAGACGCCGGGCAAGTTCGTGTCGGTGCGGTTCGGCAACGTGCTGGGCTCGCGCGGCTCGGTGCTGCCGGCGTTCGCCGACCAGATCGCCCACGGCGGCCCCGTGACGGTCACCCACCCCGACGTGACCCGCTTCTTCATGATGATCCCCGAGGCCTGCGAGCTGGTGATCCAGGCCGCCGCGGTGGGCCGGGACGGGGAGGCGATGGTGCTCGACATGGGCCAGCCGGTGCGGATCCTCGACGTGGCCCAGCAGATGATCGAGATGAGCGGGCGGACCGACATCGAGATCGTGTTCACCGGGCTGCGGGACGGGGAGAAGCTGCACGAGGAGCTGTTCGGTGAGGCCGAGGGGCAGCGGAAGACGAGCCACGAGCTGATCGACGCGGTGCCGGTGCCGCCGCTGGGGATCGCGGAGGTCCGGGCATCGTCCGGATGTCATTGGGATGACGCGACCGTGGAGGTAGCGTGAGCCAGGCAACGCCAATCGTCATCTTCGGAGCTGGCGGTTTCGGTCGAGAGGTAGTCACACTGATCCGAGACATCGAGAGGGCCGTCCCGGGCAGCTGGGATCTCCTCGGTTTCGTGGATGATTTCGAACCCGAGTTGCGCCTGTGCGGAGCCTTGGGCGTCTCGTACTTGGGTGCCCGAGAAGATGCGTTGTTGAAGACTCCGGCCGGGACCCACTTCGTCGTAGCGATCGGGACTAGTTCGACGAGGAAGCGGCTCAGTGAGGATCTGGTGAACCTTGGATGGTTGCCCGCCACCCTGGTGCATCCATCGGCGTGGATCGGTGACTGCGTAGTGCTCGGGCCCGGGTCCGTCGTCTGTGCGGGCAACATCCTCACCACGAACATCGTCTTTGGCGAGGGGGCACAGATCAACCTCTCGTGCACGATCGGGCACGACGTCGTGGCGGGAGACTTCGTGACTCTCTCACCTGCCGTGAGCCTCTCTGGCGCCGTCACCCTCGGAGACCTGGCGACTGTCTACACGCGGGCGGCAGTGAACCCCCAGGTCTCCATCGGGGCACGGGCAGTCGTGGGCGCCGGTGCGGTCGTCGCGAAGGACGTCGTCGACGGTGCGACTGTGGTCGGCGTCCCGGCAAGGCCCCTCAGGCGCGGCTAGGAGGCTGGAAGCCCGATTGCGCCTGTGAACTCCGGGGCCGTCGCGTGCCCGTCTGTGGCGATCCCGTGCCGGGCGAGCACGGCGGTCACGGTCCCGATCAGGATCCTCATGTCCAGCCAGAACGATGCGTTGTCGACGTACCAGGTGTCCATCGCGAGTTTCTCGTGCCAGCCCGCTAGGTTGCGCCCGTTGACCTGCGCCCACCCCGTTATGCCGGGGCGCACGTCGTGTCGACGGGCCTGTTCGGAGGTGTAGAGCGGGAGGTACTTCACCAGCAGCGGGCGCGGGCCGACCAGGCTCATGTCCCCCGTGAGCACGTTCCAGCAGTTCGGGGAGCTCGTCGAGGCTGGTGGAACGCAGCAGCTTGCCGAACGATGTCAGGCGCACCTCGTCCGGCAGGAGCCGGCCCTGCTCGTCATCCGCGTCAGTCATCGTGCGGAACTTCACGATCGTGAAGGTCTCGCCCATTGAGTCCGGGGCGCTCCTGAAGGAACAGCACAGGGGAACCGAGCTTCACCCTGACGAGTAGGGCAACCACCAGCCTGGATCGGGAGCGTGACTACCTCGACGGCGGTCGTGGTCGCCACGTCGAAGACTCGCTTGCCGCGACGCTCGATAGAAGGTCGGCCGTGGCCCTGAGCGGACGAGCGGGCTTCATCCCAAGGCGCCGTCTGCACCCCCAGAGCCACCCGCTCGATGTCTCCATCGGTGAGCCCGACACCGCTGGGCAGGCACAGCCCCTCCTCGAAGAGGCGATCGGCGACGTCCCGGTCAGGTGCGACTCGATGGTCGCGGAAGACCGGCTGCTGATGCATCGGCTTCCAGATCGGGCGGGCCTCGATGTTCTGCGCCTGTAGCGCCTCCCGCACGAGTGGAGGCGCTCTGGGCGAAGGGTCCGGTCGAAGCGTCACTGTGGTCAGCCATGAGTTGCCGATCCCCCACGGCGGGTCGGCAGTGACATCGACGCCCTCGAGGCCGGCTAGCAGTCTCGGTGTAGATCGCCGCGGATCTGCCCGTCGCCGGGTGATCATCTCCGGCAGCCGCGACAGTTGCGCCCGGCCGAGTGCGGCCAGGATGTTGCTCAGCCGGTAGTTGTAGCCGATCTCCTCGTGCTCGTACCACGGGAACGGCTCGCGGGACTGGGTGGACCAGAAGCGCGCCTTCTCGACGAGGTGCTCGTCGTCTGAGACGAGCATCCCGCCACCAGAGGTGGTCATGATCTTGTTGCCGTTGAAGGAGTAGATCCCGGCTTGCGCCCATGGTGCCGGCGGCGCGGTCGCCGTGGGTGGCGCCGAGCGACTCAGCGGCATCGACGAGCACGGGGACGTCGTACTTGGCAGCGATAGGGGCGATTGGTGG
>CAWFDA010000014.1:0-86939 GCA_963814475.1 uncultured Bacteroidota bacterium | reverse complement strand
GAATGGCATTCATGCCCGTAATGTTTCAAACATAAGCATTGGTTCTCAGCCCATTTTATCTGGTTCTAATTTAATAACTTTTGCCCAAACTTCATTTAATGATTACCATCATGGTATATGGCTGGAAGGGTGCGATGGAGCAAAGGTGCAAGACAACGAGATTACTCAAAGTAGCATAGCCATTCCATCGGGGTCATACACTGTGGAGGGAATTACTATTGATGAATGTAAAAATTCAGTTTTGACTTCAAATGAACTCAATGAATTGTATTCTCCAATAAGATTAAAAAATTCTTGTTTGTTTACAGAATTGCATTGCAATGATATCGATAACAACATACATAGTGGAGGCACAGGTGTCAATATTGATGGAGCAGACATTTCACCACAAGGAGTTAATTCCACAGAAACATGGGATAATACCTGGAAAGGCTATTCACCTACTATTCATGGAGTAGTGGGAATACCGGGTACCTTTGAGTTTTGGTATTTTAATTCTGCATTGACAAATGGAAATCCTTTTCCTGAGCCTTTTTCTGTCAATCCCCAAGGAATTACACCCACAATTGCCGAGACATGCAGCCTAAATATAGTAATTGATGTTCATGAACGAGATGCACAATTTGGCAATGTAGTAGCAGATTCCATGAATTATTCATTTTCTGCCGAGGAATTGGAGTACAAAAGCAGGACTCACTTATTTAATCTGATAAAATCGGATACCACCCTACTGACCAAATCTACTTCCAAAGATTCTTTATTTAGAAATTTTTATTCCGGTGTTGAACAATTAAATATTGGAATATTTTATAAAATTGATTCTTTAATTTTTGAAAGAAACTTAGATGCTGCAGCAGATTTAAATAATACCATTACCGATAGTCTTGAATGGGAGTCAAATTTAAAAGCAGTTAACAGTATCATTATTAACAAAACTCTTCGTGATTCATTGCTAAATGCAAGTGACTCAACCATGTTGGAGGGAATCGCTTTTCAAAATCCGCTGGATGGCGGAAGGGCCGTTTTTATCGCACGAGCACTGCTATTTCTGGAGATCCATGATGAAACATATTCTGCCCGATTAAGTTCAGTACATCCAAGTGAGGATATCACACTACAAAAAGACTCAACATCCATTAAACTCTTTCCCAATCCAGCTAATGATCAGTGTATCCATCCGACGAACTACATCTTGATATAATTTGAATCATGCTTTTCCTTTGCTGGTTAAAAATATAAAATAATTAGCATGGAAACAAATGAATCAACAAAATCTGCTAAATCATATTCAACGGAGGAAAGACATGACTTAGTTGAGCGCTGGAAACAAAGTGGCTTGTCGATGATGGCCTTCAGCAAGCAGCTTGGCATTAATTACCACACATTCGTTTGGTGGATAAAACCCAAGAAGAATAAAGCAAAGAGTAAAGTTAAATCGCCAGTAACCACAGCGGGATTTTCAGAAGTAAAAATAACAACAAACGGAGATGCGCAATTATTTGCCAGACTCACGGTAGGCAAAGTGCAAATAGATTTATTTCATCCTTTGCAAGCTGATTATCTAAAACAACTTTCCGGTTTATGATTTTATCCTTTAGCAATCGGTATCGTTATTTTGTTTATGGTAATGGATGTGATATGCGAAAAGGTTACGATGGACTGAGCGGTCTTGTTCGTAATGAATTTAAGAAAGATCCTCTTTTGGGTGATGTTTTTATTTTCTTGTCTCGGGGCCGGAATAAAATAAAATTGTTGCATTGGCAAGGCGATGGTTTTTGTATTTTTTCCAAGCGATTGGAGAAAGGTACGTTTGAAATTCCAAAAGTAAATGCATCGCAAAATGCAATGGAACTATCTCCCCATCAACTTCAATTTATTCTTGAAGGAATTGTACTTTCATCTGTTAAAAAAAGAGTACGTTATGAGCATCATTTTGTTGATAAAAATTCAGTGGTAGCAGGTGTTTCAGGGGTTGTTTGATGTATCTTTGTTTTGTGATTGAAGCAACACAAAATAAAGATGTTCCTGCGCTTTTGGAAATTATCCAGAAGCAAAATAATCAGCTTCAACAACAAAATCAAAAGATTTTAAAATTACAATATCAGCTCGAACAACTTTTAAGAGAGAAATACGGAAAGAAATCAGAGCGGTTTGTTGCCGATCCATTGCAAGCTTCACTGCCTTTTGACATAACTCCAATCTCTGAACCCGAAAAGAAAACAGAAACCATTACGTATACACGTGAAAAGAAATCGACAACATCCAAACACAAAGGAAGGATGCCGCTTCCGGATCACCTGGAGCGGGTAGACATTATCATTCCACCCAGTGAAGATACAACTGGTCTTGTGAAAATCGGAGAAGAGATTACCGAGCAATTGGAGCACGAACCCGAAAGCTTTTTGTGAAACGATTCATCCGTCCTAAATATGCAAAAGCGAATGGAGCTGGAATATTGATCGGTGAACTTCCTTCTTCTCCTATCGAAAAGGGAATACCCGGTCCTGCACTGCTTGCTTTGATACTCATTCAAAAATATGTGGATCATCTTCCTCTGTATCGTCAGATCGAACAGTTCAAAAGACTAGGCGTTGAAATTCCTTCTTCCACCATGTCAGACTGGGTGGCTCTGTGTTGTAACTTGCTGGATCCACTTTATGAAGCTCTAAAGAAAAAGATACTTCAAAGCGGATATCTTCAGGCAGATGAAACAACCATTAAAGTACTTGACAAAAACATAAAAGGCAAAACACATTTAGGGTATTATTGGGTATACCGGGATCCGGTATCAGGGCTTGTGCTGTTTGATTACCGAAAAGGGCGCGGAAGAGAGGGGCCTGCGGATATACTAAAAGACTTTACTGGTTATTTGCAAAGTGACGGCTGGAGTGCTTATGAAAACTTTGATAAAAACAATGTAACACTTATTCATTGCATGGCACATGCGCGCAGATATTTTGAACATGCGCTGAGTGAAAATAAGCAGGTATGTGAAATTGCTTTGAATCAAATTCAAAAACTATATTCCATTGAAAGGCAAGCGAGGGAAGGATCACTCTCACATGCTCAACGATATGAACTTCGCCAAAGAGAGTCGGTCCCTATTTTAAATCAAATGCATCAATGGTTGAAGGAAAACATTGTGAAGGTTACTCCACAAAGTGCTGCGGGGAAAGCTTTGGCTTATTCCTGTTCACGCTGGGAAAAGCTGATGTTGTATGCTACCGATGGAAAATTAGAGATTGACAACAACCTGGTTGAAAACTCCATCCGCCCAATCGCTATTGGAAGAAAAAATTATTTGTTTGCCGGATCACACATATCAGCTCAGCGTGCTGCAATGATTTACTCCCTGCTTGGAACCTGCAAGCTCAAAGGAATTAACCCGTATGAATGGCTGAAAAATATTTTGCAGATACTGCCTGATTACAAAGCCAACCGATTAGAAGAACTACTTCCTTGAAACATTTTGAAGTCTCATTTTTTTGATATACCTTTCCAAAAAGGTTCTTACGCAATAACAATGTCTTTAACAATATGTGGTTGGTCGGATGGATACTGATCAGTGTCAGGTAGTGGTTACCGGAATTAAAAAGGATTTTATTGTACGAGTTAAAGATATAGTTGGCCAAGATTTATATATAAAGTCGATTGCTTCTGAAATTAACTTAATAAATATCAACACCTCTTTTATGGCACCGGGCTTGTATATTTTAACAGTTACAGATGGGGTTGATTTTTTTAAACAAGAAAAAATTGTTATTTCGAGATAATAGCATGAAATATGAAAAAATAGTACTCGTGTTATTTCAGTTTATCGTAATTTGCGGTGTTTGTCGAGCTCAGGGTAGAAATTCTATTTGGTGTTTCGGTGATAGTGTTTTAGTTGACTTCACAAATGCAACAAATCCTATTTTAGGTACTTCTGGCTTAAATACCAGAGGTTCTTCAGTGTCAATTTCCGATCCGGCCGGCTCATTATTATTTAGTGCTGAAACTAGAGCAGGTCTACCTGGAAATACTACGCAAGTTTTTAACTCATCGCATGTTTTAATGTTAAATGGTGATAGCATTGTAGGTCAAGGCTGGTACAATGAATTAATTACAATACCAATACCAGATAGCAATAATCAGTACTTTCTTTTTTCTATTAGTGTAACAGGTAGTAGTCAAACCGGATTTTATTATTCAATTATTGACATGAATGCGAATGGTGGGCTTGGTGAAGTTATTCAAAAAAATGTGCAAATTGAGAATTTTAAAGTAGTTGATGGAATGAATGCAATCAAACACGGTAATGGTAGGGATTGGTGGATTCTCATTAGAAATGCTTCTGTTTATTCTAATGATCAATACTTATATTATGTAGGTCCTATTCCAATTTCAGCACCTTTTATCCAATCAGTGGGTACGAATAATAATACCAATGCCGGTAGGTACGCATTTGCCATGGATGGTTCTAGAATAGCTTACATTAACTTTAAAGGCATGCTGGAAATTTACGATTTTGATAGGTGTACAGGCGTTATTAGCAATCCGGTAACCATTCACCCGGAGCCACCTTCTTCACCTTTTATTAATCGGTTTTCGAGTTGTGAATTTTCATCAAATTCAAGGTTTTTGTATGTAAGCACCTATTCTGATAGTTGCTTCCTGTACCAATATGATTTAATGAATGTAGATCCCGCTAATTCCAGAATATTATTGGATTCTGCAACTAATACCTTGATTGGATTTGGTTTTTTAAAACGTGGACCTGACCATAAAGTCTACTTTTCAAAGGCTTATGAATGCCTTGCTTTCCCCTTTTGCTACCCTTACCCCGATAGTGTTTACAATCAATATAACATGAACCTAAGTGTAATTAATTCACCCGATAGCTTAGGTTTGACCTGTAATTATACACCTTATAGTTTTTATTTGGGAGGGAGACGGACTATTACGGGTTGCCCAACAACCCCGATTATGATTTACCGGCCCTCGCCGGCAGCCCGTGCGATACACTAGTAAGCATTAATCACCCTACAAGCACAGGCAATGTTGCAAACCTAAACGTGTACTACGCACCCGACTGGGAAAAAGCCTTTATAAATGCCGATAAACTTAAAGGAAAACATTACCGGCTACGAATGGTAGATGTTTTAGGTAAAGAAGTTTATTTAGAAAGTGGAGAGCTAAATTCACCATATTTCACCAGAGATTTAAATTGCTCTTCGTTTGCAAGTGGAATTTATTTAATTACATTTGAAACGGAGAAGGAGCGGTTGGTGAAGAAAATGAAGGTTAATTGGAGGTGAGGAGGGATGAAAAAAACAATTTTTACTTTATTAATTATTTTGCATTCCTGTTTTGTTTATTCGCAAAAGCGAAATGCAATCTGGTGTTTTGGTGATAGTGCATTAATTAATTTTGGTGATACGTCTAATTTAATAATAGGCTCCAGTGGTTTAGATACCCGAGGTTCATGCGCCTCTATTAGCAATCAATCAGGTGAACTTTTATTTTATGCCTTTACAAGAGCTGCTATGGGAGGAAATACGACACTCGTTTTTGATTCTTCACATCAAATGATGCAAAATGGTGACAATATAATTGGTAGAGGATGGTACAATGAACTGGTGATTATTCCAAATCCTGCAGATGACAGCACCTATTATTTATTTTCCATTGGTGTTACAAGTATTTTTGGACTTTATTACTGTATCATAGACATGCGATTAAATGGTGGATTAGGAGCGGTTACTTCGAAAAACAATTTGTTGCAATCGTTTCCAATGGTTGATTGCCTGCATGCGGTAAAACATGGCAATGGACGAGACTGGTGGATCATTTTCAGACGAGATCCTACATTTGTTGCATCAGATGAATTTTTAACCTATTTGGTAACACCAAGCGGTGTCACTAATTACACAGTTCAAAATGTGGGCGGCTATATTTACTCCAACAATGGCGACATTGTATTTGCCCCTTCAGGAAATAAATTTTTATCGATGAACCCTGCCGGATTGGTTGAAATTTTAAATTTTGACCGATGTACAGGGATCATTACCTTAGACAAACACATCGAAGATAATGTGCTTACCCCACCCAGTCATAATTTGTGGCATGCAGCATTTTCTCCTGATGAAAGTAAATTATATATAACCGCACTTGATACTACCACATATTTGTATCAATATAACTTGAATGCTTCAAATATAACCGCCAGCAAAGATACTTTATGGTCAATTAATTTTCCTCATTATGTAGGTGGAGGGTTGAAACTTGCACCTGACAACAGAATATACATGGCCTCATGGTATGATAACGAAATGATGTTTCCCTATCCCTACCCTGACAGTGTTTATAATTTGTACAACATGAATTTATCGGTAATTGATCAACCGGATAGTTTAGGAGCTGCTTGTGATTTTCAACCATATAGTTTTTATTTAGGAGGGAAGAGAACATATTTAGGGCTGCCGAATAACCCTGATTATGAATTGGGACCACTCGCCGGCAGCCCCTGCGATACTCTAGTTGGAATAGGCGAATTTCCAGCAATAAATTCAGCAGCCATTCACGTGTTCTACCACTCTTCATGGGAGAAAGTGTTTATAAACGCCTCCGGTCTGCAAGGCAATGCAGGAATGTTGATGGTGTATGACATGCAAGGCAAGGTGATTTATTCTGAAGACATGCGAATTCAAAACGGGTATTACACTAAAGACTTATCCATGATAGGAATTGCAAAAGGAAAGTATGTGGTAGTTGTTCAGACTGAAAAGGAGCGGTTGGTGAAGAAATTTGTGATTGAATGAGAATTAAGATTTTGTAATTTATAATTTAGAAGTTTGCGGATGTAAGAAAAATGATGCTACTGGTCAAACAAGTACTCACATTTCAGCTCAACGAAAGTAATCCTTACATCCTCGTCCCAAGCCACGGGCCGGCGCGTCAGACGAGGACGAAAGTGGGGGATGTATGTGGTTACAATTAATGACAATATCAAAATACATGAGTTGAAAAAGTTAATTATTGTAAGATAAGCCAGACCACATGCAAAAATTATTTTTTTTAACAATTTTACTATTGCATTCCTGTTTTGCTCACTCACAAAACAGGAATGCAATATGGTGTTTCGGCGACAGCGCAGGCATTGACTTTAAAAACGGTGTTGTTCCAATTACTTCATCGGTCGCAGGAAGAGGCAGTTGCGTAAGCATCTGTGACTCCAGTGGATCAATGCTTTTTTATGCTGCAACTATGATTTATTCAAATAACTTTTTTCCAAAATCCACAATGGTGTTTGATGAAACAAATTCCTTGATGGTAAATGGCGATTCTATAAAAGGAACAAATTGGTATAAGGAATTGGTAATAGTACCCATGCCTGGGGACAGTATGAAATATTACTTATTCAGCATTGGTGTTACTTCAGGTCCGGGCTTCAGCTATTCTATCATTGACATGGCCCAAAACGGAGGACATGGAGCAGTAATACAGAAAAATGTATTCTTGGAGAGTTTTCATGCTGTAGATTGTATGGAAGCAATAAAGCATGGTAATGGCAGAGATTGGTGGGTGGCCATACGTGATGCGGAAACTTCAAATAATGAACACCGGATATATTTAGTTTCTCCTGCAGGAGTATCATTGCCAATGATTCAAAATGTGGGAAGTATAAATAGTTTAAATACCGGTCGTTATTCTTTTTCTCCTGATGGCAGTAAATTGGCTTTTATAAATTATTGGGGTTTATTCGAACTGTACGATTTTGATCGTTGTACCGGAATGATTAGTAATCCTTTAACTATTCATCCAGAACCAACTGCATTGCCTATACGTAATTTTTGGAGTTGCGAATTTTCACCTAATGGGAGATTTTTATATGTTACTGCCAATTCGGATACCAGTTATTTATACCAATACGATTTGCTATCACCAAATCCAGCAAATACCCGTTTGACTTTAGCGACCAATACGAACCAAACTCATTGGCTATGGGCCAAATAAAACGAGGTCCCGATAATAAAATTTATCTCTCTACTTGGTATTTATGTACTGTTTCCCCTTACTGTTATCCATACCCAGACAGCGTATTTAATTCTGTCAACTCAAACCTTGGGGTTATTAATTACCCCGATAGTTTAGGAAATCAGCTAGCTTTTTGCCCTACAGTTTTAACTTAGGCGGAAAACGAACTTATATTGGTCTTCCCAACAACCCCAATTACGATATGCCCGCCCTCGCCGGCAGCCCCTGCGATACCCTAGTAAGCATTAATCACCCTCCTAACACAGGAAATGTCGCAAACCTGCACGTGTACTACGCACCCGACTGGGAGAAAGCCTTTATTAATGCCGATAAGCTTAAAGGGAAACAGTACCGGCTACGAATGGTAGATGTTTTAGGAAAAGAAGTTTACTCAGAGGGTGGTGTGTTAAATTCACAGTACTTTACCAGAGATTTAAATTGCGCTTCGTTTTCGAGTGGAATTTATTTGATAACATTTGAGACGGAGAAGGAGCGTTTGGTGAAGAAAATGCAGGTTAATTGGAGGTGAGGTTAGATGAAAAAAACAATTTTTACTTTATTAATTATTTTGCATTCCTGTTTTGTTTATTCACAAAACAGGAATGCAATATGGTGCTTTGGCGATAGTGCAGGCATTGACTTTAAAAACGGGGTTGTTCCAATTACTTCCTCGGTGACGGGTAGAGGAAGTTGTGTAAGTATTTGTGATACCGGTGGTACAATGCTTTTTTATGCTGCCTCCATGTATTATGCTAATAACTTTTGGCCAAATTCCTCAATGATTTTTGATGCTAACGATTCTTTGATGGTAAATGGAGATTCCATTAAAGGTACATTTTGGTATAGAGAGCTGGTAATAGTACCCATGCCTGATGACAGCATGAAATATTATTTATTCAGTATTGGAGTTACATCAGGTCCGGGCTTTAGTTATTCAATCATTGACATGGCACAAAACGGTGGACTTGGAGCCGTAATACAAAAAAATGTAATGTTAGAGAGTTTTAATGCAGTAGATTGTATTGCAGCAGTAAAACACGGTAATGGTAGAGATTGGTGGGTGACTATACGTGATGCGTCAACTTCAAATAGCGAACACCGGATATATTTAGTTTCTCCTGCCGGAGTTTCTTTGCCACTGATTCAAAATGTGGGAAGTATAAATAGTTTGAACAATGGGCGATATTCTTTTTCTCCTGATGGAAGCAAGTTAGCTTTTATAAATTATTGGGGGCTATTCGAACTATACGATTTTGATCGCTGTACTGGAATAATTAGTAATCCACTAACTATTCATCCGCAACCAACAGTATTGCCTATACGAAACTTTTGGAGTTGCGAGTTTTCTCCAAATGGGAGATTTTTGTATGTTACGTCATATTATAGCACTAATTATTTATATCAATACGATTTACTATCACCCAATCCTGCATCAACAAGAATTGTTTTGGATTCTATTGCAAATGGTTTGATTGGCATAGGGCTTTTAGAATTAGCCCCGGATAATAAAATATATTTTGGACATGCTTACCAATGTAATGTTGCCCCTTATTGTTACCCTTACCCAGACAGCGTTTACAACTATGTAAACATGAACTTGAGCGTAATTAACTACCCCGACAGTTTGGGCTCAGCTTGTAGTTATGCTCCATTTAGTTTTTACTTAGGCGGAAAACGAACTTATTACGGTCTCCCCAACAACCCTGATTATGATATGCCCGCATTAGCAGGCAGCCCCTGCGATACCCTAGTAAGCATCAACGAACCTACTAGCATAAGCACTAACGCAAACCTACACGTGTACTACGCACCCGACTGGGAAAAAGCCTTTATAAATGCCGATAAACTTAAAGGAAAACATTACCGGCTACGAATGGTAGATGTTTTAGGTAAAGAAGTGTACTCAGAAAGTGGTGTGTTAAATTCGCCTTATTTTACAAAAGATTTGAATTGTGCATCTTTTGCTAAAGGGATGTACATTTTGGTATTGGAAACAGAGAAGGAAAAGTTGACGAAGAAGTTTGTGGTAGAATGAAAATTGAGATTTTGTAATTAGTAATTTAGATGGTTAAGGATATAAGAAAAATGATGCCACTGGTCAAACATGTACTCACATTTCATCTCAACGAAAGTAATCCTTACATCCCTGCCTGCTGAAGGTAGGCTCGTCCCAAGCCACGGGCCGGCGCGTCAGACGAGGACGAAAGTGTGGATGATTCTCGCATCCTCGTCCCATGCCAAAGGCCGGCGCGTCAGGAGGACGAGAGTGGGGAATTTTTATTTTTAGATATAGAACACCTATATCTTATCTTTACATTTGAACAAGTTCTAAAAAAGATTATCAAAATTTATGATTTTGCATTCCGGCATATTCGAAAGGTTCGAAATTGATCTAAAAGGATGCATTTTCGAATGGGAGAACAAAAGGCTATCCTTAAAGTTAAGATACACGCATCCTCCTCCCAAGTCACGAGCATGCGCGTCAGCAGGACGAAAGTGGGTAAATTTCAATAATTGATTGCTGAATTAAAGAAGCTCTCCATTAATAACACCTTTGCTTGAAACCAGCGACTATGCTTTTTGCATATTGATTTAGTTTCAAGCAAAGGTGTTAAAATAAAATCTCAATATTTTTAAAAATTAACAGATGCAAGAATGCTCAATACAATAACTCAAAAAGAAGTGCTCATTAAGGAACGAATTACAAATGAAGCAGTAAAATACCTGTCAAAATTAAATTTGTCGCACTAAAGTGGACCAATCAGGAGACGGGTGACAAGTAATCAATTTCATTTCTGAAGTCACATTGTGAAACGGCCGACTGAAAACCGCCTACTGCTCTTCGCCTTCCATAACCGCTACAACTTTCATCTGCACAGTTTCAACGCTGTGTTTAAAACGTTTGAGGATGGTAAATTCGTAACCTTCAAAAACACGTTTTTCGTTTACTGCCGGTATACGAACGAAAATATAATTAGTAGCAGCATAAACTAAAAACAATTAAATTTTTTGGTGATTCTTAGATATTTTCTATTTTTACTGCTGAAAGTCGATTTTTAGGTCGTATCATGCTAAATATCAACTGAATATGCCAGCCAGATTTTTTGCAGTTTGTAGGAAGGGGTGTTTTGGAAAGTTTAAGTGAAGATTGGTTCAAATAATAAATGAGGACCTGCAAATAATAAATGCTTGTTGACATAGGGTTTTTACACCATTAGTTTTACGTCAATTTAAAACAATATTTATTATTTAATCATTACTAAAAATAGAAAAATGAAAACAAAACTAACACTTCTCTTCATTTGCATTTTTGTTATTTGTACACTCGTTAATGCGCAGCAATCACAGATTATTAATATGCAATCGGGGACGCATGTTATTACTACTTGCCTAGCCGAATTTTATGACTCAGGTGGAAAGGATTTGAATTATCAAAATAACGAAAGGGATACACTTACAATATTCCCTCCATCAAATCTCACTAATGCAAAAATTTGTGTAACCTTTCATAAATTTTCAACAGAAGTTGGACTAGATTATCTCAATGTGTATGATGGAGATTCTGTTTTGCCCGCACAATTGATAAACGGTTTAAGTGGACCGGCTAATCGTGGAACAATCCGTTCAACTGATCCGGATGGTAGTCTTACATTTCTATTTAATTCTAATAACACAACACCTGGCAATGGTTGGTGGGCAACCATTTCTATTGATACTATGCCACAGGAAATTACAACTATTGCTGATGGTGTTTGGACCGTTTCTCATGGAACTTTCATGGATAACGGGGGAATCAATGCAGATTATACCAACTCTGCTCAGGTAACAGTTACACTTCTTCCTTTAATTCCGGGTGACAAGGTAAGTGTTTCATTTAATGAATGCATTTTGGCTGCTGGTGATATACTATATGTATTCAACGGTATTGATGTAATGGCTACACAAATTGCTGCACTCCGCGGAACAAATTTTGGTACCATCACATCAACGGATGCTTCTGGTGCACTAACATTTCAATTTCAATCCAATGCAACCGGAACCAATGAAGGATGGAATGCAACAATAGGAATGAATCTTCAACCGGATGACATCACCACAATTTCTGATGGAACCTATATTGTATCACAAGCGCGATTCTTTGACAATGGTGGTCCCGGTGTAAATTATGGTGACTCAAAAAATGCAACTGTTGTTATGATGCCACAAAACCCATCCGACAAAGTTAGTGTTACATTTCATGAATGTAATATTGCTTTATCCGATTTTTTATATGTTTATGATGGTGTTGGAACATCTGCTCCGCTTTTGGCTGTCATTAATGGAGAAGTTTACGGGTCAGTGAGATCCTCAGCTGCTAATGGTGCATTAACTTTTCAGTTTGTTTCAGATGCTACATCTAATGCTGCCGGTTGGAATGCTTCTGTTACTTCATGGGATCCTGCATGGGAAGATGTATCCATGCTTTCAAAAAGCACATTTAAGGTAGGATGCAATGGTAGATTTTTTGACAGCGGTGGTCCAAATAAAAATTATGGAAATGGATTGAATCAAATTACGACTATTTTTCCTGAAAACAGCAATGATAAAATCAGTGTTACATTTCATTCATTCATCACTCAAGTCAACAATGATATTCTTTACGTTTATGATGGAATGGATACTACCGCTGCATTATTAGGATCTTATTCCGGAAATTTAGCAAAATTTACTGTTTCAGCAACTAGTTCCAACGGCGCCCTAACATTCAAATTTATAAGTTCAACTACAACACCGGCAGCCGGCTGGAGTGCCTCTATTAATTGTTCCTCAACATTGCAATCATATAATTTAATGGTAAATGGAACTATGACCATTAATGAAGATGAAGGTTTTATTTATGATAGTGGTGGACCGGGGAGTAATTATGGAATTAATGAAAACAATGTTGCAACTTTTACTCCTGTTACACCCGGAAGTCCGATGAGTTTAACTTTTATTTCTTTTTCAACTTATGCAGCTGATGATTATTTGGATGTATTTGACGGTACAACTATTTTCAGTGCTAAAATTGCTCGGCTTTATTTGAATGGAGGCTATGGAACAATTTCAGCTTCTATTTCAGCAGCAAATCCTACCGGCAGTCTGACTATAAATTTTGTTTCGAACGCCTCTGGTAACAATTCAGGCTTTGCTGCGCACTACACAATTAATGCAACCCCTCAAATTATTTCGATGCCGGGAAATTTTATAATGGATTCTGGATTCTATTATGATTCAGGGGGGCCAAATGATGGTGATTATGTTCAGAATATCGTTGATAATATTACAACCATTTCCCCTTCTACCCCCGGTACTAAAATCAGTCTGAATTTCAGTAGTTTCTCAACTTATTATTCCGATGACTATATTGAAGTTTTTGATGGAATGAATATCACAGATCCTAAAATTGCAGAGCTTTCTGAAAAATCTGGATATGGCACAATAACTGCCACTAATTCAACCGGTAGTTTAACGATGCGTTTTGTCAGTAATGCAAGTGGAAATTCAAGTGGATGGGCAGCAATCATTTCAAACAACGCCAATCCTAAAACAATTTCTTTACCCGGCACTTATGTGGTTGATAAAGGGTTTTTCACTGATGCAGGTGGTGCCTATTTTGATTATACAGATGATATGTCAAATTTCACGACTATTAAACCTTCAAGTGCTTCTCAAAAAATTAGGGTAAGTTTTAATGATTTTGAAATGTATAATAGTTCAGATTACTTAGATGTATATGATGGTACCAGCGATACAGATCCATTGATTGCACATTTGACTGAAAAGGGAGGTTACGGAACTATTATGGCTTCTGCAAACAACAGTTCTGGAGCATTGAGTTTCAAATTTAGTTCTATAGGTAGCGGAAATCATTCAGGTTGGAATGCCGCAATCTCATCCGTTGATGATCCCAACATAATTAGTTTACCGGGAACTTTTGAAACCAACTCGGGGTTCTTTTATGATGCAGGTGGTCCGGAAAATAATTATTTAGATAACATGAATACAGTAACTACAATTAAACCTGTTGGTGGAATTGGTAAAATAAGTGTTTCATTCAATTATTTAAAATTCTATAATACTTCAGATACCTTATTGGTATATGATGGGAATTCTATTACGTCTCAGTTAATTGGAACTATTACCGATACACTTTCTCAAGGAACTTTCACATCCTCTGCTCCAGATGGAAGCCTGACTTTTAAATTTATTTCAACTTCTTCCGGAAATTCAGAAGGTTGGGCAGCATCCATTTCCGTAAATCCCAACTGTTGGAGTGGTGGTGTAGGAATACCGGAAAGCCAATTGGATGAAAACTCTATTGTTGTATTTCCAAATCCATCAACCGGTGATTTTAATTTGAATTTTGATAATTGGAATGATGAACGGGTTCAATATTCGATAATGAACACAATGGGTAAAATCATTAGTCATGGAACAATAGAAGATGCTTCAACAAAAATATCATTGAACCAACCATCAGGTTTATATATATTATCAATAGGAAATTCTTCATATCAAATAATTAAAAAACTGTTAATACAAAACCGGTAAATTACAATAATTGATTGCTTGTTTAAAGAGACTCTCCATTAATAACAACTTTGCTTGAAACCAGCGACTATTTAGTTTCAAGCAAAGTTGTTAAAATAAGATCCCAAATATTTTTTAATTAATTTTTTATTTCATTTACCGAGAGATCTTGCTTTACTAAAATCCTTATGTATCTTAGTAATCCATCAATTCTAAATCAGTAACCCATCCCTTGAATCACCTGTGGGAAGAGGTCACTAATCACTAAAAAACTAATCACTAAAAAACTGGTAATTGAAAACTGGTCATTAATAATAATGAAACTAAAAAACATCATTTTCGAACTCCGAGAATCAAGGGGTGGGTGACAAGTTTTCAATGTCATTTATGCAGTCACATTGCGAAACTGCCGACTGCCAGCTGAAGAACTGCCTGCTATCGCCAAGCAAAAGCTTGTCTTTAGCTTGGCAGGCAGGCTGCCTACTGAAGACCGCCTACTGCTCCCCGCCTTCCAAAACCTCTACAACTTTCATCTGCACAGTTTCAACGCTGTGTTTAAAACGTTTGAGGATGGTAAATTCGTAACCTTCAAAAACACGTTTTTCATTTACTGCCGGTATACGACCGAAAATATAATTCATGAGGCCGGAAATGGTATCGTAATTGGCTCCTTCGGGAATTGCGATGGGGAGCAAATCGTTTACATCGCTGATAGAAGTTTGAGCGTTGACAATAAATTCAGTTTCGCTTTTCTTTTCTACCGATGGTTTTTCTTCGTCGTATTCATCTTGAATTTCACCAACGAGTTCTTCAATAATATCTTCCATGGTAACAATTCCTGCAGTACCACCAAATTCGTTGGTAACAATTGCCATTTGAATATGCTGTGCCTGTAATTCACGCAACAACTCATTAATGCGCTTTGTAAGCGGAATAAAATAAGCAGGACGAATTATATCTTTAATACCACTGAAATTGTTGGTGCGAAGAATTTTTAATAAATCTCTGGTGTGAATAATTCCAATGATGTTATCCATTTCATCTTTGTAAACAGGGAATCTTGAGAATTGATCTTCGATAACCTGATTCAGAATATCTTCGTTCGGTGCATCAATATCTATTGCTGCAATTTTTGTGCGGGGTACTAATATTTGTCGCACTACACGATCGTCAAACTCAAAAACATTTTGAATGAGTTCATGCTCCGACTGCTTAATTGCTCCACCCTCTTCACTCTCGGTTAATAAAATACGCAACTCTTCTTCAGTATGAATTTCATGTCCTATGGTTGGTTTAATGCCAATCATTCTAACCAACAAATTAGCCATGTTGTTCAATACCCAAATCAGCGGACTGAAGATGATATAAAATATCCGTAAAGGAAGTGATACGGCAATGGTTGTTGATAGAGGATGACGAATAGCAATTGTTTTTGGTGCTAACTCACCTAACACGATATGTAAAATTGTTAGCAATCCAAATGCGGCAGGAAATGCTACTTTATGAGCTGATGCAGGATCCAATTCAAAACCTAAAAGAGTAAATAGTGAAATAATAATTTCAGAAAAAACTTCTTCCCCAAACCAACCCAACGCCAAGCTCGTCATGGTGATCCCTAATTGGTTTGCCGATAAATAGGCATCGAGATGATCAACAATGTGTTTAGCGATTCCGGCAATCCGGTTTCCTTTGCTGGCCCTAAGATCAACTTGGGCAGCCCGCACTTTTACAATGGCAAATTCGGCCGCCACAAAAAATCCATTCAATAGAAGTAAAAGTAACGTAATAAAGAGATCTAAAGCCATTCGGGGTACATTTCAGCACAAAGATAGTAGAAAGAGGTTGAATTCATCCTGCTATGCATATAAAATAATGAAAATCAATGCTTCATGTTTCCCATGTCCATCATCTGGTATCCTTCCAGGCTAAAGACCTTGTCATCAACTTTGGCTTTGCTGATGTTCTTTATGTTTACGGTCACTGTTTCATTTTTCTTTTTATCGGTCATCACCATCTGCACCGGAAAACCTTTCACATTTTTCATAGCAGGGATATTATAATTTGACCCTTGAGGACTTTTATTGCTTGAAACCATTTTATATAAATCTCCATAATTGAGGCCAAGATCCTCTGTAAGCCACATTTCTGATACCGATTCATCAGTTTCGGTAATCACTTTGGTGCATTTGTAGCCATCAATCACTTTAGTTTCTTTAGTGATGGTAATTTTTGGATCTTTCGACTGCTCTATGGCCTTTTCAATATCGGTCATTTCCATTACCATAGCCATTTTTTGGCCATTTCCGTCCATTAACATGTATTGTTTTTTTGCTGCATGGTCCACAATAATCTTCATTTGACCCTGCGTGCCAGTAACTTGCGGAGTCATGGCAATTTTGGTTCCTTTAGAAACTATTTTCATAGTTACAGGTTCTTTTTGCTTGGCAGAGGTCATTTCCATGGTGAAACTTAAGTCCTGGGCCACCACCGGAAACATGAAAAGAAGCGCGATGAGGGTGAGGAGTGTGGTTTTTTGAGTGTACATTTGTATTTCGTTTTGGTGCTGACTAAATTATAAAAAAAGTATGAATAGGAATGTTTTTATTTAGAAATTAGTCCGATCAAAGGTACTTAGCAATTATGAGAAGGCAAAGTTTATTAAGAGTAATACAAAAAGGATGAGCAAATTTAATTTGAAATTGCTCTTCGTATTTGTGTTTTTTGCTTTTTTATGGAAACCGATTATTGCGCAGCCTTATTTTGATGCAGCAGGATTAACCGGTTGGTATATTCCTAGTGGAAAAGATGATGAAAGACCATCGGAAGTACATACTATGTTTTTTGTTGGGCTTCCCTTCACTCTAAATGAAAGCGACAAACTCGTGATTACACCATGGCATGAGAATCGTTATTTGAAAGATGAAAATCCTAATGAATCGTTATTTTTGAAAGGTACCGGTATTTCTATCACTTATCTTCACACGAGTCCTGATTCATTGTGGTCGTATTCAGGTACTTTTTTTGGACGAATGAATAGTTCTGATTTTCGTTTCGATAAAGATGTTTTTCAAGCAGGTGGTGCCATAGTGGGAAGTTTAAGATTGAAACCGGGTTTGTACGTTAAACTTGGATTATACGGAAACAATGAATTTTATGGGTTTTCATTTATTCCTCTTGCAGGTATCGATTGGAAAATCAATGACAGATTGAAATTATTCGGAATCGTCCCTAATGAAGTGAAGTTAGAATATAAATTAAATAAAATTCTTTATGGAGGATTTCATTACCGCAGTTTAAAAACTTCCTACAAAGATCATGGAGAAGCCGGTTATTATAAATTGGAAGATAACCACATAGGCATTTATGCAGATTTTACTATTCTCAAAAAAATGGTTTTTATGGCTGAGGCCGGTCATACATTTTTAAGATTGTTGAAAAATAGAGCCGGAACCGATTTTCAAGGTTTCGATAATGACGGTTTTATCTTTAAAGCCGGAATTTATTATCGTGTTCGATTTGATAATTGAGAATTTCTAAAAACCGGCAATAAGTTCTTAGCAGTAAAATTAGTCGAAGTTGATATCCTTAATATTTAATTGAAGATTTGTTCTTCCATTAAACGTATTTTCTTCAACATGGTAGCAAACATGAAATGATTTGTTATCTGCAATTTTATCATAATGTGCGCCAAGCTGAAAGCCGATGCTGTCGACCACCTTACGGGAGGTGTTACGTTGGATCAATGAAAGCTTGAGATGGTTATTTCCAACAACTCTAACATCACCACGATCATAAACTTCTTCAGACTTAAATACCGGTGACATATTTCCGGGTCCGAAAGGAGCAAATTGTTTCAACACACTAAAAAATGAAGCATTAATATCATCAAGAGAAATTACATCATCAATTTCTATTTCCCTAATGAGCATGCGATCTTCGATAGTAGAACTAACAATTTCTTCAAATTTGAATTTAAAAGCTTCAATATTTTCTTCCTTCATGGTAAGTCCAGCCGCATACATATGTCCACCAAATTGATCGAGCAATTCGCTGCATGATTCAATGGCATTGTAAATGTCAAAATCTTTCACCGAACGTGCCGATCCCGATGCCATCCCATTTGATTTGGTGAGTATCACTGTTGGTCGGTAAAATTCATCAGTTAGTTTAGAGGCAACAATACCAATCACTCCTTTATGCCAATCGGGATTGTAAAGAACAGTCGATTTTCTGTTTTTAAAATCTTCATCATTCTCAATGAGCAAAAGAGCTTCTTTGGTAATATTTTCGTTCAAACTTTTACGTGTAGTATTTTTTTTGTTGATCTCCTCGCCATGACTATTTGCTTCAAGAGTTGTTTCAGAGATCATTAATTCAACAGCTTGTTTTCCACTTTCAATTCTGCCTGCTGCATTTATACGCGGAGCGATAGTAAAAACAACATCGGTGATAGTAAGCTCACGAATTCCACCACTCAATTCTAAAATTGCTTTGAACCCATGACGAGGTGTACTGTTCAATCGCTTCAATCCAAAATAAGCAAGTACTCTGTTTTCTCCGACAATAGGAACAATATCAGCTGCTATACTTATAGCAACCAGATCCAAATATTCTTCAAGATCTTCAAAAGGTAACTCATGATGATTTGTATAACCATGAATTAATTTAAACCCAACACCACAGCCTGAAAGTTCATCAAAAGGGTAATCGCAATCGGTTCGTTTAGGATCCAAAACTGCAACTGCATCAGGAATTTCTAAACCCGGACGATGGTGATCGCAAATTATAAAATCAACCCCTTTACTTTTTGCATACTCAACTTTATCGATCGATTTTATTCCACAATCTAAAGCAATAATTAAACTGAAACCGTTTTCTTCGGCCCAATCAATTCCTATGTTTGAAATTCCATAACCCTCTTTGTAACGATCCGGAATATAAAAATCCATTAGTGGGTAACGCTTTTTGAAAAAGGTGTACACCAAAGCAACAGCTGTTGTGCCATCAACATCATAATCGCCATAAATAAGAATTTTTTCTTTATTATTTATAGCAGTGTCAATTCGTTCAATAGCTTTGTCCATATCCTTCATTAAAAAAGGATCGTGCAACATTTTTAAGGAGGGCCTGAAAAATTCTTTTGCTTTTTCAAAAGTATCATGACCTCGTTGAATTAAAATGTTGGCTAAAATTGGATTGATGTTGAGTTCTTTGGCAAGCGAATCAATCATTTCCTTGTTGCCCCTTTCTTTAATTACCCATTTCTTTTCCATCGTAATTTTTAAATTTTTTAAAGGGGAAGCATCCTCTACAAAAATAGGTTATGCTTCCTGTGTAATAAGTGGCCACTTGAAAAGTTTTCGACATTGGCCATGTTGAATAAAAATTCCGGTTAAAATTGTGCCTAATTCCTTGCAAAATAGCTTATCCGGTTGATTCCTAACCTAATTCTTTGACTATATTTGCCCTTCTGTCACCAAGCTCCGGTGATGTAAAAATAGACTAATTTTATAGGAAATGGGAAATAATACTCTAACGGCATTGATGATGTTAGTTATTTCGGGCTTATTGACAGCCTTCATGTGGGATGAAGTAGTTGATAATGAAAATAGTACAGTTAAACAGCAAGCTAAAAAACAATCTCATCTTGTTCCACGTGACCATTTTTACATTTCTCGGTCATGGCCCGATCTCAAACCCGATATCAGAGGCTATGAATCGGCAATAACCACTGCTTCCTCCAAACTTTCTAAAAATGTATCTACTCTTCCCGGTTTTACTGATAACTGGGTGCTGGAAGGGCCAACGAATATTGGTGGAAGAATAAACACCATTTTAGTTCATCCCACCAACAACAATATTATTTACACTGGAAGTGCTACCGGTGGAATATTCAAAACAATTAATGGCGGTACCACTTGGCAACCTATATTTGACGATCAGCCATTTTTGGCAATTGGTTGTTTGGTGTTTGATCCCACCGATCCTGATATCATTTTCGCCGGCACCGGTGATCCAAATATTTCAGGATATCCTTTTATTGGTGATGGGATTTGGAAAAGTAGCGATGCCGGAATTACATGGACACATCTTGGCTTGACAAACCAACGCATAATTTCTAAAATTGTTATTGATCCAACTAACTCCAATATTATTTATGCTGCAACTATGGGTCTTCCTTTCGAAAGAAATAACGATAGAGGATTATATGAGTCAACAGATGGAGGGAATTCATGGAATCAGATTTTATTTATTAGTGATGATGCAGGAATTATTGATTTAGTGATGAGTCCCACCAATCCTAATATTTTATACGCTGTTGGTTGGAATCGAATTAGAAATAATGAAGAATCATTAGTGACAGGGCAAGCAGCAAAAATTTATAAAACTACAGATGGAGGGACCAATTGGATTGTTTTAATTCAGGGGTTGCCACAAAATGATATGTCGCGTATTGGTTTGGCAATTTCTGCAACTAATCCGAATGTACTTTATGCTGCTTATGTGAACGATCAACTTGAATTTGATGGATTGTACAAAACCACCAATGGAGGAACTACTTGGAACTTACAAAGTGGCAATGGTATCGATCCGTTTTTTATGGGAGGTTTTGGTTGGTACTTTGGCAGGATTGCGGTGAATCCGGCAAACGATAACCAACTTTTTATTTGCGGAACAGATGTTTACAAAACTAACGATGGGGGGATGAATTGGATGCAATCGGATCCACTTTACCAAACACATGCCGACAAACACGATGTGTTTTTTGTAAACAGCAATACTATTTTACTAGCTACCGATGGAGGAATGTATCGCTCGATTAATGGTGGTAGTTCGTGGAGCGATGCCGAGAATATTCCCAACACACAATTTTATCGTGTTGCATACAATCCCTTTAATCCCGGAGAATATTCAGGTGGCACACAGGATAATGGTTCCATATCTGGCGGTTCTCTTTCGTTGAATTCATGGAACAAATTATTCGGAGGTGATGGATTCACGGTTATTTACAATCCTGTTGATCCTTTAATTTTTTATGTGGAAACACAAAACGGGGATATTTGGGCAACTTCCGATGGCGGTGTTTTTATCGACTATATTTCAGGATCAATTGATGCAACCGACAGACGTAATTGGGACATGCAATATATCCTCAGCGCTCATGATCCTGACGTGTTATATACAGGAACGTATAGGATTTATAAAAACACATCCGGTCCGACTGACAATTGGGTGCCCATTAGCCCTGATCTCACCGATGGCATTGTGTTTGAACCTCGTTTTCATACCATTTCTACAGTGGCTGAGTCACCTATCAATCAGGATTATCTTTATGCCGGAACCAGTGATGGAAATGTTTGGCGTAGCTTGAATGGAGGTACTACTTGGGATACTATTTCAGCAGGTATACCAGACCGTTATATCACTTCCGTAAAGCCTTCGAAATTAAATCAGGATCATTTGTTTGTAACAGTTTCAGGTTATAAATACAACGAATTTATTCCACACGTTTTCAAATCGCTAAACAACGGATCTTCATGGATCGACATATCCGGAAATCTTCCTCAGTTGGCTGTGAATGATATATTAATTTACCCATCAAATGAAAATGTTATTGCAGTTGCTACCGATGGAGGCGTATATGCAACAATTGATGGTGGCAGTAATTGGGAAAGAGTAGGGGTGAATATGCCCATGATTCCTGTTTATGATATTGAACACGATGAAATCAATAAAAAAATAATTGCAGGTACACATGCGCGTTCATTATATTCTTATTCTATTGATTCTCTCCTTATTTCAACAGGTGTTCAAGTGCAATATACCTCTCTAAGTTGGGATATTTATCCTGTACCTGCCTCTGATTTATTGTTTGTGGAGGGCGAATTTACACCTTCCTCAAAAATTAAAATTTATTCCACTTCAGGTAAACTGATTCAACAATTTACTGTTCCTATTAACAATATGTTTTCAGTGGATATTAATGAATTGAGAAAAGGAATTTATTTTATTGAAGTTTCAGATAACGAAAAAACAGAAGCTAAAAAATTCATTAAATTGTAACGATTCAAACGTTATATTCTTTCTCTTATAAACTTAAGGGCATCACTCAAAACATACCAATCTCCTTCTCCTTTGGAGTGGGATTAAGGGTGAGGCAGTTTAAAAAGTAGGTTTTGAGAGATGCACTTAACTAATTTAAAATCTTAATTCATTTTTACTATTATTGTAGAATTATTGCATTATGATAGCTGTTAGAACTGCCGATGAAACCGATCATACATTGCTGGCCGGTTTGGGTAGAAGAGCATTTCAGGAAGCATTTGGAGGACATAATGATCCCGCAGACATGCAGGCTTATCTGGATCTTGCTTTTCATCCCGATACCATTGCAAAACAACTTGCCGACCGTGATGTTACCTATTTGATAGCACTTTATCATAAAGAACCTGTTGGATATGCGAAACTAAAACGGAATTCAGCGCCTCCTGAATGGATCAATCAAAAATGTGTACAATTGGAACGGATTTATGCTCTCAGTGCCTTCGTTGGAAAAAAAATTGGAAAATCCCTGATGGAAGAATGTATTAAACTAGCAAAACTTCAAGGATATGATTCCATTTGGTTGGGGGTATGGCAAGAGAATAAAGTAGCGATTGATTTTTACAAAAAATGGGGCTTTACTGTTATCGGATACAAAAAGTTTGTAATTGGGAAAGAGGTAACTGATGATTTTGTAATGGGGTTAAAGTTTTAGTGAATTGAATATCAGCATGATGTATTAAATATTTTAATTTCCTGAGAACAAGTTTGTTACTATTACGTATGCCCTGCCTATGAAAAAACAAATCGTTGAAGTTTTTAATAAACTGGGAATTGAAATTAAATCGGCAATCGTTAAACCGGATATCGACGACTATAAGGAAATTTACCCGGAAGAAAGTATTATCAATCGGCGATTTTACAATTTGGGAGCCGGCAAATTTTCGCATCCCTGTTGGACCAATATTGATGGAGAAAGTAACTATTATTCGGAATTGAACGGTTCCGATCAAATTGGAATTGGTTTTGATTTATTTGAGCATGCACCATTGCCGATTGAAAGTAATACTGCCGAAATATTTTATACCAGCCATACTATTGAGCATACCAATGATTCCTCTGTTAGGTACATCTTTAAAGAAGTTCACCGTACACTTAAAAAAGGTGGTGTTTTTAGAATTCTCACACCGGATGCAGAGTTAGGTTATCAGGCTTATAAGAGAAACGATCGAAAGTATTTTTTTTGGATCGAATGGGAACACATGAATAAAGATATCGACAAACAATGTATCCGATTGCCTTTGCGGGAAGCATCAACAGCACAGGTTTTTCTTGAAGATATTGCCGGCGATGCATCTGAACTGTCAACAATTGGTAATGAGAAACGTATTAGTGATGCAGAGCTCGAAAAACTTTTCAATGAATTGCCCTTTGAAGAGGCACTTAATTATTGTACTTCATTGTGTAGTATCGAAAATCAAAAGCAATATCCCTTTCGTCATATGAATTGGTTTAATGAAGCAAAACTTAAACGAATGCTTATTGAAGCCGGATTTGAATCAGTTAAGAGATCGGCATATTTGCAATCGGATTTTCATGTTTTACGTAATCCGAATTATTTTGATCAAACACTTCCAAAAGTGTCTCTATACATAGAAGCAATCAAATAAAAATGAAAGAGACTGATCTTTATAGAATCAGTCTCCTTTGAACCAATATATTACTTCATCACAATTTTTTCGTGCCGCCAATCTTCTCCTTGTTTTAACTGCAACAAATAGATTCCTTTAGCTTTTCCTTCTATGTTATATTCTGCGCTAAAAAAGCCATTTAGCACTTGAACTTCTTCATCCACAACAACTCTTCCGTTCGCATCAAGAAGCTTTACACTTACCGGTCCGTCTTTTTCAGTTCTAAACGAAACCGTAATTTTTCCTTGTGTAGGATTTGGAAATATTTTGAAATCGGAAGTGGTTAGTTGGTAGTTTGTTTTTGTTTCCGGATTTTTTTCTGATGGAACTTCATCATTGCTTTTTATCTCAGAATTTGATTCTTCAATCACACTATCGTTTACCTTCTCAACTTTTCGAATGACTTTCACTTTTTGTTCTTCAGCTGAATTTTCATTGTCATTCAAACGAATAATTTTGTAATCATAATTATTTGATTTTTCATCAAGGTGAATAATTATATCTTCATCAGTATTCCAGGTTTGTTTTTCTCCATCACCGGAAGATAGAATAATTATTTTTTTTGGGGATCCATTTTCACTCTCATTAATTTCAATTTTCATCATTTTCAGTTCTTTGTGAGCATTCTCCATTTCTTTTTGATGTTTTTCCATTTCACCCTTGTGAATTTCCATCTCTTTAACAGCTTTTTTCATTTCTTTCTTAGCCTTCTCCATTTCTGCTTTTAATTCAGCTTTTTTTTGAGGCGAAAAATCCATGTCATCGATATTTATTATTATTTCCTTCATTTCCGCCACATCTTCCACATCCGCTACATCAATTGCTTTAGGGGTTTCCAAACCTTTACTCTTTAAGTAATTCTCTAATTCTTCATGTGTGGTAAAACTGGTATCAATAATCGACTGGTCTCCATTTTTTTCCATGTCCAGGTAGATGTGGATTTTTTTCTGTTCCTGTGCATTGGCACCGGAACCAAGAGCGATTGAAAGCACCGCAGCGAGTGTAACTGTTTGAATTGTTTTCATAATATTGAGAGTTTTATTTTGTTTAATGATGACAAAAGTACTCTCGACATGTACCTTATTCGGTTAATGACAGGTTAAAGAGCGTTAACGAAATGTTAATGTAATTTTAAAGTGGAACTTTATGGTGTGAGTAAAATTTTCCGGCTGTTAAATTGTTGCTTACACTTCAATACGGTACTTTTGCAGTTATAACAATTTTATGTCAGTATGGAAAAGAAAACGTCGTATCCAAAAGAAAAAATCAAAATACTACTTCTCGAAGGAGTTCATCCTGCTGCAATTGAGTTATTTCGACAAAATGGATATACCGAAATCGAAACTGTAAAATCATCATTGCCTGAATCGGAACTCATTTTTAAAATACGCAATACTCATTTAATTGGATTGCGTTCTAAAACACAACTCTCAGCTACTGTTTTGCGGAAGGGCGAAAAATTGATTGCTGCAGGGGCCTTTTGCATCGGTACCAACCAAATTGATATGAAAGCTGCAACGGCATCCGGGGTGGCAATTTTCAATTCTCCATATTCTAATACTCGATCGGTGGCTGAAATGGTAATTGGACTTTCGATTGTATTGATGAGAAAAGTGCCGGAAAAAAATGCACTGGCACATCTTGGTGGTTGGGATAAAAGTAGCGAAGGCTGTTTTGAAGTTAGAGGTAAAACCTTAGGTATAATTGGATACGGACACATTGGATCACAGGTATCAGTGCTGGCCGAAAGTATTGGGATGAAAGTTATTTTTTATGATGTCGAACCTAAACTTAGTCTTGGTAATGCAGCGAAAATGCCAACATTGGAAGCGCTGTTGAAAAGCTCTGATATTGTTTCCATTCACGTTCCCGGAAACAGTCAAACCAAAAATCTCATCGACAGCCACAAAATAAAAAAAATGAAACCCGGATCAGTGTTGATCAATCTTAGCAGAGGAGATGTTTTGGATGTACATGCACTAAAAGCCGCAATTAAAAGTAAACACCTTTCAGGAGCTGGAGTCGATGTTTTTGATCACGAGCCTCAATCCAATTCAGATGTTTTTAAGAGTGAACTCCAAGGTCTTAATAACGTCGTACTCACTCCACATATAGGTGGTTCCACCATGGAAGCGCAAGAAAATATTGGGATCGATGTAGCAACTAAACTGATAAGTTTTTTAGAAACAGGCACCAGCAACGGTTCGCTATCTGTTCCTCCGCTTAGTTTACCCGTTCAGCAGGATGCCCACCGCCTGTTACACATTCATAAAAATGTGCCGGGTGTACTATCGGAAATCAATGGGATTTTGTCAGCTTTAAAAGTCAATATCCTTGGCCAGTATTTAAAAACCAATTCCGATATTGGCTATGTGGTTCTCGATGTCGATCGCAAAACTTCATCAAAAGCTGTTGGCGAATTACAAAAAGTGAAACACACAATTAAGGTTAGACAATTGTATTAAGAAAGGGTGACTATGGTGAGTAAAGCGAGTGTTGCGAGTAAAAAACGTATTGCAAGTGATCCTGCCGCATTTCCCGATTGGGGACTGAATACTGCTGACTGTTCACATGTCACATGTCACTTTTGCACTCAGCTCCCTTTTATACATTTGAATAGTATTTTCCAGGCCCAGATAAATTGCATCACATATTAATGCATGTCCAATGGAAACTTCGAGGAGATTTGGTACGTTTTGAGCAAAGAAGGCAAGATTTTCAAGACTCAAATCGTGCCCTGCATTTATACCTAGTCCGTTATTGGTGGCGATAATTGCTGCTTCGCGATATTTTGATATAGCTTTTTTGGAATCGATAGTGAAATTTTTTGCATAAAATTCAGTGTACAACTCAATGCGATCGGTTCCGCATTTTGCTGCATGAGTAATCAGTAAAGGATCAGTTTCAATAAAAATAGAAACTCTAATACCCGCATTTTTTAATTTGCCAACAATATTTTTCAAAAATGTTTCATGTGTAATGGTGTCCCAACCGGCATTTGAAGTAATTGCACCGGGAGGATCCGGCACAAGGGTAACTTGATGAGGTAGTGTAGTTAGAACAAGTTCCATAAATTCTTTTGATGGATATCCTTCCACATTAAATTCGGTACGAACCACTTTTTTAAGTTCCAATACATCTTGGTATCGAATGTGTCGTTCATCGGGTCTAGGATGGACCGTTATTCCATCGGCTCCAAATCGTTCACAATCTCGTGCAACTTGTATCAAATCGGGAACATTTCCGCCCCGAGCGTTCCTTAAAGTTGCAATTTTGTTGATGTTTACACTCAGTTTTGTCATTTTTCTATTCGAATTTTTAGAACTCTTAGACTCTCTTTTGCTCTGCTCTGCACGAAGCTACTACAGCTGCTACTGCCGCCGCCTCCGCCTCCGTTGCTGCTGCATAAAAGCCCCTTTTCGTCATGCAAATGTATTATGTTTGCGCCTTTACAACTATTTATCTTCAAAACTCGTATATATAATACATGTTGCTCAGAAATCTCATAAAGGATGTTATTCCACCGCTGAAGACCACAGACACAGCCACAAAAGCACTGCAGTGGATGTCTGAATTTCGGCATAGTAATTTGCCGGTAATCAGCGATACCGGTTATATGGGTATGGTGTATGAATCTGATTTGCTGAAACTTGAAAACAAAGAAGTGCCACTTTTCAGTCTTTCGGTTCCTATAACCAGGTTGTTTGTAAATGAATATCAGCACATTTTTGATGCTATAAAATTTGCCGCCAATAACGAATTTTCAATTATACCTGTCTTAAATGATAAAGAACAATACTTGGGTCTGGTAACTTTGATGGATATTATTCAGTCTTTGGCAGAAGCAAATTCTGTTCAAAATCCAGGAGGAATTGTGGTTTTAGATGTGGAGAAAAATAATTATTCCTTGGGTGAAATCACTCGGATTGTAGAGGCGGAAGGAGCTCAAATTCTCAGTTCCAGTGCCGTGGTTACTCAGGATCCTAATATTGTGGAAGTGACTTTGAAAATCAATAAAATTGATCTTACCAGGATATTGGCAGGCTTTTATCGGCACAATTTTGATGTAAAAGCATCTTATCATCAAAGTGAATTTCAGCAAGATCTGCAATCGCGCTACGATGCTTTCATGAACTACCTGAAAATGTAACTTTGCGGCAATTCCATGGTGATGCCAAAGTTCAGGTTACAATTTATTCTATCGATATTTTTATTTTTCTATCCCTTTGCGGAAGGATCGGCACAGTCATTTTTATCAGACACCTCCACCATCTTAAATGGAACCGATACCGTAACCATTTCCAACTTAATTATTACCGGTAATAAAGTTACCGAAATGCAGGTAATTAATCGTGAGTTGATGGTTCATGAAGGAGACACATTGATAGTAGAGGTTCTCGAAAGAGCAATGGAAAGAACCCGGGAAAATTTGATGAACACTACCCTTTTCAATTTTATTACTATCAGCTATCAAAAACTGGAAGAACAAAATATTGCTGTCGTCATCAATCTGACTGAGCGCTGGTATATATTTCCCATTCCTATTTTTGAACTTGTTGACCGGAATTTTAATGAATGGGTAAAATCGGGCGATTGGTCAAGAGTTAATTATGGATTCTATTTGAATTGGGATAATTTTAGAGGGATGAACGAATCGCTTCGATTCCAGTTTCGATGGGGCTACTCACAGCGAATCGGATTATTTTATAACATCCCTTTTATCAATAAAAGTCAGGATGAGGGCCTCTCCTTTGGAGGTGCTTATTCGCGTAATCGTGAGGTGGGTTATGATGTTTATAATAGCGAGCAACTCCTGTATCAGGAAGAGGATCATTTTGTGAGAAAGGAAATTTATGGAGGTATCAAATATACACGCCGCAAAGGATTTCATAATTCTAGCAGTGTGTCGGTAGAATATAGATATAATAGTATTTCTGATAGCGTGGCAAAACTCAACCCTGAATACCTTGGGAAGGGAAGAACTGAACAGGAATTGATCACGATTGCGTGGAATTTTCGTCGTGATAGGAGGGACTTTAAAATTTATCCATTAAAAGGGTATCTTTTAGAATTTGATGCTGTTAAAAATGGAACCGGATTACTGGCCAATGAACCTGATTTAATGTTTCTGGCTGCAACAGCAAAATATTTTAAACCACTCTCCAAACGTTGGTATGCAGCAACATCATTTCGTGGAAAACTTTCAGGTCAAACTGATGCCCCATACTTCAATCAAAAAGGGTTAGGTTTTGGTAATGATTTTATCCGTGGTTATGAATACTACATCATTCCGGGTCAAAACTATTTTTTAAATAGAACATCCCTGAAATTTGCTTTGGTTCCAACACAAGTGATCATCTTACCTTTTAGCGTTCTCGAAAAATTTAAGACCATCCCATATGCCTTTTATTTGAATGGAAATTTCGATTTTGGTTATGTTAGAGATCGACAATTCTATTCAAAAAATCCTTTGGCCAATAACTGGCAATTTGGGTATGGTGCTGGTATTGATTATGTTACATACTATAACCTTGTTTTTCGATTAGAATATTCTTTCAATAAGTTTGGAGAAAACGGATTTTTTCTGCACTTTACAGCACCAATTTAGCAGAGGTTCAGCCATACATATGAAAATAGCCATTTACGGAAGGTCAGGATCTACCAGCGTTGTACCGTATGTTGATCTTCTTATAGCCGAATTAAAAAAAAACGGTATCGAACCTCTTCTATACCAACCTTTTTATAACTACCTGAAACACAATTCCACAATCGCGTTAACAAAAAACACATTTACCTCGCACGATGAATTAAAAGGAAATGTTGATTTCCTTTTTACTTTGGGTGGTGATGGAACTATGCTCGATACCATTTCATTGGTTCGCGATAGTGGAATTCCAATTGTTGGAATTAATACCGGTCGGCTAGGATTTTTGGCCACTATTTCAAAAGATGATATCGCTAAGTGTGTTGAAACCATCCTTCAAGGTAGATATGATATTGATCAAAGATCACTTATCAGACTGGAAACCAATACTCCTATTTTCGGAGAGGTAAATTATGCCTTGAATGAAATTACCATCCACAAAAAGGATAGTTCTACCATGATTATTATTCATACCTATTTGAATGGTGAATATTTAAATAGCTATTGGGCGGATGGCATAATAATCTCAACTCCAACAGGTTCTACCGGTTATTCATTGAGTTGTGGAGGCCCGATTATAGTACCACAGTCCGAAAATTTTGTGATTACCCCTATTGCCCCCCATAACCTTAATGTCCGTCCTATCGTAGTATCCGATAAGTATGTTATCTCCCTGGAGGTTGAAGGAAGGAGTCAATATTTCCTGGCATCATTGGATTCCAGGTCGGTAACTATAGATTCATCCATTCAACTTGCAGCTCGAAAAGAGGATTTTATGGCTAATATTGTCCGATTTCATAACGAAAACTTCCTTGGAACCCTCCGAAATAAGCTTATGTGGGGTCTCGACGTAAGGAATTAGTCTGATTTAATTGTTAATATCTTTTGTTAATAAAAATTATTTTATATTTTTGTCCATCACCAGAACCCGAACCATGAAAAAACTCTACATTTTACTGGCAGTCCTAATCACATTGCCCGGTATAGTAAATGCTCAGCGGTATAAACAACGTTGGAAAGCCTATCGTACCGAAGTCCATTTTGGTGCCGGTCCTAGCAATTTCTTAGGTGAATTAGGTGGAGCCGATCAAATAGGAACCGATTATTTTAAGGATTTAGAACTTTCTCAAACAAGGCTTTCATTATCAGGAGGTTTGAGGTACAAGTTGAGCCAATTACTTGCATTAAATACTAAGTTAACATACGCTCAACTTTCAGGAGATGACAATTTAACCAAAGAATTTTTCAGACATTACAGAAACCTGAATTTTAAAACGAATATCTGGGAATTGAGTACCAATCTCGAATTTTCATTTATTCGCGAACAAGTCGGTCACCGTTATAAGTTGAAAGGCGTTCGTGGTCAACGTGGGTTTGAATTTTCTGCTTATGGTTTCATTGGTGTAGGCGCATTCTATTTCAATCCTAAAGGTGAATATAATGGAACTTGGGAAAAATTACGTGACTTGGGCACTGAGGGTCAGGGAATTACTAGTACAAGAAAAAAATACAGCAATGTTCAGGTGTGCATCCCGGTTGGTTTGGTGTAAAATACAGCATCGATCGCCGATGGAGTATTGGTCTTGGAATATGGAATTAGAAAAACTTTCACCGATTATATTGATGACGCTAGTAAAACCTATTACGACAATAATGCAATTCTTGCCGAAAATGGTCCGTTGGCAGCGGCCATGGCTGATAAATCAGATCAAGAATTTCCTTATATCACTGCTGCAGGAGCAGCAAAGAGGTGATCCAAGAGACAAGGATTCATATATGTTTGCCATTATCAGCATCAATTATAAGCTAAGAACCGGAAGATCTTCTTTCCCAATGTTCTAATCAATAAATACTTTTTCCAGGTTATCATCGTTTTTCATAAGTTTGCAGTTGCATAGATTATGATGGTAAGGTATTTCCTGTTATTTAGTATTTTTATTGGACTGTTAAACAATTCATCTTCAGCTCAAAGTGCCGAATTTGGTCTTTTTCTGGGTACTTCTTCCTATAAAGGGGAATTGAACAACGCACTTTTTAATTTTAGGTTGGTTCAGCCTGCAGTTGGGATTTTATATCGAAAAAACTTCAATAACCACTGGGCTTATCGTTTAGGAATTAACTTTGGAACTATTGCCGGAGACGATGCTCTTTCAAACGACGAATATCAAAACAACCGTAATTTATCGTTCAGATCAAGGTTGATAGATGGTCATGCGATGCTTGAATTCAACTTTTTCCCATACCAGATTGCCAACCCTCAGAGCAGATTTACCCCGTTTGTTTTTGGTGGTATTGGATGTGTATCATTTTAACCCACAAGCAGAATTAAATAACGAATGGTATGATCTTCAACCTTTAGGGACTGAAGGTCAAGGCACTTCCGCGTATCCCGACCGCGATAAATACAAACGACTTGCATTTTCACTTCCTTTTGGAGGCGGAGTAAAAATTAAATTCACTCGACGTTTTGGTATGACTATAGAAGCCGGTGCTCGAAAAATTTATACCGATTATTTAGATGATGTGAGCACCACTTATCCGGAAAAGGATGTACTGTTGGCTGAAAATGGAGAATTGGCAGTAGTGTTTTCAGACAGGTCTATAGATGGCCAAGCTATCAATAATGCTAAACGTCAGAGAGGAAACGCTTCCGATAATGACTGGTTTATGTTTACAGGCATCACATTGAATTATACTTTGTCTTCAAAATTTGGTGATAATTGTACACCTTTTAAAGGGAAGCTTCGCTAAGATGACAAGTGCAATAGCCTTAATTTATTACCTTTGCACCTCCTTTTTCAGGACATGAGCTACAAAGATCAAATTGACCCCGAGAATCTTCCTATTCATATATCCATTATTATGGATGGTAATGGACGATGGGCAAAAAAGCAGGGCAAAATCAGGACTTTTGGTCATCAAAGTGGTGTTGTTGCAGTTCGCGATACGGTAGAAGCTGCTGCAGAAATAGGAATAAAATTTTTGTCTCTCTATGCATTCTCTACCGAAAACTGGAAACGACCTAGATGGGAAGTTGATGCACTTATGGAATTGTTGATAAATACTATCAGTAAGGAAACCAAAACGCTAATGGATAATAACATTAGTTTGCAAGCCATAGGTGATCTCGACAGTTTACCAAAAGGGTGCCGAAAGCAATTGCAAGATACCATCAGCACCACATCAGGTAACACACGAATGACCCTTATACTTGCGTTAAGCTACAGTTCGCGGTGGGAAATAGTTAATGCAACTCGAAAAATTGCCAAACTTGTGAAAGAGGGTTCATTAAATCCTGAAGATATAAACGATGAAGTAATTGCTGCTAATTTATGCACCCATTTTTGTCCCGATCCGGAATTGCTGATTCGGACAAGTGGTGAACATCGGATCAGTAATTTTATGATGTGGCAAATAGCTTATTCTGAACTTTATTTTACCGAAAAACTTTGGCCGGATTTTAGAAGAGAAGATTTGTATGAAGCAATAATCGACTTTCAAAAGCGAGATCGCAGATACGGAATGACTAATGAACAAACATCTAAAACATAAGTATGTTTAAAAGGAATCTTTATTTATTAGTTTCTTTACTGCTTATTTCGAATACTGCCTTTTCGCAAGTAATCATTGGCGATAGCACTGCCAATGTTATCGATTATGCCGATCCACGCGATTATGAAATTGGTGGTATCACTGTTACCGGAATCAAATATCTGGATGAAAGAGTACTTATAACATTAACCGGTATTTCGGTAGGAGATAAAATACGTGTTCCCGGTGATAAGATTTCAAAGGCCATTGAGAATTTATGGAAACAAGGTTTGCTTGCTGATATAAAAATTGTTGCTACAAAAATACAGGGGGATAAAATATTTCTAGAACTACGACTCCAAGAGCGCCCACGTCTTTCAAAATTTTCATTTAATGGTGTAACAAAAAGTGATGCTGATAAACTGAGAGAAAAAATAAAACTTGTTTCAGGTAAAATCATTACTGAAAATTTAATTCAAACTACCGAAAACGAAGTCAAGAAATATTATGTTGATAAAGGTTATCTCAGTGCTGATATAAATATTGAGGTGAAGGATGAACCCGGCATTCCAAATTCACAATTACTTGTCATTAATGTAAACAAAAAGAAAAAAGTTAAAATCAACAGCATAACTTTTACCGGGCTTACGCAATTTGAATCTTATGAATTGTTAAGGAAAATGAAAGAGACCAAAGAAAAACACTGGTATCGTTTCTTTTCAACATCTAAATTTATTGAAGATAACTATGAAGACGATAAGTTAAAACTAATTGCAAAATATACCGAAAAGGGATTTCGTGATGCTAAAATTGCTTCTGATTCTGTGGTTCGACATAATGACAAATCAGTAAATATTTATATTAATATTGAAGAAGGTTCGCAATATCATTTTCGTAACATCAACTGGATTGGGAATACAAAGTATGCCGCCCGCGATTTAGATCGCATCCTCAACATTAAAAAAGGTGAAATATTCAATCAGAAAAAACTTGATGAGGGATTGTTTGGCAGCCAATCGGGACGTGATATCACTTCCATTTACATGGATAATGGATATCTCTTCTTTTCTGTTACTCCTGTTGAGGTGAATGTAACGCAAGACTCTATAGATTACGAAATGCGTATTTATGAAGGAAAGCAAGCAACAGTTAATAGAGTAACAGTTGTTGGAAATACAAAAACCAATGATAAGGTAGTGCTGAGGGAAATTCGTACCAAACCGGGTGAACTATTTTCGCGAACCGATATTATTAGAACTCAACGAGAGCTCGCACAGCTTGGTTATTTCGATCAGGAAAAATTAGGTGTAAATCCAAAACCGAATCCACAAGATGGTACTGTGGACATTGAATACGTGGTAGAAGAAAGACCCTCTGATCAAATTGAATTATCGGGAGGTTGGGGAGCAGGTCAAATTGTGGGTACACTTGGTGTGACGTTCAATAATTTCTCCGGAAGGAATATTTTTAAACCCGAAACATGGACACCATTACCATCGGGTGATGGGCAAAAATTAAGTGTGAGGGCACAAACAAATGGAAAGTATTACCAATCGTACAGTGCATCATTTACAGAACCGTGGTTAGGAGGGAAAAAGCCGAATGCCTTAAGTGTTACCTTGTTTCACTCTATCCAATCAAATGGTAAAAAGAAAAACGATTTCACTCGCCAGTCAATTGATATTACCGGGTTTTCTGTTGGTTTAGGCCAGAGATTGAAAAAGCCTGATGACTACTTCAGTATCTATCACGAAGCAAATTACCAGTATTATGTACTTCAAAATTATTCTAGTAGTTTTCTTTTCAGCGATGGTTTTTCTAACAACATTAATTTACAAGAAACTATTTCACGGAACTCAGTAGATGCTCCAATTTATCCTAGAGTGGGTTCTCAGTTTTCGGTTACCTTGCAATTAACTCCGCCCTATTCATTGTTAAACGGCAAAGATTATTCTAATGTGTCGGATCAAGAGAAATACAAATTTATTGAATACTACAAATGGAAGTTCGGTGCCTCGTGGTTCACCCCATTGGCTTGGAACAAATTGGTATTGAACGTTAAAGCGAATTACGGATTCTTGGGTTATTATAATGAGGATATTGGTCAGTCGCCATTTGAGAGATTTTATCTAGGTGGCGATGGTTTGTCGGGTTTCTCCTTGGATGGTCGTGAAATTATCGCTCAAAGAGGTTATCCGAACAATTCTCTGAATCCTCCCGGAGGTGGCACAATTTATGATAAGTACACTTTAGAGATCAGATTTCCGCTCTCCCTAAACCCCTCTGCTACAATATATATGCTCGGATTTCTTGAAGCAGGAAACGCATTTAACAGGTTCAGAAATTGGAGCCCATTTGATGTCAAACGTGCCGCAGGTGGTGGTGTCAGGATCTTTTTGCCGATGTTTGGTTTATTGGGTCTTGATTGGGGATATGGATTTGACGGTGTTTGGGGATCAAAAGTGCGAAATGGTGGAGAATTCCACTTCACAATTGGTCAGCAGTTCTAAAAAAGTGTTAATTTTGCAAACCTTAAAAACCAGTTTGTTATGAAAAAATTAAAGGTAATGCTCACCATCGCAATAATGATGGTTTCATCAGTTACTTTCGCTCAAAAGTACTGTTATGTAGATACAGAGTATATTCTCGATAATATTACTGAATACAAAGCTGCTCAACAACAGTTGGATCAATTGTCGGTAAACTGGCAAAAAGAAATTGAAGCAAAATATGCATTCATCGATAAATTATACAAAGATTTTCAAGCGGAACAAATTCTCCTTACGGATGAAATGAAACGTAAACGGGAAAATGAAATCATAGTAAAAGAAAAGGAAGTAAAAGAATTTCAAAAAACAAAATTCGGGTTCGAAGGAGAATTGTTTAAGAAAAAACAAGAACTGGTAAAACCAATTCAAGATAAAATTTATAACGCTATCAAAAAAATGGCCACCGATCAAAGCTATGCAGTAGTGTTTGATAAGTCGAGCGATTTGATTATGCTTTATGCCAATCCCAAATATAATAAAAGTGATGATATACTAAATGCACTTGGTTATAAAGTTGGTGATAAAGAAGGATCGGGAGGATCCGCACCAAAGTCGGGAGGCACCGCACCAAAATCAGGAACAGCACCTGCAAAAGAGTCACCGGCATCAGATCAGGATAGCGCTCCTGTAAGACCCAAATAAAAACAATATAAACTTAATAAATCAACCTAATACATCAAAAATCAAACTATGACAAAGCTTATCAAACTTACCTGTGTTATTATTTTACTTGCAGGTACTATTCAGGCACAGACTTTAAAGTTCGGGCACATCAACTCTACTCAGCTTCTCTCCATGATGCCGGAAACAAAACTTGCCGATTCAACATTGCAAAAATTTGGTTCATCGCTCGAGTCTCAGCTGAAAACAATGACTAACGAATATCAAAGTAAAGTTGGTGAATTCAGAGCTAATGAAGCAACAATGTCGGAGCCAATTAAAGAAGCTAAAGCAAAAGAAATAAATGATTTGGAACAACGTATTCAGGATTTTCAGGAGTCTGCTCAACAATCTTTGCAAAAGAAAAAGGAAGAAATTTATTCTCCTATAATTAAAAAAGCAGAAGATGCAATTAAAGACATCGCTAAAGAGAAAAGCTATTCTTACATATTTGATACCAGTGTTGGTGTAGTGTTGTTTGCTCAGGAGTCGGATGACATTTTGCCTTTGGTTAAAACGAAACTTGGATTGAAATAATCCGGTTTTGCGTTGGAGAAAATTATAAAAGCCATCCGTATTCCGGATGGCTTTTTTCATACCCTTTGCAAGTTGCAAACTTTAAAATATTAGCTGTAATGAAAAAAAAATCATTTTCATTTCCTAAAAGTCCAATAGGAATTTTTGATTCCGGAATAGGCGGACTCACTGTAGCAAACGCTATTCATCGTTTGTTACCAAATGAAACACTTATTTATTTTGGTGATACTGCCAATCTTCCATACGGAGATAAAGCACCCGAATCAATTAGAGAGTATTCAGTTAAAATCGCAGACTATCTTCTTGAACAAAATTGTAAAATGATTGTGATTGCATGCAACACTGCATCAGCTATCGCTTATGAAACTGTTAAAAAACAAGTAGGTAGAAAAGCAATTGTTGTTGATGTGATTAATCCGGTGGTGACAGAGGTGAGTGCAATGAAAAAGGTGAAAAATGTAGGAGTGATTGGCACAAGAGCAACAATACGATCTAATGCTTATGCTCTGCGCATTGAAGCAAAAAACCCTTCTATGAAAGTGTCCTCGCTGGCAACTCCACTGCTTGCTCCAATGATTGAGGAAGGTTTTTTTAATAACAAAATCAGTCGTACCATTATCAACAGTTATCTTTCGCGACCTAAAATTAAAAAAGTGGATGCGCTTATTTTAGCATGCACACACTATCCGTTAATAAAGCCCGAAATTGTTGAATATTACAAAGGCAATATAACTATTGTTGATTCTGCCGACATCGTGGCTAGACATGTAAAAGATTTGCTCGCAGAAAGTAATTTGCTGAATTCCGGAAAGGCAAACAAGCACAGATTTTATATTTCCGACTTCACAAAATCTTTTGAGGAGAGCACAAAAATTTTCTTTAAAGGGAAAATTAAATTGGAACATAAAAATTTGTGGAGTTCAGGTAAATAATTTTTTTAGTTGTAGATATTTTAATAGATGAGGAAAATAAATAAGGCTATAAAAATCAAACTAATTAGTGCTGTTATGAAATAAAACATAAATAGTAAAATTGATTTTAAAATTGTTTTTATCCATCCCTGCCCATAAAAATTTTTCAATGCAAATAGGGTGTATATAATTGTGCTGCCATTTGCTATTTCATCCGGTTCGAAACTAGTAATTGATGAAATGAGCACATGAAGAATTCCAATCAAAAAATAAAAGGAATGCAGGTGGAACGCGAAAATTAGATGGTCGGCAAATAAGTATCTTCGCCTTATGTATATTAATTTGAGGATGAGGGCAAATACCGGCATCATGAAAAATGTGATCCAGGGAAGTTTCGAAATAAAGTAGTCTTTTAAATCTTTAAAATCAGTTTTAGCGAACTTGATCATTTCACCGTAGTAGAAACGATTCCAGAAGGTGTTCGCGATATTTAAAGAATCTAGTATTATTGATTCATCGGTAATGCCACTTTTTACCATTGCTCGAATTTGAATATAATGTTTGTCGTCGATTTCCAACTCATCATTAAAAGAATTTAATGAGTCAATAACAACAACACTGGTATCGTTTTCGACAACCATAAATTTTAAAGGTCCTTCTTCAATAGTTTGTAGGGAGTCTGATTTAGTGGCAATAGCAACTAATGTAGAGTCTGCAGTAATGTTGCCTTTGGTGTCTATTTCTCTGTCAGAACCAATTGAAGCTATCAAAAAATATAACACAACTAAAGTGATAAACATCCTGATGGGATCAAGATAACGTTGTCGTTTACCGCGTAAATACTCTTTAGTAAGAAAGGCAGGTCTGAATATTAACGCCGGAATGGAATGTCGTAGTCGAGAATCAATTGATGAAAAACTCTGAATCAAATCCGACATCACACCTCCGAATGAGTGTTGTTTATTATCATTCTCCTGACCGCAATTCGGACAAAAGTTATCTTCTTCCTGAAGAACTTTTCCGCAATTGGTACAGTAAGGTGATTTAATTCTTTTTTTCACTTGATATTTTTATTGTTCAGTCTCGGGTCGGCGGTCGGTAGTCTCCGATCAGCATTCTCCGGTTGGCGTTCTCCGGTTGGCATTCGGCAGTTGCAGTCCACTCGCGAGCCCTCGCTACTAACGATCACTCGCCTACTACTTTCTTCTTCCTTAAATCAAAGAACCAGTCGAAATTTTTCAGAAACCGTAATGTTTTTGGTCCCGGTATGAAGCGGTGGATATAGTTTATTCTGAGGTTGCCGGTACTGATGGCCACATTTCTACTCTTGTCGGATGAAAGCGAAACACGGCTATTGATAAAACTTAAAGCTACGGCCGTTCTGTTCGAATTGTATCCTGTAAATGCACGCACCATCGAATTGGGAGTGAAACCTGAAATTGATTTAGCAGTTCCGGGGCCGTCGTAAGTTGTAACAGTGTAATTCGCATTCACCGAAAGAATTGCAGTTATAAAAAAGTGTCGAGCAATTACAAGCGAATAACCATATCCGATACCGGGACCAATTTCGTAGAAATTCATTTGATCCACAACAGGCAGTGGGTCGGTTTGAATTACTGAAGGATAGACAGAACTATCAGCAGTTACTTTACCAAAATAAAGTTCACCTCCTAAAAGAAAACTTCCTGCAGATTTCTTTTGCCATTCGTTTTGAAGTTGCGCTGCACGAGTAGAAAATCTTTTGTTGTTGAATACATGCTGATATGAAGCACCCAATTCGATAATTTTTAAATCGGGTCTTAGATAAAAAAGTTCGTCGTTACTGCTGGCGTAGCCTCGTGGATTCAGAAAAAAACCATGGTAAAACTGACCAAACAAATCAATATTTTCTTTTTGTCCATAAAAATGTGCTTGTAAATCGAGGTATTCAGTTTCACCTCTCTCTTCTTTGTTGATTCAGAAATTTGAATCCGTAGGCTAGGTTTAAAGTGAACCACTTATAACTCGCACCAATACCCATGTTGAGTGTAGTGTTCGGACGATAATCAAGTTCGACATTGTTCTCGGAATCTTTAATATTTAATTTGGTATATTTCTGCGAAAAATAAAATCTGCTTGTAATTTGATCTACATAAGAATTGTAATATGCTGAGTCGTGCTGTGCATGCACATCCCTGCAAAGGAAAATAAAAGGTAAAACTAGGATAACTACTTTTAATGCAGAAAATTTAAACATATGAGTTGTGATTCAAAAACCGAATTATTTATACCATTTCGAATACATCAGATAGTTTTTTGAAATTCTTTCGTTAAGTTCTTTAAAGTGTTCAGGAGTCATTTGTTTGATTTTTTTTGCCGGAGTTCCTGCCCAAATGCTTCCGGGTTCAACGATCGTATTTTCTAAAACAACGGCTCCGGCAGCGATCATCGAATTTTCACCAATAACGGCATGGTCCATTACTATGGCTCCCATTCCAATAAGCACATTATCGTGAAGGGTACATCCATGAACGATCGCAGAATGTCCGATAGATACATTATTTCCAATAACGGTTTTCGCCTTTTGGTATGTACAATGTATAACTGCCTGATCCTGAATATTTACCCTGTTCCCAATAGTAATAGAGTTAACATCGCCCCTTACAACAGCATTGAACCAAACTGAACACTCATCTCCCATCACCACTTCCCCTGTAATCGTCGCATTTTCAGCGAGAAAGCAATCTTTTCCAAATACAGGCGTTATGCCATTTACAGGTATTATTAATGTCATTTTATTCGAAATTAGATTACGAAGATAATCAGACATTTTTAAATTTCTTATCTTTACATGACCATGGAAAAACGAATTTTCAATTTCTGCCTCTTTGCTTTACTTTCAACTTTCATATTTGTGGGTTGTAAAGAAGAAAACACTTACCCGACAACACCTGAAATTGAATTTGTTAGTTTAATAAAATATGATAGTGCATCGCAGTTAGATTCACTCGAACTCATATTTTCATTTACCGATGGTAATGGCGATGTTGGAACACCCGAAATTGATACTATTAACAGGGATGTTTTTGTTAAATTTTTTGAAATGAAAAATGGAGTTTTTGTTGAGTTTCCCAATCTCGCAGCACCATTGGAATACAAAATTCCTTTTCTTTTTCCAAGGGGAAATAATACATCACTTGTGGGTGAAATAAAAATTAATGTTGAGTACAATTATTTTCAACCAAATGATACCATTAGGTACGAATTGTACATGCGCGACAGAGCCAGACACAAAAGTAATACAATTACAACTTCTACTATTATTACTAATGTTCAATAAATTTTATTGAGTATATTTTTTCTTTAACACCTTTTAAAGTGATAGCTTTTATTAAATACTGAATGTAAAATAGTGTTGAAAAAGATTAGATCATTCCATCCATTTTTTATACCACTGTTGAAAGATAAAAATCTCCCAAACACGATCGAAACAATCCTGATTTCCGGCCATGTAATGGTCATACAATCGTCGAACTTTTCGTGCCGAAAATATTTTTTGTCTTCGGAGAAACTCAATTTCAAAATACTCATCGAATATAGGTTTAAGTTCTTTTAAACCCCAAACATTAATCGGTAAACCAAATCCGGCCTTAGGACGGTCCATTATTTCTTTAGGAAGGTGTTTATGAACAACGCTTCTTAATATTGATTTTCCCACGCCATTCCGAAGCTTAAATTCAGAAGGTAAAGTTGCAGCGAATTCAACGATATGATGATCAAGCAATGGTTCACGTCCTTCAAGGCTAACATAAGAAGTGGCTCTGTCGACTTTTTGAAGAATGTCATCAACTAAGAAAGTCTGGTAATCGATTGCAATTATTCTATCTACTTCATCATTCTCCTGATTCAATAAATGATCATTCATAAAATGATTGTAGAGGTGTTTCGTTCTCTTTTTGAGAAAAGTAGTAATCTCATGTTCTGTAAAAGTTTGATTGATGCGATTAAAAAGCATTGCACTGTCATTGGCTTGTAGATAACTCTGCAGTCTGCTCATTCTATCAATTTTGTGAAGCGGTCGTTGTCGAAACAGGTTAAGAATATCGATAGTATGTAAAGCAGTGCTTTTTACAATGGAAGGCATGTTTAAATACTCAGCTATTTGTTGCTTCGCATAAAAATGTTTCGTGTACCCGGCAAAAACTTCATCTCCTCCATCTGCACTAAGTACTACTTTAACATCTTTTTTTGCCATCATACTAACAAGAATATTTGGGATGGCACCACCGTCGGCCATTGGCTCATCATAAATTTCGGGCAACAACGGAATAATATTCAACGCTTCTTTTTCACTGCAAATATATTCATGATGATCGGTGCCCAAATATTCAGCTACCGCTTTAGCATGATGAGACTCATTAAAATTTTTATCTTCAAATCCAATGGTATAGGTTTTTAATTTGACGGATGTATTTGTTTGAATCAAACTTGCAACACAACTGCTATCGTAACCACCACTTAAAAATACACCTACAGGTACATCAGCAATCATTCGGTATTTGAATGAATTAATCAGTATCTTTTCTAATTCATCTACAGCATCTTCATAGGTGATCTTTGTTTTTGGTTTGTTAAAAGCTTCAAGTATGTTCCAGTAGGAATGAGTAGTTATTTTTTTCTTACGTAGGTCAATCTCCATTCGGTTGCCCGGAGAAAGTTTGTGTGTGTTTTTGAAAATAGAGTAGGGGTGAGGAATATATCCATGATGGAAATACAACGCCAGGCTATCAAAGTCAATTTCTTTTTTGAAACCGGGGTGTTGATGAAATACTTTTAATTCAGATCCGAAAAGAAATATATTACCATCCCAATAATAAAATAGGGGTTTAACACCGGCACGATCTCTGAACAAATGCACTTTGTTGGCAAGCGGATTAAAAATTGCAATAGCGAACATACCGTTGAAGCGTTCCAAACAAGCAGTTCCCCATTCCTGAAATGATTTTAAAACTACTTCGGTATCGGACTGACTTTTGAATCGGTGTCCTTTTTTTACAAGTACCTCTCTTATTTCTGCAAAATTGTAAACCTCTCCATTGAAAATAATGATGTCGCCATTTGATTCATTAATCATGGGTTGATGTCCAAGTGGGGACAAATCAATTATGGATAATCTTCGAAAACCGAATCCGATTTTCACATCTTCAAACCGTCTTATTTCATATCCGTCGTCATCCGGGCCACGATGGGCAATTGATGAAGTCATCTTCCTGAGCATTTCCGGGGTTGAAATTCCCGAGAAATCAATATATCCAGCTATTCCACACATAAGAATAACATGTACCTAATTTCATAGCAAAAGGTTACGCAAATGCTGCAAAAAAATACTCAGAATATCAATTTAATGATCTATAAATGAGAACTTTAAAATTATAGCACAGATTTTCATTACAAATGTATTGTAAGTTGAAAATCTGTGCTTAAATAATTTTAGTTGAATGTAAACCAGTTAGGGGCAATTCCAACTTCCATAGAATCAATTAACGAAGCTCCAACTGTATATCTAAAAATGTAACCATTTTGAGTAAAACTTGGAGTTTGAGCACCATAAACAATTCCGGAAACGGGATCAACTCCTAACCCATAAAAATCTTTGGTTCCAAATGGTGAAATATTTAAAGATGTTGAGCCCACTTCCAATCTCATTATTTTACCAGTGTAACCATCATTACCTGCAAGGTAGTAAAGGTCTGTTTTAGCACCGTTAGCTTGTAGTTTGATTGGATGCATGGATGAAGCCATATCATAGTGTAGTTCAACTGTAAAGGTTTGTGGATTTATTTTCCAAATTGATCCTTCAATATCGTCTGCAGTGCCACCAATAAAATCAGGACCTGTTGAACCTCCGCACAACACCCACAATTTTCCATTAGCATCAGCAACGATACTGTTAGGATTAGTTCCAACCTGCAATGTACCTACATTTGTTTCTGTAGTTAAATTAATAATTGAGACGGTGCTGTCGTTGCCAAAACCTCCTACATTAGTTACAAACAAAACAGTTCCAACAATTGCCATTTGCTCAGGTCCGCTACCTACAGGTATGCCTTTCGTTATTGCAATTGAAGTAAGGTCAACAACTTTAACTTCATTAGAAAACCAATCGGTAATGTAGCCTTTGTTTCCTGAAGTAACCATATATCGAGGTCCCTGTAATCCGCCAATGGTATGTATGCTAGTAAAGTCATTTCCATTTAATACCTCTACTTTCTGTGAATTATTTACTATCACATAGGCTTTGCCGTTATGTAGAGTCATTGATTGAGCAACATCACCCAGCGGAAAACCATTTACATTTTCAAATAAATCGTTGGTCATTACCCCGCTACTTAGCGATAAATAGGATATACTGCTATTGCCTGAACCAAATGAGCCCTCATTCACAACAAAAACTCCATTGGAAATATCAGGTGCAGGAGTGTTATCATCATCATCATCTTTGCATGAATTAAAGAATAATGGTACTGTTGCCAGAATTAATAATTTTAGAATTTTCATTATTTTAATTTTATAATTAATTTACTTTTGTTAAATCAAGATTGAATTTTATTCCTGCCAAAAACCAACGACCAGGCATAGGACGAAAAGCGATTACCTGATATTCTGTGTCGAACAGATTCATAATTTTTCCAAATACCTGAATGTTAAATTTAAGCCATTGAAATTTTTTTTCTAATGTGAGATTAGCTATTTGAAAACCATCGAGTGATTTTGTATTGTCACTGGTGGTGAATCTCAAACCGGTGTAGGTGTGAGCGTAATATAGGGTGTAACCATGTGTAGAAATATATACAGAAGCATTCACTATATTTTCCGGTACATAAACGAGTTGTTTGTCGATAGTAGCTGTTTCTGTCGGCGAATAAGTTTCGGAAATCGATGATTGGCAATATGCATAATTGATTTTAATATTAAAAATAATTTTTCGAATCAACTTCGAATAATGAAGGGTAGTTTCAAGTCCTCTGCTGTGAACTTTTCGTAAGTTATTTGGTGAATAAATGCCTCCAACAGTCGGCTGCCATTTAATCCAATTATCGACTATTGAATTATATCCTGTCAAAGTTATTTCAGGTAAATCTTTATGTTGTTTGAAAAAAATGAAACCTACTTCTTGAGTCCATGCTTCTTCAGGAAGGAGGTTCGCATTTCCACCCGGAATCCAATACAAATCGTTCATTGATGGAAGGTTATAATGGCGACCAATATTTCCGAAAACATTCAATATATTTTTAACAACTAATCCCTCTAAACCAATTGAAGGTGAAAAAGGCCCATTTTTATTGTTGGTATATTCTTTACGGATGTTAAGATTGAAAGTCCAGTTTGTAAATGGTTGATATATAATTCCTGAGAAAGCTGAAAATATTGTTCTGTTTTGTGACTCGCTATATTCTTCGAATGATGCTTCACTATTTGTGTAAGCTGCACCTAAGTTCCAAAGAATTTTTTTGTGTAAATTGATTCGCCATTCTGCCTCAGATAATAAACTCGTTACTAAATATTTTTGCGCCAGATTTTGTTTTTCATCATCGTAGTGTTGAAATTCTCTAAAGAAAGCACCTTTTATTTTTAGCATTGAATTTTTAAAAATTATTTTGTATCCTGCAAAAGTTCTTAGTAAACTGTCGCGCTGCTCTGCATGACTTTCGGATGAAGTCATAAGTGCAGGAATTTCTCGGTTGGTAAATTGATACCAAAGTCCAATAGATAAAAATTGATTAGGTTTAATTTTAAATTCTAGATTTTGAATAAATCCAAAATTTTTAAATGCAGCGTGTTGCTGTTTCACAATTGGCTTTTCACGATGGGTAAAATTGATAAATTCAAAATCGTTTTCCGACTGACTAAAAAAAACAATTGATTTGCTCTCAATAAATTTATTCCCAAAATTAAAGGAAGCGTTCCCTTGATAAGTTCCAAAACTACCTGCTTCAAAGTTTAAACCCAACATAGATTTATTTTCAAATGTTGGATCATGATTTTCCAAAACCACTGTGCTACCTAATGCTGAATTTCCATTTACGGGTCCTGAGCCTCCCAGTATTAGAGTAATGTCATCAGTTATAAATATTGGCACAATGGAAAAATCAGACAAGCCGAGACTGGAAGAATTTATGTTAAAGCCGTTCCAAAGTATTGCATTGTGGCGAGCTTCAGTACCTCTGGCAGAAATTGTTGCCGATCCACCGGAGCTGTATGATTTGATAAATACAGTGGAGTTGGTTGAAAGTAATTCTCCTAAATTTTGATTTGGTGAAAGTTCTATGGAAGTAGAATCCATCGGTGAAAAGTATTTACCTTTCGAAAAAAGTATCGCACGATTACCGGTTATATCAATTGTTTTAATTTCTATAGTGTCCACTGTTTGTGAAAAAATATTTTCAGCAAAACAACAGCAGATAATTGAAATTATAAGTAAACTATTGAACTTCATCTGTACATTTATTCGATTAGTAAGCTGTCGAAACTGAAAAACAGATGAGCGTCGTGAACCATAATGGAAATGGTTCGCGGATACTTCATCGCTTTTCCTCCGAAAGCATAGATAGTAATTAATTAAGGCAGGTATTCTGACTTATCCCGTTTTCCATCGGCCTTCCCATGATCAACACAGTGGCATTATAGTTGGAAAACTTATAGTGGACTTACAGCAGCGGGGACTGTCCAGGCATTTAACCTTGGTTCCCTATTATTGGCAAACAATGACTTCTGCCAACCTTAATTATTTTGTGCAATTTTATGAAGAAAACTTTAAACAAGGAAACTTTGATAGAAAAATTACTTCTAATCTGCGATAAACAATTTAAAATCAAATATATATATAATTTATTAAGTAATTAGAATTCTTTAATTTTGGTAATAAAACAAAGAATTCGAGTTAAAAAATTCTTTGTTTCAAAGGCATTGGGTCAACTTTGAATTAAATTTTGTCTTAAGTTTGCGTGATTATAATTTGACGATTTAATTAAAATAGTAATTTATGAAATCAATTTACATCTCTATCCTTTGTTTCTGTATTGTTTTTTTAGTTTCATCCTGCGCTCCCACAACATCCATCACAGGTTCTTGGAAAAACAAATCGATGGATTCATCAAAAGTTTACAAATCTATTTTTATTGCAGCGTTGGTAGCAAATATGCCTGCAAAGGCTGCGATTGAAGATGCATTTTATGAGCATGCAATGCAGAGTGGAGTTAAAGCAACAAGAAGTTATGAAATTTTTACTCCAAAAGCAACTTCCGAAGCTCCAACAGATAAGAATGAAATAATGGAAAAGATAAAAGCAACGGGATCCGATGCAATTTTTACTGTTGCAATAAAAGACGTACAGGACCAAACACGTTATGTTCCCGGTTCAGCAACCTATTATGGTGCTCCATCTTATGGTTATTACAATAATTTTTATGGTTATTACAATAACTATTACTATGCTGAAACAGCTACCGAAGGTTATTATACCTCTGACAAAGTTTATTTTATGGAGTGTAATATTTATGATGCCGCAACAGAGGAATTAATTTGGTCGGCGCAATCGCAAACTACTAATCCATCTAAATTATCATCTGCTGCAAAAGAGTATGCAAGCAGAGTTGTTTATCAATTAAGAAAAGATAAAGTTTTTAATAAGTCTCCTAAAAAATAATATCAATTATAAATACTATTTATAAACCATAAATTATGAAAAAAATTACGTTACTCAGTTTGATGTTAGTAGCATTATTTTCAATGTCTGCTAGTGCACAGGATATTCGTTTGAACGTTTACACAGGATATGTTTTCGACAACCGGTTTGATTCGTATTATGATGCGTATAATTATTATGATGGAAAAATTGAAGGTGGATTTCAGTGGGGAGGTGGACTCGAGTTCGTTTTGAAAGGCGGTACAGGAATTGAATTGTTGTACATTCATCAAGATACAAAAGCTCCAACAACATATCTCGACGGGGGTGCATTTACCGAAGTTAAATTTACAGATTTTGACATGGCATTAAATTATATATTGATTGGTGGTGGTAAAAATGTAACCAACGCAAGTGGTAAAGTTGAAGGTTATGGAAAGTTAATGGCCGGAATGGCTGTCGCCAATGTAGATAATCCTGATAATGGAAATTCATCATCCTTTTCCAAATTTGCCTGGGGACTTAAAGCAGGAGCAAATATTTGGTTATCACCTTCGATCGGAATTAAAATGCAGGCTCAGCTATTATCTGCTGTTCAATCTGTTGGGGGAAGTGTTTATTTTGGAACAGGTGGAACAGGTGCAGGTTTGAGTGCCTACTCTTCTATTTATCAATTTACTTTAGGTGGTGGCTTAGTAGTTAAATTCCCATCAAAAGCTGCTAATTAAAAAGATTTAAATTAATATTTTGGCCTGAATGATATTCATTTATTGTTCAGGCCAAATATTTTTTCAGAGTTTGTGTTAGCAATGCGTTTGATATATTGACAGGTAATTTTTTACCACTCTCTACCGGTTCAACAGGAAAATTTTCTTGTTGTGTAATATAAAAGTAATCGTATTCACGTTTTAAATAATCAGCTAAATACTCCTGTTCTGTTTGACCGGGTGTTGGTATAAACAGTATTTTTCGATGACTGAGTATAGCCATATCCATGATGGTAGAATATCCGGGACGGGAAATTAACAATGTTTCCGGGTGCAAAATCAAAGCCAACTCTTCTGTTTTAATTGATGGAATCACCTCTATATCGTTTATTGTTTCCGTTTCCGTTTTCGCAGGTAAACCTTGAATGATTAAACATTTTTTATTGAGGCTAGTGAAATATTTCTTCACTTTGATTTCTAAAATAGAACGTTGTGGTTCTGGACCAGAAAGCAATGCGATGATGTCATATTTTTTTTCACTTAACACAGGAGTGGAACTGAATCGAGAGAGTACGCCAATTTGATAAACAGGAATATTTATTCTAGAGGAATCTGAAAGTGTTCCCGATAAATTTGGCGTTCCAGTAACTTCAGGAATCCATAACTCATCAAATCGTTCAATCATTCTTTTATTGATTCTGAAAATAAAAGATTCAATGACCTTCCCACCCCCTTTAATGTGCACTTGATGAGTGATGAAAGCCGTTTTGGCAGAATTGGAATACAAGCCATATCTGTTGTCGGATATCACATGAGTGAATCCATGTTTGAGAATTGCTTCCTGTAGAAGCTGATGTTCAATTCGAATTGCCGCCAATAAAGTAGGCACCTGACTCAACATAGAAAGAACCATTGAACCGTTTTCGGGATACCGTATAGAAAAGCCCGGTATTTCGATGGTTTTCAAGGAGGGAAATTCTTGCTTCAACAAAAACTTACAGGATCCATTTGCACAAATAGTGACTTCCGCGCCCAGCGAAACCAACTCTCTTATTATTGGAATACACCTTGTGGCATGCCCTAAACCCCACTCAAGAGGCGCTACCAGTACTTTAGGAGAGGTTGAATTCATGTTGCAAAAATAAGATAAAACCAAACAGATTGACATCACAATGGTTTTCCTTAAATTCGCACGTTCAAAAAACAAACATTTGGGAAAAGATAAATTACGACGCTTTGCAGAGCTTGAAACCTTTGAAAGAGTTTATCAACCCGGTAATTTTTATGCCGGAAATAATTTTGAATTGAAGGGTAAATGGGGTGCAGAGGTTTTTCGAAACAACCACCCCATTGTGCTTGAACTCGGTTGTGGAAGAGGCGAATACACTGTGAATCTTGCGCAAAAATTTCCGGAGAAAAATTTTATTGGCATCGATAAAAAAGGAGCCAGGCTGTGGAGAGGTGCTAAAACAATAAACGAAGAAAATATTCTCAACGCAGCTTTCATGAGAATTCAGATTACTCAATTGCTTGCCTTTTTTGAGAAAGATGAAATTAGCGAAATATGGATCACTTTTCCGGACCCACAACCACAAAAAACCAGAGAAAATACCCGCATGACTTCTGTTCGTTTTCTTGAAATGTATGAAACTGTTTTAGGTACTAACGGGCTCCTACATCTGAAAACTGATAATGTAGAATTATTCGATTACACCCTTGATTTGATAAAAGATCGTAATGTAATTATTCATAATAATACACACGATTTATATGGTTCGGGAATTACTGATGATATTTTATCGATTAAAACTACTTATGAAAAAAAGTACCTCGAGCAAGGACTAAACATTTGTTATTTGAATTTATCTTTCAAATAACAAAGCGACCAGGACTAACCTGATCGCTTTGTTATTTAGTGTGTATTTTACTATTAGTCTTTAACAAATTTCTTCACTACATTTTTTGTTCCGCTAGTAATATTTACAAAATAAACTCCGGATGCAAGATTAGCAACATTTTGTTCAATCATTTCCTTTCCGGGATGAATTTGGGCTACCGTTTTGCCAATCACATTTACAATTTTGATATCAGTAACTTCATTGGTTAAACCTGTAATGTAAACAAAATCTTCGGCGGGACTTGGGTAAACGCCTACCGCAGCTAAATTTGCGTTTTCGGTAATGCCAACCGTAGTTCCATTTTTAGCAACCATGGTAACACCTGTGTGAGTATTTTTATTATCGTTTTGTGTAACGAACAAAGAAATATCACAATTATCGATGTTGATAGAAGCAGGAACAACATACGTATAAGTACGAGTTACCAAAGTACCTTGAATGGTGGTAGTAATTTCATCACCCCATTGTCCGGTTAGCAAATGGCGCATGATATGGTTGTGCGTATACGTTGATCCACCTCCTGATTGATAACCTATAACACCACTTTCGAGAAGCACCACATTCAATTTATTGTTTTGAGTTTCAGTAGCTGTGTAATACAACTCAACAGATACTTGCAATTCGCGAGTAGTTGCATTCCATTGTGTTTCGGCACCAATATTTACAGGAGTGTTTCCACCTTGCAAAATGATGTAGGCACCTGTTCCCTGATTTGGATACGCTGTATCCCACCAACCCGGACGACGTATGGCAAGATTGTTAGGCGGAGTTTGAGGAAAATAAGGGGGAACATTGTAAGCTCCGGCCCACACAACACGATTCATCGTTCCTGAAGGATATGCAGAAACTCCGGCCATATCATCAATGTTTTCCCCGAAAGGAGTGGTGAAACCGTGCTGTTGCGAATGATCCGGAATGAATATTTATTAACACCACTCTGCCGGGAAAGGCAGCATAGAGTTGGTTTGCCCGAAGGTGACCATCGGGACAGTTCACACAATTTACCCCGGTGAATTCTTCGAGAACGGCATTTCGGGGTTGCACTGCGGTACTTACCAGGTTCTGAGCAAAGGCGGGAACCGATAAAATCAGTGCGATAAGGGTTTGAGTAAAGGTGATTTTCATAGGCTATAAGTTTTAATAGAGTAAAGTTAGTAATAATTTCAATAAATCCAATTTAAAGTAAAACTATAATGATTTGAATATCAGCAATTAATGAATTTTGATTTTTTTTAACACCTATTCCTGACTAATATCATGGACCGAATATTTGACCCATCAATAATTCGCCTTAACTTTGCGTTTTCGAATTAAAAAATTTTAGGTTTGAACCAATAATTCTTAATCAGAAATGGAGCATAAAACAGATACCTTAGAAAGGGTGATTATTAAGTTTGCCGGAGATTCCGGAGACGGAATGCAGTTAACCGGAACGCAATTTACCAATACGGCGGCTTTGTTTGGAAACGACATCAGCACGTTTCCCGATTTCCCTGCCGAAATTAGAGCTCCATTGGGTACACTTGCCGGTGTTTCGGGATACCAATTACACTTTGGAAGTACACACATTTATTCTCCCGGCGACAAATGTGATGTTCTGGTGGTTATGAATGCTGCGGCATTAAAAGCCAACATGAAACAAATTAAACCGGGTGGAACTATTATTGCCAATACCGAAGGATTTGATTCAAAAAATCTGAGACTTGCAAATATTTCGGAGACAGAACATCCGTTGGAGAATGGTTCACTGGATAAATTTCGTGTCATAAAAATTGATGTAACTAAAATGACCCGAGCTGCTTTGACAGATTCAGGGTTGAGTACCAAAGAAATTGATCGTTCCAAAAACATGTTTGTTTTGGGATTTTTATATTGGATGTACAATCGTTCACTAGACCTGAGCATTCGTTTTTTAGAAGAAAAATTTTCGAAGAAACCGGATATCCTTAGTGCCAACATTAAGATTTTGAAAGCGGGTTACAACTATGGCGATACTACCGAAACAATGGTCACCCGTTACATGGTGAATCCTGCTAAAATGGCACCCGGTGTTTATCGTAACATGATGGGCAACCAGGCTACAGCGTTAGGATTAATTGCGGCATCTAAAAAATCGGGATTAAAATTATTTTACGGAACATATCCGATCACTCCTGCTTCCGATATTTTGCATGAACTTGCTAAATATAAAAATTTTGGCGTAAGTACTTACCAAGCCGAAGATGAAATTGCTGCTATCTGTTCAGTAATCGGTGCATCCTTTGGAGGAAGCCTTGCAGTAACTGCGTCTTCAGGCCCCGGTATTGCCCTTAAAGGAGAAGCTATGGGATTGGGTGTGATGTTGGAATTACCAATGGTGATTATCAATGTTCAAAGAGGAGGCCCTTCAACAGGGTTGCCCACAAAAACAGAGCAATCGGATTTGATGCAAGCTTTGCATGGCAGAAATGGTGAAGCACCGTTGCCTGTTATTGCAGCTCACTCTCCCGGTGATTGTTTTGATGCAGTATTTGAATCCTGTCGCATCGCAGTTGAGTTTATGACTCCGGTGATGTTTCTTTCTGATGGATACATTGCTAATGGTGCAGAGCCATGGAGATTCCCGCAAACGTGCAGATCTGAAAGATATTGAAGTGAAATTTACCACTGAAAAAAATGGTGAAAAATATCTTCCGTACAAGACGTGATGAAAAATTATCTCGACCATGGGCAATTCCCGGAACAAAAGGTTTGGAACACCGTATTGGTGGAATTGAAAAACAACATGAAACCGGAAATATTTCTTACGAACCGGAAAATCATGAGTTCATGGTTCACATGAGGGAAAGCAAAGTTGAGAAAATTGCAGATCATATTCCACTTCAAACATTAGACAATGGAACTGAAAAAGGAAAATTGTTAATTTTAGGATGGGGATCAACTTATGGAGCGATAAAAACTGCCGTGATTGAAGCACGTGCAAAAGGTTATGATGTTTCGCATGCACAGGTTCGTTATCTGAAACCGTTCCCTAAAAATCTAGGTGAGATGTTATACAATTTCGATCAGGTGCTTGATGCCTGAAATGAATAATGGTCAGCTGGTAAAAGTGATTCGTGATAAATTCATGATCCCTGCCATTCCATTTAATAAAATTCAGGGAATGCCTTTCACTGCAAGTGAGATCTTGGAAAAAATTGAAAGCCTGTTGGCAAAATAAAAGTGGTTATCATCAATTAATAAAATAATAATATGTCAGAAGTAGCAACAAATCCTTCCGAACCAAAATTGACTTCCAAAGAACTGGTTACCGATCAGGAAGTAAGATGGTGCCCGGGTTGTGGTGATTATTCCATTCTGAAACAAGTTCAAACAGTTATTCCTGAATTGGGAATACCTCGTGAAGATATCGTTTTTATTTCAGGTATCGGATGTTCATCAAGATTTCCTTATTACATGGAAACTTTCGGAATGCACAGTATTCACGGAAGAGCGGCGGCAATTGTGAGTGGATTAAAAGCCTCTCGTCCCGACTTAAGTGTGTGGATGGTATCGGGTGATGGTGATTCATTTTCTATTGGTGGAAATCACTTTATCCATTTGCTGAGAAGAAATTTTGATGTTAACCTGTTGTTGTTTAACAACGAAATTTATGGGTTAACCAAAGGCCAATATTCACCAACCTCTGAAGCAGGTAAAATTACCAAGTCAACTCCATTCGGATCAATCGATCATCCGTTCAATCCTGCTGCTTTGGCATTGGGTGCTGATGGTACTTTTATTGCACGTACAATGGATCGTGACCCTGTACATTTGAAAGAAATTCTTCGCAGAGCTCATGCGCACAAAGGAACTTCTTTTGTTGAAATTTATCAGAACTGTAATGTGTTCAACGATGGAGCTTTTGAAATTTTTACAGACAAAGAAACTAAAAAAGCAGAAACACTTTTTGTTGAAAATGGAATGCCCTTACTATTTGGAGCCAACAATGAATTGGGCATTAAGTTGGATGGTTTTAAACCTGTAATTGTAAATATGACTGAAGGTCACTCACCTAACGACCTATGGGTTCACGATGAAACAGACAGAGTAAAATCAGGAATCCTTAGCAGGTTTTTTGATAATCCTCGCAAAGGTGGTGAACATTTCCCACGTCCGTTTGGTGTATTTTATGTTGAAGACAGACCCTGTTATGAAGATGGTCTCAATTTCCAAAATGCTGATGCACTCTCAAAACGTGGCGAAGGCGATTTAGACAAGTTGCTAAGAGGAAAAGAAACCTGGGAAATACAGTAATTTATACTCACACCATAAAAAAAGAGCTTCGATATTTTTCGGAGCTCTTTTTTTATGTGATAAGGTTTTGGGGGGGAGGGGGGGGATTCAATCACGCTCTCTTCCTTGTATTAGGCGCAGACCATTGGTTTGGGACGAGCCTACCTTCAGCAGGCAGGGATGTAAGGATTACTTTCGTTGAGATGGAATGTGAGTTCAGGTTTAACCTGTAGCATCATTTTTCTGATATCCTAAACCTTCTAAATTACTAATTTCAAAATCTTAATTCTCATTCAATCATAAATTTCTTCGTCAGCTTTTCTTTCTCTGTTTCCAATACCACAATATACATCCCTTTGGCAAAAGAAGCACAATTTAAATTCTTTGTAAAATACGGCGGGTTAAGTTTACCGCTTTCGCTGAAGACTTCTTTTCCTCTAGTATCATATACCTGTAACCGGTAGTTGTGACCGGATAGCTTTTGGGCGTTGATGAAGGCGGTTTGCCATTGTGCTTGGTAATAAACTAATAACTCAGGAGGTTGAATAGTTGTTGATGGTGCGGCTAATCCAACTAAGGTATCGCAAGGGCTTCCAGACAATGCCGGCAAATCATAATCGGGATTATTTGGAAGCCCCCAATACGTACGCTTCCCTCCCAGATAAAATGAGTATGGCTGAAAATCACATGCTGCCCCTAGGCTATCGGGTGAATTGATAACACCTAAATTCATGTTATACATATTGTAAACTGAATCAGGATACGGATAATTATAAAAAAATGGACTCGTATAGGGACCACTTTGATAAATTTTGCCGTTCGGTCCTCGCTTTAATCCGCCAATGGCTTCAACAGGGAAATTTGTTGTCCACAAAGTATCAATACTTGACCAAATGTTTGTTGCATTCAAATCAAATTGAAACAAATAACTAATCGCATCACTGGTGGTAAGATACAGTACCTCCCCATCAGTTGAAAATTCACATCCCCAGAAGTGCATTGAGGGGCCCGTTCCTGAATTTTCAGGATGAATTGTTATTGGGTTACTGATTGTTCCAGTACAACGATCATAGTCATAAATTTCTAATAAACCTTTATAATTATTAAAAACCAATTTGTTTCCATTGGGAGAGAATGTTAATTTACCGAGACCAGTTGAGTTTCCTGAGCCAATAGTTTGAACAATTGAATCAACAATTCCTGCTGGAGTTATTAGATACTGTCTAAATTCAAAATTAGGTGTTCCAGGCGGATAGCCATATGGTCTTGAAATCACCCACCAATCTCTACCATTTCCATGTTTGATGGCGTTTAAGCAATCGGTGTTTGGAAAACTTTGGAGTTGGATGTTTTTTTGCGTTAATGAGCCTAAAGGATTAAAATTATCAAATGAAATTTTCGAATAAAATAGTCCCTCTTGACTACTATTTGTTACGCCAATTGAAAATAAATAAAAAGATGAATCCGAGGAAGGATCTCCAACAATTATGACCTCATTATACCACCCTTGGCCTATTATATTATCCCCATTTTGCATTTGTTGATTTTGACTATTAAATACCAATCCGCTATTTCCACTTATTGTTGCACGAGTAAAAGAATAAAACAAAATATTTCCAGAAGTATCTGAAATGGAACTACAACTACCACGAGAATCCATTCCTGAAACAAATGGTATTGGATTTTGAATATTGGTAAAATCAATCCCTGCACTGTCACCAAAGCACCAAATATTGTTTCGTTGTGCTTGTAAAACAGAAGGCAGCAAAAGAAGCAGTATGAAACAATATCCGGTGGTGATTAAGTTTTTCATCTTACAACGCTAAATGTTTGGGTATCTGAATAACCATTTTTGGTAAAAGCTCGTAATTTATACAACCCGTCATGGTAAGATTGAACATCCAATTCGAATAAATTAGCATTGCATGTTTTGGTTGAGATCAAATTTCCTAATGAAGAATATAATTCAACCAAAATTATTTTATCATCAGCATTTAAAACGGCAACTTTGATGCTGTTGTTCGCAGGGTTTGGAAAAATTTTGATAAAGCTAACCGGAACAAAAGGTTGCTCAATTATTTCAGGAAGAGTTGAATTTCCTAAGCGTAATGAATAAGATTCAGGATGCATTTCTCGGGATTGCACTGCAGCAGCGTAATAGAAGGACTCCCCTTCAGTAATAGCCGAACCGGTTAACAATCCGTCAAGAAATGTACTATCTGTTGAATTCATCGCTGATCTATATATTAATTTATCAATAATTTCATTACCTACGAATTTACTCATCATCATTCAACCACAAATTTCTTAGTCAACTTTTCCTTCTCCGTTTCCAATACCACAATATACATCCCTTTGGCAAAAGATGCGCAATTTAAATTCTTTGTAAAGTAAAGCGGGTTAAGTTTGCCGCTTTCGTTGAAGACTTCTTTTCCTCTAGTATCATATAACCTCAACCGATAGTTTTGGCCGGTTAGCTTTTGGGTGTTTATGAAAGCGGTTTGCCATTGGGGATGGTAAAATACAAATAACTCTGCTGGTTGAAGGGTGGCTGGTGTTGGTTCTATTCCTACCAGTGTATCACATGGGCTGCCTGCCAACGGACCTAAATCATAATCAGGGTTATTTGGAAGCCCCCAGTAGGTACGTTTGCCACCGAGATAAAAACTCCACGGTTGAAAATCGCAAGCTAATCCCGCTGAATCCGGAGAGTTTATTACACTCAAATTCATGTTTTCAGTGTAGTACATGGTGGAGTCATAAGGATAATTAAAATTGCCACTTGAATCACTCCATGCACAACTCAAATAAATCTTATTATCTGGGCCTCTTTTTAATGCTCCAGCCGTGTAGGGAGGAGAATTTATTTGCCATATTAAAGTTTTCGTGGAAGGAATGTTTGGAGCCCAGGTATCAAATTGCCAAAGTGTGCTTGGGGTAGTACTTCCACTTACATATAAATACCTTCCGTTTGGAGAGAATTCGCAGGACCAATAACTAGGGAATGGAAGCATAAAATTTTGAGGTTCCACATTTAAAGGATTAGAAATAATTCCAGTGCAACGATCAAAATCATATAATTCTATCATTGATATATACGATACAAAACACAACTTATTGGTAACTGGACAGAAGCTTAATCTCCCTGAATTGGTATAATTTAAACTACCAACATTTTGGGTATTAACTACCGATATGCCATTAGGTGAAATCAAATAAACAAACCAGGTATTATTACTTGTTTGTAAGTGTGCTGTTGATAGTTTTGCAACCACCCACCAATCTCTTCCATTACCATGTTTAATTGCAGTGAGGCAATCCACCATTCGAATACCATTCAAAAGTGAAATGTTTTTTTGGGTAACTTCTCCTAATCCATTGTCCCCTTTCATATCAACTATTGAATAAAGTAGTCCATAAGAATTTGTCACGCCTATGGAAAAAACATAATATAATGAATCATCACCAGGATTCGGTACAATTACAAGTTCATGATACCATCCACTTCCAGCTATTGAATCTCCATCAACCATTAATTGATTATTTCGATTCCATATAAGGCTAGTATTGCCCGCGGTAGCAGCTCTTGTATTTCCATAAAACAATAAAATACTGTTGGTATCTGCAATAGAGATACATGTGCCACGTGTATCCAATGATGACACACCAGGAACTGGAAGTCCGCTACTAAAATCTAATGCAGCGGAGTCCCCAAAACACCAGATGTTATTTCGTTGTGCCATTAAGTGTTCAGGGAGCAAAAGAATAAGTATTACCCAATATACAGAGGTTGTCAATCTTTTCATCTTACAATACTGAAGGTTTTGGTATCTGAAAATCCTTTTTGAGTAAATGCACGTAATTTATACAAACCTTCCTGATAAGATTGAATATTCAATTCAAACAGATTACTATTGCAAGTTTTGGATATGATTAAGTTTCCAAGAGAAGAATACAATTCAATCAGAATTATTTTATCATCAGCATCCAATAATTCAACCTTGATACTACTATTTGCAGGGTTGGGGAATATTTTGATTGCTTGTTTTGGAACTGGAACTGCAGTTATAGGATCTGGAAGAACGGTGGATCCTAACCGTAATGAATATGAACCGGGGTGTATTTCTCTGGATTGAGCTGCTGCTGCATTGTAAAACGATTCGCCTACCGTGATGTATGAACCACTTAACAATCCGTCAAGAAATGTACTATCAGTTGAGTTCATCTCTGTACCATATATTAATTTATCAAAATATAAGGTATTGAAAGTTTTTAAATTAAACTCTATATCGTTAGAGTCGGCAATTAAGGCATTTATCACCTTTGCTGAATCTGGCCAATTAGTAGCTAGCTCTCTAACTTTCTGGAACTTTCCAACATTAGAGGAATCCATTCTTAAGAAAAAACTTTCAAAATCTACATCCAGTGAATCTCCGCGGAATACTAAAGTCGAATCATTTTTCATGGCAATATAAGAATTCTGAGTTGCAAGATACCGACTATTGTCTTCACTTTCAGCATAAATTGCACTATCACCTACCACTGGTCCAAAATTCTCATGTCTGTTAGGAGTGGTTCTGAAAAAGGAAGTGCAAAGTGAACCGGCAGTTCCTGTAGCCGGAATTGGGTTAACGATATTCGCATTCCAGGGACGTGGACTAAATGTATTTCCATTGGCATCAGAACCTTCATAATACCAGTTAGTTTGAGCCCCTCCATATCCTGCACCATCTACCTTCAAACTCGGAGCAGCCTGCCAATTCCATTCATTACCCCAGGAATCCTGAGTAGCAGCATCACCCTGATCTATATCAATACTGGCTCCATTCGGTCCGTTAAGCCATACACCTGTAAAGAAATTACTCATTGTGTTGGAGCGCAATTTTGTAACGCCACAATCATCGTAAATGTTAATGGCCACTCCTATTTTGTCGATATCATTACAATTTAAAAAACAATCCGCAGAAGTTTCAATATCGAGCCCTCTAAAATTCAAATCTTCATTTTCTGTACTATTGAAAACAGAGTTGTTAGCGACCTTTGCTCCGGCACAATTTTGTAACCAAATTCCTTCATAATAATTAGTTAAAGGGAAAGTGGTTTTATCAAACTCAATAGTGTTGCCTGCGATTAGTGTTCCTGCTACATCAGTACCAATGTTAATTTCAGGCGTATTAAGAGTATGAATTCCTATCCTAAAGTTAGTGATATTATTTCCATATATTTCAGCTTTTATTGCAGGAGCGGCAATGGGGTTTTGAACTTTTATAGCAGTGCGGTGATTGTAAAATAATACCGTACTCGGGTTAGGGTCGAAGTTATAGGTAGGATTATTGAAAGTGTTGTCATTAATTGTTAAATCACTCCCAATAATGTTATCAACATTTATTCCAAGATTCACATCGTTAAATTCATTGTTCATTATTGTAGTTGCGTAATTGATAGAAGTTCCACTATTTCTTATATTTATTGCCCGGCCGTAATCAGTGGCTAAATTTCCTTCATCTCTTCTATAAATTCTATAAAACTCGTTACGCTGCATAGTCACTTTACTGTTATTTATACTAACCCCATTTATTGCGTCTGAAAAAATGTTAATTGTACCGGTTCCGGTACCGGAAACACCTAGTGCAAAAGGGTTGGTATTAATTATTCCATTAAGAATAACATGTTCATTTGGAATTGCACCTGCAAGTGGTGATCTTGAAATGGCACCATCTGTGCAGAGAAATTCACAGCCATTTATTTTGGATTGATTGTTAACTAGAATATTTGTTCCATCAAGTAAAATACCTAATCCGTTATGATCAAATGTGGTGTATCTCACCTGGACATTTCCTCCTTCACTGTCAATCGCAATGAGGGCATCTTCAATTTTAGTAAACCCTTCTATTGCTTTTACGGCATATAAGTTTAATGTCCCACCTTCATTAATTATGCCACCCCACATAGCATCACATGCAAAAATATGAGTAGGTATATATGTAGTACAAGTAGAACATGTTGGAGAAATTAAATCGAATTGATCCATTATTAACGTCCCTCCAGACTTAACAGTTATCGTATATGGTGGAGTGTGTGGTTTTACAAGGATTCTGCATCCTTGTAAATCTAATGTACCTCCAGATATAATTTCAACATTTCCATCAATGATTAAATTTTGATTTGGATAAGGAGCATTTGTTACATCAATAACATAATCTATTGCAGAATAACCGCTGTATTCAGAACAGCTTAAAAAATCCGTAAAATCAATTGCTGTTCCTACAGTAGTTAATCTTAAAAACGGGGTAGGGGAGGCGGGAAAAGGATATATTGGATCTTCACAATCAAACATATGATCCAAAGTCATCAGTAAAGCAAACTGCCCGGATCTTCTTTCTCCACGAGAAATATATTCATTATAATTAATATAATGAGTCTTTGTCACTGTCGGTGGTGGTGTTGTTGATATTGTTTCTATACATGAACTAGCTGCTACAACTGTTTGAGAACAGTAGGTATCCAAAGTAGGAGGCCAATTACTTAAGCCATATTCACTTAATTCTATGCTTCCATCCCTAATTAAATTATCCCCTGCACTATTCCCATATTTCTTTATATAAACATCATCAATCAATACACCTATTCCTCTCACAATCTCTCCGTTAACCAGTGTAGTATTATTACCCGTGGCTATACTGAAAGAAATAATATTGTCAGTGCCATCAGTATTAACTACTGACTTAATAAGGGTCGTGCCATCGGCAGCAACTCCATCTAAATCAATGCTAATATATTCCCAACCATCGCCACCATCAGCTACATCTTCACTCCAAATTAACAAATCATTAAAATAGGCTTGTTTAAATATATTGGTTGCAGAAGCAGGGGGCAAGGTCTCGATATATGTATCTTTTATGTTAAAATATAGAATTTGCTCTGCAGTTTCTTTTACAATAACCGGTATGTGTTTCCAGGAGGAAGCTTTAAAATTATAAGGACTTAAGGTGGAGGTTGTACTTCCGGAATTCGCATCCAATGCCAGAACATCGATACCATACAATCCGGCTTTATCATAAGCACCTATAGGGTTTCCTGAATTACTAGTTGATATGTAGGAGCCATTATAAAAATAATTTTCATTAGAAATTAATTGCCCTCCTGTAAGTGTGTTTGAATGAGTATTGGGTCTAATTAAATAGGTTAAATCTGCGGAACCTACCGGTGTAATATTTAATTTAAAAGCGGTGTTAACATCAATTACTTGCGTGTAAGATTGGCTGGAAAGTGTTGACGGGGTATGAGAGAAAGGAAGAGATGCTGTAGCAGAATTATTAGTTAGATTCATTGTAAATTCTTGCGGTATAGAGGTGGAGATTGGTTTGCCAGGAACATAACTAAATGCATTGTTTTCGCATTTAATTTTTAAGTCACCTTGCCAAACACATGCTCTAATATAATTATCGGCAATTCTCGCAAAACCTCCATAATTAGGTCGGAGGGTTGATCCAACTGGAGGATTGGCTAATTCTACGGGATCATCATCATCAGATACAAAAGTATTATAATTTATAAAAATACCATTTTGCGAATTTCCTCCATATCCTACGCCACTGTCTCTATTTGGAAAAGTAAGATTAATATTACTATCTGATTCTTTATTTTTGCGATGAAAAATATTATTGGTTATTGTAGTAGTTGCACCTCCAACGTCATAGATTGGAACTCCTCCACTATTAGTCATCCAAGATAAGGAATGGCCACTTGTACAAGCAATAGCAGGTGACATACAAGCAGAGGTTGGGCAATGAATATTGTAAAAACAATTTGGGTCAGTACATGTAGATGGATAACAAATATTATGATCATTAAATATTGTACCATTGTCTTTAATATGATACCCATTAAAATTATTATCATTGTGTCTATTGATATCTTCACTCAAAAAAAATTGAGAAAATGTGCATTTATTTATAACCCAATTTGTTGGATACCCCTGACCATCTATGGCTGCTTTGCAATCATCAAAAATGTTATTTTCAAAATCAACAGTTGATTCCGTTAAACTGCCCTGAAACCAACATCCATAACCAATTCCAGTAGATGCAACTCCTTTTACTTTGTGTATATAGTTATTAACCAGGTTAACACCATCAATTTTAGATTTTCCAAAAATTCCGGCATAACTGAAACATGATATTTCACAATTTTGTACAGTAGCCAAAGATGTAGTTGGGTTGCCATCAAAATTCAGAATTATTCCACCACAAAGCATATCATCATTATTAAAATCCTGGCCATTGCAACTTCCACCCCGAATTCTTAAATTCATTATAGCGGAATTATCTTCCATTTCGAATAAAAATAATTTTTCAAGTAGGCAGTTTTGGGGGCATGGTGGATTGTCATTACAGCAATTTACATCAGAATAAGAATACTTGTAAGTGGAGGATATCAATGGACATCCCGGTTTCCACCACTCAGTCGATCCTGTTAAAATCACTCCCCAAGGGACTTGTAACGGGAATGTTAAATTATTTCCATCTAATATAATGTCTCCTGTGACGGTCAACACCGATCCGAGGCTTGCCCCATTCAAACACGCTTGGAGAGCTGTAGCGGTGGTAATATTTGAACATCCCGCAAATATAGGGCCTGGGATCGTTTTATAGGAAAGAGCTAATTGATTGTAGTTTTGAACATGAAGAAAACTAGTTAAAGTTCCTACAGTTGCACTACCTGTAAATGCACCCTTTCCTAAATCTATCCACTTGGTTCCATTCCAATTTGCAACGGTTACAGTTGTATCATCAAAAGAACATTGACTATCCCAAGATAAAGTAATATAGACCTGAGAAGTCCCACTACTTCTTGTCAGATTCCAGAAATGATTTCTTTTTATATTACCTAAAGTAGAATCTCTATTTCCCGTGTTGACACCCACAGAATCAATTTTAAACTCAGCAATATACTCATTGGAAGATAAGCTTGGAGCACTAATTATAAGTGGACGATATGTGGCTTTATTCCCGGTAGGAAATGCAAATGAAGTAGAGCCCACCTTCTTCACCGGCCCACTTACAAAACTACTATTGGAAGCACCAGATGCAGTGGAACCATGCTTCATGGTAAGTAGATATGAAGATGTCGTAATCAAATTCCCACTCACAAAAATGAGAGAATCATCTACACTCAACGTAGTATTCGCCGTTACATGATTCGCACTTTTATTAATCGCCAATTTCTTAAACGGAAAATTATAACTTCCGTTCAATGTCTGAGAATTGCCGCCTGCAAATGTTACTTTTCCACTTGCCGTATTAAACACTACTTTGTTTGAGTTTATAGTGATATTTCCTTCAAAAATATTGTTACCGGTATACCCTATTTGTACATCTTGTCCGTTAGTTGAATTAAAAGTAACATCGTTAAGGTATGTGTCGGGGGTGGTATTGGCCATGCGCAATCTTCCCGAAGTTGCGGAGTTGGTTAAAGTGAGTGGCCCCGTAAAGGTGTTGCCTCCATCACAATGAAAACTGCCCGAAGTGCCGTTGCGGTTAATGGAGGTGGTGCCGTTGAAGGTGCTGTTCTTTAGCAAAATGCCGGGTGTGGCTATGGTGAGGTTTCCTTCAAATTTAGCATTTATTAAGTTCAAAATGGCCGTTCCGGTTAATGTTAGGGTTTGTGAAGTGGAACCTTGCTGGTAAAAGTTTTTTAAGGTCAGGTAATTGTTGGTAAAACCACTGCTTCCAATTGTAATAGTTTTGCCTGAGGCTAAATAAGTTACCCCATTACCCGTTCCCGTAACAATTCCGCCTGTGCTGGTATTATTTAGAATTAAATTTCCCGAAATAAAAGTGGTATCAGTTGAACCAAAGAACACCTCATGAGTGGAGTTGTTGGTTATCGTTAAGGTAGTGTAGGAATCCCCATAAGTGGAGCCCATGTAGAAATAGTATGATCCATTATTGGTGACTGAGAGACTGTCTTCAAATACACAATTTCCACTTCCGCTCGTGCTGGCAGCTCCGGTTGAAACCAAAATAACAGGCTTTAAAAATATTCCGCCGTTCATGTGGTAATATCCACAAGTGGCTTCTATTCTAGCATCTATAACAGCATCTCCAAAATGGCACAACGAACCCGAAATGTTCAAGTTTCCGTTGAGTACTTTCCCACCATTAAAATAGGTTACGCCGGTGGTAGTTAAAGTATACGTGCCCAAATCCAACGTATCGCCGCCGATGGTGAAACTATTAACTCTTCGGTTTTGAGTAAGAGTTAGATTATAGGGAGCATTGCTGGTTATGATTAAATCATCTGTAGAGTCCGGAATGCCTAAATTCCAGTTGCTTGCATTGTTCCAGGAGGTGGAAACGGTTCCTAGCCAGGTTGTTGTAATTCCATGAGTTGTTTCGATTCCGGCAAGGAGCAAGAGCACTAAAATTGTTGGGATTTTATATAGTTTTTTCATGATTTTTGATTTTTAAAAATGATTTTTTTGATGGTTATGATGGTTATGATCGCTTATGATGGATTTGTTATGATTTAATGATGAATGATTTTTTTTGATTTTTAAGATGATTAAGATCTTTTATGATGGATTTGTTAAGATTTTGGATTATTAAAAATGATTTTTTTGATAATTATGATGGTTATGATTATGATAGATTTATTAAGATCGTAATTCGTTATATTCCCGCCTATTCAGTCGGACAGGCGTAGATTCCCGCCAATTCAGTCGGGCAGACGCGACATTAGTAAATTCGTCACGTTCGTAGATTCGTAGATTCCTGCCTAGCCAGTCAGGCAGGCGTAGCCGAAGGCATTCGTAATTCGTTACGTTGCGTTGCGTTAGTTTGCGATGTAATCATAGTACCCACTCCAATTCCCTGAAGAATTCTTCAATCGTATCTTCACATTATATGCATCAGGCAATGTGATAGCTCCGGCACCTAAATAAAGATGTGTTCCTTCTCTTGAATAAGTTAAGCCGCTCGGCAAACCCGATGTTTGATCGAATGCATACGTGTATGCGAATAAGTCGCCGTTGTTATTTTTACTTCCAATAGCGACTTCAATTTCGCTGCTGGTGGTACTATCGAAAAGTGCTACAAAAACGGTTACCGTTCCGCCGGTGGAGGTGACGTAACTATCTAGTGGAGGAGCAACAGTTTGTGCAATGATTGTTTCACCTATAAACATGCAACACATCAATACTAAAAACTGAACTATTAAAAATTTCAAAAAACCGTTGGTGGGTTTTGTTAAACTACAACTGGTAGTTGCAGTTAATGGTTGTGGGATGTGTTTCATTTTTGTGTTAGATTAAATTTGTTCTATTGATATAATAAGTCTCCCTCTCCCCTGGAGAGAGACTGCGGGTGAGGCAATCGAATATTTTGGAATTCGTCAATTTCATTTTTTACTATTTATTTATTCTTAAGATCAAACTTGTTGTACGAGTCAATTTTATCTCCCTCTCCCCTGGAGAGGGATTAAGGGTGAGGCAGAAATATGCTCGAATTCGTTGAATTCATTTTTTAGTTTTAACATTTCATTATAGGGCATAACAATTTCACAAACGAATATTCATTTTATTTTAATGCTTATAGGTACTACAAATCAACTCACTCTTTCAACATGCCGAACCTATAGGGGGGGCAGGGGGCATATTACACTACAAAGAATGTTATCGTTTCAATTAACAAGATAAAGATGCATTGCAATTTTTTAATTTATTCGAAATAAAATAAGAACAAATAATAGTTTTTCAACACATATTATTGCAATACAATACAATACAATACAATACAATATATTACAATATCTTAGCTAATATTCGACTAAATATTTTGTTAATAAAAATTTGGTCAATCCGAAAAGAGAGCGCTTAAAATGGATGAAGTTGTTGGAATGCATCAGTGTTTGACTTCAAAAGAAAGCCCTTTAAATTTTTAATCCCAATGAAATTATTTTTAGGATTTGTAATCCGATGCCGAGGGATTTTCTGCAGAACTAAAATCAAAAAATTCCGATGGGCAAACGACGCAAGTTTTTAGAAGTTTAATTTTAAAATTTAAACGCAGCACCCAACGTTAACCACGAAACACCGTAACCGAATTCTGCGAAAGCTGCAACTTGTGGTACAAAAAAGTATTTGGCTCCGGCATAAATGGAAGCATAGGCTGCGTTGGAATAGGTGGTGGAATTGTTAGAATGAAGTTATCAGGAAATCCTGCGTTTCATTCACGATGTGATAAGCAATCATTAAGCCTCCGTAGGTATCAAGTTTTTCCACTTTAAATAGGTCGTAGTGAAATGTTCCTCTGGCACCAATAATTACAATGCCCCACTTTTGTTTGTAAGTGTTTCCAGGTAGTTCATATTCTATCGACAAATCTTTTGTATCCAACAAATCCTCCAACACCAATCACACCACCCATACCCAGTTCAACTATGCCGCGATCATACTGCATTCCAAAAGTGGGCGATTGTGTTGAATATCCGCTGATGCCATACACCCCGCCAATGCCAAAACCTACTCCCAGTACATTGTCCTTTTTTGCAAAGGTGTTGGTAGTTTGTGCGTTCACACCAATGGTGGATAGTAATGTTGCTATGATGCAGATTATAAATTGTTTCATTGTGTTAGATTTTCAAATGCAAAGGAACAACAGTTTTGATAGTGTCGGGAACAGACCAACCTACAATTTATCAACACCAATCTGTTATTTTAAACGCGCTTTGATTTAAAAGTAAATGTTGTTGAAAAGTTATGCGAGATATTTTGCTACCAGAGGCATTCGTCGGCCGCGGCCAAATGCTTTAGGTGAAACTCTTAAAATAGGAGCAAACTGAAATCGTTTATACTCATTGGTGTTCACCATTTTTAAGACACGTTGCACAATTTTTTCATCAAAACCTTTTCCAATAATTTCATCAATCCCTAATTTTCCTTCAATATATTGAAACAACACCTGATCTAGTATCTCATAATCGGGCAGTGAATCGCTGTCTTTTTGTCCGGGACGAAGTTCTGCTGAGGGCGCTTTCACCAAAATATTTTCCGGAATAATTTCACCGTTTCTATTTATGTATCTGCACAAATCATACACCTCTGTTTTGTACAAATCACCTATCACAGAAAGTCCGCCTGCCATATCCCCGTAAAGGGTGCCATAGCCAACAGCCAATTCACTTTTATTGGAAGTGTTCAACAAAATATAACCATGTTTGTTTGAAATCGCCATCAGTAAAGTTCCGCGTATGCGTGCTTGAATATTTTCTTCTGCAACATTAAAAGGAATCCCATTAAAACTTTCTGCAGTAGCATCCAGGAACGAATTATATGTTTTTTCAATCGGAATCTTCAACACTTCCGTGCCAATGTTTTCACACATTTTAACCGAATCAGAAACACTGTGATCAGATGAAAACGGTGAAGGCATCATCATAGGTAAAACATTTTCTTTACCAAGCGCATCAACTGCCAAAGCAAGTACCAGAGCCGAATCAACACCTCCTGAAAGTCCCAGCGTAGCTTTCTTAAAATTCATTTTGCTGAAATAATCACGAATTCCCATTACCAATGCATCGTGAATTTGCTCCATTTTTCCCGATGCGTTTTGTGTGAGTTGTTCATTGAATGCCGGCGAAGAAGTGTCAATTACTTTATAATCTTCCTTAAAATAATTCAACTCTTCCACCACTGTTCCGTTGCTGTTCATTGCCAGTGAACCACCATCAAATAAAATATCGGTTTGAGCACCGGCATGATTTACATAGAACAGTGGAAGTTTATATTTCAAAACATTTCTTCGCAGAATAGCTTTTCTTTTTTCACGGTGACTGTAATCAAAAGGTGAAGCGGCAATGTTTATGATCACTTCTGGTTTTTGATGGATTAATTCATCCATCGGACAAAAAACATACATCGGATCATCTTCTTCGTTCCAAAGATCTTCGCAAATAGTAAGTGCAATTTTATGTCCTTTTACTTCAATAGTTTCAAAAACAGAATTAGGTTCGAAATATCGATATTCATCAAACACATCATAAGTAGGCAACAAAGTTTTATGAATCACTTTTTCTATTTTCCCACCACTCAAAAAATAAGCAGAGTTAAATAAGTTTTTACCTTTCAACACCGGATTAACGGAAGGGCCGCCCAAAATCACTTCTATTTCCCGGCAATGACCGGCTATTTTTTCAATAGCAACAACGCATTGATGAACAAAATGATTGTAATCGAGGAAATCGAGTGGGGGATACCCGCAAATGGCTAATTCCGGAAAGACAACTAAATCAGCACCCTCATTATGAGCCTGTTGTACAATTGAAATTATTTTTTGCGAATTGAGCTCAAAGTTGCCAATATGCGGGTTTATTTGACCCAATGCGATCTTCATAATGCAAAGTTATAAATTTTAAGATGTCGTAGTTTTGGTTATTGATGGTTTATTGAATCGCCAGAAATGAAAGTCTTTCTCTAATCAAAAAGGCTGTCACATTTGAACGTGACAGCCTTTTTGAAATTAATTTTTATTAGGTTTCAATTAAAAGAAAATTCCAAGGTTTAATGAAATATAACTAGATGTCAATTTCGCATCATCAGCTTTCCAGATATCAACAAAAGCATTGTGATACTGAAGCCCGGCAGTAATAGATGTATTTCCGGAAATATTATATTCCAAACCTGCTCCAACCAATAATCCGAAATTGAATATGCCGAAGTCACTCATATTGTCACGCTTGTCTCTGTCATCGGCATTATCATCAGCATCAATGTCTTGATTTGCCTTCACTACAAAACCACCAAGAAATCCGAATGTGCCATAATAACGGGTGTATCCTATTTCGTTGGTTTTTAACTTCAGAGACAATGGAATATCAACAAACTGCAATCGTTGTGTGACATCAACCTTATTAGTTTGTGGTGGTATTGTTCCTGACACATTATCAAAGGAATATTTACCTCCTCGTTGGGAAATTTCTAAACCTGTTCCAAAATAGTAATTATCAGCCAGACGAAAGTCCATCATGACTCCATAAGTGTATCCAATGTATCCACCATCAGTTTCGACACCTTCAGCATCCAAACCAAACCAACTGTAGCTAGGTGTGAATTTTAAACCGAACATTAGTTTTTTACCTCCGCCATTATCTGAAGATTGAGGACTAGGTGCAGCAGCGGGAGCCGGAGCAGGCGCTGCTGCAGGAGCCGGAGCAGGCGCTGCTGCCGGAGCAGGTGCAACGGAAGGGTCAGGTACAGTGGCTGGAGGTGTGGTCGGCTCTTGAGCTGCGACTATAAATAAGGTAGATAGAGATAATATTCCTGTAATAATAAGTTTCTTCATAATTTTGACGTTTTATATTCAATTTTAAGCAAAAGTATGTCACAGGCATTTAAGATCATAATTATTGGTTCTATTTCTTTATTAATCATGGCTTGTAACCGGAATAAGTTAGAAGTGAATACCGATGAAATTGATGTTACTGTAACAACGCAACGCTTTGAGCAGGATCTTTTTAAGGGCACTTATGCTAATGAATTGGAAAGGGTTCAATCGCTTAGAAAGAAGTATGGAACTTTTTTTGATTTGTTCGCCTTCAAAATGCTCAACATTCCTGAGGAGAGTGATTCTGTAACTGCATCGAACCTTACAAAATTTGTGACCGATCAAGAAGTAACTGATGTCTTCAGATTAACAGATTCGGTTTTCACTAATACCATAGAAATTAATTCCGAAATGGAATCGTTTTTAAAACATCACAAGCACTATTTTCCTGACCAGCCTATTCCCAGTGTAGTAACTTTTATTTCAGCGTTCAACTATGCTGTAATTACCACTGATAGTGTGATTGGAATTGGTTTGGATATGTTTTTAGGCTCGGAAGTTCAATATTACCCTCGCATGGGAATTCCAAAATATTTGTTCAACAATTTCAGTAAAGAATATATTGTTCCATCAGCAATTAAAGCGTGGTATCAAAGTGATTACGATGGGTCGGAAGTTAAAAATGAATTTTTGAGTCAAATGATTTACCAGGGAAAAATGATGTATTATATTAATGCCATGGCTCCCGATTTACACGATTCTCTGAGAACAGGCTTTTCCGGATCGCAACTAAAATGGTGTGATGAGAATGAAGGAAATATATGGTCGTTTTTTATAGAAAATAAATTGTTATTCAACACCAACCCATCCGAATATGCTAAATTTGTGAATGAGGGTCCTTCAACAAATGGTTTTCCTCAAGAAGCACCGGGAAGAATTGGTGTTTGGATGGGGTGGCAAATAGTGAAGGAATATATGAAGAAGAATTCCGATGCAACTTTGCAATCGCTTTTGGAAGAAAAAGATGCACAAAAAATATTAGAACTATCAGGTTACAAACCTAAAAAATAACTATGAAAAAATCAGACATCCATTTCAGTGTAACACTTGATGAAAATAAAATACCGGAAAGAATTCAATGGACCGCCGAAGACTCGGGCGTTCAAGGCGAAAAAGAATGCAGCTCCGTTTTAATTTCCATTTGGGATCCGAAAGATAAAAGTACTTTGCGAATCGACTTGTGGACTCAAAAAATGATGGTGGAAGAAATGCAGCATTTGTTTTATGAAACTTTTAGAAGCATGGCTGATACCTATCTTCGTGCAACAAATGATGATAAAGCTGCTGCTGAAATTACTTCCTTTGCCGAAAAATTTGGTAAAATGAATGGGGTTCTAAAATAATTTTGTTGGCACAGAGGTCATTGATACTGGTGTAGTTTTTTATTCTTTCGAATACTCTTTCACCAATTTATCCAAATACTCGAGCACTTCAGTTTTTCCTGTAGCTTTTTCGGCTGAGGTAACAAAAATTGGTGGCAGTTCTTCCCATGCATCGAGTAATGTTTTTCGGTAACGACTCAAACTACTCGCTAATTCATTTTTTGTGAGCTTATCGGCTTTGGTAAACAAAATGCAAAAAGGAATATGATTAATTCCTAACCATTGAAGAAATTCTAAATCGATTACCTGTGGTTCCAAACGTGCATCAATGAGTACCATGGTGCAAACCAAATTTTCTCTTTTATGAAGGTAATCACGAATCATTCCTTCCCATTTCTCCTTAATGGATTTTGTAATTTTCGCATAGCCATAACCCGGTAGATCCACCAGATACCACGCTTCATTAATAAGAAAATGATTTATGAGTTGTGTTTTTCCGGGACTACCCGATGTTTTTGCCAAACCTTTGCGATTGGTAAGTGTGTTGATCAACGACGACTTCCCAACATTAGATCTTCCAATGAATGCAAATTCAGGTTTGTCGGCTGATGGACATTTGCGATAATCGCTGTTACTGCATAAAAAATCAGCTGTTTTTATATTCATGAAGTGTTGTACTAATTCAAGGTTTTGATCCCGGGTGATAAGTGCTGATATGTCGCTCTTTTTTGGTATCGTAAATTTCGCTGATGGTAACCATAATTCCGGTTTCTTCCACTTCACCAAAATGATCGTTCAAAGCAGTGCCAAATGTTTTCATGGTGGCTGAAAGATTCATGTAGGAATTCACCAATGGAGGAATATTTTCATGCAAATTTCTTACATGCTGATTTAAAACACGGTGACCATCTTTGTAATTCAATCCTACCAATTCTTTTTCAAAAGCTTTCATATCATTAACAATATCGAGCGGTTTGATTGGAAGAACCAACTGTTCATTGTCGGGGAAATAGTGATTCATAAAAGCGAGAATCATATCCCTGGCAACGGGATTGAAATGGCGATACATAGTAACTTTGCCGAAGAAATATTTTATTTGCGGATGATCAACCACAATGGCACCTAATCCATCCCATAAATTATCCAGTGAAAAAAGACCTTTTCGATTTTCACTACTGGGTTGATAGCGAGGTTGTACAAACGAACGGCCCAATTCTATAGTCCATGGCAAATAATCGGCCATGAATTTTTCAGAGAATGAAAACAATTCAGTAGTGGCCAGCAGCACCTTATTAAAAGAATCCTTTGGAGCTTTTGCGCACTCAATAAAACGGTAGCCGCCAACAATTTCCTGATCAATAGGATTCCAAACAATAAGTTGTTTATAAGGAGCTTCTGCGGTGTCAAAATGGTCAATATCGAAAGGCAAACCCGTTCCACCACCGGCGGCACGGAACGTTATTTCTCGCAAACGGCCAATTTCCTGCATCACTTTTGGAGAGTCGTGATGGGTGACAATAAAAATCTGATTAGCACCATTGTTCGTATCACGGATAAATTTTCCGTTATAGAGTTCTGCCTCTAAAATTTTTTTGTCGATGGGGTCAATAATTGACTGCATAATCAGAAAGCCGTTTTCATAATATGTTGAGGACCCTCGGTTTCAAGGCTGTACACATGTTTTTTAACCAGTTGAGCCCATTCCTGATCAGAGTGAGAATCATCCAATAATGAGTACTGAATTGGTTTGCCAAATATAACAGTAATTGTCTTATTCTTTTGCTTGTACATTTCATCCGCAAGATACAGCATTTCGATGTTCGCTTTAATACCAATCAACTTTCTAATCTTCGAAAGATTGTAAAAAAACGATGAATTTTTCCCACCTACAAACACCGGTACGATATCAATTTTAAATTTTTTGGCTTTTGTAATGAAGCTTTTTCTCCATTCAAGGTCCATTATTTGACCATTTTGATTTCGTGAAACGAGCCCTGCAGGAAAAATAATTATTGCTGAACCTGAATTATACCATTGATCTAATGTTTGATGAACCTCAGTGGAGTTTTTACCATGCTTGTTGACCCCTATAAAGAGGCTATTAAGATTTTTTAATTGAAGTAATATATCATTCACAATGAACTTAACATCAGCCCTTTTCCTTCCAATCATTTGCAAAAGAGGCATTGCATCCAATCCTCCCAAAGGATGGTTGGATGCAACGATACAACCTCCCGAAAGAGGGATGTTTTCAAGGCCTTTCACCACTACATCAGCCCCAAATTCATCCACTATAGCATCCACAAAATCCAATCCCTGCCGATGACCATGACGGTTGATAAAGGAATTAATATCTTCCTGATGGGTGACTTTTTTCAAATATTTTAAAATGAAGCCTGGCAGGATCCGGTAAAGGCCCGGATTTTTGCTTCGAAAAATCTCATCAATATCTATAAACTTCTTATTTGCAGCACTTTGCATATATAAAACACCTTCGTAGGCTTCAAAGTTACAGTTTTCATTGCTGAATAATAAAATAAATTATTACCACTTTCTACCACGATTAAAATAATAGTATACTTTTGGACTAATTCGCTCGTTATTACAGACCATACTGTCATCAAACTTTGAAAAAGTTTAATCATAATTGCACTCAAAAATAAAATTTATCAACAATCTTCAAATTTTGTGGTAAAATGTGGGAATTCTTTATTTATCTTTACCGACCTCAAACCGCAAAAGCTCAGCTGTATCCAAAAGGAGAGTGAAAACATTGAGATAAGCATCTTAAAATGATCCATTTAATAGGAGAATACGAAGTAAAAGTTGACGAAAAGGGCCGGATCATGGTTCCTGCGCAACTGCGTAAGCAACTTCCGGCGGAGATGCAGGATCGTTTTGTGCTTAATCGAGGGTTGGATAATTGTGTTGCGATGCGTCCTTATCCATTGTTTATCAAAGAGTCGAATAGGATCAACAAGATGAACAGGGCGAAAAAGCAGATCAGGGAATACCAGCGCTTTTTTGCAAACGGGGCAACCGATTTAACCTTGGATTCAGCGGGTCGATTAAATCTGCCAAAGCATTTAATGGAATGGGCATCGATTGGACGTGAGATTGTGATATCCACATACGGACAAAATATTGAGATCTGGGCGAGAGATAAATTCAAAATCCCGGCTGCTGAAGAGTCAGAAAAGTATTCTGATATCTCTGAGCAGTTCGATGATGGTGATCTTGATTTGAGAGAAAACTAAATGAATTATCACGAACCCGTCATGCTTGCCGAATGCATCGAAGGGCTCGGTATTGAACCGGAAGGGATTTATGTTGACGTCACATTTGGGGGTGGGGGACATTCAAAAGCAATATTACAAAAGTTACAAGGCAAAGGAGTTTTGGTTGCATTCGATCAAGATCCCGATGCAGAAGCAAACAGTATAGCCAGCCCGGCTTTCATTCTAGTAAAAGAAAATTTCAGATTTATGCAACAACAACTTAAACAACGAAACCTGATTCCGGTAAACGGTATTCTGGCCGATTTGGGAGTGTCGTCGCATCAATTTGATGTAGCAGAAAGAGGTTTTTCTATTCGTTTTGATCATGATCTCGATATGAGAATGGATACAAAAAGTGGAATCACCGCTCGTGAAATTTTAAATACCTACTCTGAAAAAGCTTTGGTGAATATTTTTTCGTTGTATGGTGAAGTGAAAAATTCAAAGCATCTCGCAGCTGCAATCGTGAACGCACGCAGGAATAAACCAATCGAAAGTTCCACTGAATTACGAACTGTCATCGCATCGTTAGTTCCAAAAGCAAATGAAAATCAATATCTCGCTCAAGTATATCAAGCACTAAGAATTGAAGTAAACGATGAGTTATCTGCTTTGCGGGATATGCTCGAACAGGCTTCCGATATTTTAGTGAGTGGCGGAAAATTAGTAGTGATGTCTTATCACTCTCTCGAAGATCGCTTAGTGAAAAATTTTATAGCTAAAGGAAATTTTGAAGGTGATGATCACAAAGATCTTTACGGAAATACTATTGGAGTGAAGTTTAAATCGATAACAAAAAAACCTGTTGTACCAACTGCAGTAGAAATTAAAAGTAACCCAAGATCAAGAAGTGCCAAATTAAGAATCGCCGAAAAAATCTAATGTTAAAATGAACAGAGAGAAAAAACCGGTACAGGTAAAAGAAATTCCTAAAAAGAGGGAAAGCAAAAGCATGGCTTCAGCTAGAAGCTATTTAAAGTTTTTGAATGTTTTTGGTATTTTTAGTAAAGATATGCTTCTTAAAGTGATGCCTTATATTTTCTTTCTCACTCTGGTAGCCCTTGTTTATATCGCCAACAGTTATTATGCGGAAAGAACTATCAGAGATATTGATAAAGTAACTAAAGAATTAAAAACTCTTCGTACCGAATATATTTCAGGTAAGTCGGATCTGATGTTTGTAAGCAAGCAATCGGAAGTTGCAAAAGCAGTTGCCTGGCAGGGACTAAAAGAATCTGTGGAGGCTCCTAAAAAAATTATTGTGGAACCTTCGAAAGAAAATAAGCAGAACTGATTTTTATGGGCGATACCAGAAAAGATATATTAAGAAGGATTTACCTGGTCTTTGGATTGGTGTGCGTATTTGGTTTTGCTATTGTAGCAAGAATTTGGCATTTGCAGTTTGTAGAGGGTGATCAGTGGAGGGCGAAAGCTGATAGCCTTACCACTAAATTGAGAGACATTGAACCTGCTCGCGGAAATATTTATTCTGCCGACATGAGTTTGTTGGCAACTTCTGTTCCAATTTATGATTTAAGAGTGGATATGTTGGCTGAACGAGTGACTCGCGATATATTTAATGATAACGTCGATTCGCTTTCAATTTGTTTGGCTAAATTATTTAAAGATAAGCCTGCATCTGAATACAAACAAATTTTAAGAGATGCCAGGAAGGATGGTCATCGCTATTATTTGTTGAAGAAAAATGTTTCTTATAGACAGTTGCTATTGGTGAAACAGTTTCCAATTTTTAGAATGGGAAGATATGCAGGAGGATTAATTCCCGAGCAAAAAAGTAAACGAGTTAAGCCATTCAATTTACTCGCAGCACGAACAATAGGGTATAAGGTAGAAGGAGTAGAGCCTGTTGGAATTGAAGGTGCATTTGATAAACACTTAAAAGGTGTGCAAGGAATGCGATTAATGCAAAAGATTTCGGGCAATGTTTGGAAGCCTCTTAATAATGAAAATGAAATTGATCCTCAAGATGGGAACGATGTAGTTACTACAATTGATTTGAATCTTCAAGATGTTGCACAAAATTCCCTTTACACACAGTTGAGTTTACATAATGCCGATAAAGGTTGTGCCATTTTAATGGAAGTTGAAACGGGACAAATTTTAGCTATAGCGAATCTTAAACGTGGTGAAGATGGCAACTATCGTGAGGAATTTAATTTTGGTGTTGGTGAAAGTACTGAACCGGGTTCTACTTTCAAACTTGCTTCTATGATGGCGCTGCTTGAAGATGGATATGTGGAGCCTGATGATATTGTTGATACGCAAGGTGGCTCTGTTCGTTATGCTAATCGTGTGATGAAAGATTCACACGAAGGTGGCTACGGGAAAATTACCATGCAACATGTTTTTGAAGTAAGTTCCAACGTAGGGATATCAAAAATGGTTCATAAATTTTATTCTAAAAATCCTCAAGCTTTTGTTGATAGAATACGTGGATTTGGACTAGATAAAAAATTAGGTCTTCAAATTTCCGGTGAGGGTGCACCACTAATAAAAAATACAGATGATAAGTATTGGTCTAAAGTCACTTTACCATATATGTCAATTGGCTACGAGTGTTCATTAACTCCATTGCAAATTCTTACTTTTTATAATGCAGTAGCAAATAATGGAAGAATGGTGAAACCGTTATTCGTTAAAGAAATTAGAAATAAAGGTCATTTAGTGCAGGAATTTAAAACAACCATTATTAAAGATAGCATTGCTTCACCTAAAACAATTGCACAGGTTAAGTTAATGCTCGAAGGAGTTGTTCAAGAAGGTACAGCTACTAATCTTAAACATGCTCAATTTAAAATTGCCGGTAAAACAGGAACAGCCCAAATTGCCAATGCACGTGAAGGTTATAAGAATGGAAAAGTGAAATATCAGGCTTCTTTTGTTGGTTATTTTCCTGCCGATAATCCTAAATATAGCTGCATTGTTGTGGTATATGCTCCTAATGGAAATGTGTATTACGCTTCGCAGGTTGCAGGCCCAATTTTTAAAGAAATTGCTGATAAGGTTTATGCAAATAAATTAGAGTTACATAAAGAATTGAAGTACGAAGAAAATCTTGCCGATAACCTTCCGAAAAGCAAAACAGGCCAGTTTAAACAAACACAAACTGTAATTAATACTCTCAAAATTCCAGCTCAGTTACCGGGAAGTCAGGATCGTTGGATTGCTGCTGTCGGAGAACAACACGATAAAGTAGAGTTTTCAGGAATTCGATTCAGACACGATCAGGTTCCAAATGTTGTGGGAATGGGATTGCGTGATGCTATTTATTTGTTAGAAAGTAAAGGCTTGCAAGTGAGAGTTGTTGGAAGAGGAACTGTTTTAAAACAATCTATTTCTACAGGAGCAAAAATTGAAAAAGGTCAAGAAATAGTGATTCAATTGGGATAATGAAACAGCTGAAAGATATATTATATAAAGCAGGGTTGTTGGAGGTGATAGGTACTACTGCCACCGAAGTTGATGCTATATACTTCAATTCATCTGCTGTAACCAACGGTTCACTTTTTGTTGCTGTTCGTGGCACTAAAAGCGATGGTCATGAATTTATTCTGAATGCTGTGGATGCAGGGGCTTCTGCAATTGTTTGTGAAGAATTTCCCAAGAAAATTCGTCAGGGAATTACTTATGCTAAGGTCACTAATAGCAGCATTGCTCTTATCAGTTATAGCAGCAAATTTTTATGATAATCCCTCCGAAAAATTAAAATTAATTGGTGTTACCGGAACAAACGGAAAAACTACAACTGCTACTTTGCTTTTTAATTTGTTCCGAAAATCTCGGATATAGAAGCGGATTGTTATCGACTGTTCAAAATCAGATTAACGAACAAATTATTGCTGCAACTCACACTACACCCGATCCTGTTAGTCTCAATAGTTTGTTGGCTTTAATGGTAAGAGAGAATTGCGAATATTGCTTTATGGAAGTTAGCTCTCATGCAATTGCACAACAACGCATTGCAGGATTGCATTTTAAAGGTGGGTTATTTACCAATATCACTCACGACCATCTCGATTATCACAAAACTTTTGATGAATATATCAGAACCAAGAAATTATTCTTTGATCAACTTACTGAAGATGCATTTGCACTTTATAATGAGGATGATAAGAATGGAAAAATTATGGTTCAGAATTGTAATGCAGTAAAAAAATCTTTTAGCTTAAAATCGATGAGCGATTTTAAATGTAAGGTTTTGGAAAATAGCCTTACCGGTCTCATGCTTCAAATTGAAAATAATGAAGTTTTTTGTAGACTTATAGGAAAATTTAATGCGTACAATATTATTGGTGTTTATGCTACTGCAATTATGTTAGGAGAAGAACAACTCAACGTACTCACCGGAATTAGCAACCTGGCACCTGTTGAAGGAAGGTTCGAATATATCATTTCAGGAAACAATGTAGTTGGGATTATAGATTATGCTCATACTCCTGATGCACTTCAAAATGTATTAAATACCATTCGCGATATACGAACCGGGAATGAGAAAGTTATAACTGTTGTTGGTTGTGGTGGCGATAGAGATGCTGCTAAAAGACCATTGATGGCAAAAATTGCTTGTGAAATGAGTGATAAAGTTATTTTCACTTCCGACAACCCTCGTTCTGAAGAGCCTGAGTCAATTATTAATGAAATGAAAGCAGGTGTTTCTGCACATCATGTTCGCAAAACATTGGCGGTAACCGATCGCAAGGAAGCATTAAAAGCTGCTTGTGGAATGGCTTCGCCGGGTGACATCATTTTAGTGGCTGGAAAAGGGCATGAAAAATATCAGGAGATTAAAGGGGTTAAACAACCGTTTGATGATAAGCAAGTTCTTGAAGACTCATTTAAAATATTCGAAAGCTGATGTTGTACTATCTCTTTGATTACCTCGATCAACAATTTGATATACCCGGAGCAGGATTATTTCGCTTCCTTTCTTTCAGGGCTTCAATGGCAATTATTATTTCGTTGTTTATTACTCTTTTTTTAGGAAAAGGAATTATTCGTATGCTTCTTAATAAACAAGTAGGCGAAACTATCCGAGATCTTGGTTTGGATGGGCAATCTAAAAAGCAAGGAACTCCTACTATGGGGGGATTGATAATTATTGCCGCCATTCTGATTCCTGTGTTGTTGCTTACTAAACTTGATAACATTTATGTGATATTGATGATTGTTTCTACCCTGTGGTTAGGAGCCATTGGATTTATAGATGATTATATTAAAGTGTTCAAAAAAGATAAAAAAGGACTTGCCGGAAAATTTAAAGTGATTGGTCAAATTGGATTGGGAATAATTGTTGGTTCCGTTTTATTATTTTAATGAGCAAGTTGTAGTGCGTGAAAAAAGTGTTGGAAAGCCCATCACAATGCAGAATCAAGCTACTATAATTGATGAGTTAAGAGCCAGTGAAAATACGCTCTACTCATCTGTTGATATCAAATCAACTACAACAACCATTCCATTTTTAAAGAATAATGAATTTGATTATTCCCATTTGGTTTCATGGATTGGTGATGGATCTAAAAAATATACGTGGATTGTATTTGTTTTGATGGTTATTTTAATTGTAACAGCAGTTTCTAATGGTGCAAATATTACTGATGGTATTGATGGACTTGCAACAGGTACTTCTGCAATAATTGGAACAACACTGGCAATTTTTGCTTATGTATCGGGTAACACGGTGTTTGCAAATTATCTGAACATCATGTACATCCCAATGCCGGTGAATTAATGGTTTTCATGAGTGCATTCGTTGGTGCATGTGTTGGGTTTTTATGGTTCAATGCATATCCGGCTCAAGTATTTATGGGAGATACAGGTAGTCTTGGCACTTGGTGGAATTATTGCTGTGTTTGCAATCGCCATCCGTAAAGAATTATTGATTCCAATTATCTGTGGAATTTTTCTGATTGAAAATTTATCAGTGATGATTCAGGTAAGTTATTTTAAATATACAAAAAAGAAATATGGTGAAGGTCGAAGAATCTTTAAAATGTCTCCACTTCATCATCATTATCAGAAACTTGGTTATCATGAAGCAAAAATTGTTACCAGATTCTGGATTGTTGGAATCATGCTGGCAGTATTAAGTGTAGTAACTTTGAAATTACGATAATAACTGTGAAAGGAAACAATAAAATAGTCATTCTTGGTGCCGGCGAAAGCGGGTATGGTGCTGCTGTGCTTGCGCAGAAGCAAGGGTATGACGTTTTTGTTTCCGACATGAGAGAAATTAAAGAAGAGTATCGAAGTTTACTTGTGAGATAAAGGAATTCGGTTTGAAGAAGGAATTCATACCGAGTCGGAGATTTTGTTTGCAAGCGAAGTAATTAAAAGTCCGGGCATTCCCGACAAAGCATCGATTATTAAAAAATTAAAAGAAAAAAATATTCCGGTAATTTCTGAAATTGAATTCGGTGGTAGATATACCAATTCAAAGAAAATATGCATTACCGGTACGAATGGAAAAACAACTACTACGATGCTTACCTATCATATTCTGCAAAAAGCAGGTTTGAAGGTGGGTCTGGCAGGAAATGTAGGAAAAAGTTTTGCCATGACAAGTTGCTGAAAATGATTTTGACTATTATGTTCTTGAATTAAGCAGTTTCCAATTAGATGGAATGTTTTCGTTTAAAGCCGATTTGGCCATTCTATTAAACATTACTCCCGATCATCTCGACAGATACGAGTATGATTTGCAAAATTATATTGATTCAAAGTTTCAGAATCATTCAAAATCAAACCGCATTAGATGCATTTATTTATTGTGCTGATGATGAGATTGTCACAACTGAAGTAGCTAAAAGAAAAATTGCATCCGAAAAGTTACCATTTTCCATTAAAAAAGAAGAAGGAATGGTAGCATTTGTAAAAGAAGACCACTTAAACATCAATATAAAAAACACCAACCTAAATATGTCAATATTCGACCTGGCCCTCCAAGGCAAACACAACATCTACAACAGTATGGCCGCCGGCATAGCTGCAAGAGTAATTGATATCCGTAAGGATGTTGTCAGAGAAAGTTTCTCTGACTTTAAGAATATTGAACACCGTCTAGAAAATGTAATGACGGTTCACGGAATCGAATTCATTAACGATTCAAAAGCAACTAACATTAATTCTACCTGGTATGCTCTTGAATGTATGAAAAAACCAATTGTATGGATCGTTGGGGGGATTGATAAAGGAAACGACTACGAAACGCTTAAAGAGTTGGTAAAAACTAAAGTTAAAGCTATTGTTTGTTTGGGTGTGGATAACCAAAAAATTATAGAAGCATTTGGAGATATCATTCCTGAGATTTCAGAAACAAAAACTGCTGTTGATGCAGTGCGAAGTGCCTATGAAAAAGGTCGTAAAGGTGATGTGGTATTACTTTCTCCTGCTTGTGCGAGTTTCGACTTATTCAAAAATTATGAGGATCGTGGCTGGCAATTTAAGAAAGCAGTTAGAGGGCTTTAATTTAATTTCAATTATTTAAAACTATTGACAAAATGAACCTGAATTGGTTAGATACATATTTTAAAGGCGATCGGGTGATCTGGCTCACTGTGGTGCTACTTTCTATATTTTCTATTCTGGCTGTTTATAGTTCGACTGGGTCTCTTGCTTATAAATATCAGGAAGGTAATACTGAATATTATCTTATAAAGCACGGATTGATTTTGTTGTTCGGATTTGGATTAATGTATGGTGCACATTTACTTAAATATACCGTGTATGCCAGATTTTCTAAAATAGCAATTATTCTGGCAATTCCATTACTGGCATTAACACTCTTCACTGGAACTAATTTGAATGAAGCAAGCAGATGGCTTACATTACCAATTGTTAATTTATCGTTTCAAACTTCAGATCTCGCAAAGTTGGCTTTGATATTGTTTGTTGCTCGGATGCTTTCAAAGAAGCAGGATAACATAAAAGATTTTAAAACAACTTTTGTTCCTATCATGGGTCCTGTAATTATTACTTGCGCATTAATTCTTCCTGCGAATTTCTCAACAGCCGCTGTACTTTTTGCCACTTGCGTGATATTAATGGTGATCGGTAGAATTCGTATCAAATACATTATGATGCTGATGGGAATTGGTGTTTTAACTTTTGGAATGTTTATTGGCATATCCAAGTTGATTGGATATGAAGGTCGTATAGCTACATGGGAAAAAAGAATTAATACATTCATGAATGATGATGGTGAATCGAGCTATCAATCACAACAAGCAAAAATTGCAATTGCTTCAGGAGAGTTGTTTGGTAAAGGTCCCGGCAATAGTTCTCAAAGAAATTTTCTTCCACACCCTTATTCTGATTTTATTTTTGCCATTATTATTGAAGAGTACGGATTGTTTGGAGGCACAATCATTGTGGCGCTGTATCTCGTCTTGTTCTTTAGAGCTATACAAATAGCTCAAAATTCGCCACGCGCCTTTGCCACATTTCTGGCAGTAGGATGTGCCTTCAGTCTTACTTTTCAAGCTATGATAAACATGGCTGTAGCGGTTAATTTATTTCCGGTTACCGGTCAACCTTTGCCCATGCTAAGTATGGGTGGAACATCGATTTGGTTTACCAGCATTGCCATTGGAATTATATTAAGCGTTAGCCGCGATGATCAAAAGGAAGGACGGCGGGGCCGTGGAATACGACGTTAAGTCCGGCTTTTCCCACATCCGCATCAGGAAGCAGGACAGTATTCGCACTCTGCTGTTTGTCGGCCAGTACGGCGACGAAGTTGTGGAGTCCGCGCTGGATCTGAATCAGCCCCATCACTTGCTCGTCCCCTACAGCCGCACGATGTTTGCGAGCTATCTGTTCAAGAGAAACCAACAGCGAGTGATGATCGTCGGCTTGGGCGGGGGCTCCATGGTCCATTTTCTGAATCTGCCACGCGCCCAAACTTCAGATCGATGTGGTGGAGATCGACCCGGCGATCGTCAAAGTGGCCGACGAGTACTTCGGAGTCCTGCGCTGGCGGCAACCTGCGGATCATCACGGCCAATGGCGTCGAGCATCTGGCGACGACGCCGGAGCATTACGACGTCATCTACATGGATGCCTTCGAGGCCTTCGCCGAAGACCGACGGCACGGGCGTGCCGATCGAGTTGGCGACGGCCGAGTTTCTCAAGAAGGTCGCCGCCCGGGTCAACGCGGACGGGCTGGTCGTCTTCAACCTGCATCAACACGCGGGTGTGGATGACGACATCGGCGTCATTCGCAGCGTCTTCCCGGAAGTCTACAGGTTTGAAGCGCCAACCGCGGGGAACTTGGTGGTGATTGCGTCTGCCAGCGCGGCCAGGGAGAGCGTCTCGACGCTCGAGCGTCGGGGCGAGGAGTCTGGACCGCAGCTTCGACGTCGATTTCTCCTTTCAGGAGATGGTGAAACACTTGACGCCCTAAGAGCGGATCCCAAAACCGTTCTGATTGGAGAGGAGACCTTCGGTCAGCCTTTTCGGGCGGGGTCGGATACCTGTGCCGAACGCAGACTTCGACGAGCGCAGTATTGGGACAGGCTCTAAGTTAGCCGCCACGTTGGCTATGTGTTTCGCGAGGATTCTCTGGGCCAGTCGGCCGGCCAGGAGCCTTGCGCTCCAGCAGGCGTCGTTTCATCGATAGCCCGAGGGGGCTGGAATAGCCTCCCAGCGACCCGTGGGCGCCGACCACGCGGTGGCAGGGAACGATCAAAGGAAGCGGTTCCTCGCCATCACATTGCCCACGGCCCGAGCCGCACCGGCAAAGCCGGCCTCCGCGGCGAGCTCACCATAGGTGAGCACGCCGCCGAAGGGAATGCGGCGGCATCGCTCCACCACTACGAGTGGAATGGCGTGAGCGAATCCAGCTCCAGGGCCACGTCGAGCAAATCATCCGGCGTCCCGGCGGCGAAAGCCTGCAGGCGCTCGATCAGCGACGCGATGAAGTTGTCCGGTCCGCACACATGTCGATCATCGCCCCCCAGAGCCGCGGATCGCCGCCCCTGGCGATTCGTGACCGAAGACCAGCCCCGTCACACCACAATCGCCCTCGAAATCCCGCTGCTCATCCAGCCCAACTCGGAGGAAGAAGACCGCGATGCGGCAAGACTCTCGTTGGTCTACTGCGGCAAACGTGTCTCGCGTCTCTAGCACAAAGCTGCGCATTAGGTGCCCGCCTTTCGCGAATTTGCGGAGAAATCGGGCTGTGCCAGCGGCCCACGCCGCTTTGACACTCGAGCGGGAACCATTCTATACTGAGGGTTGCCGGTCCCACCCAAGATGCGGCGGCGGACCTGGGCAAGAGGCCTCGTCCTGCTAGCTCGCGCCCAAAGGAGCCCTTCTCCATGAGTCGCTCGACAGCTCGCTCACAGCTGACGACTACTACGCTGACCAACATGAACCTCAACACTGAGATGGATCTTCCTCAGAGCCGCGAGACGGTCCTGCACTTCTTCGAACAGATCCAGAAACATTATCCCTAGCATGCGCAATTTCTATAGCCGCGATCGCGGCGAGTTCGTGCTCGAGGAAGACAAGGATCAGGGCAACTACCGTTGGGCTACGATCGAAAACGCGTCGCGTTTGCTCGGGCTACGTGAACCCAGAATCCGTTGACGACGCGATGGAGCAGCACAACGATGGGATGCTGGAAGTGGCCCCGTTCTCCTGTTGGTCAGCCCGCTGGACTGCGAGTCGCTCAACATCATGTACGGCTTCGACTTCACCTACCGCGGCAACCACAATCAACTGCTGGTGGAGGCCTTGGGCGTAACGCCCGCGTTCGACCGCTTGACGGAACTCTCCGGGCTACGGTGATCTGCAACGAGCCGTCCATCCAACTGGCTCTGGACGAAGACTGCCGGATTCAGTGCCGCTTGAGCGTTGAGACGCGCACCAGCGCGTATCATGTGCGGATGGCCGACTACCGCGGAGGAGCAGTTGCAGCGTCGGGATCCGACGGCGTGCCGCGATGGAGCTGGAGCTGCAGGCGCGGGAGACATTCGTGTCGGTCATGGGCCGCTTGAGCGAAATCTGCCGGAGACCTCGTGGACAACTACGTGATCGACGGGGTGCTCCGGCCGCTCCAGCAGGCCATCGCCATCAAGTAGGGGCCCGAAACGGGGGGAAGCGTTCACGAGCCGCTGGAAGAATCTCTCACGGAGGCACAGAGCCACAGAGGTTCGTCTTGGCCCTCGTGAGCGGTTGCGAAACGGGGGGCGGCGCTGCGCTGGTTGTTGTACACAAGGCGTTTTCTCCGCTCTGAGGAAGCGAGCAGACGAGGTTTGTGGCGTCGGGGTTACGGGGGCAGGGGGGAGGGCATCGCCCCGCGGCATGCGACTCACGCGAGAGGCGCCGATCCCCACTGTGGCCGGTTCAGCCGCGGGCGAGACGCCCCTGGCGGAACTGATCGAGCGTGAACGGCAGCGATGATAATCGCCCCGATGATGATGTCTTGAACGGGGTTGCGGAGCCCCAGCGCCGTGCAGCCGCTGGCGATCACGAGCATGATGGCTGCGCCCGGCCAGCGTGCCTACGGACCGGACCCCGGCCGCCGCTGAGGCTCCCGCCGCCGATCACCACCGCGGCGATGATCTTCAACTCCAACCCGATCCCTGACGTCGGGGTTCCCGGAGGAAAGCCGCGCGAACTGGTACACGCCCGCGACTCCCCCACAAACGCCCCCGCCAACGTGTATACCGCGATCCGGGTCAAGGGACATCGGACCCGCAGCAGACCTCGCCGTCGCTTCGTTGGATCCGAGGGCGAACACGTGGCGGCCGAAGACCGAGTAGTGCAGCAAGCAGGCCAGCAGGATCGCCAGAAGAATCGCGAGCCAGACTCCCCAGCCGAAGTTGGGCAGCAGCGGGTGCGCCAGCCACTCGCGGTCGGGAACCGGCTTCACCATGGCGGGCAGCCAGTCGGGAACCGCCGTTAGCGGAGGACGCACCGTGGTCTCTTTGGCGACCATCTTGGCGACGCCCAGGAAGATCGTCATGGTCCCCAACGTGACAATGAAGGGCACGACCCGGGAGGTAGCTGATCAGTGCGCCGTTGCACAGCCCGCACAAGACAGCCCGTGAGCATGGCCGCGGCGACCGAAACCCAGATCGATGATCCAAGCTGCAGCGAGAAGACGCCAGGGATCCCAATCGCAATGGACCATCCTTGAGCCCGTAGGCGAATACCGTCGCACACAGACCGCGAGGGCCGTGCCGGCGGACAAGTCGATGCCGCCGGCGATGATGATCACCGTCATGCCCAAGGCGGCTGACCGCAACGGTTCGGTCCCGGACGCCCACCGACGA